>JAZRXG010000034.1:0-111329 GCA_045600105.1 Eubacteriales bacterium
TTCGGCGCGTGTTAATAAGGACGTTTTTTAATGTTGCCGTCCCGCGCCGAAAACGATGTATTCCACTGCGTGGAATGTGATGTGCGCTTCGCGCGTGATGTTCGCCGGCGGCGAGTGATGCGCCTGCGGGCGTGGGTGGAATACATCACATCACTTTGCGGTGAAACCGCAAAACATCACTGTGAGTGAAACGAACAGCATCACTGTGCCGCAAGGCACAACATCACTTATTTCGTGACTTTGGATATCCAAAGTCGTTGCTTGCAACGGTGTAGGACAAATATAAAATAAAGAAACCTGCTGAAAAGGATTTTTCCTTCTCAGCAGGTTCTTTTTTACGCAAAAACTGCCTTATCAACCCGCCGTACTTTGCGGAAACCGTTTTGCGTTTTACAGGGAACGGAACCTTCTGACGCCCCATGTCGTGCATATCCATCTCGTCACGGCGTATCCGGCAAGGTAGACGAGGAACAGTATGCCCACGAGCAGACCGGGAGCGACGTCGTACGCTATGGCAAGCCATACCGAAACGCCGATGAAGGACAGGTTGAATATGAAGGTGGAGAACATCGTCACAAGCACGCTCGAACTCTGCTTGATGGCGTAGATCTCGTTGGTCCAATCGAATTTCGGCAGCGCAAGGTTTATGACGAGTCCGAAATAGGACATGAACAGCACCGCCACCGACGGAAGCAGGATAAGGAGCAGAAGCTCGGGGATGGTGAAGGCGTACATTATCTTGGCGATGACCGAAACGACGATTATCGCGGGAATGAAGACGCAGTAGTTGACCATCGCTTTTGAAACGAGTATCGTGTTTTCCTTTACGGGGGAGGTTTTGTATATCCAGAGCGTCTTTGCTTCAAGTGAGATCGTGCACGTGGTCGTCGAGGAAATGGTGCACATCAGCAGCATTTCGGCAAGCAGGATATAAACCGAAAGCTCGGCGGGTACGCCTTCGCTGAGGCTCGACAGGGTGAACAGACCGAGGAACATCATGATTATCCCCGTGAAAGCGTTCATCATGTACTGCGCTGACGAAAGGAGCTTTTTGAATTCCTTCACGAAGCAGGTGAGCAGCACGCCTTTCGTTTTCACGTTGCTTTCGGAATAGGTGTATTTCACCTTTTTTCCGCCCGCGCGGAACGACGAAACGAGGGACCTGTAATTTATCGAGATAAGGATGAGAAGCAGAAGCGGGACGAGGTTGAAAGCGGCGAACAGAAGCATATAGAGGTATTCACCGCTGAACGCGCTGACATACCAGCCGGCAGGGAAATAGTAGTCGCGGAAGGATTTGAGCAGGTCTCCGCTGTATTTGATGATATAGTCGACGAGGCTGTCGGACGAGAACGCGGCGATCTCGACTACGATGAGGAGACCGGCGGTGAAAATTATCGTGAGTATCGTCGTTATCATATTTTTGTGCGCCGAGCTGCGTATCAGCATCGAAATGCCGTACGCGATTACCGTGCCGAGCATCATCGGCAGTATCGGCGTCAGCGTGATACCGAGGATCGTCGTTATCACTCCGGCGACGGTGAAACCGTCAAGGATCATATAAACGATGTTGGAAACGCCTATCGTCGCTATGCTGAATATGAGCTCGTAGCCGTAAAACACGAGGAATTTGGATATGAGTATCGCTTTCGTCGAAACGGGCAGCGAGAAGAGCATATCGAAGTCATTCGATGTGAAAAGGAAGCCCTGCGACGAGAACAGACCGGTTATCAGCGACAGCGCGCTTGCCAGCACGAAATAAAGGCAGGGGATGAAGATACGCAGCGTCGCCGTTTCGTCGGTGAGCGAAAGCTGATCGTATATCAGATAAACGAGTGCGCCCGAAAGCGCGGCGATATATATGCCGAGGAAGATGAAAAGACCTATTATCAGCCCTTTTTTGCGTTTGCTTCCGCCGATGGCTTTGGAGTTCTTCAATATATTGCCGAGTGACGCCGCGGTCAGAAGACGTATCTGTTTGAACAAAACGCCCACCTCCGTCAGTCAACGAGTTCAAGGAAGATATCCTCGAGCGAGGAATCGCCCCTGACATAGTCGGTGCTTCCGCATTTGATGAGCTTGCCGTCCTTGATGATGGCGATTTTGGTGCAGAGCTTTTCGGCAACTTCGAGCACGTGGGTCGAGAAGAAGATGGAACCGCCGTTTTCACACATTTCTTTCATCAGTTCCTTCAGAGTGTGAGCCGCTTTGGGGTCGAGCCCCACGAACGGTTCGTCAAGGATGAGCAGCTTCGGCTCGTGAACGAACGCCGATATGATGGCGAGCTTCTGCTTCATGCCGTGCGAATACGACGATATGGGGGAACCGAGGTCACCCGTCAGTTCAAAGGCGTCCGCGTATTTCTTTATATTTGCGCTGCGCTTTTCCTGCTGTATGCCGTAAAGGTCGGCAATGAAATTGATATACTTTATCCCCGTCATCGATTCGTAAAGATCGGGGTTATCGGGAATATAGGCAAGGCGCGATTTGTATTTGATCGGGTCTTTCAAAAGGTCGGTCCCGTTGAAAACCACGCTGCCTTCGTCGAAGGGAAGTATGCCCGTTATCGCTTTGAGCGTCGTGGTCTTGCCGGCACCGTTGTGACCGATAAAACCGTATACGTCGCCGTCTTCGATGACGAGCGAAAGATCGTTCACCGCTTTTTTGTCCTTGGTGTAGGACTTCGAAAGGTTGCTTATCGTAAGCATAATGAATCTCTCCTTACTTTATATGATGATGTGACACAAACCGTTATAGCACTTTCTTAAGCGCTTAACTGATTATAGCATACAATCACGCGATTGTCAATACCATTTTGCAAAAAAAGATAAAAAATACGGTGTCCTTTGAGGGACACCGTATATGTAATCAATGAAGAACTATCAGTGAGCGATGCACTGTTCGGTTTCTTTGTCGAAAATGTGGATGCAGGAGGTATCGATGGCGATCTTGAGGTTGTCGCCGGCTTTGGACTTGGAGCGGGAAGAAACGCGTGCGATCATACTGACAGCGTCATCAAGGTCGTCGCCTTCTTTTTTCGCAATGTCGAGATAGAGATAAATCTCGGCGCCCATGAGCTCGGTGAATTCAACGTATGCGTCGATGACGGCATCGGGGAAACGTTCCGCGGAGCCTGCTTCATCGTGGAGAAGCTCGGGACGAACGCCGACGATGACTTCTTTGCCGATGTAGTCTTTAAGCTGACCGTCTTCGTATTTGTCTGCGGGGATCTTGAACTTTGCTTTGCCTTCGGCGAACTCGAACCAGACGTCGTTGGTGCCCTTGGGCTGAACGAGAGTGCCGGTGAGGAAGTTCATCTGAGGAGTTCCTATGAAGCCTGCGACGAAGATGTTGCAGGGGTAATCGTAAAGGTTCTGAGGAGTATCGACCTGCTGAATGAGACCGTCTTTCATAACGACGATGCGGGTAGCCATTGTCATAGCTTCGACCTGGTCGTGGGTAACGTAAAGGAAGGTGGTCTTCAATCTCTGATGGAGCTTGGTGAGCTCGCTTCTCATGGAAGCTCTCAGCTTAGCATCGAGGTTGGAGAGAGGCTCGTCGAGAAGGAATACCTTCGGTTCACGAACGATGGCACGTCCGAGAGCGACACGCTGCTTCTGACCGCCGGACAAAGCCTTGGGGCGTCTGTCGAGGAGGTGAGAGATGTCAAGGATCCTTGCGGCTTCTTCAACGCGGCGTTTGATTTCGTCTTTTCTGATTTTGCGAAGCTTAAGACCGAAAGCCATATTGTCGAAAACGGTCATATGCGGATAAAGAGCATAGTTCTGGAACACCATCGCTATATCTCTGTCCTTAGGAGCTTTATCGTTAACGCATTCGTTGTCGATGAAAAGCTCGCCGTCGGTGATCTCTTCGAGACCGGCGATCATTCTGAGGGTAGTGGTTTTTCCGCATCCGGAAGGTCCGACGAGGATTATGAATTCTTTGTCTTTGACTTCAAGGCAGAAATCGGATACAGCGGTAACTCCGCCGGGATATCTTTTGTAAATGTGCTTAAAAAGTACGCTTGCCATTTATAAACCTCCTGAGTTGCAAGATGACATATCTCGCTCAATTACTATCGTATATAATAGCAAAAAACAAACCAAAATGGAAGTGGGTAAATATCCAAAATTTCTTCTCCGTGTTTGTTTATATTGCATAATCAATATTCTTATTCACGATCATTCACGGCAAAAAAGGGCTTTCGTTTCTTCGTCGGTCAAAAAACGGTATTCGCCTTCGGCAAGAGAAGGGTCGAGCTTCAGCGGACCGAACTCCGTCCGTTTCAGATATTCTATCGCGTTGCCGACGGAAACGAACATTCTTTTTATCTGATGGAACTTTCCTTCGGTGATGACGATCGTTCCTTCGACGCCGTCCGACTCCACTTTTGCTTCCTTCGTCATCCCGCCGTCTATCTCCACGCCATTTTCGAGCTTTGCCTTATCCGATTCCGTGAGCGGACGCGAAGAACGGAAGGCGTATTTTTTGGTGACGTGCTTTTTCGGCGACAGCAGATCGTGGGCGAGAGGACCGTCGTTCGTTATCAGAAGCAGTCCTACCGTGTCCTTGTCGAGACGTCCGGCGGGGAACATGCCTCTGGCGTTGTCCTCGGGACGCAGCAGGTCGAGCACCGTTCTGCTCCCCGGTTCGTCCGTCGAGCAGACGTATCCCGCGGGCTTGTTCATCATTATATAAAAGAAGCGCCGTCTTTTTATTTCGTTTCCGTCAAGCGTTATTACGTCGTCGTCGTCGACCTTGACGTCGCCCGCCTTTACGGTAACGCCGTTGACGGTAAGCCTGCCGCGTTTGACGGCAGCTTTCGTTTCGCTTCTCGAAAGCACGTTGCTTTCGGAAAGTATCTTGTCAAGTCTTGCTTTCATTTAGTTTATCCCCGTCAGAAATCTGTCGGCGACACGGTAGATGTAAACGAGCTCGGGGTAAAAAAGCAGCCCCGCGAGTATGATGAGCAAAGCGGCGAACAGCCCCACCACCAGACCCGCGATAAACGGACGGTCGTGCATTTTGATCACTCTCCGGCTTTATTATTGCCGGAAAGCGCTCTTTTTATTACCTTTCGAACCCGTGGACGAATCCTTCTCCGTCGATACCCGTAACGTCGCCGCCTATGACGCGGTCCTTGTAAACGAGCAGGGTGATGAGCACCTTGCCGTCGTAACCGTCGTAGTTCTTTACGTAGTACGAATACCTCGTCGCGTTCTTTCCCTTGTATTTTTTCAGATTGAGGCCCTGCGACCTCTGTATGTCGTTGTATCTGTCATACGCCGAGTCGAACGATTCGGGGATCGTCACGTTCTCGGTGATATAGGTGTCCTTTTCGACCTCATAGCCGAATCCCGATATGAAGCTTATCCTGTCTTCGTTGGTCTTTACGTCCGCGTAATCTACCGACGCGAGAGCGGCGTCACCGGCTTCGCCGTATTCTGGTATGACGGCGATGAGCGCGGCGAGTACCGCCACGGACGCGAGCAGCAGCGCGAAGAATTTGAGGCTTGAAGCCTTAACCGTATAAATGAACATTGTTATCCTCCCGTTTTTTTGTTACATTTATATTTTCGGGAGGAGCGATATATTACAGATAGCTCCTATTGCTTTTCGTTTTCTTCTTCAAGCAGCAGATATTCGTCGTAATACCCGTCAAGTGTCTCACGGAGCGACGTCATTTCTGCGTCGATCTCGCCGACTCTCACGTAATCGGACGCTTTTTCGGTCATTTCTTTTTCGAGCTCCTCAAGACGGCACTCGATGCGGGGTATCTCGTCTGTGAGGAAAGCGTACCGCTTTTCACGCGCTTTGGATCTTGCCTTTTCCTTTTTGGCGTTTTCGAATTCGGCTTTTGAGCTGCCGGCCTTGACGTCTTCGCTCTTTGGCGCGTTCTTGACGCGCTTTTCGAGGAAATCGGCGTAATTTCCTCTGAAATCATTGTAACCGGTGTCGTAACCGTTTTTATCTATCTCGATGACGCGGGTCGCAAGAGTGTTTATGAAATATCTGTCGTGCGATACCGCGAGTATCGTCCCTTCGTACGAAGCGAGCGCGTCCTCGAACGCCTCCTTGGAGGGGATGTCGAGATGGTTGGTCGGCTCGTCGAGGATGAGGAACGACACGTTTTTCAGCACGAGCTTCGCGATCGAAAGCCTTGCGCGTTCCCCGCCCGAAAGCACGTTCACCTGCTTGAAGGCGTCGTCTCCGCGGAAGCCGTAGGAGCCGAGTATGGTGCGCGCCTCGACGGGCAGCAGCGACGGTTCGGCTTCGAGAAGCTCGTCGAGCACCGTGTTGTTCTCGTCAAGTAGCTGGACCTCCTGGTCGTAGTATCCTATGACCTGACTGTATCCCGGTTCGCATACGCCCGTGTCGGGCTCGACTATGCCGTTGATTATTTTGAGCAGCGTCGATTTTCCGCAGCCGTTCGCGCCGATGATGACGACGCGTTCTCCCTTCGTTATCTCAAACGAAAGGTTCTCGAACAGCCTGAGGCTGCCGAACGACTTTGAAAGGCTCCTGACCGAAAGCACCGAATGGCTCGATGCCGTCGTGTGTATCGAAAGCCTCATCGACTTCGGGGGAGCTTTGGGCTTTTCTATCCTTTCGATGCGGTCCACCGCTTTCTGACGCGATTTCGCCGCGATGAAATTCTTTTCGCGTCCCCAGCGTATCTGGTTTTCGATATACGCTTCGAGCCGCTTTATTTCTTTCTGCTGCAGCTCGTAGTGCTTTTCCCGGATCTCGGCAAGCTGCTTTTTCTTTTCCTTGAACGCCGTGTAGCCTCCGGTGTATCTCGTCGCCGTCAGATATTCTATCTCGACCGTCACGTTGGTGACCCTGTCGAGGAAATATCTGTCGTGGGATATGATAAGGAAGGTCTTGGGCGACGAACACACGAACGATTCGAGCCATTCGACGGTGTCGACGTCGAGGTGGTTGGTCGGCTCGTCGAGGATTATCACGTCTTTGCCGGACATCAGCAGGGAAGCGAGGGCAAGCCTCGTCTTCTGACCGCCGGAGAGCATTCCGGCGTCGCTGTCCCACGTTTCCTTTGGGAATCCGAAACGGGCGAGCATCGACTTGACCTTCGTTTTGTATTCGTTGCCGCCCTTTATCTCAAAATCGTGACGCAGCTTTTCGTATTCCGAAATGAGCGACGGACGCTCGGACAGTTTGGAAAGCATATCGTCGAGTCTGCTTTCGGTCTTCACGAGCTCCGCGAACGAAGACACGGCGACGCCGTAGACCGTTTTCCCTCTGAAATCGTCTTCGGTACGCTGCGAAAGCATGCCGACCGAAACGTCGCCGGGGATATACACGCTGCCGGACGTAGGCTGAGTCCTGCCTGCGATTATGTTCGCGAGCGTGGACTTTCCGGCGCCGTTCACGCCGATGATGCCCGCTTTTTCGCCCTCGTTGACCGAAAACGACACGTTTTTCAATATTTCTTTTGTTCCGTAAGAAAGCGAAATATCGCTGCAGACAAGGATGCTCACTTCAAAATGCTCCGTTTTTACTTATTTTGGTTAATTATACCACAAAAAAACGCCGTTTTCAAGCCCGAAAGGAATTGATTTTTGATTGACAAAACGCTGAAAATGTGTTATAATCCGATCAGCATAACAGAAATAAATTTTTGAAAGTGAGGATTTTCAATTATGGGACTTATTCAAGCAGGACTCGGTGCTCTCGGCGGAACACTTGCCGATCAGTGGAAGGAGTTTTTCTACTGTGACGCTCTCGACAGCGATACCCTCGTCGTAAAAGGACAGAAACGCGTATCCGGCCGTTCTTCCAACACCAAGGGCAACGATAATATCATTTCCAACGGTTCTCTCATCGCCGTTGCCGACGGACAGTGCATGATCATCGTCGAGCAGGGCAAGATCGTCGAAGTCTGCGCCGAACCGGGCGAATTCAAATACGATACTTCCACGGAGCCTTCCATCTTCGCGGGCAGCCTCGGCAAGAGCATAATCGAAACCTTCAAGACCATCGGCAAACGCTTTACCTTCGGCGGCGACACCGGCAAGGATCAGAGAGTTTACTACTTCAACACCAAAGAGATACCCAACAACAAGTTCGGTACCGCTTCTCCCGTTCCTTTCAAGGTAGTCATCAACGAACAGCTCGGCTACAAGCTTTCCGTTGACCTCCGCTGCAACGGTATCTATTCCTACAAGATCGTCGACCCGCTTCTTTTCTACACCCACGTAAGCGGCAACGTATCCAATGAATACAACCGCAGCGAAATAGACAGCATCCTCAAGGGCGAGCTCGTCATGGCTCTTCAGCCCGCTCTCGCGACCCTTTCCGCGAAAGGCGTTTCCTATGACCAGATCCCCGCTCACAATATGGAAGTACGCGACGCTCTCAACGAAGTCCTCAAGACCGAATGGGGCAAACGCGGACTTGAAGTATACTCCATGAACCTCGGCGTTCCTTCCATCCCCGAAGAACAGAGAAAGAAGATAACCGAATGGGAAGAGACCGCCATGACTCTCGATACCCGTACCGCTGCCGCCCGTATGGTAGGCGGAACGGTCACCGCCATGAACACCGCTGCCGGCAACGAAGGCGGCGCCATGAACGGCTTCATCGGTCTCAATATGGCTCAGGGCGTAGGCGGAGCTACCGCTGCTCAGCTCTATAATATGGCTGCAAATCAGCCTTCACCCGCTGCTCCCGCCGCTCCCGCCGCTGCCGGCTGGACCTGCTCCTGCGGCGCTGCCGGCAACACCGGCAAATTCTGCGGCGAATGCGGCGCTCCCAAACCCGCCGACGGCTGGAAATGCGCCTGCGGTGCCGTCAACAAAGGCAAATTCTGCTCCGAATGCGGCGCGAAGAAGCCTTCCGACGCTCCTCTTTACAAATGCGACAAGTGCGGCTGGGAACCCGAAGACCCCGCAAATCCTCCCAAGTTCTGCCCGCAGTGCGGCGACCGTTTTGACGAAAAAGATATAAAGTAATACATACGGCTTTTTGATTATGGAAGAAAACGAATACGAAGGCGGTTATTCTCCGAATATAGTCGGCACCATGGACGCCACCGACAAAAAATGCGATTCCTGCGGTGCGACCATGATCTACGACCCGTCAAAGGGAATGTTGTTCTGCGAATACTGCGGCTCTACCCGTAAGATCGAAGTGAACGAGCCCGAGCTGCTGCTCGAGACCGACCTTGAAAAAGCCGGGGATTACGGCAACCACGATTGGGGAAAAGGGACGAAATCCATAATCTGCGAATCGTGCGGAGCTGAATCGATCTATGACGAGCTCAAGATAGCCGACGTCTGCCCCTACTGCGGTTCGACTCTCGTCACCGAAGCGGGCGCTTCCGACGCTATGGCTCCGGGCGGAGTCTGCGGCTTCAGGGTCACCGCAAAGGAAGCGGCGGCAAAATTTACCAAATGGATCAAAAAGCGTATCTACGCTCCGGGCATCGTCCGCAAGAGCGCGAAGGCAGATGCTTTTCAGGGCGTATATCTTCCGTTCTGGACTTTTGACACCGACACTCACAGCTTCTTTACGGCACGGTACGGCATCGACCGTACCGTCACCGTGAACGGCAAAACGCAGACGAGGACCGACTGGTACAGCGTCAACGGGAACTACGACAGGTTTTTCGACGACGTTCTCGTCCCCGGGACTTCAAGGTACGACGGCAAGACCCTGCGTCAGATCGAGCCGTACGACACCGCGTCTGCCGTGCTCTATAAGCCCGAGTATCTCGCGGGCTTCATTGCCGAAAGATATTCGGTCGGACTCAACGACGCCTGGACGGGCGGCAGAGACCGCATAAGCACCACACTCAAAGGGCTTATCGAATCCGAGATAAAGAACGAAAAGCATGCCGACCGCGTTGAAAACCTCAGCGTGACCACCGAGCACAAAAACGTGAAATTCAAGTATATCCTGCTTCCCGTGTGGCTTTCGAGCTTCAAATATAAGGAGAAGATATACAATTTCATGGTGAACGGACAGACCGGAAAGGTCGGCGGACGTTTCCCCGTGGCAAAGTGGAAGGTCGTTCTCACCGTTCTCGGCGTTCTCGGACTCATCGCGCTCCTTGTCTGGCTCGGAACGCGATAATACGCGATAATAAATAATAAAGGATATAAATATGAAGAAACTTATTTCCGTATTTATTTCCGTATTGATGCTGTGCGCCTGCTTTGCGGGCGCATTGGCTTATGCGGAGAATCAGCTCGTTCTCGGCGTGAACGCCGTCAACGGCACACTCGGCGAAGGCCATTCGCTCATCTTCACACGCAAGAACGGCACGTTCGTTTCGACCTCGTCCGCGGGACTCTGCTGGTGGCGCTCCGCGACGTTTGAATGGAGCGACGACGCCGACGCCTATATAGTCACGAGCGTGGACCTCACCGTCGACGGAACGAACGGCAAGAACAATTACGTTCCCGAAAACGGCTTCGTCCTGCTCGTCAACATCGGCAACGATTACGGCAATATCAATTACATCAACAAGCTTTCCACCGATACCTACAACAAACTCGCAGAGCTCAACGTCGGAGACAAGGCGTACCTCACCGGCATCGACCTCGCGAAGGGGACGGTGCAGACGTCGGGCGGAAAGCATTACGACAAGGATTTCACCTCCGACGGCAGGATATACATCGGCGAAAAGCCCGAAGGCGTTGAGATATACCGTCCCGACACGTCGCTCCCTCAGCTCGAAAGCGTCGTTCTTCCCGAAGCGGGAAGCGTTATACGCACCGACGGCATCAGGGTCGAATGGGAGGGCGTCGACGGAGCGGACGAATACGTCGTGACCGTCAACACGTCCACCGTCATAACCGACGGTACGGTCATCGTCAACGGCGTCAAAACCAAGGAAACGTCGTACACAGTAGACGCGTCGAAGCTCAAAGCGGGCTGCAAATACACCGTAACCGTCACTGCGGCGGGCAGCGGCAAACGCCCGTCGGTAGGGACGAGACGCACTTATTTCGTCGTCAGCGAAAAATGTGCCTCGAGCCCGTTCCTCGGCAAAAAAATAGTCGCCTTCGGCGACTCGCTCACGGCGTTCACCGGCTGGGTCTCGATGCTTTCCGGTGAACTCGGTACCGAGATAATCAATTCGGGCGTCGGCGGCGACAAGACGACCGAGGCGCTCGCACGCATAAAGACCGACGTCATCGACAAGTCGCCCGACATCGTCATCATGATGTTCGGCATGAACGACCAGGCGACGAAGATAAGCAGCAATACGCCGCTCGTCAGCCTTAAACAGTACGAAAAGAATTACCGCAAAATGATAAATATGATACACGACGCGGGAGCGGACATCGTGCTGATGACCGGCAACAACGTCTGTACCGACAGCGGGTACTACGTCAAGGGGCAATACGACCTCGACTACGGTACCGGCAGCCTGAACAACTATTTCGACGTCATACGGAAGCTCGCCGACGAGTACAACCTCAACCTCATCGATATGAACAAGCTCATTTCGGAAGAGGGAATAAAGGATTCGGTCATCTGCGCGTCCGGCGACGGAATACATCTTTCGACCAAAGGACAGGAAAAGTATACCGAATGGATATCGGATTATATGTATAACGAATATACCGAAAAGCCGTTCGTTCCCGACTCCGACCACGCACCGAAAGAAGAAAGCAAAGAAGAGCCGGAAGAGATATCCGAAGAAGCTTCCTCTGAAGAAAGCGCCGCTTCTTCGGAATCGAAAACCGATACGTCGGCGGAAAATTCGTCAACGCAGACAAAAGAAAACAGCAAAGGTGGTCTTAACTTGCCGGTCGTAATAATCTCGGTAATAATCGTCGCGTTCCTCACTTATCTGTGCTTCTCGAAACCCAAGAAATAATAAAACGAACAAAAAATTCCCGGTATGCCGTAAAGCATATCGGGAATTTTCGGTTTGTCGTTTTAGCCTTCGTAAGCTGCTTTGTCGACGATAAGGGTAACGTCGGCGTGAGCGAGAAGAAGAGTGCCGGGGCAGGAAGTGGTGATTCTGCCGGAGAGCATCTTTTCGATAACGGGATGTTTGACTTTGCCGTTGGCAAGAACGATGATCTTGCGGGCTTTCATGATGGAGCCGATACCCATGGTCACCGCGTGAGTGGGAACGTCAGCCTTGGAAGCGAAGAAACGGGAGTTGGCCTGGATGGTGCTTTCGGTAAGAGCGGTCTTGTGGGTGCCGGCATAGAGCTCTTCTTCCGGTTCATTGAAAGCGATGTGACCGTTGGGGCCGAGGCCGAGGACCTGAAGATCGATCCCGCCCGCTGCTTCGATGGCGGCGTCGTAAGCTTTGCCCATTTCATCGGGATCGGCTGCGAGACCGTCGGGAACGTGGGTCTTTGCTTTGTCGATGTCGATGTGGTCAAAGAGGTTGTGGTTCATAAAATAACGGTAGGACTGATCGTGTTCGGGAGCGAGGGGATAATACTCGTCGAGGTTGTAGGAAGTGACGTCCTTGAAGGTGATCTCGCCGGCTTTGTTGAGGCGGCGGAGCTCTTCGTACATGCCTACGGGAGTGGATCCGGTAGCAAGACCGAGAACGCAGTCGGGTTTCTTTTTGAGGAGGTCGGCGATTATGTTGGCACCGGCTTTGGACATTTCCTCATAGTTTTCGCAAACGATGATTTTCATAATAAATTCCTCCAATTTATATATTTTTGAAAATTGCTTGTTCAATTGTCGTCATCATCGACGGGGCCTCTTGAGACGCGGCGTACGAATACGACCGTAAGGAGGGCGATGAGCACGATTATCACGGCACCGAGCCACCACATTTTGTTTCTGACGGGGGCTGAGTCGGTGAAGACGTCGTCGGATTCTTCGCTTTTTTCGGAAGAAGACGGTTCGTCGCTTTCGGATGTGCTTCCGGCGGCGGACTGCTCGGCGTCAGACGTTTCTTCGGATTCTTCGGGGACGGAAGATTCTTCCGCCGCGGAAGATTCTTCGGGGGTGCTGCTTTCTTCTGCGCTCGGTTCGGCGGAAGGCTCTTCACTCGGTTCAACGGAAGGTTCTTCGGACGGTTCGACGGAAGGTTCCTCACTCGGTTCTTCAGAGGGTTCCTCGCTCGGTTCTTCGGACGGTTCTTCCGAAACGGGCTCGTCCTTGTCCTTGCCGTAGTAGGGAAGCTCTTCGTCGTCGGTAAGTTTAAGAGCGTCGAGACTTACGCGGACCGCGGGACGCACGCCGTAGGTCTTCATCGTGACGAAATGACCGTAGGTGCTCGCGTAGCCGGTGTTTGCGACGTTGCAGACGTTGCCGTCGTCGATGCCCATCGTTCTGCACCACCAGAAGCCGGTTTTGAGGAAGTCCTGCGTGTAACCGCCTTTCGCGGCTGCCGCGGGAGTGTAGAAGCTTATCATATCAAGGTTGATGTACGCTTCCTCGCCGTCGTATTTATACAGCTTCATGTATCCGCCTTCGGCGTAGTGAAGGTACGACGTCGCTTCATCATAGGAGAGCAGGAACACGTAATCTTCGGTATCGTTTCCGTTGTCCGTGTCGTATTTGGGGTTTTTGTCGGCACTGACTTCTGACAGCGCGATCGAGGTCTGCTCGTCGGACGAGAACGCCGTTTCGAAGAAATAGGAGTTGAGCCAGCTTCTGAGGAGGGAATCCTCCCAGTATACACCGTTTTTGTCATTGTACTGACCGACATCGAGTATATACCACGAAAGGAGAAGTGCCGTACCGTTTCCTTCGTCGATCGAAAGGACGCGCCATTTTATGTCCTCGGCTCCGTTTGAATCTTTTCCGTCCTGCTCGTATCTGCCGAACAGCACCGTGTCGCCGACGCTTATTTCACCGTCGGCAGCGGCGTAAGGCACGAACAGAGCGGTAAAGGTCTGAAAGACGAGAAGAAGCGAAACGAGTATCGTTAGAGTTTTTTTCATTTTCGTTATTACACCTTTGCATAAATTAACAAGTATATATTATCACAATGATTCGTCAAAGTCAACCGTATTTTGCCTTATCGGTGACTTTTTTGTCATCTTGCGGCGCGAATGACGCCGGATGACGTTCCAAAACGCAAATAAAAAAACTTTTTGCATAACAAAAATCAAAATTATGCAAAAATACTATTGCAAATTTCAAATTTGGTGTTATAATCACTATTACGTTTTGCAATTTATGAAAGGAGATATATATATGTCAGTCAAAAAAGACCTCACCAAGGTCGCATCTATCTTTGCGGCCCCCGCGGATTTTGCCGACAAGACCGTAACAGTCGGCGGTTGGATAAGGAACAGCCGTTTTTCCAACGCCTTCGGCTTCATCGAGCTCAACGACGGCACCTGCTTCAAGCCCGTCCAGATAGTCGCAGAGGATAACGTACTTAATAATTATAAAGAGATCTCAAAGCAGAATATCGGCGCATCCCTCAAGGTAACGGGCACTCTCGTGCTCACGCCCGAGTCCAAGCAGCCGTTTGAGATAAAGGCTTCCGAAATCGAAGTCACCGGTACCTCCACTCCCGATTATCCCCTCCAGCCCAAAAAACATTCACTCGAATTCCTGCGTTCCGTCGCACACCTCCGTCCGCGCGCCAATACCTTCAACGCCGTGTTCAGAGTGCGTTCGACCGCCGCGCAGGGGATACACGACTTCTTTGCCAAGAACGGCTTCGTTTACGTCAACACGCCCATAGTCACCGCGAGCGACTGCGAAGGTGCCGGCGAAATGTTCCGCCTCACCACCCTCGACATCAACGATCCTCCCCGTCTCGAGGACGGAAGCGTCGATTTTTCCAAGGACTTCTTCGGCAAGCCCGCCAACCTCACCGTTTCGGGTCAGCTCGAGGCAGAGTGCTTCGCGCTCGCCTTCTCCAACGTCTACACGTTCGGTCCCACCTTCAGAGCGGAAGTTTCCAACACCCCGCGTCACGCCGCGGAATTCTGGATGATCGAGCCCGAAATGGCGTTTGCCGACCTCGAAGACTATATGAACACCGCGGAAGCGATGACCAAGTACGCCATCAGATACGTTATGGAAAGATGCCCGCAGGAGCTCGAATTCTTCAACAAATTCGTCGATAAGGGACTTCTCGAAAGACTCGAGCTCATCGTCAGCTCCGATTTCGGCAGGATCACCTATACGGAAGCCGTCGAGCTTCTTTCCAAAGCCGACGTCAAATTCGATTATCCCGTGTACTGGGGCTGCGACCTGCAGACCGAGCACGAAAGATATCTTACCGAAAAGATATTCAAAAAACCCGTTTTCGTCACCGACTATCCCAAGGAGATCAAGGCGTTCTACATGCGCATGAACGACGACGGCAAGACCGTTGCCGCTGCCGATATGCTCGTTCCCGGCGTCGGTGAACTCATCGGCGGCTCGCAGAGAGAAGAAAGACTCGACTACCTTGAAAAGAGGATCGCCGAGCTCGGACTCAGGAAAGAAGACTACTGGTGGTATCTTGAGCTTCGCAAATACGGCGGAGTCAAACACGCCGGCTACGGTCTCGGCTTCGAGCGCCTCATCATGTACATCACCGGCATGTCCAACATTCGTGACGTCGAAGCGTTCCCCAGAACGTCCGGCAGCGCCGAATTCTGATAAAACACGTCTTTTACGGGACCAAAGCGTGACCCGCTCCGCTTTCCGGCTCGCACATAATCAATTTTGGAGATGAATCGCATTGGACCTCAAATCACTTGAAAAACAGTACAACGAATATAAAAAAAGCGGCAAGGCGCTCGATATGTCGAGAGGGAAACCGTCGACCAAGCAGCTCGACAACCTTTCCGCGCTGCTTACCGAAATATCGGACAACGAAGACTGCTATTCCGAAAACGGTATGGACTGCCGTAACTACGGATGCCTCGAAGGCATCCCAGAGGCAAAGCGTATGTTCGCGAACGTTCTCGGCGTAAAGCCCGAAAACGTCATCGTATGCGGCAACTCGAGCCTCAATATCATGTATGATACCATTTCCACCATATTCATGTTCGGCTTCAAGGGCTGCGAGCCCTGGAGCAGACAGGAAAAGCGCAAATTCCTCTGCCCCGTACCGGGTTACGACCGTCATTTCGCCATAACCGAGCTTTTCGGCTTCGAAATGATACCCGTCCCGATGCTTGAGGACGGCCCCGATATGGAGGTCGTAAGAAAATACGCCGAAAACGACGACACCGTCAAGGGTATATGGTGCGTTCCCAAATATTCCAACCCCACCGGCGTCACCTTCTCCGACAGAGTCGTAAAGGAATTCGCGTCCCTTTCTCCCGCCGCAAAGGATTTCGTCGTGATGTGGGACAACGCCTACGCGGTCCACGACCTCACGAGCACTCCCGACAAGCTGCTTTCCATTCTCCCCGAAGCCGAAAAGAACGGCAGGGAAGATATGATATTCCAGTTCACCTCCACGTCGAAGATCTCGTGGTCGGGCGCCGGCATATCCTGTACCGCCATGAGCGAATCGAACAAAAAGTGGTTCCTTAAGGTAATGGGCGTCAAGACCATCGGCTACGACAAGCTCGCCATGCTCAGACACGCGAGGATGCTCAACGCGCATCTTCCCGAGATAATGGCGCGCCACGCCGCCGTGATCTACCCCAAGTTCGAACTTTGCTACAAATATTTCGACGTTCTCGCCCGTGAAGTCGAAGGCTTCCGTTTCTCGAAGCCCAACGGCGGGTATTTCATCAACGTATACGTCAAGCCCGGAAAAGCCAAGAAAATAGTTTCTCTCGCCGCAGAAGCGGGACTCAAGCTCACGTCCGCGGGCGCTTCGTTCCCTTACGGAAAAGACCCCGAAGACAGCAACATCCGCATAGCGCCGACGTATCCGTCCATCGAAAACCTCGAAGACGCTCTCAAACTGTTCTCGGTCTGCGTCAGACTCGCGTGATTACAAAAGCTTTGCTGCCGCTTTGCGCGGCGGCGGAGCTTTTTTTGTTTGTTTTGGCGCGTAAATACTTGAAATCGAATCGCGGATATGTTATAATTAAATCAAATAAACAAAGAATGGGTGATAAGTATGAAAAAAATCGTTTCACTGATCCTTGTCTCGCTCCTGCTGCTCATGACGATCTCCGCGTGCACGGAGGATAAATCCGAGGAAAGCAAAGAACCGTCATCCGCTGCCGACGTGTCAAAGGCGGAAACGTCGGACGAAGAACCGTCGGAAGAAACGTCCGAAGGCTTCAAGTATGCCACCAAACGCTTTGCCGGAACGACGGTAAAGATACTCACCGTCGATCCGTCGCGTCACACCTACGGCGAAATGCAGTTCGTCCCCAATGACGAACTCGTAAGCAACACGATAAACGAAGCCGTAAAGGAAAGAAACAATTACATTTACGACAATTTCGGCATCACCATAGAAACGCGTACCGAAAGCTATCCGAGCGACGTGCTCCTGAACGAGATAGAGGGCGACGCGGCTGACTACGATCTCGTCTGCGAGTCGGTCGACCGTATGGTGACGCGGCTTGCCGACGGGCTTTTCCTTTCGCTCGACGAATATATCGACGTGAATGACGACTGGTGGGACGAAAGAGCCCTCGACAATCTGTCGCTCGACGGCGTGAAGCACTTCTTCGTTTCGGGCGACTGCATGCTCACCGACGTCGATAACGTCTACCTCACGCTTTTCAACAAGAAGATATACGCCGACAACGTCGACGTTTCGGGCAAATACGGCGATATTTACGAGCTCGTCCGCAAAAAAGAATTCACGCTCGACGTCTTCACCGAAATGGCAAAAGCCGTGTCGGTCGCCGATGCCAACGGCAAATGGTCGTTCGACGCCACGTTCGGCAACCTTTCGCATTCCTACGGCGCCACGATAATGGTCAACGGCTGCGGTGTCGCCATGGTCGAAAAATCCGCCGACGGTCTCCGCTCCACCGTGCTTGACGAAAGATCGCAGCGCGTTTTCGACAAAGTGTACGCACTCATGTCCGACAAGCAGACGACCCAGCGTGCCGAGCTTATAATCGGCAAGGGAAGTCATCCGTCCTCCTACGGCTTTTCCGAACTCGAGGAGATGTTCACGTCGGGCCGCGGACTTTTCTACAACACGACCGTGTCGTCGATATCCATCCTCAAGAACTCCACCGTTGAACGCGATTTCGAATTCGGCGTGCTTCCCATCCCACTTTACGACGAAAATCAGGAAAACTACTTCTGCGCCGTCAACAGATACCAGTCGTCGGTCATCGGCGTTCCGGTGTCGGCATACGACAACATCGACGTCGCGGCATTCCTGCTCAACGCGCTCGGGTACTGCAACACCAACCTTCCTTCCAACGTGATGCTTGCCTATAAGGAGCTTACCCTCAAGCTGCAGGCTTCCGACACCGAGGACGATTTCGAAATGCTCGACCTGGTCTTCGATTCGCGGTTCTACGACCTCGGAAGCATCTTCACGTGGGGCGACCTTTACGGTCTTTACGGCAGTCTCATCAACAACGCCAACAGCAATACGCTCGTTTCGACCTACGAAGCCATGCAGGACAAGGTCGAATCCGCCATTGCAGAAACTTATGAGGAGTATCTGGACAGTCAATTATGAAAAGAATTGAAAATATCAAAAAAATCATTATTTTTACGGTGATCATAGCCATGACAGCATCGATTTTCGCGTCGGTCCCGGCGTCCGCCGCCGACACCAACCTCGTGAGCGGACTCAGCTACACCGTCACTCAGGACGCTTATACCGCCAATACTTACCCCAACCTCGTCCTCAAGGACCCGGATTTCGCGCTTACCGACGGTAAAAAAGGCGGAAGCTCGATGAACGATTCCGCGTATCTGCGCTTTTACAGAGGTGCATACACCACGGTTGAATTCGACCTCGGCAGTGTCAAATATGTCGACGGCTTCAAAAGCGGCTTTTTTGCCGGCACGGGAGCGGGCGTATATCTCCCGCGTGAAATGTACCTTTCCGTTTCCGAGGACGGCGAAAAATGGTACACCGCCTACTCGCACCGCGACGACACAGCCGTTTACGACAGGACCCAGAAACGCGTTCAGATATCCGAGACCCTCGACGGCTACTACAAGGCAAGATACGTCAGGTTCAGATTCTCGTCCGACGTTTTCGTTTTCGCCGACGAGGTCGAGATACTCGGCGTCGATTCGGGCGTTGACGCAAAGGAACACGGATACGACGACGTGAAATATCCCGAAGCGTTCAAATCGTATAAGAACGAAATACTCAACGACACCAAGAACCTCGTGCTTCTTTACAACGGCAAATATTACAGCGGCGCGGAAAACCCCATCGGCTCTTATTCCGCTGAGGAGATACTTCCTTACGTCGCTTATCTTGACAAGAGCGGGAACGCGGTCGACACCATGTTCGACTCCTTCCTCTTCATTCCTCTCGCGCCCGGCATCGACGATTACGGCTTCCAGAAGCAGGCGGGCTGGGACGCGTACCTCGAAAGCACGATCGGACTTTCGGGAACCGAACGCGTCAATATGGCTGCCCTCGACGACGCGGTGGCGACCGCCATCGAAAAGCTTTCGCTCCCCGAAGACTTCAAGGTCAACGTCTTCATCAGCGTTCCCTACGTCAACCATTCCACCGCCGTTTTCGGCAAGCTTGACGGCGACCGCGCAGTCACCCCCAACTCGCTCGCGAACAAAAACACCATCGTCGAGTGGTATATAGACAAAGCGCTCGATATGTACGAAAAAGCAAACTTCACCCATCTTCGCCTGACCGGATTCTATTGGTACAGCGAACTCATCAACTTCGCCGACAGCGTTTACGAGGTCGATTTCGTCAAGCATTTCAACGATTACGTCCACGGAAAAGGCTACGGCACGACCTGGATACCGTATTTCTGCACCCCCGGTGTCGCTCTTTGGGAAGAAGTCGGCTTCGACTCCGCGTGCCTGCAGAGCGGCTACGCTTTCCCCAAGAGTGCCGACAGCGAGACCGGCGACGCGCAGCCCGGCAGCTGCGAAGCGGCGATGGGCTACGCCAAAAAGCACGGTATGGGCATCGAGATGGAGATAGCCTCCGCCGATCCGTCGAGATACGACGATTACATCCGCACCGCCGCCACTCTCGGCTGCATGACCGACGGCGTCGCGATGTACTACATCGAAGGCAAGCCCGGCTGCCTCTACAAGCAGGCGCTGAACGGCAACCGCACACCTTACGAGCTTACTTATCAGTATATAAGCATGACGTATGAAAAGGAAGCTCCCGTAATAGAATTCAACGGAGTGCTGCTTTTCGAAAAGAACAGCTCCTACGTCGGCGGAAAGATCACCATAACCGACGCCGACACCAAAAAGACCATGCTCCGTATCGCGTCGATAGAGAAGACGGTCCACGGCAGTCTGTCGCTCGACCGTGACGGCTACGCGTACTACACGCCCGAAAAGGATTACGTCGGTCCCGACTCGTTCACCTTCACCGTCACCGACGGCGTGAATATTTCCGAGCCCTGCACCGTTGACATCCTCGTCGTCGACAAACTGTTCAATTTCGGCAGCATCAACGCCTCCCTCGGCGACGGCAGAGCAGTGCTCTACAACAAGGGAACGTCGACCGAGACCAAGGAAAAAGAGGGAATGAAGATATTCGAAGTGGCGGTCGACGCCGATATGAATATCGTTTCGGCGGAATATAAAGTGAATACCGAAATCCCCGAAAACGGCTGCGTTATCTCGGCTTCCGGCTCGCGTGCCGAGGAACTTGAGCAAAGTGTCGTGAATATGAACAAAATAATACTTGACACGACGACAAAATCGGTGTATTTTATTAATGATAAGGTCGAGGAGGTTTCGGAGGACGTTTCGTCCGCCGCTGACACCTCGAAGACCGAAGACCCCGCGGAAGGCGGAAGCAAGACCTGGTTATTTGTCGCTGTCGGCGCGGCTGTTGCCCTTATCGCTGCCGCTCTGTGCGCGACTAAAATAATAAAAAACAAAAAGAAAAAAGGAGAAACTGAAAAATGAAGAAACTCGTAGCTTTTCTTCTCGTTTTCGTCATGGTTCTCGGACTTGCGGCATGCGGCGGCAATGAAGAGGAAAGCAAACCTGCCGAAAGCAAACCCGCTGAAAGTGCTCCCGCAGAAAGCACTCCCGCAGAAAGCACTCCGGAAGAATCTTCCGCAGTCGAAGAATCCAAAGAAGAATCCAAAGTTGAAGAATCCTCCGCAGAACCCGTTGTTGAAAAGGTTTCCTACAACTTCCTCAAGACCGCTTCTTCCGTTACCGTTGACGGTACCGTTACCGGTGAAAGCGTTGTGATCTTCACCAATGACGAAGCCATCGCGAACGGAAACGCGAAATGGTCCACCAACGTCCTTCTCGCAAAGAAGGAAGAATGCCTCTATGAAGTAATCAGCTCCACTCCCGGTGACGGCAACGTTCCCGCCATCACTCTCGAGGAAGGCCAGATCCTTCTCGCGGTTCATTCCGACAGCACCGGCCAGAACAAAGACGGCAAAGCCGCCGCTACCGCTCTCGCTGCCGGCGATCTCATTGCCATCGTCGGTATCCCCGAAAACGACATTCAGCTTCTCAAGACCTATGAAGAAGGCAAAGACAAGCTCGAATACGTCAAACCCGTTCCCAAGAACATCGCAGCTTACGTTTCCTTCTCCGATGCAGCCATCGGCACCGGCCAGGGTCCCGAAGACACCACTTCCTTCCACCTCACCGGCGTTAACGTAGAACCCGAATACGGCGCATCCATCATCTACACCAGCGAAGGCTGGAACGCAACTCTCGGCACCGCTTACGACTGGTCCGAATTCGAAATTTTCGTAGCTGAATACGATCATCCCAACACCTTCCAGTTCCAGGTAACCAACCACATCGCCGCTGACGAAGCTTCCGATGTCAAGGCTATCGTTGAAGTTCCTTCCTACGGTTTCGTTCTTGCCATTTCCAAGAACAACGAAAAGATCTTCAAGAACCTCAAGAATTTCAAAGAGACCAACCACTTCTACGTACACGGTCTCTCCTGCGTTCCCAGAGCTGAATCCTCCTGGACCGCTCTCAAATGCGACGAAGTTCCCACCATCGACGGCGAACTCAAAGACGGCGAATGGGACAACTACTCCGTTTCCGTTGTTGACATCGACAACATTTTCTGGGATTACTCTCAGTTCGACAAAGACAACTACGGCGTTACCGGCGAAATCTACCTTACCTGGGATGACGAAAACCTCTACTTCGCAGTAAGAGTCAACACCACCGAACACTCCTGCCCCTACACTCAGCAAAGCGCTTCCAGCATGTGGAACAGAACCTGCATCCAGGTCAACGTCATGAACCAGTCTCCGTATTCCGAATACGTTGCCGAACACTTCGACCACGCTAAAGACGGCACTGCCGTTTCCGAAGGCGTCCTTCGTCAGTACGGCTTCGCCGTAAACGATGACGGCGACACCATCAACTGCGTATGGATGGGCAACGGCGGCTTCACCGGCGAATGCAAAGTTACCAACCATATCGAAGATCTCCAGCAGCTCATTTACGAAGTATCCATTCCTTGGTCTGAAGTCAATGTTGAAGCTCCCGCAGAAGGCACCGAAGTTTCCGTTGCTTTCTCCCTCAACTGCGCAGTAGGCGATAAATGGACCAACGTCCGTTACCTCGACGGCGGCGGCATCATCGGCAGAAACGACTGGGCTAAGATGCCTCTCGTTACTCTCGCTGAACAGGCTGACTGATCGAAACAAACAAAAAATCAACCGATAAGGGAAATAAAATGAAATTAGGAATCAGTTTATACAGTTTTCATGAATATGCAAACCCCGACAAGCTCGGCATCAAAGGTTGCATAGACAAGGTAAAGGAACTCGGCGGAGAAGGCGTCGACATCGTTGAAGGTCCTTCTTTTGCCACTCAGGAAGAGTACATAGCTTACGCAAAGGATATCGGCGATTATATGAAACAGGTCGGTATCGAAGCTTGCTGCTTCTGCGTCGGCAGCGATTTCATCAACGGCTCGAACGGCGACCTCAAAGCTGAGATCGAACGCGTAAAGGGCAGAGTGGATATCGCGGCCGCATACGGCTGCAAGTTCATGCGTCACGATGCCACCGGCGGATATTATCCGTCGCAGAAACATTCCCGCGGATTCGACAACGCGCTTCCCAGACTCGTTGAGGGTTACAGAGCCGTTACCGAATACGCCGCGACTAAGGGCATCAGGACCTGCATCGAGAACCACGGTTTCTTCGCTCAGGACGCCGAAAGAGTTGAAAAGCTCATCAACGCCGTCGCAAACGACAACTTCGGTGCGCTCGTTGACATCGGCAACTTCTCCTGCGCGGACGAGTATAACCCCCGTTCCGTAGGCATCATGGCTCCCTATGCGTTCCACGCTCATGCCAAGGATTTCCACATCAAATGCGGAAACGGCGATAACCCCGGAACCGGCTTCTTCATGTCCCGCGGAGGCAACTACCTCAGAGGCGCCATCATCGGACACGGCGACGTTCCCATCAAGCAGTGCATCAACGCACTCAAACGTGCCGGATACGACGGATACCTTATGATCGAATTCGAAGGTATGGAAGATCCCATCAAGGGCGTTACCGTTGGTATGCAGAACCTCAAAAAATTTGTCGGCTGATTTTTAAGACGGCAAAACAACGCTGCCCGAAGCTTTACGGCTTCGGGCAGCTATGTGATTTATGCGGGGTGTATTTTGTGAGCAGCGAAAAGAAAGAAAAGGACAAAAAACGGTTAAAAAAGATCGCCAAGGCGGTTTTTATAGCTTTCGGCATCCTTGCGGTGATCTATGCCGCCTCTCTCGTCGTGACTCATTTTATGAAAAGTGATAAGATCGCGACGCGCGTCGTTGACGAAAGCATCGTTTTTGCCGACGCCGATTACGGATACGATATTTTCGACGATCCGATATACGCGTCAAAGAGCCGTGATATCTCAAAGAACGAATACGGCGAAGTCTATACGATCGGCGGCGATTACGACGGCGATAACGACCGGTACGGCATGGCGCCGCGAGAGGTCTATGAACGCGACGGAAGGGAAGCGGCGTTTTTCCGTGACTATTTCGTATGCGTGATTTCCGGTGATCACAAAAGCTACCCCACGTTTTTTACCGATAATTTTTTCAATTATTACACGATTCCCGAAAAATTCACGATGCAGAAGATCTACGGCATCAGCATCGAGGTCTTCAACCGCGAGCCCGCCGTCGTCGACGGAAAGAACGCGGTCGTCGCGGAATTCATAGTAAGATACAAAATAATGAACAACAACGGCACGTTCCGCGGCGACGTTCCGTCCGATACCGTAAAGCCGCTGTATTTCAAACTCGTTGAGACCGACGATAAGATCGGCATCGATTCAATATCTTTCGTACAGAATAAGAAGGCGGAAAACAATAAATGAACAATATGGAAATGGCGTACAAACGCAAACGAAATATCTGCATCGCGATAATGTCGGTGCTTGCCGTCGCGCTCATAGTCCTGCTCACCTGCCTTTTCGCAAAGAGAAAGGATGTTCCCGATACCCCCGACGAAGACGTGTCGTCGGTCGTTTCCGAATCGTCCGCCGTCCCCGTTTCGACGTCTGGCGAAGACGCTTCGGCTCCCGAAAGCGTCCCCGAACAGTCGGAGGAACCTTCGGCAGTGACAGAAGTCTCGGAAGAGCCTTCCGCCGAACCCTCCCAAGAACCGTCTGAAGAGCCTTCAGAAGAATCATCCGAGGAACCTTCGGAAGAACCTTCCGAAGAGCCGTCCGAGGAAACGTCGCAGGGAACTCACGTGGTCAGCGACCCGAGTTTTCCCGCCGAGTATATCAACAATGTGCTTGACGCCGACTACGCGGCGGTCTACTGCATGACCGACAACAAGCTTCTTTACGGCAAAAACGAGACCGTCAGGGCTTATCCAGCTTCCATGACCAAGCTCGTCACGGCAATGCTTGCCGAAAAATACATACCCGAAGACCAGGTGATGAAGGTCGGACCCGAGATAAAACGCATAGGTCCCGGTTCGAGCCAGATGTACCTTTATCCGGGAGACGAATACGACCTCGAAAACCTGCTTCTCGGGCTTCTGCTCCATTCGGGCAACGACGTCGCCTACGTGCTTGCGGTCACCATCGGAAGGAACCTGCTCGACGACCAGAACGCCTCGATAGACGACGCGCTCAACGCATTCCTCGACGAAGCGAACAGGTTCGTAAAATCGATAGGCTGCAATGATACGCACATGGCGTGCCCCGACGGCTATCACGACGACGACCACTATACGACGGCTCTCGACTATACGAAGATAGGCGCCGAGGTCAGAAGGAATTATCCGCTCACGAGCCGTATATGTGCCACCGAGGGCTCGTTCATACAGACGGTATACGGTTATAAGATAAGAAACGAGAACGGCAATCCGCAGTGGTACAACAACTCCAACCCGCTTATCGAAAAGCCTTACGTTACGGGGCTCAAGACAGGCACGACCGACGAAGCCGGCTACTGCCTCGCCATCAGCACCAAGAACGAGGGCAAGGAATACATAATCATCCTCATGCACGCGTCGTCCATTTACAACAGAAACATCGACGCGCAGAACCTCGTTTCCGCCGCGCACGGCTGGTATTAAGAGAAAAATGCCTTGACTTATAAAGCAAATGCCTTGACTTATAAAGCCAAGGCATTTCGTTTTATTTCTTCAAGATCAGCTTTGCCGCTCTGTGCGACGCGAGGTTCTCGCCGTATGGGAACGGCTTTTCGGCAAACGAATTTTCGCTTTTCGGCACTATCTCTTCACCGCTGTCGAGCCATACGCCGCTTACGATTTCAGCGTTGTCGAGGACTATGCTCTTTGCGTTTCCGCTCAGCGCCACGTTGGCGTCGGCAGACATCATCGTGCTTTTCGTGACGGCATAGTGATATTTTCCGTCCGTGAGTATATACGCGTCCTTAGAGGTGACGTCCGACGGGAACGCGTTATAAATAAAATCTCCGTTTTTCTTTATCCATCTGCCGATGAACGAGAGTATCTCCCTGTCCATCGTCCGGATCATCCCGCCGCCCTTGGGACCGACGTTGAGCAGGAAATTGCAGCCGCAGCTCCTGCATTCGACGAGGTCGTCGATAAGCTCGCTCACGGGCTTGTAGTTGATGTCGTTTTCGGCGTATCCCCAGTGGTCGTTCATGACCTGGCACATCTCGCCGGCGATCTTTTTTGCGCCGTTCCTTACTCTGAACGGTCTGCCTCTTTCAAAAGTGACGGCGTCGATCTCCTCGTGGCCGACTTCGCCGAGAGCCGAAAGCCCCGTGTTGTTGATTATCATCGCGTCGGGCTGATAACGTCTTATCGTGCCGTAAATGCGGTCTTCCTGCCAGTCCTTGTCTTTGCCGTCCCACATACCGTCGAACCAGAAACCGCCTATCTTTCCGTAGCGCGTGCAGAGCAGTTCAAGGCTTTTTACGAGATAGTCGATGTAGGCGGGAAAATCGTTTTTATAACTTTCCTCGTGCCAGTCGAGCAGGGTGTGGTAGAACATCGGAACGATGCCGTTTTGCCTGCACGCGTCGACGAACTCTTTTACAAGGTCGCGTCCGCAAGCCGAATGGGGAGCGTCCCATTCGTTGAGTCCCGCCGTGTCGTAAAGCGAAAAACCGTCGTGGTGACGCGTCGTCAGCGTTATATAGCGGCATCCCGCTTTTTTTGCCGTTTTCACAAGCTCTTTTGCCCAATTCTTCGATACGTTGAATTTTTCGGGCAGACGCGAATACATATCCTTGTCGGGGTCCGGATCCGACGCAAGATACCATTCGCCTTTCCCGACCACGCTGTAAAGCCCGAAATGCACGAACATCCCGAACGCGAGATGCTCAAAATTTTCGACACGTCCCATAATACGTCTCTCCTTGTTTTCTTATAGGAAAAGAATAACATAAAACAAGAATAAATTCAAGATAAAACAAATTGAAATTCGGATATGTGAATAAAACAGAAAATCCGAACGCGTCACCTTTGATGACGAAGCTCGGATTATTCCTGTATGGTGCCGGTGGCGGGGGTCGAACCCGCACGTCCTTGCGGACAACAGATTTTGAGTCTGTCAAGTCTGCCAATTCCATCACACCGGCGTTTGTACCCGTATATAATATCACATATTTTTTCAAATTTCAAGTGCTAATTTTATTATTCCGTCATATTTGCGCGGGATGTGTCAATAGTAAATAAAAGATACCTTTTTCCGCCTTCGTTCACTTGTTCCGTCAAAGTACGACGATTTTTCACACTTTGACGTCAAGTGCTGAAAATAAACGAAAAATTAATACGAAAAATTCACGAAAACCTATTGACAAAACCGACTGCAAGTGATATAGTACACGATGTTGGCAGTCAAAGCGTCAAAGTGCTAACGAAAGGACGGACGGTATGGAGCTTACGGACAGAAAAAAGAGAATACTCAAATCCATCGTCGATTCGTATATCGAGTCGGGCGAACCCATCGGCTCCAAGCTTCTCACCACGAGCGGCGATTTCACCGTTTCTTCGGCGACGATCAGAAGCGAAATGAGCGAACTCGAGGATATGGGCTATCTCGAACAGCCTCACACCTCGGCGGGCAGAGTGCCGACGGCGCTCGGCTTCCGCACCTACGTCGATTCGCTTATGGAAAGCTACCGCCTCACGATGGAGGAGCTGAGCCTGCTTGACGAGCTCACCAAGTTCAAGCTCGGCGAACTCGGCAACACGCTTGAAAAAGCGAGCAAGCTCATCAGCCGCATGACGAACTACGCTTCGTTCTCGGTGCTCCGCGCCCCCGAGGGAAGAGCCGAAAGATACGAAACGGTCTATATCGACCAAAGCAGCTTCCTCATAGTTATGATATGCAGCAACGACGACGTCAAGAGCACCCGCGTCAAGGTACGCGCTCCCGTCACAAAGGACGACGTCGCGGCGGTGCAGAAAGCCCTCAACGAAAAGCTCGTCGGCGTCAGCTCCGACGACATCACGATGCCGGTATTCCTCTCGTTCGAGCAGTCGCTCGGAGAGAGCGGCTTCCTCGCGTCTCAGTGCGTCAAAGCGGTCTACGAAATGCTTTCGGGCGGAACGAAGGAAGAGGTACACGTCGACGGCGTTACCAAGCTGCTTTCCTACCCCGAGTTTTCGAGCGTTTCAAACGCCAAAGGCGTCCTTTCGATGATAGAAGAGCAGAGCAAGCTCGTCGAGCTGCTTTCGGATGCCGAAAACGACGACTACAACGTCTACATCAGCGACGGCGAAGGTTCGGTGCTCCCGTCCAAGGACACGAGCTGCGTCTTCTTCCCGATAACGGCTAACGGGCGGAAGGTGGGCGCCATCGGCGTCATCGGGCCGAAACGAATGGACTACAAAAAAGTCATCGCGAGCCTCAACTATATAGCGTCGGGCATCAGCGTCGAGCTGAACGATCCGCCCGGAAATAAACAAGGAGACGACAAATGAAGAGCGAAAAAGAAAAGAAAAACGCGGCAGCGGCAGACGAAGAAGTAAAGGAACAGACCAAACCCGAAGAGACCGCGTCTGAAAACGCCGCGGAAACCACCGAAGAAGTCAGGGAAACCGTTCCGAACAAGGAGCTTGAAGAAATAAAAGACAAATATGTCCGCGTATGCGCCGAATACGAAAACTACCGCAAAAGAAGCGAAAAAGAAAAGATCGATTCTTACGTCGACGGCATGACGAACGCGGTGAAGGCGCTGCTCCCCGTCATGGATAACCTCGACAGGGCAATCGCGTACGATCCCGAAAACGAAGGCGTCAAAATGATAGTCAAGCAGATCGCCGATTCCTTCGCAAAGCTCGGAGTTGCCGGGATAGAATCGGACGGCAAACCGTTCGACCCCGAATTCCACAACGCGATAATGCACGAGGAAGACCCCGAAAAGGGCGAAAACATCGTGTCCCAGACCTTCCAGAAGGGCTACACCCTTAACGGTAAGATAATCAGACACGCAATGGTCAAAGTAGTTAATTAATTTTTTTACAATATATCGGAGGTAATTATTATGTCCAAAATCATCGGTATCGACTTAGGTACGACAAACTCCTGCGTAGCAGTATATGAAGGCGGCGAACCCGTCGTTATAGCAAACGCCGAGGGCAGCAGAACGACCCCTTCCGTGGTCGCTTTCTCCAAGACCGGCGAAAGAATGGTAGGTCAGGTCGCCAAAAGACAGGCGATCACCAACCCCGAAAGGACCGTCATTTCCATCAAGAGAGATATGGGCACCGACAGACGCGTCGACATCGACGGCAAGAGGTACACCCCGCAGGAGATTTCCGCGATAATCCTTCAGAAGCTCAAGGGCGACGCCGAAGCATACCTCGGCACCAAGGTCGAAAAAGCGGTCATCACCGTTCCCGCGTACTTCTCCGACGCTCAGCGTCAGGCAACCAAGGACGCGGGCAAGATCGCCGGACTTGAAGTCCTCAGGATCATCAACGAGCCGACTGCCGCGGCTCTCGCTTACGGCATGGATAAGGAGCTCGATCAGAAGGTCCTCATCTTCGACCTCGGCGGCGGTACGTTCGACGTATCCCTCCTCGAGATCTCCGACGGAGTTTTCGAAGTTCTCGCGACTGCCGGCAACAACCGTCTCGGCGGCGACGACTTCGACAACAAGGTCATCGACTGGATGGCAGACGCCTTCCAGAAAGAAAACGGCATCGACCTCAGAAAAGACAAAATGGCGCATCAGCGTCTTAAAGAAGCGGCTGAAAAAGCAAAGATCGAGCTTTCCGGCATGATGTCCACCGACATCAACCTGCCCTTCATCACCGCTGACGCTGCCGGTCCCAAGCATTTCGAAGCAACTCTCACCAGAGCCAAATTCAACGAACTCACTTCCGACCTCGTTGAGAAGACCATGATCCCTCTCCGTCAGGTGCTTTCCGACGCGGGCCTCAAACCTTCTCAGGTCGACAAAGTCCTCCTCGTCGGCGGTTCCACCCGTATTCCCGCCGTTCAGGACGCGGTCAAGAACTTCATCGGCAAAGAACCGTTCAAGGGCATCAACCCCGATGAATGTGTTGCCATCGGCGCTGCCGTACAGGGCGGCGTTCTCGGCGGCGATGTCAAGGACCTCCTTCTCCTCGACGTTACTCCGCTTTCTCTCGGACTCGAGACTCTCGGCGGCGTTTTCTGCAAACTCAACGAAAGAAACACCACCATCCCCGTACAGAAGAGCCAGGTGTTCTCCACCGCGGCAGACGGACAGACCTCCGTTGAGATCAACGTCCTTCAGGGCGAACGCGAAATGGCAGCCGCAAACACCTCTCTCGGCAGATTCGTGCTCGACGGCATCGCACCCGCACCCCGCGGTATCCCTCAGATCGAAGTTATTTTCGATATCGACGCCAACGGCATCGTAAACGTTACCGCCAAGGACAAAGGCACCGGCAAGGAGCAGCACATCACCATCCAGTCCTCCAGCAATATGTCCAAGGACGATATCGACAGAGCGGTCAGAGACGCCGAAATGCACGCGGCGGAAGACAAGAAGCAGCGTGAAGGCATCGAGATCAGGAACAACGCCGAAAACGCGGCTTATCAGGCTGAAAAGGCAGTGAACGACTTCGGCGACAAGGTCAGCGAGTCCGACAAGGCTCCCGTTACCGAAGCCATCGCAAAACTCCGCGAGACCCTCAAGGGCAGCGATACCGACGCCATCAAGGCTGACACCGACGCACTCCAGAAGGTACTTTACGAGCTGTCCTCAAAGCTTTACGGACAGAACGGCGGCAACCCCGGCGCAGGTCCCGATATGGGCGGTCAGGGCGGACAGGGCGACGACGGCGTTTACGACGCTGACTTCACCGACACCACCGACAACAAATAAAACGTGTTCGAAAGGTAGGCGGAGCATTGATTTGCTCCGCTTATTGACGGTTTATATATGGCAGACAAAAGAGATTACTACGAGGTGCTCGGCATCTCAAAAGGCGCGTCTGAAGACGAGATAAAAAAAGCATACCGCACCATGGCGAAAAAATATCATCCGGACGCGAATCCGGGCGATAAGTCGGCGGAAGAGAAGTTCAAGGAAGTCAACGAGGCGTACTCGATACTTTCCGATAAAGAAAAGCGCTCGATGTACGATCAGTACGGTCACGCGGGCGTCGATCCCAACGGTATGGGCGGCGGAGCGGGATTCGACCCGTCCGGAATGGGCGGATTCGACTTCGGCGACATCTTCAGCTCGTTCTTCGGCGGCGGGTTTTCGTCGACCGGACGTCAGACCCGCAACGGTCCCGAAAGAGGCGACGACATAGGCATTGAAGTCACCATTTCCTTCGAGGACGCGGCTTTCGGCGTAAGAAAAGAGATCGCCTATAACAGAATCGAAAAATGTTCGGCATGCGGCGGAAGCGGCGCTGCCGCCGGAAGCAAGGCGGAGACCTGCTCTCACTGCCACGGAACGGGCTCGGTACGCGTTACTCAGCGTACCATGCTCGGCATGATGCAGACCACGCGTCCGTGCACCGAATGTAACGGAACGGGTAAAATAATCAAAAATCCGTGCCCCGACTGCAAAGGGCAGGGAAGGATCAGACGCAAGAAGACGCTTGAATTCAATATTCCCGCGGGCATAGATGACGGCGAACGCATTTCGCTCCGCGGTCAGGGCAACGCCGGCGCGAACGGAGGTCCGAGCGGCGACGTCATAGTCGAAGTCAACGTCAAACCGCACGCCTTTTTCAAACGCAAGGGCTACGATCTTTACTGCGAAATCCCCATAACCTTCGTTGACGCGGCGCTCGGAACAAAGCTTACCGTGCCCACGCTTGAGGGAACGAGCGAAATGACCGTACCCGAGGGAACGCAGACGGGGACCGTGTTCTCGCTTCGCGGAAAGGGGATAAAATACATCAATTCCGACAGAAAAGGCGACCTTTATGTCACCCTCAACGTCGAAGTACCTAAGAATCTTTCGTCGAAACAGAAGGACGCTCTCAAGGCTTTCGGCGACGTCTGCACCGGAAAGAATTACGAAAAGAAGACCAGGTTTTTCGACAAATTCAAAAAATAACATTAAAAAAAGCGCCCGATGAACGGAAAAATATGCCGTTCATCGGCTTTTTTGTATCAAAAACTATTGAAAATGAATGAAAATGTTGTATAATAGACTCAAGAAGATATGATTTCACGGAGGTGCGGTATGAAAAAACTGCTTTCGTTCGTTATATGCCTTGCTCTTCTGCTTTCGGTTTTCCCGTTCTTCGGGGCTGACGCCGAAGATAAAGAAGGGGTCATAGTCATCACCATCGACAAAAACGGTTATATCATCGGCGGTCAGGAGTACAAAAACACGTGCTGGGAGCTCGTCACTTCTGCCGACGAGAGAAACCCCTTTAACGGCAACGCCATGATATTGCTCGGCGGACATACGTTTTTGTTCGAGGGGGAAGGCTCGATCAACGAACCGATCGTGAACTACGGCACCGTCATAGGCGGAAGATTTGGGATGGCGTTCACCAATGAGACGAGCGGAAAGCTCGAGTCCGTAATGCTTGACGGACTCGACAACAAAAACTACGGTACCATCAACAGCGGACGGTATTACAATCTTGCCAATTACGGCACGATCAATGGGGGCCATTTCCGCGAAACTACCACGAACAACGCTCTCGCCGTCATCAACGGCGGCGATTTCGTCAGAATAATCAACAAATATCGCGGCACGATCAATTACGCCGAAACGTCGGAGCTTTATAACTACGGCACGGTAAACGGCGGAGATTACGGCGGAATGGTCCGGAACAAAGGCGAGAAAAACAAACCCGCTTATATAAACGGCGGCACGTTCGTCGGTGAATCCGCGCTGGTCAACGGCGTGCTCAACGAACCGGATACGTGGAACGAATCGTATATCACGGGCGGCACGTTTTCGGCGATGGATGAGATCGGGCTCGGCTGGATGAACTACGGCGTGATTTGCGGCGGCACGTTCACGTCCGGCGGCTATCAGTACAACCGCATCGAAACGGGACGCTTCGAAGACAACGTCCTCGTCATGAGCGACGCGTCGGTGATAAAGGGCGGCTCGTTCTGGAACATCAATACCTATAACGGACCGAATTCCACCATCACGAACATAAGATGGGCTGTCATCGGACGCGATACCGTCGAAGGGAAGATAGTCCCCGAACTGACCTCGGCTTCTTCCGGAGATAAGGTCACGGTAAAAATAATACCCAACAAGGGTTATCACCTTGCAAAACTCTATTACTACGACCCCGACTACAAGGAAGTCGTGCTGCTTGAGGAAAATGACGCGTCCGAGATCACGCTGACCGTGCCGGAGCGCGGCGTAATGCTCTTGGCAAAGTGGGTCGAGGATTACAGAGCTCTCGAAGTCGTGAACCTCGACGCCCCCGTGGCGGGGCAGGTCGTCGATTACAACGCGCTCGTGCGCGATCAGAACGGCAATTACGTCGACGTCACTTCGATAGAATACCTCCTCTTCAACAGGAGTATGGGCAAAGAATACGTTCCCAACATCGGCGACGAGATCCTCGTGAGGATAAATCTGAAATGTGACGGCATCAGACGCTACATCGGCGGAACGACGAACGCGAAATGGAACGGACAGACGGCGTACGCAATGATAAACCCGCGGAACGCCGAGTTTGCGGTAACTTTCCACGTCACTCCGACCATCCCCGAAAACGGCGTCCCCATCACCACGGTACAGATCACCGTACCTGAGCCCGTCGTCGGAACACCGATACAGAATAACGAATATTCGCTTTCCACGGCGATGCAGCGCAACGGGCACTTTTCGGTCACGGGCGTGGGCTGGATGACCGAAGGACACGACAACATGGGAGAAGCCATCAAAGCGGGACAGACCTATTCGGTGACCATCTACGTCAGAGCAGTCGAAAACTATTGCTTTGGTCTGTACGAGACAGAGTTCCTCATCAACGGCAAAGCGCCGACGCAGGTGTATATGAACAGATACAGCCAGTCGGCTGACCTTTACTATCTCTACACTCCCAAAGATATACCCGGCAACACGGCAGAACGCGGCGACGTGAACGACGACGGCAAGGTCAACTCCGCCGACGCCGTATATCTGCTCCGCCACACGATGAGAGCAAGCAAGTATCCCATCAGCCAGAGCGGCGATATGCAGGGCGACGGAAAGGTCAATTCGGCTGACGCCGTCTATCTCCTGCGCCACACCATGAGACCCGCGAAGTATCCGCTTTCGTAATAAGCATTTGGCATTAAACTAATAAGAAAGTCGCGGCTTTACCGTTGAAATATGGGCAGATTATTTGCGAATACGGCAAAAGCGGTCTTGACTTTGACGAAAATATCTGTTACAATGATTTTCGGAAAAAACATACGAAAATTTTACGAAAGGACTTGACATTGACGATGAGAGCGTGCGATAATCTTTCAGCAAGCAAGCAAGCAAGCAAGCAAGCAAGCAAGCAAGCAAGCAAGCAAGCAAGCAAGCAAGCAAGCAAGCAAGCAAGCAAGCAAGCGTAGTCAGACTGCGCTCTTTCGGCAAGCGATTTTCGCGATATTTGATAAAAAATACGGCGTATTATGCTTTACGGCATAGTGCGCCGTTTTTTATTATTTTATAAACAAATATAAAAAATATAAAATGAGAGTTGAAATTGGAGGAATGCAGAATGAAAAAGAGAATCCTTAGTTTACTTCTTTGCCTCGTGCTGTGCCTGTCACTTATGCCGATGAGCGCATTTGCGGCAAGAACTATTGCTGTAAGTGCGAATTATGACTCTGGTTATGCTGAAGTCACGTGGGAGCCTGTTGAAGGTGCAAGCAGGTATGCCTGCATGCTTTACAACACAAAACCGGATGGTACCTGGGCTCAGATGCCTTATACAAATTGGAAATACGTATGGAAAAATGATGAATTGAAGTGTCGTTTTTCCGGTTTTACAGCGAAATACGGGAATGGCGGCAATAAATATAAAATACTGGTAGTTGCGCAAAATAACAGTTACGAAGACATTGCTGAAGGGTATTCAAATGAGTTTGAGGTCAATATTCCGATACTGCCTGCGCCGGTATCAATCAAACTGAGCCAAGACGGAACAGTAACATGCTCAAGTGTGACGAATGCAAGCGAATACGTTTTTACATTGTATAATAATGATACTGGTCATAGTGCTATAACAGCCATAGGCTCAGATACCAATTCTTATGATTTCAGCGAATATCTGGCAGCCGGATCAACATATTATGCAAGCGCATTCGTGAGAGCGGATGGATATAGAGAATCCGCCTATGTAAATTCCAACACGATAACCGTTGAAGGCGGAAAGGAGAGTATTTCAAACATTAGATGGGGTGGCACAACTTTGATGTGGGATGCCTTTCCCGGTGCAACTAATTATTATTTACGGCTTATGAAAAAACAATCAGACGGGATATTCAGGCAAGTAGGTACCGCACAAAGAGTGATAAGAAAGACATTTTTCGATTTTTCCGAGATGATATATACATACGGCTATGATGGGGAATATATGGTAACGGTTCAAGCTGTGTACGATTACGAAAACAACCCTGTATCGTTAGGAACCGACAGCCCCGTCTATAAGTCAAAAGCTCCTATCTATACCATCACCGTAACCGGAGACGGAAACCCGGCAGCCTACTATCTGGGAGCTCCGATCAACGAACAGAAAGCAGGTTTGATTGTTCTCCTAAAGGCTGACTCCACTTATAACGGACGTGATTTTGATAAATGGGTAAGCGATGATGTTGTGATTAGCGATTCGGAAAAAGCAGACGGTGCCTATTTTACAATGCCTGCTAAAGACGTTACCGTTACAGCAACATATAAAAACGCTGCGCCGCACCTACATCGTCAGCTTCAACATGAACGGACACGGTACTGCTCCTGCTGCACAGACGGTAAATGAAGGCAGCAAGGCAACGAAGCCCGCTGCCGATCCTGCGGCAGAGGGCTGGACGTTCGGCGGTTGGTACGCGGATGCCGCCTTCTTCGCAAGGTTTGACTTCAATAAAGCGATCACCGCAAACACCACAATTTACGCCAAGTGGATAAAAACCTATCTGATCGGCGACGTGAACGACGACGGCAAGGTCAACTCCGCCGACGCCGTCTATCTGCTCCGCCACACGATGAGAGCAAGCAAGTATCCCATCAGCCAGAGCGGCGATATGCAGGGTGACGGAAAGGTCAATTCGGCTGACGCCGTCTATCTCCTGCGCCACACCATGAGACCGTCCAAGTATCCGCTTTCCTGAAAAACGCTTTTTTCAAGCTTATAACTATAAACTAATAAACCATAACTAATGAAAAAAGATTTCCGCGTCAACGACGCGGAAATCCTTTCCTATTTTGCTTAATGCTTAATGCTCTCTCCGTCGAATTCCTCAAAGAATTCAAGCACGGTATTTTCGTATTTTTCGGTCTCCACCGAGTAGCTCATGCCGTGGTTCGCGCCCGGAACGACGAGCAGCCTTTTCGGGGCGGTACAGGCGTAATAGTTGTCGTACGTCATTTTTATCGGGACGAACTTGTCGTCGGTGCCGTGGACGAAAAGTATCGGCGTTTTGTTCGTCCGCATCGCGTCGAGCGTGGAATATTCGTCACATTCCATATTGAGCTTCTTTTTGAACAGACTGCTCGCCACTATCCCGTGTATGCCGTAGGGAAGATGCAGGTTTTTATTTGAAACGTGCTTCCAGATAGCCTGCGGCGACGTGAACCCGCAGTCGGCGAGTATGCCGTGCACGTTTTCCGAAAGCCCGAATCCCGACGCCATCAGCACCGTTGTCGCGCCCATGGATATGCCGGCAAGGTATATGGGAAGGTCGGGGAATTCTGACGACGCGAGGTTTATCCACGAAAGGCAGTCGAACCTTTCCGAAAGCCCGAAGCTGATGTATTCGCCCTGACTGTTGTGCTGCGCTCTCTGCTCGGCGTATATGACGGTGCAGCCGTTGTCGTGCCAGAAATCGGCAATCATACCGAAATCTCGGCTCCACGAAGAACGCCAGCCGTGCATCGCGACGATGACGCGCTTCGCGTTTTCGGCAGGGTAGACGTGACCGACGAGGGTAATGCCGTCGAATCCCTTTATCTCGATCTCTTCGGTCTCTTTCTGCTTCAGCTCGTCCGCCGATGAACGCATCTTCTGAACGAAATCCTCGTTCTTCTTGAATCCGGCGATCGCCTTTTTGAATTTCTGCATCGACTTCGGCATCTCACGGTCGAGCGCCGCGTCAACGAACATTTTTGAGGTGAGATATGTAAGCCCGATAAGCGCGGAGGTCGTTGCGGCTGCGACACCCGAGACGATAAGCGCGGTTTTGACTTGTTTTTTCATTTTTCTGCCTTTCCGAAAATATATCTTTACTTATATCATAATCAAAATTTTGTATTTTGTTTTAACGTGCGGAAAAATAAATGAAAATTTTGTCATTTTCTTGATTTTGACGCCGAAGGCGAATATAATATAAGCGAACGGAGGACGAATTATGAAGACCACCCGCTATACGATTTTGTCTGACCGCGTCGGACGCAGCTATACCGTTGCGCTCGTGCCGGATATACACAACAAAAAACACGACGCGATAATTGCTTCACTGCGTGAAACGATACCCGACGTCATCGCCGTCGCGGGCGACCTCATGATGTGGCTCGCAAGGGAAGACGACGCCGAAACCGAAAAGAAAAACGAAAACGGATTTGAATTTCTGACTAAAGCCGCGTCCGTCGCTCCGACGTTCTATTCGCTCGGCAATCACGAATCGGGGATATCGAGGATAAACGCCGAAAAGGTCAGGAAAACCGGAGCGGTACTGCTCGATAACGACTACGCTTTCTTCGGTGATCTCGTCGTCGGCGGACTTTCCTCGGCGTCGTGCCACGGACACGTGGGCGAAACGCCGTCGCCGTCGCTCGGCTGGCTCGACGGATACGAAAGGGAAGACGGCTTCAGACTGCTTCTGTGCCACCATCCCGAGTATTACCCGAAATATCTTAAAGACCGGTCACTTGACGCCGTACTCGCCGGACACGCTCACGGCGGTCAGTGGCGGTTCTTCGGTCACGGCATATACGCACCGGGGCAGGGACTGTTCCCCAAGCTCACCTCGGGCATCCACGACGGAAAACTCGTCATCTCGCGCGGGCTCGCCAACCACGTCCTCATACCGAGATTGTTCAACGGACCGGAGCTCGTTCTGCTGACGATCAAAAAAGCATAAAACAACGCCGGAAGAAGTTTTTTTCGACCTTCTTCCGGCGATTTCGTTATCGTTGTTTCGTATAAACTTCGGGCTTGAGGATGCCGACGTACGGGAGGTTGCGGTATTTTTCGTTATAATCGAGACCGTAGCCGACGACGAAATAATTGGGCACGGTGTAGCCGATGTAGTCGGCGTGTATGGGCGCGAGCCTTCTGTCGGGCTTGTCGAGCAGGGTGCATATCCTGAGCGACCTGGGGTTCCTCATGCCGAGGATGTCCTTGAGGCAGGAAAGCGTGTTGCCCGAGTCAAGTATGTCTTCGACGATGAGCACGTCGTATTCGTCGATGGGGCAGCGAAGGTCAAGCTCGATATTGATGTTTCCCGTGCTTCTCGTTCCCGAACCGTAGGACGAGACCCTCATGAAGTCGATCGGGCAGTCGAGGTCTATGGCGCGGATAAGGTCCGACATAAAGACGGCAGAGCCCTTGAGGATACCTACGACAAGCAGATTCTTGCCCGCGTAATCTTTCGTTATGACGTCTCCGAGTTCTTTGACCTTGGAAGCTATTTCTTCCTCGGAGAAAAGGATTCTTTCCACGTCGTGATGCATTGAATTCATACGTCCGACACCTCTTCCGGAATTTTTGTACATTTTACTACAATATTTTGTGTTTGTCAACACGGGTAATATCAAAATCGCAGAATTTTATCAAAATATTGAAAAAACTGTTGCAATTTTTGACCTTGTAGTGTATTATATAAAATGTTAATAAAATGGGTTGGAATGAAAGTTCCGATCGGAAAGGATAACCAGTTATGCACAATTTTTTTGCCGAAGCTGAGACTTCGTGGGTAGAAGAATTCTCCAAATCCGGTTTTGAGAACATTCCCGAAAACGCCGGACTCGGTGAAAGATTCATCTACGGTCTCAAGATCTGCGCCATCGGTATGCTCATCGTTTTCGCGGTACTCGCAGTTCTGTGCCTCATATTGTACCTCTTCAAGGTTTATTACAACGTGAGCACCAAGAAAGCCGCTGCCAAGAAGACCGCAGCTCCCGTAAGCGCTCCCGCCGTTTCTTCTTCCGAAACGGATGAGGAAACCCTGGTAGCCGTTGCTACCGCAGCGATCGCCGCGTCCAGAAACGATTCCGACGCAGCCTTCAAGGTTATTTCAATCACAAAAATCAATTAAGGAGAGAAAAGTAAAATGAAAAAGTACATCATTACCGTTAACGGAACCAAATATGAAGTAGCCGTTGAAGAAGCCGATCCCAACGCTACCTATGTCCCCGCGGCAAAGACCGAAGAAAAGAAAGCAGAAGCCCCCAAGGCAGAAGCTCCCAAAGCAGCAGCCGCAGCCGCAGCTCCCGCTGACGGCGCAAAGGTCAACGCTCCTCTTCCCGGCAACATCCTCAAAGTCAACTGCGCTGTAGGTGACACCGTAAAGAAGGGTGACGTTCTCTGCATCCTCGAAGCAATGAAGATGGAAAACGAAGTTCTCGCTCCCTGCGACGGCAAAGTCGTTTCCGCTACCGCAAAGGGCGCTACCGTCAATACCGGCGACCTTCTCTTCGTCCTCGCTTAAGTCTTTACGACTTGAACGATATTATCAGGAAAAGGTGGTATAGTTTTGGATATATTCAAAGCATTCCGTAATATATTTGGTGCATCCGGTTTTGCTGATCTTGATTGGCGCACGCTCGTTATGTACGTCATCATCGGATTGCTCTTTTATCTTGCCATAGTCAAAAAATTCGAACCGCTCCTTCTCATACCGATCGCTTTCGGTATGCTGCTCGCAAACCTTCCCGGCGCAAACCTTTATGAAACTTCAAACTTCATTAACGAGACCGGTCACATCGACTGGGCTTCTCTCGGCGCTGACGGCGGTCTCATCGACTACCTCTATCTCGGCGTCAAGCTCGGCATCTATCCGCCGCTCATCTTCATGGGTGTCGGCGCAATGACCGATTTCTCCCCGCTCATCGCAAATCCTAAGTCCATTCTTCTCGGCGCCGCCGCTCAGTTCGGCGTGTTCGTCGCTTTCATCGGTGCTCTCGTGCTCGGCTTCACCGTTCCCGAGGCTGCTTCCATCGGTATCATCGGCGGTGCCGACGGTCCTACCGCCATTTACGTCACCAAGACGCTCGCTCCTCATCTCCTTTCCGCAATAGCGATCGCCGCTTACTCGTACATGGCTCTCGTTCCGTTCATCCAGCCCCCGATCATGAAGGCTTTCACCTCCAAGAAGAACAGAAAGATCGTCATGGAACAGCTCCGTCCCGTTTCCAAGGGCGAACAGATCGTGTTCCCGATCCTCGTTACTCTTCTCGTGAGCCTTATCCTTCCGGATGCCGCTCCCCTTATCGGTATGCTCATGCTCGGTAACCTCTTCAAGGTCACCGGACTTACCGACAGACTTTCCAACACCGCTCAGAACGAACTCTGCAACATCGTCACCATACTCCTCGGCGTTTCCGTCGGCGCTACCTGCAACGCGGAGAGCTTCCTCGCTCCTCAGACCATCTACATCATCGTTCTCGGTCTCTGCGCGTTCTGCTTCGCGACCTTCGGCGGCGTTATATTCGGCAATATCATGTGCTGGATCACCAAAGGTAAGGTCAACCCGCTCATCGGTTCCGCGGGCGTTTCCGCCGTTCCCATGGCAGCCCGTGTTTCTCAGGTAGTCGGACAGAAAGAAAATCCCTCCAACTTCCTCCTTATGCACGCTATGGGCCCGAACGTCGCAGGCGTTATCGGTTCTGCCGTTGCCGCAGGCGTGTTCCTCGCACTCTTCCAGTAATTCAGAAAAAAGGAGTTAAACATAATGGCACAAGTAAAGATTACGGAAACCGTACTCCGTGACTCCCATCAGTCTCTTATCGCTACCCGTATGACCACCGAAGAGATGCTCCCCATCCTCAAGGCTCTTGACGACGTCGGATATTATTCTCTCGAAGCATGGGGCGGCGCTACCTTCGATGCCTGCCTCCGCTTCCTCAACGAGGACCCCTGGCAGAGACTTCGCACCATCCGCGAAAACGTAAAGAATACCAAGCTCCAGATGCTCTTCAGAGGACAGAACATCCTCGGCTACCGTCACTACGCTGACGACGTCGTTGAATACTTCGTTCAGAAGTCCATCGCGAACGGTATCGATATAATCAGGATCTTCGACGCTCTCAACGATCCGAGAAACCTCAAGACCGCCATCAATGCTACAAAAAAAGAAGGCGGACACGTTCAGGCGGCGTTCTCCTACACCACCGGTCCCGTCTTCGGCAACGAATATTTCGCAAACTTCGCCAAAGACCTCGAAGACATGGGCGCCGATTCCATCTGCATCAAGGATATGGCAGGCCTTCTCAAACCTTACGACGCGTACGATCTCGTCAAAGCGATCAAGTCCAAGGTCAAGATCCCCGTTCAGCTCCATACCCACTACACCGCGGGTCTCGCTTCCATGACTCTTCTCAAAGCCATCGAAGCAGGCGTTGACGTTGTCGATACCGCTATCTCCCCGATGGCTCTCGGCACCTCTCAGCCTCCTACGGAGCCGATGGTCGCCACCCTTCAGGGCACTCCGTTCGACACCGGTCTCGACCTCAACAAGCTCGATATCGTTTCCAAACATTTCGATAAACTCCGTGAAAAATACCTCGCTTCCGGTCAGCTCGATCCGAAGGTCATGAAGGTCAACATCAACGCCCTCCTCTATCAGGTCCCCGGCGGAATGCTTTCCAACCTCGTTTCTCAGCTCAAGCAGGCAGGCAAGCTCGACAAGCTCCAGGACGTTCTCGAAGAAGTTCCGAGAGTCAGAGCAGACGTGGGTTATCCTCCTCTTGTCACTCCTTCGTCCCAGATCGTCGGCACTCAGGCAGTGTTCAACGTTCTCACCGGCGAAAGATACAAGACCGTTACCAAGGAATTCAAAGGCATCGTCAAAGGCGAATACGGCAAAACTCCCGCTCCCATCAAGCCCGAATTCGTCAAGAAGATCATCGGTGACGAACCCGTTATCTCCCACAGACCCGCAGACGACCTCAAACCCGAGCTCGATACTCTCCGCGAAAAAGCCGCGAAATATATCGAACAGGACGAAGACGTTCTTTCCTATGCGCTCTTCGAACAGGTCGCTACCAAGTTCTTCGATAACAGAGCCATCAAGAAGATCACCAACGATGACGCCAAGTATTTCGTGAATATCCACGAGATCAAAGGATAAAAATATATACAACGGGGTGCCGCAAGGCTGAGATCATACCCGCGAACCTGTACGGATAATGCCGGCGTAGGAATTGTAAAATAGATTTTTTACCGCTTATCCCTCACGGGGGATAAGCGGTTTTTTTGCCTGCCCGGGAAAGGAAAAATATGAAAAACAAAAAACTTTATACCATGACCGAGTGCGCGATGATGATCGCGCTTGCCACCGTTCTTTCGATGTGCAAGCTTTATCAGGCGCCGCTCGGCGGCTCGGTCACGCTGCTTTCGATGCTGCCGATAATTTTCATTTCGGTGCGTCACGGACTCGTGTGGGGGCTCGGCAGCGGATTCGTTTACAGCCTCATACAGATGCTTCTCGGGCTCGGCAACCTGACTTATATACCGACCCCTCTCGGGGTGTTCGGCGGCGTTATGCTCGACTATATCCTGCCGTTCACGCTTCTCGGACTCGGCGGCGTGTTCATGCTGATGAAGCCGAAGAGCAAAAAGACGGTCTGCGTTTCCGTGATCTGCGGTACCGTTCTCGTCGTCGTTCTGAGATTTATGTGCCATTTCCTCGGCGGTGCCGTCGTCTGGTATGAGATAACCAAGACGGGAGAATGGAACGATTACGTCAAGACGGTGGGGATGTGGACTTACTCCTTCGTGTACAACATCACCTATCTCGGCCCCGACGGCGCACTCGTCATCATCGCGTCGCCCATCCTCGTTCGCCTCAGAGAAATGCCGTTTGTCGGCGGAAAAGGGAAATGAACGTCGGAAATGTGCGTCAAAGCGCGTAAAGCGTCACATTAAATCTCTTGACACGGCTTGCAAAATATGGTATTATCGGAGGGTAACAGGAGGACAAAAGAATGGAAAATAAATCCGCAAAAGGCGAATTCGACGTCATTTTCGAAAAAGAAGACGCCAGATATAAAGTCACGCTGCTCGAAAAGCATCTGATGGAATCCCGCGAGGAATTCAACCGCCTCAAAGAAGAAGAGCTCGCGCTCCGCGAAAAACAGCTGACGCTGATAAGCGAAATGCAGAGCAACCTCGAGCAGACCAAAAAAGTCGACGCGATACTCGCCGAAAGCATCAATCAGAAGGTCGAGACCATAAAGACCGAAATGTTCGCCGAATGGCAGGAATCCATCAAGGACGCCGTCGTCGAAAAGGTCGCTGAGCTTACCGAATCAAAGCTCAAGGAATACAACAAACTCTATGAGGAACAGAACCGCGTGATCGAAGCGCAGGCGAAAAAGTTCAAGCACATGACTATGTCGCTGCGCCTCATCCGCATACTCTGCTACACGGTCTGCATCGTCGCGGCACTCGTGTTCGTCGCCGTTCCCTTGGGGCAGTACATCGGCAAAGATATCGTCAAATTCCTCGAAGAACCCAGCGTTTGGGGAGGCGCGGTGCTGTTTTCGGCGGTGCTCCTCATGATACTCGCGATCGCTCTCGCAATTCTTCTCAGAAAGAGGGAACCCAAACAATGACGAAATATATCATTCCTCAGACCGATAAGGTCGTCTGGGACAACGTTCCCAAAGCGTTCATCAAAAGCTATACGTGGGGCAGCGACTATATGCCCGTGGCTTACGGTCAGGTCGCCTGCGTCACCGGCAAGGGCTTTGCCGTCAGACTCGTCTGCCACGAGAACGACCCCAAGGCAGTCTATTTCAACTACGGCGATCCCGTACATACCGACAGCTGCCTCGAGTTTTTCCCCGCGTTCAATAATCAGTCGCCTTATTACATAAACCTCGAAGCCAACGCCAACGGCGCTTACGTCTGCGCGAGACGCACCTGCCGCAAGGACAAAGTGCCCGTCGAGCAGCTCATCGACGTCGAGGAGCTCCGCCCGAAGGCAGAGAAGCACAACGGCTACTGGTCGGTCGAGTATTTCATCAAAAACGAGACCATAAACGCTCTCTTCGGTGTGTCCGACTTCCCGGAGGGCTATACTTTCAAAGGAAATATGTACAAATGCGGCGACGAGACAGCCGTACCTCACTTCGGCTCTCTTTATCCGATCGACCTGCCGTCGCCTGAGTTTCATTGCCCGCAATTCTTCGGCGAATTCGTCATTGGCAAAAAAGAATAAAAAAAGTCAAAAAAGATATTGACAAATCGTCTGCGATGTGGTACAATCCCTTCTGTTGCCACAAGCAGCTTTGGAAAGATGGCTGAGCTGGTCTAAGGCGCACGACTGGAAATCGTGTGTGGGCTAATACCCCACCCAGGGTTCGAATCCCTGTCTTTCCGCCAAAAAATCACTTGCATAAGCAAGTGATTTTTTTATGTCGCAGGCTTGGTATGTCATCCGCCGAAGGGTATATCATAACACCGTGTGCGTGTATCAATCTACTCCCGCAATACAACTCCTTCGGTTCTTATGCCGCACGTTCGCGTAAGAAAAACGAGGATCTCTTTTGTCTGTCATGACGAAAGAGTTTTTTTATCCATTATTATCCCGAATATTGACGAATTGCGTGTTTATGGTATAATATGTATCGAAAATTGTCGAATCGTGTCGTGTTATGCGCGGCAAAAATGTCAAAAACAATATTGAAACGGCGAAAAACGGTGCTACAATTGTTTGCGTAAACCAAAACGAGGAAAGAGGAAAGTATATGGAAATGAACGAAGCTTACGGAAAAGTGATAATATCCGACAGATCCCGTGATTTCAGGTCAAGGTGCGCCGACGAGCTCCGTAGATGCGGCATCGAAATCATCGCGGAAGCCTCCGACCCGACGGAAGCCTACAAGAAGACCGCCGATCTTAAACCTCAGGTCCTGCTGTGTGAACTCAGCGTGTCGTCCGACGACTGCGTTTCGCTGATCGAAAAGTGCCGAAGTACGCTCGGAAAGAACTCGCCCGAGATAATCGTGATGTCGTCGTTCAACAACGAGGAAGCGTTCCGCGAATGCTGCGACGCCGGTGCCGCCTACTGCGTCATAAAACCGCTCGACTACAAATTTCTCGCTTCACGCATAACGAGACTCATCCGGAACAGAAAACGCAGCCTTGCCGACGTTTCCGAATCGTTCGAGCTTGAAAGCCGCGTGACGTCAATGCTGCACAACATGGGCGTGCCCGCGAACCTCAAAGGCTATTATTACCTCAGAAGCGCGATAATCAGGTCAGTCAACGACAGAAGCAACCTCGAAATGATAACGAAAAAGCTCTATCCCGAGATCGCGAAAGAGTATTCTTCCACTTCGTCGAGAATAGAGCGTTCGATGCGTCACGCCATCGAGGTGGCGTGGCAGCGGGGTGACCCCGATATTCTTTATAAGTATTTCGGCTATACGGTGTCGGCGTACAAGTCAAAGCCTTCGAACAGCGAATTCATCGCCATGCTCGCCGACAACATATACCTCAAGAAAAAGGAGCTCGCGATAAGGTGATCCCGATCATTGACGCACCGTGCGTCTGACGCTGCTCCTCGTCGAGGAAAGGGAAGTGCGGTAAGAATCGCGCGCGTCGTGGAACGCGAGAAGAACGCGGAGAACGTTTTTGGTGAATTTGTTCAGCTTCTCTTTTTTGAGGAGCGACGCGGTCGTGAAGCACACGAGAGAAAGAAGAATGAACATTCCCATAAGTACGGGCGTTTTCCACCAGACGGCGCTGCTGTGTCCGCATACGCAGAACGCAAGTATAAGGGCGTTCGCTCCTATAACATTAAGAAGAGTTCTTATTGTTTTCATTTTGATTACCTCTCAAAAAAATTGAAAATTATTGTTGACAAGTCACTTACGATTTGATATAATCATTTTAGTGATTTTGTGAGTGTATTGTATCCCTAAAATAGGGAAATGTCAATACCTAATCACTAAAAAGATGAAAATAGTCGTTTTGCACAAAAACTTGACGCAAATTTGTGAGTTTTGTGGAGGTAATCATGTTTATTGACAATCTTAAAGAGCTCATGGCTGAAAACAAGGTGACGCGTGCCCGCATCACCGCCGACCTTCATTTCGGAAAGAATCAGATCAAATACTGGGAGCAGAACGGAAACGTGCCGAGCGGAGCCGTGCTGCAGAAGATAGCCGACTATTTCGGCGTCAGCATAAATTATCTGCTCGGGGAAGACGAAGGCGACCTTTCCAGATACGACAACATCACGCCGATCACCAAACGCCGCATACCGCTCATAGGCGATATCGCCTGCGGTCAGCCGATCCTTGCCGAGCAGGACTACGACACGTTCATCGACGCGGGCGCTGCCGAAGACGCCGATTTCGCGCTCCGCGCCTCGGGCGACAGTATGATAAACGCGCGCATATACGACGGAGACATCGTTTTTATACGTTCTCAGCCGATGGTGAACAACGGCGACATCGCCGCCATCGTCATTGACGACAGCGCGACACTCAAGCGCGTTTACTTTTACCCCGAAAAGAAAAAGCTCGTCCTGAGCCCCGAAAACGCCAAGTACGAGCCGATGGTATATATAGGAGAAGAGCTCCGCGAGATACGCATCCTCGGCAAAGCGATAGCTTTCCAAAGCGTGATAAGATAAAAATAAAGCGTCGAAAAGAGAGTTTTCTTTTCGACGCTTTTGTTCTTTTATGCTCTGACTATTCCGGATTTGAGCGGAAATGCCGGATCGGATCGCGTGAGCGACAAAAGACGGCAGGCAGTTCCTTCAGGATGATTTTTTCCCGCTTCCCACGCTTCGACGGTTTTTACGGATACGCCCATAAACTGTGCAAAAAGAACTTGCGTAAGTCCGGTATTGTTGCGGATCTCTTTTATTTCGCCGGGCGTGAAGGTATCCACGGCAGTGATAGTCAATGTGGTCGTTTTTGCTTTTAAGTTGCCTTTTTCATATTCTATCGCCTGATTCAATCCGGTTTTTATTTCGTCAAATATGCTCATAACGTTTCTCCTTTCTCAAAAGCGGTATTATTTGTTTTCTTTAAGCTGATTTTCGAGAATATTTATCATCCGGCGCAGTTCGTTTCTCTCGCTCATTGTAAGATTATCCTTTTCGTCTTTTGAATATGCGGTGATGAGATAAATTTTTTCATATATTTCAAAATCAACGTATATCACTCGTATACTTCCGCTTTTTCCGCGGTCTTCAAAGGCAAAGCGCATTTTTCGAACTCCGCCCGTTCCCTGCATTACGGCACCGACTTTCGGGTCGGACAATAATTCTATCTGAAGTCTGCGAAGGTCGTCATCGTTGAGACCGAGGGACTTCCATTTTGAACGAAATATTGGAAGTTCAATAAAAGAACGTGTCATATGGCATCTCCAATCATTACTGTATTTACAGTATACCCTATTAAATAGGGTATGTCAAGAGAGTATTAAAAAAATTTCAAAAAAAGAGCCGCGGATTTTTGCCGCGGCTCTTGGTGTTTTTGTCAGCAGAGGGAAATGAATTCGTCGATCTCGTCGGCAAGTATCTGCAGCGACGCGCGCCAGAATTCCTTGTCCGTGAGGTCGATGCCGGCAACGAGCGCCGCGTCCTCGACGGTGGCGACGCCGGTGGTCTTGAGCAGCTTTTTGTAAAGCGGCACGAACGACTCGCCGTCGTGCAGATATTTGGCGTAAAGTCCGCGCGCGAACAGACCGCCGAAAGCGTACGGGAAGTTGTAGAACGAAAGTCCGCCGCTGTAATAATGGCTCTTGCAGACCCACATATACGGGTGCAGGCACGACTGGTCGAGACCGTCGCCGTAGCCCTTGCGCTGGGCGTCGAGCATCAGCTCGCAGAGCGACGGAGCAAAGAGAAATTCGCCTTCGCGGCTCGCGAATACGGACGTTTCGAAAACGTAGCGCGAATAGATGTCACAGATTATCTGCGTCGCGTCCATGAGCTGGCTTTCGATGAGTGCGCGTTTTGCGATCGGGTCCTTTTCGGCGCTTATCGCCGCGTTCATGGCGACCACCTCGTTGAACGTGGAAGCTGTCTCGGCAACGGGCATCGAAACGTCAGTGTTGAGGATGGAGTTTTCGCTGAGGCAGTAGTTGTGGAACGCGTGACCGAGCTCGTGAGCGAGCGTGACAACATCGCCGAGAGCGCCGTCGTAGTTGGTGAGTATGCGGCTCTGACCGAGCGGATGCAGATCGGAGCAGAAGGCGCCGCCGACTTTGCCGTCGTGCGGATAGAAGTCGATCCACTCTTCGTCGAACGCTCGCTTTATCATCGCGGCTTCGTCCTTGTCAAAACCGGAGAAAAGCTCCACGAGATAGTCGCGTGCTTCTTCGGTGGTGAACTGGCGGTCGTTGCCTTCGAGCGGCGCGAACAGATCGTACCAGGGAAGTCCGTTCTCGTGACCGAGCAGCTTTGCTTTTGCTTTCAGATATTCCCGGAACTTGGGCAGATATTCTTCCATCGCGCCGATGAGAGCGTCGAGGGTCTCTTTTTTCATCTTGGCGTTTTTGAGCGCCTCGTCAAGCGGAGAATCATATCCCTTGAGCTTGCAGCGGTTGATGACTTCGAGCTTTATCGAGTTGAGCGCGAACGCCACGCCGTCCTTGATGCGGTCGTACGCCTTTATTTCGGCTTCGTACGCTGCCTTGCGGACGTTCTGATCGGGATCGTACGCCTTGTTGCGGATGTCGGAAAGGTTGGTGATCTTGCCGTCGTATTCAACGGGGACGGTCGAGGTCAGATAGCTCTGCAGGTCGCTCCACGCGGAAGAGCCGCTTATCGAATAAAGGCTCATCACCTGTTCGACTTCGGGAGAGAGACTGTATTTCTCGTGTTCCTTTATGTTCATGATGTGGAATCTGTGCTCGGTGAGGAGCTCGTCGCTCGCGATGACGCTTTCGATGTCGGGGATGGAAGCGACGTATTTGACGAACTTCGCTTCGGGAGCGGCAAGGGCAGACATCTTCTGCGAAAGTCTGCCGAGCACGGCTGCCGACTCGACGTCGGAAGTGTTGGTGCACTGACGGAACTGCGGATAAGAGAAAAGGAGCGTAAGAAGCTCGTTTATGCGTATGGAAAGGGAAATATCCTTTTTGAGAATTTCTTTCGGATCGCCGTCAAGCGACGCGGAAAGCTTTTCGACTTCCGCGATAAGGGAATCAAGCTCCTTTTCGTCGCGTATGAAGCGTTCGTCGTCGAAACCGTTGTATAATTCTTTGAGAGACCATTCGGTGTTCATGCTTTTTCCTCCTGATGATATTTTCTTCATTATACCATTTATGCCGTGGAATGTAAAGATAAATTTTTATAATAAAAATTCCCGAAAACTATTGCAATTCAAATAAAACTGTGCTATAATCCCATTTCGGTGCGTTATGCCACCAAGAAAAACACACACCGCCTTATGCCGTCGGGTGTTTCCGCGTTTACGGGGACGAAAAAACGGTAAATTCAAAAGGGCGTGTGGCGGGTAAAACCCGGAAGGAGCAATCATCATGTCAGTCATCTCTATGAAACAGCTTCTTGAAGCAGGTGTTCATTTCGGACATCAGACAAGAAGATGGAACCCCAAAATGGCCGAGTATATCTTTACCGAAAGAAACGGTATCTATATCATCGACCTCCAGAAGACCGTTAAAAAGGTTGAAGAAGCTTATATGTTCATCCGTGACATCGCGGCTGAGGGCGGCAGCATCCTTTTCGTCGGCACCAAGAAACAGGCTCAGGAAGCTATCAAAGAAGAAGCCGAAAGAGCTGAAATGTACTACGTAAACGTTCGTTGGCTCGGCGGTATGCTCACCAACTTCAAGACCATCAAGAAGTCCATCGCCAAGCTCCAGACCCACAACAGAATGTCCGAAGACGGCACCTTCGACATGCTTACCAAAAAAGAAGTCGCTGCCCGTATGAAGGAAATGAACGACCTTGAAAAGAACCTCGGCGGTATCAAGGATATGAAGAACCTTCCCGCTGCCATTTTCATCGTTGACCCCAAGAAAGAATGCAACGCGGTAAGCGAAGCCAAGAAGCTCGGCATCCCCGTAGTGGCTATCGTTGACACCAACTGCGATCCCGACGACGTTGATTACGTGATCCCCGGCAACGACGACGCTATCAGAGCCATCAAGCTCATCGCTTCCGTAATGGCTGACGCCGTTCTCGAAGGCAAACAGGGCGAACAGTTCACCGATTCGTCCGAAAACGCAGAAAAAGCTGAGGAGGAAGAAAACAATGGCTGAAATTTCCGCAAAAGACGTAATGGAGCTCCGTAAAAAGACCGGTATCGGTATGATGGAGTGCAAAAAAGCTCTCGTTGCCGCTGAAGGCAATTTTGACGAAGCTATAAAGATCCTCAGAGAAAAGGGACTTGCAGTCGCTGCCAAAAAGGCCGACAGGATCGCCGCCGAAGGCGTCGTTGACGTTGCAAAATGCGAAAAATGCGGCTACACCGCTATCGTTGAAGTCAACAGCGAAACCGACTTCGTCGCAAAGAACGCTTCCTTCAAGGAATTCGTAAGCGCCATCCTCAAGACCATCCTCAAGAACAAACCCGCTGACATCGCTTCTCTCAACGCCTGCACTCTCGAAGGCAGCGAGCTCACCGTTGAAGCCGAAACCAAGAACAAGATCTTCGCCATCGGCGAAAACATCGGCATTAGACGTTTCGACCTCGTTTCCGGCGTTACCGGCACCTATATCCACGGCGGCGGAGCAGCCGGCGTCGTAGTTAAATTCGAAACCACCAACGGTATCGAAGACACCGAAGCCTTCAAGGAATACGCAAAGAACGTCTGCATGCAGATCGCTGCAATGAACCCGCTCTACGTCGCTCCCGAAAATGTTCCCGCTTCCGTTATCGACAGCGAAAAAGAGATCCTTCTTACCCAAATCAAGAACGATCCCAAGATGGCTTCCAAACCCGCCGCGGTCATCGAAAAGATGGTTTCCGGCAGAGTAGGCAAGTACTACGAAACCAACTGCCTCAACGAACAGCAGTACGTTAAGGAAGAAAACATGAAAGTCAGCGCTTACACCGCTTCCGTAGCAAAAGAACTCGGCGGCGACATCAAAGTCGTTTCCTTCATCAAATACGAACGCGGCGAAGGCATCGAGAAGAGAGAAGACGATTTCGCGGCAGAAATCAACAAGCTCGTCAACGGCTGATCACCACAATAAAGCATTCAAACGCAGTCTCTTTTTGGGACTGCGTTTTTTTGCAGGTGACGACGTCCCCGACGTCCCGCAGAGAAATTAAGACATCCGCGCGATACCGCGCGGAATTTTTTTTGAAAAATCGTAAAAAAATTTTGCGAACCCTATTGACAATCGTGTGATTATGTGTTATAATCAGGTATACTGAATAGAGGGAGTGATTATTGTGATTTCGCATTTTCCCGGGACCCGTATGGAGGTCATACCGTCGCAGCAGGGCGTCAAGGACATAGCGTCCAATATAATAGGCAACATTTTTACCGCGGGCGGCCTCGTGCTTTCGCAGGTCTGCTCGCTGACAGGTCTTGAATATTATATTATTCAGAACTGGGTCAAGCGCGGCTTTCTGTCGCCTCCCGTCAAAAAAATGTATTCAAAGCGGCAGTTCTGCCGCATCGTCATCATCAACGCGCTGAAGGACACCATGCAGATCGATCAGATCGTCAAAATGCTTTCCTACATCAACGGCGTGCTCGACGACGAAAGCGACGACCTTGTCGACGACAGCGATCTTTACAATTATTTCGTGAACGTCATGTTTGCCGACGACGGCACCAAGTCGCCGGAAGAAATAGTCGAAAACGCCATCACCGACTACGTCGAACCCGCTGCCGGAGCAAAGGAAAGGCTGAAAAAAGTCCTGATCGTGATGTACTACGCGGGCCTTGCCGCAAAGAACATCCGAAAGAGCGAAGAGCTCCTCGGGGAACTCGACTGAAAGGAGCTGACTTATGCCTAAGCGCGTACTGCCTTATCTCGAACAGTATTATGCCAAAGTTTACGAAAAAAAGCAAACGGCAGGCAAGGGAAAAGGAGTCGGAAAAGTATTTCCGATATACAAAGCGATCCCGTCGGGCTTGCGCAGCTTATACGGAGATATGATATCGAAGCGACGTTGGTCTGTTGTCCTTCTTGTCGTTGAATACCTTGTGATGACCGCCGCCACCGTCATGCTCTTCATTTCCGGCGTAAGCCTTGTGGAACTGTTTGCCGGAACCGGTGCGTACGGTATGAGTTATACAAGCACCGAAAATGTGTTTGCCTATACTTTCGGTATCGTTGGCATAATCCTGTCGCTCGTCATCGACAAGGTCGCCCGTACGATGTTCAACAAGCACCGCAAAAAGATATCGCTCCGCGCCGATAAGTATATCGAAGAGGTGCTTGAAAAGTATCCGGAAAGCGAAGAAAAGGAGCTTGCGTCCTCGTCAAAGCGTTCGTTTGCCGATATGCTCGACAGTTACATCATGCTGTGGCACGAAGTGACGGTGACCGCCGCTATCGCCTTCTTCACGGTATACTGCAATATTTACGCAGGCCTTCCGCTCGTGATATTCACGGTGATAATGCTGTGGTTGTTCCTGCACGGAAAGAACAACGGCTTCGTGTACTTCGTGGCGTCCAAGCTGCTCCCCGTCGCCTACTATATTTCAACGATAGTGCTCGTCGTGTTCCACAAACTGCCGTTCGGCGGAATGATGGGATATTTCGCCGCGATACTCTTCGTGAAATACGCCATCGCGGATATCCCCAAAGAGCTCGGGTTCTTCCTGATGCAATGCGCCAGATCAGGTGATATTGAAAAGCTCATTCAAAAAAATAATATATAACGAAAGGAAATCAAACAATGTTCGGACTCTTCATCTTCGGAGCCATCGTATTCGCGGTGTGCCTCCTCGTGTTCTTCTGCGTCAATAAGGACGTCAAGAACTACTCCGCCGTCAAAAAAGGCGCCATCGCCATCGGCGTGGTCGTCTTCCTCGTATGCACCGGCGCAAGCTGCGTGCGTACCGTTCCCACCGGTCACACCGGTATCGTTACCACCTTCGGCAGCGTCGAAAGCTACACGTTCGAAGCGGGCGTGCATTTCACCGCGCCGTGGAAGACCGTCGTCAACATGGACAACCGCAACCAGAAGGCGAGCATAGACCTCATGTGCTTCTCCTCAGACATTCAGGAAGTCGACGTCACCTACTCGCTCAACTATCAGATCCAGAAAGAAAACGCCCAGAACCTCTACCGTTCCATCGGCACTTCCTACTACGACAAGGTCATCGTTCCCCGTATCCAGGAAGCGGTCAAGAGCGTTATGGCAAAATACACCGCCGAGCAGCTTCTTGAAAAACGCGCCGAGCTTTCGAGCGAAATAAAGAGCATACTCACCGCGAAGCTTGACGACTACAATATCGAAGTCATCGATACGTCGCTCGAAAACCTCGATTTCTCCGACGCTTTCACCGACGCCGTCGAAGCAAAGCAGGTCGCCGCTCAGAAAAAACAGCAGGCAGAGATCGAGCAGGAGCAGGCTCTTATGGAAGCCGAATACGCCAAGAACATCGCCACCACCAAGGCAAACGCCGACGCGGAAGTCGCCAAGATCGCCGCTCAGGCAGACCTTGACGTCACCAAGATCCAGGCTGACGCCGCCGAATACGCGGGTCAGAAGGACGCCGCCGTCATCGGTCAGGTACGCGACATCCTCGCTGCCGACAGCACTAAACTCACCGACGAAGACATCAAGAACCTCGTCACCTACTACTACGTCATGAAGTGGAACGGCGAGCTCCCCACCACCTATTTTGGCTCTGAGGACTTCTTCGGACTTATTTCTTCACTTGCTGAAAACGGTAACTGACAGGGGGCTTTTTCGTGGAGGGAAATCACAAGAGCAATAAGTACGACGGCTTTATTTACAATAACGTCGTCTACCTCGTTGCAATGTTCATCGGCTCGTTCGGGGCACTTATAGGACGCATACTGCTTTCGTTCTTCCTCAAGACCCCGAGCATCACCGAGCTTGACGCCGACGCGTCGTTCTATTTCAACGTGATATACCCGATAGCGGCGATCGTCACTAACGCGGGATTCTTTGCGGGCGGATTCTTCTGCTGCTACTTCGCGGCGTACAAGATCGGCTACAATTCCTCAAAGACGGTCGACCCGTTCGTGATGAAGATGCAGTATATACTGCCGTCGTTCATCATAACGTTCGTAAATATCTACGAAGGATTTTACGAAAAATTCCTCGGTATGTTCGGGTTCCAGTTCTGGTATCCGGCAGCCGTCGTGTCGTCCTGGATAGGGAAGATAGACAAGACGGATATTTCCGAGTTCATCTACGGCAAGGATATCGAGGGAACACGGTTCGTTCTCGACTGCCTCGCGTACCGCTTCAACGGACTCACGATACTGTTCTCCGCGATAATCATGGCGGCGTTCGTCGTGATCTGCTACTACGGACGTAAAAAAGGCATGAAAAAGGGAATCGAAGCCAAAGAGGAATATATCAAAACCGTAAGAGGCGGAAACGCGTAATATAACGAAACGGCAGCAGGCTTCGGCTTGCTGCCGTCTTTCTTTTTCCCGAAAAGGTATTGAAAGACGTGACGGAATATGTTATCATATTTATAATAACAATCCCGAAAGGAAAGAACCATGAAAAAAGTCGTTTCAATCATTCTGGCGCTGATTCTTCTCGCGTCCCTTGCCGCCTGCGGCAAAAGCGGCGACGCGGAGTCTTCCGCGGCAGAAGCTTCATTCGTGACCGAAAGCGGGCAGGCTTCCGCGGAGGGATCGGCGGAAGCATCCGAAGAATCGAAGGAGGAATTCGTTGTGAACCCCAAGGTCGAACTCATCGATTCGATGCTCGACGGCGAAATAGACAGAACACAGAAGGCGAAGAATCTGTTTGACGGACTCACCTATACGCTCAGCGCAGCGCCGTCTGCCGATTACGGCGACCCGGATCTCAAAAAACTCACCGACGGCAAAATGCCCGAGGTATTCAACAAGCAGGACTTCGTCGCGTGGACGAACACCTCGGTCTCGGTCGTTTTCGACCTCGGGGAGGGTGAACACGTTCTTGCCGACGTCGTGGTCAAGACCCTGCGTCAGGTGAACTACGGCATAGGACTGCCTTCTTACGTTACGGTTTATGCGTCGAACGACGGCGAAGAATACGTCGATATCGGCAAATGCGAGGTCAGCGGCTCTCTCAACGATTCAATGAGCTATGATTATTGCTTCGCGTTCCCGAAAGGCGTAAAGGCAAGATATATCAAAATATTCATTGCGGGCTCCGACAGAGCGTTCACCTTCGTTTCCGAGATACTCGGCTATGAATACCGCGCCGACGGCGATATCGACCGCAACCCCGGAGCGGTGAACGACGACCCCGAATATTATTACGATTTTTATAACTATTCGCTCGATACGACCGACTACGGCTATTGGAAGAACACGGGTGACGCCGACTACGACGACGTCATCAACCTCGCCCTTCTCGACGAGACCACCGTACACGTCAGTCACTTTGACCCGATATCCAAGACGACAGTCAATCAGGGACCGGCAAGCGACGTTGAAAAACTCATCGACGGAAAGCATCACGCCCAAGAGCATTACAGCGACGCCGCCTGGGTGCATTTCACCCGCGGAGGCGGACGCCACGTAGTCATCGACCTCAAATACAAAATGGCGGTCACGGGCTTCAAAGCCACCTTCCTCAATATGAAGGGCAGCGGCGTTGCCGCTCCTCCCGCAGCTTACGTCGCGCTGAGCAATGACGGCGAAAACTGGGTCACGGTCAGCGCCGAGGAAAGCAGAGCGTTCTATGAAGACAAACCCGTTATCTGGACTTACGAAGCCGAGCTCAAGGATGTTTACGAAGCAAGATTCGTGAGGATCACGTTCGAGACCGTGCCTTTCAACGTCATGGGCAGCTCGGTCTATATGGACGAATTCGAAATCTACGGCAAAAAGAACGCGTCGGGCGCAAAACAGGCGGAATATGACAAAGAGATAGTCATGGGCAGATACCCCGAACCCGCCGATATCGGTGCCGAAAACATACTGTTCGCAAGCATCACCAACGGCTACGGCGTGCATTGCACCGACAGCTGCACCATCGACGAGGATTCCGCGCTCAGATATCTCGCTTACGTCGATAAGGACGGCAGCGTGACCGATACGTTTATGGATTCCGTGTGTCTCTGCTTCAGAGGCGGAACCACCGACTGCACCGAAAAGAAAGACGCCTATAACTTCTTCCTTGACGAAATGTTCTACGAGGGTCTCAACCTCGACGCTCTCAACAAGGTCAAGGGCGAGATAAACGAAAAACTCGGCAAAAACGAAAAGATCGGCATCTGGCTCGCGGTCATCTGCCCCCGTTCCGGCTACGTATTTGACGGCAAAAAGATAACCAAATCCGCGGAAGCGGTAGATTTCCTCAAATGGCAGGCAGATGAGTGCGTCAGACGCTTCAACGCAAAGGGATACGAAAACCTCGAATTCCTCGGCTTCTATTGGGCAAGCGAGCACATCGACGAAGAAAATATAAATTTCGACGTTGCTTCGATCACCGGATTCAACGAATACGTTCATTCGCTCGGTCTCCTTTCGTCGTGGTGCCCCTATTACGGCGCGTACGGCAAATGGAGATGGAGGGAAGTCGGATTCGACTACGCCTGCCTCCAGCCCAACGCAATGTTCTACGAGACCGACAGGACCCGCATACAAACGACCGCCGAGATGGCAAAGATATACGGAATGTGCGTCGAAATAGAACTCGAGGACTACACGAGCGAAAGCACGAGGGAGATTTACCGCAAGTACCTCAGAACGTCCTACGACGCGGGTCATATCAACTCGATCAAGGTCTATTATCAGGGAAGCGTGCCCGGAGCGTTTGAGGGCTCGTGCAACTCGCAGAACGAGGACGACAGAAGCGTTTACGAAGACACATATAACTACGCAAAGAACAAGCTTGACGACTCCTACGGCACGCCGAAGGGATTTGAACTTTCCGCGTTCTCCGATACGTCGGCGGAAGTCGAAAACGGCAAGCGCGTGACGATCGAGATCCCGTCGCTCGAGGGCGTAAGCTGCCGCGTTCTGACGTCTCCCGTGTACGGCTCGTTCAGGATAACGACGTCGGGCAAGATCGTCTATTCGTCGCTCAAGGGATATTGCGGTGAAGACACCCTCGTCATCATGCTTTACGACGGAGTGAACGAACCGAAGACGGTGAGATACACTTTCGTTGTAACGGAATAGAAGTGATAAAATGGGGCTGATTTTTACAAAACTTATCCAAAAATCAGCTCCGTTTTTTCCGACTTCGACATATAAATTTTTGATATCGTGAAAAGGGCAGTAATATCAACGCAAAAATGAGTACGAAAAATCTTTTGACTTTTTTTCAAAAAACTATTGCTTTTTTCGATTCATTGTGGTATTATATCCGTGTTGCCGATGAGGTACACGAAATGGTCCGGTAGTTCAGTTGGTTAGAACGCTGCCCTGTCACGGCAGAGGTCAGGGGTTCGAGTCCCCTCCGGATCGCCAAACGATTATCCGGTGCCTATGCCTCTGTAGCTCAGATGGTAGAGCAGGAGACTGAAAATTTCCGTGTCGTTGGTTCGATTCCGACCGGAGGCACCACACCGGATAATCCAGAGATGCGGATTTAGCTCATTTGGTAGAGCGCCACCTTGCCAAGGTGGAGGTAGCGGGTTCGAACCCCGTAATCCGCTCCAATTTTTACTCGGGGTATTTGCACGGCGTGATAACGGTGCAAGAACGACCGTAAAGAGTAAAACGAATAAAGCGGTGTATTCCGCAAAACGATGAACGGTCTTAGTGCCGTTTATTTGCTGATGTGGCACAGGTGGTAGCGCACATCCTTGGTAAGGATGAGGTCACGAGTTCGAATCTCGTCATCAGCTCCACAAGCCTCCGAATTATCGGGGGCTTTTTTCGTACATAGTCGCACATAATAAAGATTCATCAAAGATTGATAAAGTATAATGCAAAAAAAGGAGATATGCAATATGAAAAAAACACTTCTCGTATTTCTCGCTCTTGTCATTTCGCTTTCCCTCATCGCCTGCGGCACCGATAACGGCACCGGCAGCGAATCCAAGACGACCGAAACGTCCGCGTCTTCCGAAAACAGCGCTTCTTCCGACGTGAGTAACGGCGCCGAAACGAGCAAGGAAGCGGAAGGCGACGACATTTTCAGCAAATTCGACCTCAATGTTTCCGAAGAGGGAACTGCCGTCACCATGTCCGGAACTTCTTTTGAATGTGACGGCGTGAAGAGCGAAAAGGTCTTCAATATCAAAACCGAAGGCACCTATGTCTTCAGCGGCGAAATGACGGGCGGTCAGATAGTCGTCGAAGTCGACAAGACCGAAAAGGTCCGCATCGTTCTCAAGAACGCATCCATCCATTGCGGCGATTCCGCTCCCATCTGGGTCAAATCAGCCGACAAGGTTTCGGTCACTCTTGCCGAGGGAAGCGTCAACAAGCTCACCGACGGCGGCAAGTACACCTACGACAACGCCGACGAAGAGCCCAACGCCTGCCTTTTCTCCAAGGATGACCTTATCATCAACGGCAGCGGCACGCTCACCGTCACCACCAAGGCGAACAACGGCATTTGCTCCAAGGACGACCTCAAGATAGTCGGGGCAACCCTCGTCATCAGTGCCAAGAACAACGGCATCAAGGGCAACGATTCCGTCACCGTCAGAGGCGGTAAGATCACCATTTCGCAGTGCGACGACGGCATCAAGACCACCAACGAGGAAGACGACGATAAGGGGTATATTTATATCGAAAACGGCGACATCACCATCCATTCTTCCGACGACGCTCTTCAGGCGACCAAAAACATCACGATAGTGAGCGGCATCGTCAACGCCTACGCCAAGGGTGACGCCGTCAACTGCGACGGAACGGTAGATATCGCGAACGGCACTCTCAATACGAAATGAGCAAAAAGCTTTATATAGTCCTTCTCACGCTGTTCCTGCTGCTCGCTCTCCTCGGAGCGTTCCTCATCATAAGGGAAGTGACGACCGAGGGCGGCGACGACCCCGTTGACGCCGTATGGAGCTATGAACGTGCTTCGATGGAAGCCGACGCCGGTGAGATGCTGCGCTATTCGTCGGGCTATAACATTGCCATGCTCGAATACCGCAACCCGTCCGACGAACCGCTCGAGGATTATCTCGATCGGCTTTACGACTCCACGCGCTCGATCTACGAGGACGCTGACCTTTCGTATTCGCTCATCGACACTTATGAGATCGGCAGCGCAGAACCGCTTTTTGCCTCTCTTACGGAAAAATACCGCACCGAGGATGAAAAGACCGTCATAGAGTCGTTCGCCTACGTCAAGATAAGCGTCATGGTGAACGGAACGCGCAGGTTCGATTTTCCGGCTTACGCCGTAAAGACCGACGGCAGATGGTACTATTTCATGCCCGCGGACTAAAATAAAAACGACTGAAAAGATTTGTTTTCAGTCGTTTTTTGTTATCAGTCGTATCCGAGCCCGTTCTTTACGAGGTCCATATAAGCGATTATGCCTTTTTCTTCGTCTTCGTCATAGACGTACCCGAGGGAGGCCGCCGTCTTTCTCGCAATATCTCCGAAAAGGGAAACCATCCCGTAAGCGGCGTTCCACATCGAGTCGGCGTCCGCGGCGCCGTACGTGCTTATGCAGCGCTCGTATACGTCGGGCGGCAGATATCTTTTGAAATATTTTCCGAGTTTTCCGACCGACACATTGAAATCGCGTTCGGCACCGATATACCACGACAACATTCTGACGAGCATATCACGGACGCAGGTATTCAGCATATCCATGGCGTAGGGTACTTCGTCCCTCGCAATGCCTTTGGCGACGTTGTTCAGACACCAGTGGAATTCGTTCGCACAGTCCGAAAACTCTTTCCGTGTCGGCTTTTTTACATACCAATACGCCGGATCGATCTTCGCGTCTGCGATGACGCCGTCTTTGTCGAGCAGTATCTCCATCGGTTCGCCTTCGGGGAAGCAGGCGTCTTTCGTCACCGTGAGGTCTATCCTGTTCCCGTCGGGGAATATCATCAGATACACGAATTTGCCGTCACCGTCGGGCGGGATGAGCGACATGCTCTCGGGCTTCTGCATTAGAAGAGGCTTGCCGAAGTTCGCTTCGACCCATTCGTCGTTGTCCCAATATGGTGACGTATCCGTCACGAGATATACGATGTCAAAATCCTGATAAACGTCCTTCGGGCAGTTTACGTCCGTTCTCGAGCCGCTAAGTATCACGGCTCTGATTTTTTCATCATTTTCGGCGGTTCTCACGATGAGGGAGAGCATTTCTTCGGTGTTTCTCATCGCGTTATACCTTTCCGCTTTCTTTCATCTTTTTGTAAAGATTTCTCGCGTAGACCGAAAAACCGAGGTCGTTCGGGTGCAGGTATTTGTCGGAGTAGAAATCGGGGATATGGGGAGTGAGCTCCCATCCGTTGATGAAATTGATGCCGTCTATCCCTTCGCAGATGCCGCGCATACGCTCGTCAAGCTCGCTTGCCGGGAAGTCCATCGCGAGGCGTTTGTCGCAGTCGGCGCGCCAGATCGGCGTCAGCGCGAAAATAACGCTGTCCGGGAAAGCTTTCCGCACATTCTCAAAAAAGCTCCTGCAATCTTTTTCAAAGCGTTCATAAGGCGTCTTTGACCAGTTGTTGGTGCCGTACGCCACGACGACGATATCGGGCTTTTCGGCTTCTTTTTCGACGATCTTGGGATAGAACACGTCGGCGGCGATTCCTTTGTTTATGCCGTCGCAGTCAAGCAGCCGCGCTATTATAGCGTCGCAGGCGAGCGACGGATATATCGCGTCGTAGCCCTGTGTTATCGAGTCGCCGTAGAACAGTATTTTTCCTTTCCTGTTTACGGGCTCGGCTTTTCCGTCGAGCTCGAAATTCTTGATTTTCGTCCTTCTCGACCACGGAAAGTATATCTCGATCTTGTTTTCTTTGCCGTCAAGCACGAATCCGGCTTTGCCCTCGGCGGCGCTCGCGTCTGGCTGCCCGAGGTGGAAGGTCATAACGTCGTTGACGTATACGTCGAAATAGCCGTAGTAACGGCTCGAGCCGACAGACGTGAGGTAGTCGAACGAAACCCTCGTCGCGTCGGTCCTGAAAGCGAGCCTCACGCCGGACGTCGCGAACGTCTTCATGTAAAAATCGCCCAGCCCGTCGTTTTTATAGGAAAGCGACTGCGAATCGGTAAAGCGGAAGAAGCAGAAATAGCCGTCTTCCTCTCTTACGTATTCCGCGCCTTTTGTTATGGCGCGTATTCTTTCGATGTCAAGCAACATATTATTTCACCGCCAGAATATTTGAAATTATATAATTAGAAATTCTGAATCCTTTTTCGTTCATCGCAAAAACTCCGTTATCAAGCGTCGCGTACCCCGCGTCGACGAATTTTTGTGCCGTACCATACGCGCTTTGCGGTATCGTCACGCCTTCGGCAAGACGCAGACCGAGAAGGACGCGCTCTTCTTCGGCTTCCTCCTGACTGATCTCCGGAGACGTTTCAAAATCGGTATCGAACGGGAAAGACGGACCGTTTATGAATGATCTTATGTCGTTCGGGCATGAAAACCGTCTGTTTTTCCAGAACGAGTGGGCAGCCGGACCGATCCCGATATAGTCGCTTCGTTTCCAGTACGCGCTGTTGTGACGCGATTCATAACCTTTTTTGGCGAACGACGATATCTCGTAGTGTTCGTAGTCCGAGAGCGCCGCGCAAAGATATGCGTACTGCTCCTCTTCCTCGTCCTCCGACGGAAAAACGTAGTCTTTCTGCTTTTTGAAAAGCGGAGTGTTTTCCTCAAGGATGAGTGAATACGCCGAAATATGCTTCGGCGACAGCTCTTTTACAAAATCAAAGGTCGGTTTCGGGTCGTCGTTCGGCAGGGCGAACATCACGTCGACGGAAATATTGTCAAAAAACTTCGCCGCGTCGTCATAGCAATCGCAGAATTTTCTGAAGTCGTGTATCCGTCCAAGCCTTCTCAGTGTTTCGTCGTTTGCCGACTGAAGCCCGAGCGACAGACGGTTGAAGCCGCTTTCGCGCAGCGTACGAAGTCCGTCGGCGTTCACCGTACCGGGGTTGGCTTCCGTCGTTATTTCGGCGTTTTCAGTCACGGTGTGGCAGGCGAATACCGCGTCAAGCACTTTCGCAAGCCGCTTTTCGCCGAGAACGGTGGGCGTGCCTCCGCCGAAATAAACGGTGGAGATAACGCTTTTCGGTATCGCTTTGATATCTCTCACGCACGACTCGGCGTAGGAATCAAAAAGCGTCTCGTCGTTTGACGGAACAGAAAAAAACGCGCAGTACGCGCATTTTTTTACACAAAAAGGGAAATGGACGTAAAGCGAAAGCCCCTTACTGCTCATCGTCGTATTTGAGCACCGCCATGAACGCTTCGGGCGGGACTTCCACGGTGCCGAAGGAACGCATACGTTTTTTGCCTTCCTTCTGCTTTTCGAGCAGCTTCTTTTTACGCGTGATATCACCGCCGTAGCACTTGGCAAGCACGTCCTTGCGGAGCGCCTTGACCGTTTCGCGGGCGATTATCTTGCCGCCGATCGCCGCCTGAACGGGGATCTCGAACATCTGCCGCGGAATGTTTTCCTTGAGCTTTTCGCATATCTTTCTAGCACGCGGATACGCCTTGTCGGCGTGTACGATGAACGAAAGCGCGTCCACGATGTCGCCGTTGAGCAGTATGTCGAGCTTGACGAGCTTGGACGGCTCGTAGCCCTTGTGCTCGTAATCGAGCGACGCGTAACCCTTGGAGCGGGATTTGAGCGCGTCGAAAAAGTCGTATATTATCTCGTTGAGGGGCATATCGTACCTGAGCTCGGCTCTGTTCGTGTCGAGGTAGCTCATTCCGAGATATACGCCGCGGCGGTCGCGGCAGAGTTCCATTATCGAGCCGACGTATTCGGTGGGCGTGATGACCGACGCCTTCACTATCGGCTCCGCCGATTCGGCTATCTCCTCGGCAACGGGGTAGTTGGTGGGGTTGTCTATCATCACGGTGTCGCCGTTCGTCTTGGTTATTTGATAAATGACCGACGGTGCCGTCGTGATAAGATCGAGATCGAATTCGCGCTCCAGCCTTTCCTCGATTATTTCCATGTGGAGAAGCCCGAGGAAGCCGCAGCGGAAGCCGAAGCCGAGGGCAATGGACGTTTCGGGCTCGAACCCGAACGCCGCGTCGTTGAGCCTCAGCTTTTCAAGCGCGTCGCGCAGGTCGCCGTACCGCGAACCGTCCGCGGGATAAATGCCGGCGTATACCATGGGCAGACATTTCTTGAATCCGGGGAGAGGCTCGTCGGCGGGTTTTTCCGCAGACGTTATCGTGTCGCCGACGACGGTGTCGGAAACGCTCTTGATGGACGCCGTGAAATATCCGACTTCGCCCGGATAAAGTCTGTCACGCGGAGCGAGACGGAGAGGCGCGAGCGTGCCCGTTTCGACGACGGTGAATTCGGCACCCGTGTGCATCATCCTTATAGTGTCACCGGCGCCTATCGTGCCGTTCATGACGCGGAAATATACAATAACGCCTTTGTAGCTGTCGTAATACGAGTCAAAAACGAGCGCTTCGAGCGGCTTGTCGGCGTCACCCGTAGGAGCGGGTATCTCTTTTACCACCGCTTCGAGCACGTCCTCGATATTTATGCCGTTCTTTGCGGATATCTTGGGGCAGTCCTCGGCAGGGAGCCCGAGGATATCTTCGATCTCCTTGACCGTCATATCGATGTCGGCTGACGCGAGGTCTATCTTGTTGACGACCGGAACTATCTCAAGCTCGGCGTCAACGGCGAGATAAGCGTTTGCGAGCGTCTGCGCCTGGATGCCCTGAGTGGCGTCCACGACGAGCAGAGCCCCTTCGCACGACTTGAGGGAGCGCGAAACCTCGTAGTTGAAGTCGACGTGGCCCGGCGTGTCGATGAGGTTCATGACGTATTCGTTCCCGTCCTTTGCCTGATAGAGGAAGCGTACCGCTCTCGCCTTGATGGTGATGCCGCGTTCGCGTTCGAGCTCCATGTTGTCGAGTATGCGGTCTTCCATTTCCCGTGCCGAAACGCTCTTGGTTATTTCGAGCAGACGGTCGGCAAGCGTCGACTTGCCGTGGTCGATGTGCGCAATGATCGAAAAATTGCGTATCTTTGTTATATCGTACATAAATGTTTTTCCCGTATATCAGTTTTCTTTCTTAAAGACGAATATCTTTCTGCCGATGTAGTTCCAGATGAGAACGATGCCGGCGGAAATGATGTGGGTCGCGTAGTAGGGAATGGGCTTGTCGCCGAAGGTGGCAAGCGGCACGCCGCTGATGACGGCGCCGAGGTACATGAGCAGCTCCTTGAGCCCGAAGCCGATGAGACCGACCACGGTGAACACGATGAACGCTTTGACCGTTTTGCCCTGCTTCTGCTGCGTCTTGGTGGTGAATACCCACAGAATCGACAGAACGTAGTTGACGATGAGTCCCACTACGAATCCCGCCGCGGTGGCTATGAACGTGTTGAGAGAGGTCTCGCTTGCGAGAACGAATTTCCAGAGCAGCCAGTGCGTCGCGGTCTCAAAGAGGAACGCCACGCCGCCGACAACGCAGTATCTCATGAATTCCCAGAAAGCGTGCTTCTGTTCGCTTGTTATCTGCATATCATCAGCCTTTCAGAGCGTCTTTTACGACGGGGTAAATGGCTTTTGCCATATAGTAGTGACCGAGGTCGTTCGGGTGGAGGTTGTCCACGCAGAACAGATCCTTCATGGGCGACGGGAAGAATTCGCAGCCGTTGACGAAATATACGTTTTCGCCCTTGGAGAGCGCGAGCTCGTAGGTCGTCTTCACGATGTTGACGCGTTTGATGTCGTTGCCGTTGGTCTCCCAGAACGTCGGATGCGTGACGAATACGACGGGGATGTCGGGATGCGCCTTTCTTACCGTTTCATAGAAGGGAAGATGAGTGTTCTGCAGCTCGTCGATGGAACGGGCGTTGTAGTCGTAGTCCATGACGAAGCAGGAAATATCGCGTTTTGCGAGCCATTCGGCGCAGAACTGTTCGCCGAACGCCGAGCCCGAAAAGCCGAGGTTCACGTTGTCGCAGTCAAGAGCGCGGCAGACGATGTTGGAATACATCGAAGCGGGACGCGAAACGCAGCCTCCCTGAGTTATGGACGAGCCGTAAAACGCCACGGGCTTGTAAGCGCGCGGTGCGGGACGCGCGACGGACGCGTCCTTGGGAAATCCGACGGCAAGCGTTTCGATGCCGCCGTAAAGCGGGAACTCGATGAGCACCTCGGTCGGGTCACCGGGAAGAACAAGAGTCTTTTCGTTTTCGTTCGGGTCTTCGGCAAAGGTCTGCATCATGGCGCCGCAGTATTTTCTGTCAGTCCCGCTGCCGGTATACATATCGAATCCGTAAACGCCTCTGTCGCAGAAATGGTGCATGCCGAGGCTTACGGAACGGTATTTGACTTTAAGAGAAATTTCCTTCGCGTCGGTGTAGAATCTTAAGCTTCCGCCGGAAGTCTGACGTGAAAGCCAGTCTTTTCCGTCGACGTAGTCATCGCGTCTCGCGACGTCCATACGGTAATACTCGCCGTGGTTCTCGGAAGGACGGAGTATGCCGCCCATGTCGAACACGGGATTGTCCGCGTCGATGAAAACGTACTTGTCGTTTTCGCCGACTACGTATCTGCTTTCGAACTCTGAAATTTTATTAAGTCCGTTATATTCGTATTTTGTTTTTTCGGGCTTGCCGAAATAATAGTTATCCATACATGATCACCCTGCATCATTTTATCATACGGCGGCGAAATTTGCAAGTAGATATTGAAAAAGTTGAAAATATATGATATAAATATACTTGAAAAACTGCGTATTGCGGGCAGGGAACGGCGCTTGCCGGAGCCGCCTGCCGATCGTACCGAAACGTCCCGAAAATGACCGACCGTGAAAGGAGCGCGAAATGAAAAGTCTGTATTTTGACAAAAGCTCAAAAGAACTCGTTTTCCCCGATCTTTCCGCTCTCCCCGAAAGGCTCGTTTACAAACGCGTGTCGTCGCTCAGGGCGTTCTTCGATTCGCTGTCCGATTCGTCGCTCGGCGGAAACGACGCCGTCGGCGTCGCCGCCGCCTTCGTTCTCTGTGCCGAGGCGTATCGGTTCGAGGACGGAAAGCCCGAGGGCTTTTCTTATTCGTTTTCGCGCAGCGTTGATTTCGTGGTCCGCCAGTGCGCGTCTTACCCGTCGGTCGTCGCGGCCTGCGAAGAAATGCGTCACGTCTGCGAGGGACTTTCATCGACGGACGAAATGCTTGCGTCCGTCGTCAAGGCGGCGCGCGGGATCGAAAACCGCACTTCGGGATATTGCGGAAAACTCGCCGGAAACGGCGCGAAACTGATTTCCGACGGCGACGGCGTGCTCGTTCGGGGGAACTGCGGCGTGCTTTCATCGGTGAAGCACGGAGTATCGCTTGAGGCGGTATACACGGCGTCAAAAGACAGAAACGTCAAGCTTTATATCGGCGAAACGTATCCGTCGCTCGAAGGCAGGCGCATTGCCGCGTTCGAAGCCGAATCGAACGGATTACACGCCGAAATCATTTCCGACGACAGTGCCGCGTCTCTTATGGCAAACGGAAAAATAAACAAAATATTCCTCGATGTCGGCTTTGACCGTGACGGAAATCTATGCTCGTCATCGGGCTCTTTGATGCTTGCGTCAGCTTCACGGTATTTCGGCGTTGCGCTCTGCGCCTTCGTCAACGCGTTCCGCTCGTGGAACGGGGAAAAGCGCGATATACTTAAAAAAGAAATGTTCGATCACGTGATATCGAATAACGGGAAAGAGTGGAAAATATGAAAATCCTCGCGATAGTCAACCTTTTTTCGGGCAAGGGAAAGGGCAGAGAATATCTGAAGATCCTGCAGAGCGAGCTAAAAGAGGGAAACGACCTCAAAATATATCTGACAAAAGACAAAGAGCATACTGTGAGCTTCGTGAAAGAACATTGCGGCAATTTCGATATGATGGTCGTGGTCGGCGGCGACGGCACGCTCAACGAAGTGGTGAGCGGATATATGGCGGCGTCATCAAAAACTCCCATCGGATATATACCGGCGGGCTCGACGAACGACTTTGCCGCCACGCTCAAGCTCATCCGCGACCCGCGTGAGGCGTGCCGCGGCTTCCTCAAAATGAACGTGCGCAGTCTCGACGTCGGCGTTTTCAACGGACGCTATTTCACCTACGTCGCGGCGGCAGGCGCTTTTTCCGAAACGTCATATTCCACGCCGACGGAGCTCAAGAACAGGTTCGGTCATCTCGCCTATATTTTCGGCGGCATCGCCTCCGTTCCCACGATACGCCCTCAGCATATGAGGGTCGAGGTCGACGGCAGGGTATTCGAGGACGATTATCTCATCGCCATGATCTCCAACTCGACGAGCGTCGGCGGAGTGTTCTCGTATGAAGAAACGCTCGTGTCCCTCAACGACGGCAAATTCGAGGTCGCGCTCCTCAAGGAGCCCGATATGATATACGAGCTCGGCTCCCTTCTCAAGGACGTGCTCACCCACAAATACAACGGCGACTACATCGAGCTCGCTTCGGGCTCCCATATCCGCATCGATTCGCCGAAACCTATCCCCTGGTCGCTCGACGGTGAGTTCGGCGGCGCGTATACGGCGATGGATATCGAAAATCTGCACGAGGTGCTGAACCTGCTCGTATAATATTGCTTTTATCTGCGCGTAAAATAAAAATTTGTGTTGACAATTCTTGATTTTTATGTATAATGGATTTGTTATGTAAAAATGTGCGGATAATGTCCGTGCTTGGAGGTAAAACAATGAACTATTCCCGTGCGGTGGGCGTAGCCCGCTTTGTTTTGGTACTGCTCATCATCGCGCTGCTCATGTTTATGGCGGTATGCGGTGTCGGCAGTCAGAAAGGTGTCTTCGAAGAAGGTACCATCACGCTCGGCCTTGATCTTCAGGGCGGCTCAATCATTACGTTCCGCGCAATTCCGGCGGAAGGCGAAGAAATCACCGATGACGGTATGAGATCCGTGCTTACCGCAATGCGCAACCGTCTCGACCAGTCCGGTCTTACCGAGGCTCAGTGCTATCTCGTCGGCGACGACAAGGTCACCATCGAGATCCCGGGCGACTCCGACCCCACGACCGCCGTTGAGACCTTCGGCATCAAGGGCGAACTCACTTTCGAAATGTACGATCCCTCTACGGGCGATTACACCAAAGTAATGCTCACCGGCGACGACATCAAATCGTCCTATCCCGGTCTTGACGACTACGGCAAAAACCTCGTTGTCCTCAACTTCACGTCCGAAGGTAAAGCAAGATTCAAAGAGGCTACCGCGGCGTGCGCGGCTCTCAAGGGCGAAAATCACAACTTCCTTTACATCAAGATGGACGGCAAGGCGATTTCTCAGCCTTCCGTTGAACAGGCGATCGATAACGATTCCGCCGTCATTTCCGGCGACAGCATGACCGCTTCCTACGTTACCACTCTTTCCGGCATCATCAACGACGGTGCTCTCAACTACACCCTCGAAGTCGGTTCGATCAACTCCGTAGGCCCGACCCTCGGCGAAAAATCCCTTTCCAAGTCTCTCGTCGCAGGCGCCATCGGCATTGCGCTCGTTATAATCTTCATGATAATCATCTACCGCGTACCCGGCGTTATGGCTTCCATCGCGCTCGTATGCTACACGGCGATCTTCCTTCTCGTTCTTGCTCTTGCCAACACCAACCTCACGCTTCCCGGTATCGCGGGTATCGTGCTTTCGATAGGTATGGCGGTTGACGCCAACGTCGTCATTTTTGAAAGAATGAAAGAGGAACTCAGAAACGGCAGGACCGTCAAAGCCGCCATCAAGGAAGGCTATTCCAAAGCGTTCTCCGCGATCCTCGACTCTAACGTGACCACCGTTATCGCAGCCCTCGTGCTTTACATCCTCGGCTCCGGTACTATCCGCGGATTTGCAGTCACCCTCGGACTCGGCGTCGTTATTTCCTTCGTTACCGCGCTCGTAGTCACCAGGATCCTTCTTAACCTCGGCGTAGCAATGGGACTTACCAAGACCACGCTCTACGGTGTTAAAGAAAGGAGCGCAGAATAATGTCTAAATTCAACGTTATCAAAAATTCCAAGATCATCCTCATAATCACCGCCGCCATTCTCCTTATCGGCGTCGTTGCGATGATCGTAGTCGGTTTCAACGTAGACATCGACTTCTCGGGCGGTACCGAGATAAAACTCAACATCGGACGCGAAGTCACTTCCGATGACTGCGATAAGATCAACGGCATAATCGAAGAACTCTTCGGCAAAGAATACGTTTCCTCCACCACCAAGGATACCAACCTCACCTCTCTTGCGATCATCCGTACCGGTACTGCCGAGCTCTCCAACGAGATGCAGACCAAGCTTCTTGAAAGACTCGATACCGAATTCGGTGTCAACCACGTTGAAAGCGCCGATTTCGAGATCAACTCGATCTCCGCTTCCGTCGGTGACGAGCTCAAGACCACGGCGATCCTTTCCGTTGTCATCGCGGTCGTCTGTATGCTCGTTTACATCGCGTTCAGATTCCGTTCCGTTGAATCCGCGCTCGCTTCCATCGCCTGCCTCGTGTTCAATTCCTTTGTGATGCTTGCCGTTTACTCGGTGTTCCGGATCCCCGTTGACTCCAACATCATCGCGGCTCTCCTCACCATCCTCGGCTACTCCATCAACGCCACGATCGTTATCTTCGACCGTATCCGCGAAGACAAGAAGCACGCTTCCGATGATACTCCTTTCGGCGACGTCGTTGCCAAAGGCACTTCCGAAACGATGGGACGTTCTCTCAACACCACGATCACGACCCTTCTTACCATCCTTATGATCTATATCCTCGGTGTTGAATCCATCCGCGATTTCGCGCTTCCTCTTATCGTCGGCATCGTTGCCGGTCTCTTCTCCTCCGTATGCCTCTCCGGCTATATCTGGATGAAGCTCAGCCAGTGGTTCGCTCCCCTCAAGAGAAAGTCCGACGACAAAAAAGCCAAGAAAGCCAAAGCAAAATAAGCAAAAGAGCCAAAGAAAGACCTGCTCAACCGAGCAGGGCTTTTTATATCATTTTTTCGGCACCGTGACGGTGCTTCCCGCGGGGACGCGGATGTGTTCGGTCTTGTCGCGCTCCAGAAGCACGTCAATGGCGGTCGGGTTGGTGAATATCGTTTCGTCGGCGGAGATGAGCACCTGCTTCTGCGCGTTCATATAATCGATGATCTCGCCGTTTGTCGCGTACCATATCTTATCGTTTCCGGCAAGCTTTTTCAGTATCGCTTCGATATGCGCCCAATCGTCTTCGGTGCGCAGCTCGTGGCTGTGACCCCAGATATAGAACAGCGGATGCGTCCATTCCGAATCCAGATCGTTAAGAAAACGGTCGCATAGCTCGAGCGCGAAGCGATGATGACAGGTCGGATGCCACGTGATCGGGTCTTCTGGCAGCGTGAACTTGCTCGTGTCGCGGGTGGTGCGGCTGTAACGGATACCGCAGTCGGTCATCACGCGGGCGACGTTTCCGTCAAACGAACCGCTCGGGTATGACATCCCGGTCACCGGATATCCTGCGATCTTTTCAAGGATGATACGGTCTTCGAGCGTTTCGCGTACCACCGACTGCAGAGGCATACGGGCGGGCCAGCCGTGGCTGAAGGTGTGGCAGGCGATCTCGTGGTTCTTATAACGCTCGCGCAGTGAAAGAAGCACGTCGTCAGACGCGCCGACGTATTTTTTGCCGTTCAGATGGAACGTGGCGCGTACGCCGTAAGCGTCGAACAGCGAAATGAGACGCTCGTCGTTCGGGTGACCGTCGTCATAACTGAACGTCACGATGCGTTTTTTGAAACCGGGATAGAGATGATACTGGATCATAAGAAGCCCCTCGCTTTAATAATTCGCCGAGTGTCCATTTTGAACACTCGGCGTAAGTTTTGCGTTATGCTTTGAAATATTTCATCAGGCCCAGAACATTCCGCCGGGATTGGTGTCGATGCGGCATTCCTTGAGGAACGCGACTGCTTTCGCAAGTCCTTCGTAGGTGGACATGAGGGAATCCTCGTGTTCGATGGAAAGAACGTCGTCGTAGCCGACCATGCGGAGGTTCGAGCAGAAATCCTTCCAATACTGATATCCGTTGCCGTAGCCTACGGTGCGGAATATCCACGATCTGTTGATCTCGTCGCCGTAGTGCTTGGTGTCGAGCACGCCGTTGACGGCGGTGTTGATGGCGTCGACCTTGGTGTCCTTTGCGTGTACGTGATAGATGGCGTCGCCGAGATAGCGAATGGCAGCGACGGGATCGACCTGCTGCCATATAAGGTGAGACGGGTCAAGGTTCGCACCGATGATGGGGCCAACCGCTTTGCGGAGCTTCATGAGGGATTCGGGGTTATAAACGCAAAATCCCGGGTGCATTTCAAACGCGATCTTTTCGATTCCGTGTGAAGAAGCGAATTCGGCTTCCTTTTTCCAATAGGGAATGAGTTTTTCGTTCCACTGCCAGTCGAGGATGGCAAGGAAATCCTCGGGCCAGGGGCAGGTGACCCAGTTGGGGTATTTGCTTTCTTCGCAGTCACCGGGGCAGCCCGAGAAACCGATTATCTTCTTGATTCCGAGCTTTTCGGCAAGAAGCACGGTGTTTTCGAAATCGTCGTGATATTTTTTGGCGATCTCTTTGTTGGGATGAACGGGGTTGCCGTGGCAGGAGAGGCAGTTGAGCTCGATGCCGTATTTGTCGAACGCTTTTCTGAAGTCGGTTATCTTGCTTTCGTCGGCAAGAAGAGCCGCGGGATCGCAGTGAGCTTTTCCGGGATATCCGCCGGCACCTATCTCGGCGGCTTCGATCCCGGCGTTTTTGAAAGTTTCAAGCGCTTTTTCAAGCGGAAGATTGCCGAGAAGAACGGCACATACGCCTATTTTCATTGCTTTTTACTCCTTGTTTGATTATAAATTATTTTAGATTTCGTTTTTGAAGCGGCTTTGCCGCATCAAAAACACCTTTAAGACGAGTGAAAACGAGTCCTCGCACCGACCAAATGAGCGGAATGAAATGAAGCGAAGCGCGATAAATGCGAGAAACTCACTTGTAAAACGCAGTTTTACAAGTTATTGAATTAATCAAAGTAATAAGGCTCGCCGGACTTGGCGGATTTGTAGATGCCGTCGAGTATGCGGGAAACGCAGTAAGCCTGCTCGGGAGTGCAGAACGGAGTTTGGTCGTTGATGACCGCGTCGATCCAGAGACGCGCTTCGCGGTCAGCGGCGTTTTCGTTGGCTACGCCTTCATAGAAGGCAGCGCCGCCGGAAGACATATTGGGTCTCAGGACGTACTGTCTGCCGTTGATTATGCCATTCATGCGGATGCCGTCGTTCATGTCAAGACCGCCGTCGGTGCCGCAGAGAGTCGTGACTGCCTCGCGGGCGTCGAGTATGTTGAGAGCCCATGAAGATTCAAGATATACGGTTGCGCCGTTTTCCATTACGATAAAGCCGAACGCCGCGTCTTCAACCGTGAAATCGCCTTTTTTCCAGTCGCCCCAGTCGTTGCCGGTGGGGAACTTGTCGCCGAGCTTCTTATAGGTCGTGCCTACGCAGTATTTGGGCTTGTAGTTGTTCATGCACCAGAGCGTGAGGTCGAGCGCGTGGGTGCCGATATCGATGAGCGGACCGCCGCCCTGTTCGTATTCGTTGAGGAACACGCCCCAGGTGGGAACGGCGCGTCTTCTGAGCGCGGTGGCTTTTGCGTAATATATTTCGCCGAAAGTGCCTTTTTCGGCCTCTGCTTTAGCAAAGAGCGAATCGGGTCTGTGACGGTTCTGATAGCCGATGGTGAGCTTTTTGCCGGTCCTCTTAGCGGCGTCGACCATCTTCTTTGCTTCTTCCGCGTTGATGGCCATGGGCTTTTCGCACATGACGTGCTTGCCTGCCTCGAGAGCGTCGACGGTGATGAAGGAGTGGCTTCTGTTGGGAGTGAGAACGTGTACTACCTCGATGCTTTCATCTTTGAGAAGCTCCTTGTAGTCGGTGTAGACCTTGGCGTCGGGTACGCCGTACTGCTTTGCGGCTTTTTCGGCTCTTTCGACGATGAGGTCGCAGAAAGCGACGAGCTCGACGTTTTTGAGCTTTTTGAGGGAGGGAAGATGCTTGCCGTTGGCGATACCGCCGCAGCCGATGATGCCGATTTTTACGATTCTGTCAGGCATTTTGTTATCTCCTTTCATTTAAAGGCAGCGGCAAAACCGCGTCTTGCGCCGTTTTTGCGCGAAAGACCGATTTCTGTGCCCGCCTTGTTTTTGGATACGTATAAACTATAACACGAAAGACGGTGAAAGTCAAGCGTAATCGGTTATGGCGAGTTCTTTTTGTTCACAAATGACAACGCCGTTATTGACTAACGCCGACGGTTGTGCTATACTGAAATATCATATAAAGCGGAAGTGATATTATGCGTCTTGAAAATTTCGACGATTTCTGCGCTATCCTCAAAACGAGCGGTTTTTCAATGGGCGGAGGAAACCCGAAGGGGATATATTCGGTCGTTCCGTTCACGTGGGAAAACCAGGACGGACTCGACACCCCCGTCAGATGGCACACCGGCGACCCCGTCACCGACCCGTGGGAGTGGAGGATGCGCGTGCTTGAGGAAAGAAACGATATCGCCTATTCCAAACTGTTTTTCGGAACGAGCGGATTCATCACCGACGAATGGTACCCGTACTTTTACGCTCTCCGCCGCAAGGGGATGACGTTCGACGAGACGTACGCCGAAGGGCTCATTTCCAATACGGCAAAAAGGGTGTACGACATTGTTTCAAAAGAAGATGTCATCGCTTTTCACGAGATAAAAAAAGTCGGCGGATTCACCAGAGAAGAAAATTCCGCCTTTGAACGCGTCATTACCGAGCTGCAGATGAGAATGTTCATCACGATGTGCGGCAGGACTCAGCGCATGAACGCCATCGGCATGGGCTACGGCTGGAACATTTCGATGTTCACCACCGTGGAACGCTTCTGGGAAGAAAGGGACGTGTATCTCGACAACGTCGATCCCGACGAAGCGTACGAAAAAATCAAAGAGCAGATACTGCTTCTCAATCCGGACGCTGAAGAGAAGACGATAAACAAATTCATTTTCGGAAAATAACGGAGTATTTCAATGCATTTTGCTTCAAAAAACGTTGACAGCGAAACGCGTCACAAGCAGATGACCGAATCGCCCATGATGGGTCTGCTCCTTTCAATGGCGATACCGACGGTATTCAGTCAGCTCATCACGGTCATATACAACACCGCCGACACGTATTTCGTTTCAAAAATAAATGACAGCGCTTCCGCCGCAGTCGGCGTGGTATTTTCACTGATGTCGCTTATCCAGGCGCTCGGATTCGGGCTGAGCATGGGCGCCAACAACATAATCAGCCGCAAGCTCGGCGAAAAGAAAAACGACGAAGCGGCGGTCTACGCCAACAGCGCGCTGTTTGCCACCGTCGCCGTGGGCTTCATACTTATGGCGCTCGGGCTTCCTAACCTCAAATGGCTCATGCGCATCCTCGGCTCGACCGAAACGATGCTGCCGTATTCGTGCGACTACGCCATGTACATCCTCATCGCCGCTCCGGTGATGTGCGCGTCGTTCATGCTCAACAACCTGCTTCGCGCCGAAGGCTCCGCGATACCTTCGATGATCGGGCTCTGCGCCGGAGGAATCCTCAACATATTCCTCGATCCGCTATTCATCTTCACGTTCGACCTCGGCATTTCGGGCGCCGCCATCGCCACAGTCACGGGGCAGCTCGTCAGCTTTATCGTGCTCCTCATATTCTACCTTAAGGGCAAGAGCATCATCAAGCTGAACTGGCATAAGATCAGCCGCCGTCCGTACGAATATTATATGATATGCAAGGTCGGCTTCCCGACGATATGCCGTCAGGGCATGGCGAGCATCGCGTCCGCGCTTCTCAATAACGCCGCGGGCGTTTACGGCGACGCGGCAGTCGCGGCGATCACCATCGCGAACAAGGTCTATCTCCTTGTCAGAAACATCATCATCGGTCTCGGTCAGGGCTTCCAGCCCATTGCCGGCTACAACTACGGCGCGGGCAGCAAAAAGCGCGTTCGCAGCGTAATGAACCTTTCCTGCGTTATCGGTACGGCGTTCTGCGTGGTGTGCGCCGCCGTCATCGCGTTGTTCGCGGGTGAGATCATCTCGTGGTTCCGCAACAGCCCCGAGGTGATACGCATCGGCAAAAAGGCGCTCTATTTTGCCTGCGCGGTAATGCCGTTCATGGCGTATTCCACTTTCGTCAATCAGCTTTATCAATGCCTCGGGTTCACCGTCAGCGCAACGCTGCTCGCAAGCTGCAGGCAGGGAATATTCTTCATTCCCATCGTGCTCATCCTACCGAAATATATCGGCATCACGAGCGTGCAGAGCGTTCAGCCGATCTCCGATTTTCTCACCTTCGTCGTCTCGATCCCGTTCCATATATGGTTCTATAAAAAAATACTGCCGGTAAATAAGGAGAAATAACATGTCAAAACGTCTTTACGGCGAGCTTATCAATACGCCCGCTTTCATAAAATTCATTGATAAATGTATGTCCGAAGGTACGCATATCCATTCGTTCCGCTTCCTCAAGGACGGACGTCCTGCCGTCTTCGCTGACTTCGCGCCGTACAGCGGAAGCGAGCCCATGCACGTCTATTCGCTTTCAAAAGCGTTCACGTCGATCGCGTGCGGCATCGCCTGCGACGAAGGACTGCTTTCGCTCGACGAAAAAATGTGCGACATTTTCCCCGACAAAATGCCGGAAGTCATCTCCGAACGCCTTGCAAGACAGACCCTCGGCGACGTTCTTTCCATGCAGAGCGGACACGTGAGATGCGTGCTCGACAATATGATAAAGTCCGGCGATTCGCTTAAGACGTTCTTTGAGACCGAAATGACCTACGAGCCGGGAACGACGTTCGTTTACAGCACCGGCGGCACTCTCGTCTGCGGCGCCGCGGTCACGAGACGTTCGGGCGAACCGCTCGACGAATATCTCGGAAAGCGCCTTTTCGCCAAGCTCGGCGTCAAAACGCCTTATTGGGAAAAGACCTGCGACGGTCTCTGCTACGGCGGCGTAGGGCTACGCGTAGACAGCGACACGGCTGCTAAATTCGGTCAGATGCTCGCGAACGGCGGCGTATATAACGGCGTCCGTATCGTTTCGGAAGAATATATCAAAAACGCCTCGTCTTCTCACGCGCTCGACGTAAACAACGGCTCCGAGGACTGGGTAGCGGGCTACGGCTATCAGTTCTGGCTCAACAACGCTGCCCACGGCGGCTACCGCGGCGACGGCGCGTTCGGTCAGCTCTGCATCGTCAACACCGAAAAGAACATCGTCTTTATAATGGAATGCGAAACTCCCGATATGCAGAAGGAGCTGAACACCATTTTCGAGTTTATCGAAAGCAGCACAAAAGAAGACTTGTCTCTTATCGAAAAAGCCGAGTCTCTCTGCGATGGGCTCTATTCTGTTCAAGCGACTTCACCCGTCAAAAACGCGTCATATACGGTCGGCGCGAACGAAGCGCACATCTTCGGCATTGACGTTTCCGACAAAAACGGCGACCTCGTTCTCGATCTGTGGTGCGACCACGGCAAACAGACCGTCGTCTGCGGAAACGGCAGATATATCAGAAACAACGTGAGCCTCAAATGTATGTCGCCCGCTATAATCGCTCTCCACGATTACCGCAACGTCGAGGATTTCAACGTCTTCGCGGCGTTTGAAAACGGTGATGACGGCTTAAAGATCATTCTCCGCCACACCGACCTGCCTCACACCCAGACGTGGACAATCAAAGACGACAAACTTTCCATATCCTTGACCTGCGGCGGACTGCTGCAGAACGAGTTCACTCTCAAAAGAAAACAACAAAACAAAAAGTGAGGACGATCCGATGAAAAAAACAGCCGCGTTCCTTTTGTCTTTTCTTTTGTGCGTCGGAATGTGTGCCTGCGGTATGAAAACTGACGATACGGATATGGTTTCGGACGCATCTGAAATATCCGAAGCATCGGAAGCTTCTTTTACCGAAAGCGAGAGCAGCGAGGACGCCGTTTCCGAACCCGTGACGTACGAAGAAGTTTACGAAGTTCCCGAAGAGATGGATTTTGAGGCAAAAGTCAACGGCAACTACGTCATCGCCTGCGATCAGATGAAAGACCGCGTGGTCGTGTTCGATATGAGCAAGTACGACGGCGTCGACCTTGACAACTGCGCCGTTTGGTCATATACGCCTAAAAACAACAACCGCGTCTGCGTTTCCGGCGTGAAATACCGTGAAAATACCGTCTACGGTGACGTGGTGCTTATATGCTCTTCCGAGGGATACGCGGGTGTCGTGACCTATCCAGAAGGGGAAGAGGTATGGAGCGTTTCTTACTGCGGTCAGAACCCTCATTCAATCGAAATACTTCCGAGCGGGGATATCGTCTGCGCCTCTTCCAACGACAAGCATATCCGGCTCTACCGTTACGGCGGAACCAAGGACGACTACGTCGATTACGAGCTCGACAGCGCTCACGGCGTTTTGTGGGACCCCGACAAGCAGCTCCTTTGGGCTTTGGGATATTCGAGACTCGTCTCTTACAAATACGAAGACGGTACTCTTACGGTCAAAAAGGAGTATCCGCTTCCGGTCTCCGGCGGACACGCTCTGTCCGCGGATTTCTCCGATACGGATAAGCTCATCGTGACGACCGGCAACGCGGTCTATTCCTTCAGCAAGGTAAAAAGACGGTTCACGAGGATAATGCAGTCTTCGCAGAGCATCAAGGGATACGGAAACGACCCGTGCGGCGATACGTTTTACTGCTATCCTAACAAGGGAATTGGGCGTAAATGGGAAACGAAATATTACGCGGAATGGTGTACCGATACCATATATTACAAAGCCGATGGAGAAGACGAGTTCACGGAGGCAAAATCATCGAGCTGCGCTTTTTACAAGGTGTATAATTTCTACGGCAAATATCAGCCGGACAGAAAATGATCTGAAAATATAAAAAACGTGCCGTTGTACTTTTTGGTACAACGGCACTTTTGATATGCTTTTTATCTGTCGGCGTATGCTTTCAGCGTGTTCGTAAGCAGCATCGCGATGGTCATGGGGCCGACGCCGCCCGGAACGGGGGTGATGTACGACGCCTTTGCCGCGCAGGACTCGTATTCGCAGTCGCCGCAAAGCTTGCCGTCGACTCTGTTCATTCCCACGTCGATCACCACGGCGCCGTCTTTTATCATATCGCCGGTCAGCACGTTCGCTTTGCCAACGGCGACCACGACTATGTCGGCGTTTTTGGTGTAAACGGAAATATCGGGCGTTTTCGAGTGGCAGACGGTCACGGTGCCGTGACGCCCGAGCAGCAGCATCGCCATCGGCTTGCCGACGATATTGCTTCTGCCTATCACCACGCAGTTTTTGCCTTTTATCTCCACGTTGTATTCGTCAAGCAGCCTGATAATCCCGGACGGAGTGCAGGGAGCGAACGAATCGAGTCCCAGAAACATCTTGCCGACGTTGACGGGATGGAACGCGTCCACGTCCTTTTCGGGGACTATCGTTTCGATGACGGCTCTTTCGTTTATTCCTTCCGGAAGCGGGAGCTGAACGAGTATGCCGTCGACGCTGTCGTCGGTATTGAGCTCTTTTACAAGCGAGATCAGCTCTTCTTCGGTCGTCGTATCGGGGAGGAGATACTGTTTTGACGTTATCCCCGTTTCGCCGCACGAGCGTATCTTGTTTCTGACGTATACCTGCGACGCGGGATCTTCGCCGACGAGTACCACGGCAAGGCAGGGCGCGCGTTTACCCGACGCGACTATCGCGTCGACACGCTCTTTGATCTCGGATTTTACTTTTATCGACGTTGCTTTTCCGTCAAGAATCACTGCCATTTTCGTTGTCCTCGCTGTTTTCATCGTTGTCTTCGTTGATTTTTACGTTTTCGTCTTCGATGCCTTCGAGCCTGTTCAGTTCGTCGGTCTCGTCATCATCGTCAAGCTCGGTTTCTTCTTCGGGAAGGTCTTCGTCTTCATCCTCGATATCCATGTTTCCGGAGGAATACTTGGACGAGTAAGACGCCGCTTCAAGCTCCTGCTTTTTGAACCTGTCAAGCAGATACACGAGCAGCAAAGAGCAGACGACGAAGCTGAGCAGTCCCAGCCATACAAACAGCTTTTCGCCGAAAAGACCGCGGCAGCTGTCGGTGCGGAGTATTTCGATAAGCCCTCTGCCGAGTCCGTACCACGCAAGGTACATGAGCAGTATCTGACCGTCGAATTTTTTCTTTTTATAAACAAGCGAAATGATTATGAATCCGGCGAGGTTCCAGAGCGACTCGTAAAGGAACGTCGGGTGGGCGACAACCGTGCTGCCTCTCTGAATGCCGTCCCTGAACTCGGTGACCGTCATCCTCCAGGGGAGGGAATCAACGCTCGATGAGTATCCGTAGGCTTCGCCGTTCATGAAGTTGCCCCAGCGGCCTATTATCTGACCGATCATTTCCGCGGGCGCGGCAGCGTCGATTATGCGGAAAAACGGCAGCTTTTTGACTTTGCAGTAGACGAATATCGTGAGTATGCCGAAAATTATCGAGCCGTATACGGCGATGCCGCCGTTGCGGATGTTTATTATATCCACGAACGAATCGTATTTCTGACCGCTTGTCAGCACGTAAACTATCCTTGCGCCGATGATGGCGATGGGGATGGTGAAAAGCGCCATATTGAGGATGTGGTCTTCGGATATCTTTTCGATCTTCACCGTTCTGTGATAGAAGTAGACGAATGCGAGAATTATGCCTGTGGTCAGTATGATGCCGTACCACTGCACGTTGACGCCGAAGATCTTAAACGCGGTCTCATTGACGGTAAAATTGAGCCCGAGACCGGGAAAACCTATTTCATTCGTTGTCATTTGCGTTCCTCCTTTGGTGTTATCAGCGAAAGGCACATACAGTCGTCCGAGAAGAAGCGGAGGCATTCCTCGGCATATTCCTTCGTTATTTCCGCCGTGATCTCGGGGTAGTCGAACATATCGTCACCCTCGAGAGCGAACGAAATGAACGAGTCGGTGACAGAATCGGGCGAATCAAAATCGTAAACGAGGTCGGCGTAGTGCGCTTTTTTGACTCTTTCAAAGTCGCCTGCGTCAAATCCGTTTTTCTTTGCGTCGTTAATCCGCTCTTTGATTTTTTCATAGAGCTTTTCCGGCTGCTTCGAGTATCCCGAAAGCCCAATGAAAAACGCCTTTCGCATCGTCTGATAACTGCTTCCGAACGACTCGAAAAGCCCGTTTTCATAGCAATCGCTGTAAAAATCGCCCGACTGACCGAAAAGCAGGGTGACGATGAGCTCTATCGCCGCGAATTCCTTCATATTTCCGACCGCGCCGTTTTTGTCAAGCCTGATACCGACCGAAAAAAGCGGAAGAGAAACGTCAAATTCCGCCGACGCGAACGGTACGACGTCAATATTTCCGAACGGTATCGGCTCGGGTACGTATTTGGGACGAGGCTTGATGTGTCCCGTGACCTCGTTCACCACCTCGGCGACTTTGTCGGCGTCGACGTTTCCGCAGACGCACAGCGCCATGTCCGAAAGACGGTAGGCAAAAGTCCGGCAGGCTTCAAGGTCTTTTTTAGTTATCGACGTCACCGATTCCACCGTTCCGCCGGGGTCGGCGCTGAGGGAAGTATTGCCGTAAAGGCATCTCATCATGGCTCTGTGGCATTGCCACGACGGATTGTCGAGGTACATTTTGAGCTCCTGGATGATTATGCCTTTTTCTTTTTTTACCGATTTTTCGGTAAAATGCGGGTTCGTGACGTGCTTCAGCAGCACTCTCAGGTTGTCGTATATATTGTCGGTCGCCGAAAACAGATATACCGTTTTGTCGCCCGCGGTGTACGCGTTGGCGTCACCGCCGAAAGCCGCGTACTGTTCAAAGGCGTCGCCTTCCTTCGTTTCGAACATCTTGTGCTCGAGAAAATGGGCGCTGCCCTCGATGACCTTGAATTTTTCGTTTTTGTCGTCGACGCAGACCGTGTCGCACGAGCCGAAGTTCACGGCGAATACCGCCGACGCCGAGGACGTGTTTTTCGGTATGACGTAAACGTCAAGACCGTTTTCGAACGACATTTTTATGTATTTTTCTTTGACGCGTGTGGAATATTTTTCCGTTATCGTCATGTTCTGGTTCCTTTCAGCAGAAAAACGGTGTCGGGTGTGATGCCCTTCGCCGCGTTCACCACGTCGTCGAGCGTAACTTTTTCGATTTCTTTTATGTATTCTTCGGGGGATACGACGTATTCCTGAAGTATCTTCGTCCCGTAATACGAGCAAAGCTGGGAAGTGTCGTCGGTGACGGCTTTGCAGGCGTTTATCACCGAAGAAACGGCGCTTTCGAATTCTTCCTTGCTGACGACTCCGTTTTTCACGTTGTCGAGCTCGGCAAGTACGGCGTCGCGCACCTTTTTCGATTTTGATTCGTCGATGCCCGAGGTGACGAACATAACGCCCTTTCTTCTGTCGAGCGACGACGTACAGTAGTAGCAGAGCGATCTCTTTTCGCGCACGTTCATAAAAAGCTTTGAGATAGGTGACTGCGAAAAAATATCGATGAAAAGCGTAAGGGAAGGCGATATTTTCTTCCACGGTTCGCCGTCGATGCGGAATCCCATGACGAGCGTGGACTGTTCCGTGTCGGCGTTTTCGGAAAAAGACCTGACCTTGTCGGCTCTGTTCACGTATTTCGTTTCGGGAAGGGAAGACGGACGGGGAGCAAACGGCAGATATTCCTTCACGGCGCCGCAGAGCGAGTCCTCGTCGTAATTTCCGGCAAAGATGATATTGACGACGGCGTTGTTCATAAGATAAAAGTAAAACTTTGTTAGCGACGCGGGCGTGACGGCGTCGATGAGCTTCATATCACCGCCGGACTGCACCGAATACGCTTCGCCCTCGCACATAAGCTCCACCGCGCGCTTAACCGCGTAACGGGGCTTGTTGTTGGCGACGGCAAGCATCTGCTCGCGCAATGAACTTTTTTCGCGTTCGAGATATTTCGCGTCGAATTCTCCATTCACGAAATACGGGTCGAATATGAATTCGCCGAGCAGCTCGATGCCTCTTTTGAATATGTCTTCGTTATTTATGGCATATTCGTTTTTCAGGCAGGAAAGACCGAACGAAAGCGTCAGCATTTCGCCGGTCTTGGATTGATTGACGTCTATCGAGCAGGCGTAGTTGTCTTCGCAGACGGCGCACAGTTCCTTTACGCTCGGGTATCGCGCGCTTCCGCGCAGCATTACCTTGTAAAGGAGCGACGTGTTCGTCGCGTTTCCGGCGTCAAGCGGCAGCGTCATGTTGACGAGCAGCGACTGCGATTTGCTTTTGTCACCGAAAACGGCGGTCAGAGTAACGCCCTCCGAAAGACGTGTGATTTTGTGAGTCATATATCAGAGTATCCTTTTCGCGGAATCCTTTTCGGTGTAAAGAACCGCGTTTTCATGTCTGCGGAGTATCGTGCAGGGGCAGTATTCGCCTATCCCGCCGTTCAGCATGGTATAGACCGCGTCCGCCTTGGTGGGAGCGGGCACTACGCAGAAAACGTATCTCGGAGCGACGAGGGTGGGGATGGTGAGCGTGACCGCGTGCGTCGGTACATCGCCGAGAGTCGCGAAGCAGCCGTCGTTGACCTGCTGGTTGCGGCAGATTTCGTCGAGAGAAACGGTCTTGACCGCCTTTTCGTCGTTGAAAAACGCTTCGTGCGGGTCGTTGAAAGCAATGTGACCGTTTTCGCCGATGCCCATGCAGACGATATCGGGATCTGCTTTTTTAAGGAGCGACGCGTATCTTTCGCATTCGGCGTTTATGTCTTCCGCAGAACCGTTTATGTAATTGACCGATTTGAAAGGAACTTTTTCAAAAAGTCTGTCGCGTAAAAACTGACCGAACGCCTGGGGCGCCTTGAGGTCGAGCCCGACGTATTCGTCCATGTGGAAACCGTTTATGCGCGTGAAATCGATCGTCTTGTCGGCAATGAACGCCTCGAGAAAATCGTTCTGGCTCGGAGCGGCGGCGAAGATCATCGAGATCTCGTCTTTGACTTCAAGCAGTTTTTTGACGGCGGCAGCAACGTCCTTCGCCGCGGCAGCGCCCATATTAGTTCTGTTGTCGTAGACCCTGTATTCGAGATTATCGACTTTTCCTTGCTTTATTATCATTTTAATTACCTCTCATTTTACTTGTTTTCCGCCGATGTATACTGCTTCTACGTTGACGTCGCCGTCAAACACGACAATGTCGGCATCGGCACCGGGGCGAAGTACGCCCTTGTTTTTCATTCCGGCGATCTTTGCCGGAGTCATCGTCACCATTCTGACCGCGTCGGTCACCGGGGCGGACGCGTAGGTCATCATATTTCTTACGAGCACGTCGGTCGTGGCTATCGAGCCGGCGAACGCCGAACGGTCGGGCAGCTTTGCCACGCCGTCCTCGATAATGACCTCGTATCCGTTGGTGAGCGAGCCGATTATCATAGTCCCCGAGGTTCTTCCGGCGCCTCTGAGCGCGTCGGTGACGAGGGCGACCTTATCGGGACCGAGAGTTTTGTATATATATCTGAGCAAAGACGGCGGAAGATGACGTGCGTCCGCGATTATCTCGACCGTGAGGCCGTCTATCATGTATCCGCTTTCGATAAGTCCGGGGTGTCTGAAACCGCCGACGCGGACTATCGTGGACATTCCGCTGTAAAAATGCGCGAGATGAGTGTATCCGTTTTCAAACGCTTCAAGCGCCGTTTCGTATTCGGCGTTGGAGTGTCCCATCGACGGCAGTATGCCGCGATCGGCAAGCACTCTGCCGAGCTCCATCGCGTTTTCGAGCTCGGGCGCTATCGTCCAGCGTTTAATGTATTTTCCGCCTTTTTCAAGTATCTTTTCGTAGTGTTCTTTCACGGGGACTTTAATGTATTTTTCATCCTGAGCGCCTTTCTGCTCCGGCGAAAAATACGGCCCTTCAAGGTGGATGCCGTAAAGGCAGCCCTTGTCTCCGCTTTTTTCTATTTTTTCAAAAACGTCGAAAATGCCGAACAGCTCCTCGTCGGCGCAGGTGAGCGCGGTCGCGAGAAGAGAAGTCGTGCCGTGCTGTTCGTGAAGAGCGGCTATGCCGCGGAACGCTTCCTCGGTACCGTCCATGAAATCATAGCCTCCGCCTCCGTGGACGTGCAGATCGATGAATCCCGGGGAGACGTATTTGTTTCCGTGATCGCGGACGTCGAACCCGACGTCGTCGTTTTTAGCCCTTCCGACGTAGGTTATTTTTCCGTCTTCAAACGTTACTTCGCCGTTTTCTATAACGCGCATCGGTGTAATGATATTGCCTTTGATTTTGATACCCATTGAATCAGCTTCTTTCTATAAGACATACCGCGTGGCAGGCGATCCCGTTTCCGGCAATGCCGAGACCTTCTTCCGTGGTCGCCTTGATGTTTATTCTGTCGGCTTCCGTGTCGAGCGCGGAAGCAACGGCGTTTATCATATTTACGATATTTTTTGCCATTTTGGGCTTTTCCGCCACTATCGTGACGTCGATATTTGAAATGACGTAACCTTTTTCTCTGATGAGTTCGTTGGTTTTTTTAAGAAGAGAAGCCCCCGAAGCGTTTTCATATTCGTCATCGTTGTCGGGGAACTGATGACCAATGTCACGGAGCCCCGCCGCGCCGAGCAGCGAATCGCAAATCGCGTGGCTCACGACGTCGCCGTCTGAATGAGCGAGCAGACTGAGGCCGCTGTCAAATTTAACGCAGCCGAGATAAAGCGGCTTGTCTCCGCCGAAGCGGTGTACGTCGTATCCGTGTCCTATCTTCATATTATAATATATTGCCTCTCTCTTCAAGGAAGTTTATCGCTTTCGCGATCTTTATATCGTCCGGAGTCGTCAGTTTCATATTGAGCGGCGAGCATTCGACGTAGCTCACGGTAAATCCCGCGTGCTCGGCGATCGACGTGTCGTCGGTCGAAACGAAGCCGTCCTTGAGCGCTTTCGCGCGCGAGACGATGTATACGTCTTTTTTGAAAATCTGCGGTGTCTGTACCGCTCTCAGGTTATCGCGTTTTGGGGTATACAGGCATTTTTCTTCTTCGCTTATATACTTGACCGTGTCCGTCACCCTTGTGCAGGCGCAGGAAGCACCGGTCTTTATCGCTTCGGAAATGAGCTTTTCGACTTCGTCGACCGTGATGAACGGACGGGCGCAGTCGTGTATGCAGACAAAATCGGCTTTTTTCGCGGCTTTCACCCCGTTTGCCGCGGAATCCGCTCTGCTTTTTCCGCCTTCGGCGAAAGAGAACGGCTTGCCTGTTTTTATAAGCGGCGCGAAAACGTCGGCGTCTTTCGTGACGACGATTATCTCGCCGACGCTCTTGCAGTCTGAAAACGTTTCGACGACTCTCTCAAGCAGCGTCTTGTTCCCCAGCTTGATAAGCGGCTTGGAAACGCCGCCCATACGGGCGCCGCTTCCTGCCGCTAATATTATTGCCGAAACGAAAGGCTTGTCAGCCTTCATAAGCGTAACCGATCTCAAACGCTTTGAGGTTGAGCTCGGCAAGCTCGGGTTTTGCCTTGGGAGCGGACTCCTTCAGGCAGGCAGCAAAATATTCTTTGGTGAAAATTCCCGTCTTTTTGATGATGTAACCGAGCATTACGACGTTGGCAAGCTTGGAAAAACCGCCTTTGTCGGCAATGGAGGTCGCGGGGATGTATTCAGCCTTGACGTCATCACGGGCGCATTTGGTGTCGATGAGAGCGGAGTCGATGAAAACGTATCCGCCTTTCTTTACCGCGCCGATGAATTTGTCAAAAGAGGGTTTGTTGAACGCGACGAGAATGTCGGGGTTGGTGACGAGGGGAGAACCTACGGGCTCGTCTTCGATGTTGACGGAGCAGTTGCAGGTACCGCCGCGCATTTCGGGGCCGTAAGAGGGAAGCCACGAAACTTCCTTACCGCCGTTCATACCGGCAAGAACTAACTGTTTGCCGGCGAAAAGTATACCTTGTCCGCCGAAACCGGCCAAAAGGATTGCAGGCATTTTATTTTTCCTCCTTCGTAACGTCTTTGTACACACCGAGAGGGTAATGCTCGATCATGTTCGTTCTGAGCCATTCGAGCGCCTTGTCGGGAGTGAGTCCCCAGTTGGTGGGGCAGGACGAAAGGACTTCCACTATGGAAAGACCGAGTTTCTTCTGCTGGATCTCGAAAGCCTTCTTGATGGCTTTCTTGGCGGCAACTACGTTCTTGACGCAGTCGACCGAAACACGTTCGGCGTAAGCGGTACCGTCGAGAGTCGCGAGAAGCTCGCAGATACGGATGGGGTTGCCCTGGATCTCTTTCTTGCGTCCGTAAGGCGTGGTGGTGGTGACCTGACCGAGAAGGGTGGTGGGCGCCATCTGACCGCCGGTCATACCGTAGATCGCGTTGTTGATGAATATGATCGTGATGTTTTCACCTCTTGCGCCGACGTGAACGGTCTCGGCGGTGCCGATCGCGGCAAGGTCGCCGTCGCCCTGATAGGTGAATACGACTTTGTCGGGGTTGGCACGTCTGACGCCGGTCGCGACCGCGGGAGCTCTGCCGTGAGGCGCTTCTATCATATCGCAGTTGAAATAGTTATATGCGAAAACGGAGCAGCCGACGGGAGCGATGCCTACGGTCTGTCCTTCGATACCGAGTTCATCAATTACCTCTGCGACCAGACGGTGAACGATACCGTGAGTGCAGCCGGGGCAGTAATGGAAAGGAGTATCGGTTAGTGCATGGGGTTTGTCGAATACTACCATTGTTATGTCCTCCTTATTTGCTCAAACGAACGATCTCGTCGGTGATTTCGCCGACGGTGGGAATAACGCCGCCCGTTCTGCCGAAATGGGTAACGGGACGTTTGCAGTCGGTGGCGACCTTGACGTCGTTGACCATCTGACCCATATTCATTTCAACGGAAATGAAGCGCTGGACCTTGTCGGCGAGCTTGTTGAGGGCTGCGGTGGGGAACGGATAAAGGGTTATGCAGCGGAAGAGACCGGCTTTGATGCCTTTTTCTCTTGCGGCTTTGACGGCGGATTTGGCGATCCTCGCGGTGATGCCGTAGGAAACGATGACCACGTCGGCGTCGTCGCAGAGATATTCTTCGTACATGACCTCGTTTTCTTCAAGGGCTTTATATCTCTTGAATCTGTCGACGACGATCTCTTCGAGTACGTTCGGTTCGATGTAAAGGCTGTTGATGATGTTGTGCTTGCGTTCGTTGTTATGACCGCAGCACGCCCAGGTCTTGGGCGGGAGTTCGCGCGCGACTCTTTCCTCAAAGTCAACGGGTTCCATCATCTGACCGAGAGCGCCGTCGGCGAGTATCATCGCGGGCATACGGTACTGATCGGCAAGGTCGAAAGCGAGTCCGGTGAGGGACGCCATTTCCTGAACGGAAGCGGGAGCGAGCACGATGAGGTGAAGGTCGCCGTGACCGGGAGCCTTTGTAGCCTGGTTATAGTCGGACTGTGCGGGCTGGATGCCGCCGAGACCGGGGCCGCCGCGCTGTACGTTGACGATGACGCAGGGAAGGTCGGAACCGGCTATGTAGGAGATACCTTCGCTTTTGAGCGAGATTCCGGGAGAAGACGAAGAAGTGATGGCTCTCGCGCCGGAAGCGGTCGCGCCGAGCACCATGTTGATGGCGGCTATTTCGCTTTCAGCCTGAAGGCAGAGACCGCCTCTTTTGGGCATCTGTTTTGCCATGTACTCCGAAAGCTCGGTCTGCGGGGTGATGGGGTAACCGAAGAAGAGCTTGCAGCCGCTTCTGATGGCGGCTTCGGCGATGGCTTCGTTACCTTTCATAAGCATTTTCGACATCGTTCACACCTCTTTTTCCACTTTGATTACCACGTCGGGACACATGGTCGCGCACATTGCGCAGCCAAGGCATTTATCCATCTCGGTGACGGTGGCGGGATGGTAGCCTTTTGCGTTGATCTCTTCCTTGTTGAGGAAGATGATCTTCTTGGGGCACGCGAGAACACAAAGTCCGCAGCCCTTGCAGAGATTCTTGTTGAAAGTCACTCTGTTCATTACGATTCCTCTTTTCTGGGTTTTTATGGTTTTTTAATATAGTTTTTTCGTTACGTCTTCAATGACCGTGTCGCCTTCACCGGCGTTGGCTCTGAAAGCCGTGGTCATCACAATGGGGAGGGAAACGGAGGAAGCGAATTCTTCGGCGCTCTTCCGTGCCGAATCGACCGTTTCTTTCGTCGTTTCGGCGCCGAGGTTCGAATTGTTGATTATCCCCGTTACCTTAAGGGCGGTCGCGTTTTCGATCGAACGCAGGGAAGCGACCGATATTTCGGTGTCGACGTTTTCGGGACGGAAACGGTTGAAAACGTAGTACATATCGTACCCGATCTCCTCGTATCTGTCGCGGAATCCTCTGAGCACCACCGCGCCTTCCTCGTTTCCGCCCACGTCGGTCACGGAGTACCTGACTCCGTCAAAGATGAGGGGGAGGGACGGCGGGAGCGTCGGGATGTCGACGTTGGTGTTGGCGAACTGCGGGAGCAGCACCTCCACACCGTTTTCTTTCAAGAACGCGGCGTTGTCGGCGGTGCGGAAATACGGGTTGACCGTATCCATATCGGCAATGCAGACGTTGAGCCCCTTCCTCCCCGCTTCGAGCGCGAGGTTGACGGCGACGTTGGTCTTTCCGGTGCCGAAATGACCGCAGATTATGACCGCTTTGTGTCTGAATAGTTCTGTCATTATTTTCCTCGGATAATGTCTCCGGGCTTCGCGCCCGCGAGTTTTATGTAAAATACCGATTTCGGATGCGGAGTCGAGCTGATCTCCTGCATTTCCTCGTCGTATATTTCTTCGATCCTGATGTCTCTGCCGCATTCACCCGGGGTGAGAAGCTGATAGTCGGAATGAGCAAACATCTTGTTCTTCTGAAAGCACTTTGCAAGGCCCGTTTTTTCGTCGTACTCAGTGACGAAGCAGTAAAACGGCTTTTCGCAGAGATAACCGGGCTCCTTTACGGTGTTCGGCGTGTCGCAGATATTGTCGTAATAGAATCCCGTGTGATATTCGCGGTGGCTCACGCCCTCGACCTCGGCAAGCAGCGACGGGTCGAACGGTCTGCCCGCGTAATAGTCGGATAACGCCTTTTTGTAGGCGTTTGTGACGCAGGCGGTGTAGTACGCCGATTTCATCCTGCCTTCGATCTTGAAGCTCGTTATCCCGCATTCGGCAAGGTCGGCGAGATGCTCTATCATGCAGGTGTCGCGGCTTGAGAATATATATGTCCCTTCGTCGTGCTGTTCGGTCGAAAGGTATTCGCCGTCGCGCTTTTCCTCGTGGAAAAAGTAGTGCCATCTGCACGGCTGGGCGCATCTGCCCTCGTTGGCGTTCCTGCCCGTGAAATAGTTCGAAAGCAGGCATCTGCCAGAATACGAAATGCACATCGCGCCGTGTACGAACGCCTCAAGCTCGAGCTCGTCGGGGATATTGCGGCGTATATCGCGTATGTCCTCAAACGAAAGCTCGCGCGCGAGCACTATGCGGCTCACACCGTTGCGGTACCAGAATCCGCAGCCTTCGGAGTTGACCGTGGAAGCCTGCGTGGAGAGGTGTATCACCGCGTCCTTCACGCGCTCCTTCAGCACCGTCATCACGCCCGGGTCGCTCACGATGAACGCGTCCGGCAGAGAGGACGATATCGAATCGAGGACCTCCGGCAGCTCCTTCAGCCTCGAATCGGGCGGCATCGTGTTGAGCGTCAGATACACCTTTGCGCCTTTGGAGTGAGCGTATCTTACGCCGTCAGCGAATTCGTCGGGATCGAAGTTGTCGGTCGAAGCGCGCATACCGAATTTTTTGAGCGCGCAGTATACGGCGTCGGCGCCGTAGTCAACGGCAAAACGCAGCTTTTCGGGGTTCCCCGCGGGGGACAGTATTTCGGGTCTCTCAGTTCTCATAATTTGCGTTGTCCTTTGCCGCCTGAAGCTTGTTTTTCTCGTGTCCGGCGGATGTTTCGGCGTAATAGAACACGCCTGCCTTGTTCGACACGAAGAAATACGCGTTTATGGGTTCTCCCTCTTCGTCGAGCGGTTTGTCGGGATATATCGCCGCGGAGAGCGCGTCGAAACCGGGGTTGCAGATGGATCCCGGCGGGATACCTTTGTATTTATAGGTATTGTAAGGGTTGTCGAGTTCAAGGTGTTCCTTGGTCAGGTCCTCGATATGCTCGGGAAGAACGTACTGTATCGTGGCGTCCGATTCGAGGAAGGGAAATTCAGACGCGTGTTCGAGTCTGTTATGGAAAACATAGGATATGCTTTCCATATCGATATCGAATTTCGCTTCCGCCTGTATCATCGAGGCGATCGTCACGATGTCGTCGAACGAAAGATTCATCTTTTCGATGTCCGCCTTGAACGTCGATTCGTAATACTGCCAGAATCTGACGTCAAAGTTGTTGAGCATCTTGTTGATGATGAGATATTCGTCCGAATCTTTGTAGAAATAATAGGTATCGGGGTAGAGGTAACCTTCAAGACGGTATTTTCTCGTTTCGGGGTAGCCCATTTCGTCGAGCAGCCTCACGAATTCGTGCTTATAGGGATAATTGTTTATGGCTTCCACGAAATCCTCGCGGTCTCCGATGCCGTTCGCCACGAGCAGGTCGATTATCTCGTCGACGGTGTAGCCTTCGGGGATGGTGACCGAAACCTCGATGAACTCGTACTTTTCTTCGGTAAGCTCGGAAATTATCTGGCTGTAGTTCATCGACGAGTTTATCGTGTGTTCACCGAGCAGGAACGAATCGGCGTCGTCGCCCTGATAGATCATATAAAGGTCAAACGCCCAGTCGTATTTTATGACACCGTTTCGCTTGAGCAGATAAGCAAGCTCTTTTCTCGTCATGTCGTCCGTGACGTTGACGGTAACGGTGTGCTCGGTCTTTACGAACGCGAATACGTCGTTGGCGATGGAAATGACGTAGTACGACGTGAACGCGGAAATGATGAGTACGATCAGGACGTATACAGCGGCTTTGATGATGAATCCGCTGTTCCAGATAAACGCGGCGATTTTCAGAAGTATGCGCACGAATATATTGTGCTGCTCTTCGTCTTCTTCCTCGTCCTCGCCGGCATCATCCGAGTCGTCCGCGGCTTCGGCGTTTTCGCCTTCCTTCACGATATACGACTCCGGCGTCGCGAAATCGGTGACGAGCGGCGACGTATGATCGGAAAGATGACCTTCTATATTCAACTCCGATGTGAGATTCAGGTTTTCGGTTATAGGCGGATGACTGAAATGGCTCTGCCAGTTTATATCCGCGGCGTTTCCCGCGTCGTTTATGAGCTCAGGCTCGGAGCCGTCGGGGAGAGGCAAACCGTTTTCAGCGCCGGCGTCGGCGTCTTCCGCGGTGACAAGCGACGCTTCCGCTTCCGCCGCGGCTGATTTTTCCGCCGTTTCATCCGGAAACGGATCGGTGCCGTTCAGCAGCTCTTCGAGATCGGCGAAGCGGTCTTTGGAAAGCTTTTCGCTGAGTTTTTTGCTTTCCTCGCGGTATTGCTCGAGCAGAGTATTTATGTCGTCGGCTTTATCGGGAGTTTTGTTATTGTTTTCCTGCATTGTATCTCCTTAACTAAAAACAACGATGAGGATGAATACGAGTATCAGCCCGAAAAATCCGGGAGACAAGAAGACCGTCGAAAGATTGGAAAAACTTCTTTTCGGCATTTCGGTGTTTTTTGCTTCCGAACGTTTGTAAAAGACTTTTTCGGTATTGCTCAGCACGAGCACGAGAGAAAGCAGCATTATGGCGCCCACGATGAACGCCGCGAAAAATCCGCCGCTCTTCTGCACCGTGACGCGAACGAACGAATCGCTGACGTATATACTGAGCAGGTTGCTGATAAAATGGATAATTATAGGTATGAAAATGGATTTGGTGACCGTTGCGGCTGCCCCGAGCACTATGCCCGAAAACAGATAAAGCGGGAACGCCTCGATGGAGAAGTGTATCATCGAGAAGCAGATCGCCGAGAACAGCACCGCGCTGAACGAACCGAAAACGCGGTATTCCGCGAGTATGATGCCTCGAAAGAAGAGTTCCTCGCATATTGCCGGAACGAGCGCGATGGTGAGTATGACAGCAGCGTCCGACGCGCCGCCGATAGACGTCATTTCGGGTACGATATGGTCGACGCCCGACGGGAGCGAGCCGGCGCCCATGTAATAGAAGCACTTGATGAGCAGGTTGCCCGAGATGAGGAGAAGCGCCGCTTCAAGCACGAAGATGAGCCCGCCGTTATGCGTGCTCGAAAGCATGAACGGCGTGTTGAGGGTCCTGCCGCGCAGAAAATAATATATGACGCAGGGGAAGACGAAGATCATTATCTGAAGCACGCAGATGAGCAGCAGCTTTTCGTCCGATGAAGTGATGTCTGCCGACTGCATTATGAATATCCGGCTGCTGAGAGACAAAAGGAGCAGAAGCAGTATCGTCAGCGCCGGCACCAGAAGTGTCGTGAGGGTAAGTTTGTTTTTTATTTCGGCTCCTCCTTTCTCCGCGACGTGCGGACGTTTTTATGCCTGTATCTGTGATTTTATCGCTTTCGCCTTTTCGGCGTCGAAAAGGGCTTCGGTGAGAGCAAGCGCGAATTCCTGCGCCACTCCCATTCCTTTCGCGGTGATGATGTTGCCGTCGCGCACCACTTTGGAATCGATTTTAACGTATCCCGTCAGCTTTTCCTCGAAGCCGGGGAAGCAGACGGCTCTTTTGTTTTTCAGTATGCCGAGCCCGCCGAGTACCGAAGGGGCGGCGCATATCGCGCCTATGAGCTTGTTTTTGCCGTACGCTTCAACGACGGCGTCTGTGACCTTTTTGCTCGAAGCGAGGTTGAGCGTTCCGGGCATACCGCCGGGAAGAACGTAAAGCTCGGCGTCGGGCACGTCGGATGTATCGGCTCTCACTTCAAGACCGTGAGCGCCCGTGACCGTGCTTTTCCCGCTTACCGAAACGAGTGTGACGCCCGCACCCGCTCTTTTGAGTATATCCCACGGCGTAAGAGCTTCGACCTCTTCAAAGCCGTCGGCAAGAAATATTACTGCTTTCATTTTTCCCACTCCCTGATTATTGACACGATCTCGTCGTGTATGTCGTCGATCGAACGCATTTTGCCGTTTTCGGCGCAGTTGACCGTCTTCCAGCCGAGCTTCGACGCCGAATACAGAGCGGCGCGGTAGCTTTTTTCAAGATGAGAAGCGCTTTTTTCGTGTATGTCCATGTGCCTGTCGGCGTTTTCGGCGCTTCTTTTCACGATGTTGCTTTTTGCGACCTCCGGCGGAATGCACAGATAAATGCACAGATCGGGCTTCGGAAGACCAAGCTTGCCGAATTCGTAATCGTAAAGCCATTCAAGAAAGGCGTCCCATTCCTCTTCGGGCAGCTTGGAAAGCTGATGGACGCAGTTTGCGGTGGTGTAACGGTTCGAAAGGATCACTTTTCCGCTTTCGTAGTCCTTTTTCCAGTCGAGCATATACGAGCAGTATCTGTCCGACGCGAAGAACGATGACGCGGCGTAGGCGTTGACCGCTTCGGGATCGCTGCCGAACTCGCCGTTCAGATACATGACGAGGTGCTTTGACCACGCTTCGTTATACGTCGGGAACGAAAGATATCTGTATTCTTTGTTCTCGGATATAAAATAATCAATAAGAAGCTTCGTCTGCGTTTCCTTGCCGGAACCGTCAAGTCCGTCAAACGCGATGAAGGCTTTTTTTGTGTCGCTCATGCCGCGGTTTGCTCCGATCCTAATTTTATACAACGTACAGTATACCACCACAAAATGTAAAAATCAATAAATATTTATAAATATTTATAATATATAAGTACGATTTTTTCACGGCGGTTGACAAAAGCCGAGTTTTATGTATAATGAGATCAGTAAAACACGGAGGATATATAATGAAAAGGTATTTTTCGCTCATCCTGGTCCTTTCGCTTCTTGTATCTCTTGCCTTGCCGTTCGGCGCGGACGCCGCGGACGACACGGAATATGTCGGCGGAGAAGTGCGCATCTCCGCGGAGTGTCCGCCGAGTGCCGTACTTGAGGCAAACGGCATACGATTCAGTCCCGTTGACCTTTCGTCCGAATTCGGGTCCGTTCATTTCACCGCCACGGGACTCGACGGAGCGGGGTATAAGATACTCCTCAACGGAAACGAGATAGGCGCTCTTTCTTCCGAAGGCAGCGTCGTCATCGACCCCAAGCTGCTCGTCGACGGCACCAACGAGATAACGCTGTCTCCCGTCATCGGCAAGGGCGTTTACGACAAATCAAAAGTTTACGGCACCTACAACGTCGACGACTTCGATCTTCAGACGTTTTCGCTTCGCTACGTCGACGGTAAGCCCATCGACCTCGAGCTCGTGAAGTATATGCCCATACAGAACGCGGCGGGATACACCGAGGTCACGTCGGAATACGACGGCAAAAAGGTCGTGCTCGGCGACGGCTGGAACTCGTCCAACAATCTCGGCGGCACCACTCCCGACGTTCCCATAATGGCGGGCTTCAGATTCGACGGCTCGTTCGGAGCGGGCAAGACCATATTCGCCGTCGATACGACTCTGCTGCCCGAGGGCGAGAACGTGCTGCGCGTGTTCGACACCGAAAAAAACGAATATCTCGATACCGCCGTTACCATATTCGTCAACAACGAAGCGCCGAAAGCCGAATTCAGCATAGCGAACGGCGGCACGGTCACGCCTCTGCGTCCGCTCACCGTCACTCTCGGCGACAGCGTATCGGGCTTCAAAAGCGCCGAGGTCTACCTTGACGACTCCAAGCTTGCCACCGTCAGAAAAACCGGAGTTTTCGATTTTTCGGAAAAGACGATGAGCGACGGAAACCACACCGCCTACGTCATCACACACGATAAAAAGGGAAATAAAGAATACTTTTTCCTGTTCTTCAAATACAGATCCGCCGACGCGCTTTCTCCCGAATTCACCGAAAACGGCGTTTCGGTCCCCGAAGGATACACGCTGTCCTACGTTGATATTTCAAATAACGTGAATATGTTCACCAACCCGATGGGAGACGAAAACGACGCCAAGCTGCGCAGCTCTCTTGAGGAACTTCGCGACATCCGAAAACTCGGGGAAATAAAGACCACGGCGATCGGCGACGCCTCCCCATATCAGGCGTTCCTCGTCGACGTCTCGGACAAAAAGGGAGATAACGTCGTCATAAGCTGCTCCGCCGAAACGGGCGACGGCAACGACTGGAGCCTTTCGGTCTGGAACAAAACGTCTTCCTCGTGGGATACCGTCGGTTCCGCTTACTGCGGCGAAACGCTCACCGTGAAGATCCCCGCCGACAAATACGTAAACAACGGAAAAGTGAGAGCCCGTATCGGCATAAGAACCGTGGGCAACGGCAGCGACACCATACTCTGGCAGACCGACCCTCAGCATTACAGCACGTTCGAAGACATCAACTTCCTTTATGAAGCGGTAATGAAATACACTGCCGGGGAATACGCGAAAGGGAATATCGCCTATTCGATATGCACCGGCGACGTCGTCGATCAGGCAGGCACCAAGGCGCAGGCGGAAAAGGAATACACCTTCGCCTCGGCGATGCAGAAGATCATCGACGACGCGGGCGTCCCCAACGGAGTGTGCGCCGGCAACCACGACGTTCTTCACACGACCTACGACTATCAGTATTTCCACAAATATTTCCCGGCGAAACGCTATAACGCCAACGAATGGTTCGGCGGCTCGCTCAACAACAACGAATGTCACTTTGACCTCATCACGGTCGGCGGCTACGACCTGCTCGTGCTTTATTTCGGCTACGGCAGGAACGCCGACGAGGATTCGATAGCCTGGGCGAACGCGGTGCTCAAGGCGTACCCCGACCGCAACGCCATCGTCGCCACCCACGAATACATAGATCAGAACGGTACGCAGCTTTCCGACAAAGCGAAAAAAATGTGGAGCGACGTCGTCTGCCCCAACGAAAACGTAAAAATGGTCATCTGCGGACACTCCGAAGGCGTCTGCGACCAGTGGAGGGAAGTCGAAGGCACCGACAGAAGGGTGCTCGAGATACTCCACGACTATCAGTTCGCCGAAATGAATCAGGGTCCCAAAAACATCCTCAACGGCATGACCTGCGACGGCGAAGCCTTCCTGCGCCTTATGACCTTCAACGAGGCGGGACAGCTTCTGATGAAGACCTACTCGCCGGAATACGATCTCGACGCTTACTACGCTTCGTATCTCGAAGAATACGTCTATGACGTCGGGTTCACCACCACCGGACGCAGCGTAAAAACGAAGACGTTCTTTGCGGGTTACGAATGTGAAGAAAACGAAAAATGCAAAGCGGTCTTCGCCGTTTCCCCCGACGGAGTTCTTTCGCCGCTTGCGGTAAAGGATTTCGATTTCGTTCCGTATAAAACGGACGGAAAAAGCCCCGAATATAAAATCGACGCGGAGATCGCTTCAAACAAATGGTACCCCGGCATTGAATCGACGCTTGATTTCGGAAAAGCCGGGTCTTTCCCCGACGCCGAGTCGGTCATAAGCCTTCTTCCCGCGAACGCTTCGGTCCTTCGCCGTTCGAGCGGAATGGAAGATTACGACACCGTCGTGAACGAAGACGGCGGCCTGACGATCACCGGAACGGGAACCGGATATAACTGGATAACTCTCAGAAACGACGTCACGAGGACCGACGTCAGCGGGCATCCCTATCTGTTCTTCTCGGTCGATACCGACAAGTCCTCCAAGTGGGGCATCACCGTTATCACAAGCAAAACGCAGTATCAGTTCTCGCGCGATCTGTACGAACGCTTCGGCTACAAGGACTACGCAATCCCGAGCGATATCTGGGGCTCATGGCACGGATGCATCGATCTTTCGGACTGCCTTACCGCGGGCGAATCGGTCATCGGCGTTTACCTGACCGCCGCCACCCCGGGAAAGAGCGTTACGTTCAACTACCTTTTCTTCGGTGACCCGAACGGAAAACGCATCGATTTCGTTTCCGGCGACACGGTTAAGACCGTGTTCGCGTCTTCTTCCGTTGACGAACCGACGGCTCCTTTCGAAGCGGGAATGGTCTTTGACGGCTGGTACGACAAGGACGGAAACAAAATCGCTTTCCCCTACGGCGTGACTTCCGATATGACGCTCGTAGCGAAATTCACCGAAAGAGTCGACAACGGCGTCAAATGCGAATTTTTCGACGACGAGCTTCCCATGGCGGAAAAGCTTGTCAAAGAAGAGGATGAATCGTCAAAGGCGGAAAAAGAACACGGCGGAATTTCTCCCGTCGTGTTCATCGTCATCGGCGTCGCCGCCGCCGCGCTCTGCGCCGCGGTGTTCGTCATCGTCAAGAAGAGGAAAAAGCATTAAGCCTTAAGCAAATAGGAAAGGGCTTCCGCGAGGAAGTCCTTCAGACCGAAGACAAACTCGTTTCTTACGCCATTGAAATGCAAATAGAATAGAGTAAAAGTGTACTTTCGTCAAAAGGATGAGAGTACACTTTTATAATAGGAATATTGATTTTATCAGAAATTTCAATGGCTTCGACGAAAAACTCGACTGCCGTAGTAATCTACGGCGACGCTCGCTTTTCGCCGAAATCAACTTCGTTTGTCTCAGTCTGTTCAGATTGCAGACTTTGTCTGCAATCTGAAGGACTTCCGCGAGGAAGTCCTTTTTGCTGTCGGTTTGATATTGAATAATCAACGTGATTTCAACCGAACTTCAAATCGTTTCCTTTAATTCCGAATTCCGCATTATCCTATCAGTTCCTTAAAAATGGGGATCGCTTTTTCGCATACCGAGGTATCGACGCAGTAGGAAATGCGGACGAAACCGGGGCAGCCGAAGCCGGCGCCGGGAACGACGAGCAGGTCTTTTGCCTTAGCGCGTTCGGAGAACGCTTTGCCGTCGTTTTCGGGCGTTTTCACGAACAGATAGAACGCTCCGTCGGGCTTGGCACAGAAATAACCCATTTCGGTGAGCGCGTTATAAAGCAGGTCGCGGTTCGTTTTGTATACGTTAAGGTCGGGCTTTACGTCGGCGCATCTTGCGATGACCTTCTGTATCGCCGAGGGAGCGCAGACGTAGCCGAACTCTCTGGCGGCACCCGCGACCGCGTCGTATACGCGTTTTCTGTCCTCCACGCCGTCGCATACGAGGACGTAGCCGAGACGTTCGCCGGGGATGGAGAGCTTTTTGCTGTAAGAATAGCACACGATGGTGTTGCCGTAATATTTGGGGATGAACGGCACCCTGACGTCGCCGTAGACGAGCTCGCGGTAGGGCTCGTCGGAAACGATGTATATGGGCTTGCCGAATTCGCGGCTCTTCTTTTCAAGCAGTGACGCAAGTTTTTTTATCGTTTCTTCGGTATACACGACGCCCGAGGGGTTGTTGGGCGAGTTGACGATGACCGCCTGCGTGTTCGCGTTGATGAGCGACTCGAGCTCGTCGAATTTTATCTGAAAATTCTCTTCGTCGGCGCTGACGACCTTGAGGTGTCCGCCGAGGACTTCGGAGAAGCATCTGTATTCGGGGAAGAACGGAGCGATCGCGATGAATTCGGTGTTTCCGTCAAGCGTGAGAGCGCCGAAAGTCGAGGTGAGCGACGCGGCGGCGCCGCAGGTCATGTAAAGATGCTCGGGACGGATATCCATTCCGTATGTCGCGGAAAGGGAAGACGAGATCGCGTTTCTCACTTCGTCGCAGCCGACCGCGGACGTGTAACCGTGAAGTGAAACGGGAGACTCGTTTTCGAGCAGGTCGATATAAGCCTGTTTGAGCTCCTCCGGAGCGGGTACGCTGGGATTGCCGAGCGAAAAATCGCATATATTTTCTTTGCCTACTATGGCGGCACGCTGTCTGCCGTATTCAAAAAGCTCTCTTATCGAGGAGCGCTGACTGCCGAGAGTGTAGGATCTTTCGTTTACCATATCAAAATAACCTCTTTTCATTATATACATTATAATCAATTATATTTACCGGAACGGAAAAGTCAAGGGATACGAATCAATTATTTTACGCCGTCCATAATAAAATTATGATTGACAATAACGGAATAATGGTATATAATCAAACATCATAAGCCGAATAAAATCGGCAAAAAATGTAAAGGGGTACAAAATATGAAAAAGACATTGGCGCTTCTGCTCTGCGTCCTGATGCTCGTTTCCGTTGCTCTTGCTTCCTGCGGCGAAGAAACCGAGGAAAGCAAGGAGATCAAGGACGAAAGCAAAGCAACCGACACTTCTGCGGCAGATACAAGCGAAGAATCGTCTGCTCCCGTTAGCGACGACGATCCTTACCGTGACGAGAACGGCAAATACGTCGACAAAAACATCGACAAGTATTTTGATCCGGCATGGCAGGAGTACGGCGAATTCAAAGTAATGGTTTACAGCAACGAACAGCAGGACACCTATTTCTCCGAAGAGATCGAATCTCTGTACGACACCACCGATGACAAGATCATCGAAGCCGTCAACCTCAGAAACGCCGAGATCGAAGACAAGTACGGCATCAAAGTCAAAGCCGTCCCCGTCATGAGCGTTCCCGACGAAATGAGAAAACTCATGGCTTCCTCCAACGACGTTTTCGACGCAGCAATGCCTTTCATGGCAAGCGCCGCCACCTTCGCTCAGAACGGTGACCTCTATGATCTCACCGAGTTCGACTGCATCGACTTCAACGCTCCCTGGTGGGACCAGAACGCAAACGCGTCCCTTTCCATCGCCGGCAGGATATTCTTCACCACCGGTGACCTTTCCATCATGCAGAATATCGTTTCCAACGGTATCGCGTTCAACAAAAAACTTCTTGCCGACAATTTCCCCGACGTCAACCTTTACGAGTTGGTAAGAGAAGGAAAATGGACCATCGATAAGTTCTATGAAATGTGCAAGGAATTCACCCGTCAGGGCGATGACAACGAAAAGATGGACGAAAACGACATCTGGGGCTCCATGGGCGGCAGCGACGTTCTCTATTTCGGCTCCGGCGAGACCATCTGCGGCAAAGACGCGGACGACCTTCCCGTTCTCACCATCGGCTCCGACAACCAGCGTTCCATCGATGTTGCTCAGAAGGTTCTCGGATATCTTGAAGAAAAGGGCACCTGGTATGTCACCGTCAACGATTTCACCGATCAGACCGACAAATGGGGCAGAACCGTCAAGATCTTCGGTGAAGATCAGGCTCTCTTCGATATCTTCGCGTTCTCCGCTCTCAAGAAATTCAGAGCTTACGACGTGGTATACGGCGTCGTTCCCGTTCCCAAATACAACGAGGAACAGGACAGATATTTCTCCAAGTGCGTTGCCAACATGGCATACGGCGTATGTATTCCTCTTAACGTAAGAGACGCTGATTTCTCCGCGTTCATGCTCGAGCTCCTCGCCGTCGGCGGCAAGAACTATCTTTCTTCCGCTTATAAGACCGCGGTCCTCAAGGGCAAAGACGCCAACACCGAAGACGACGAAGAAATGCTCGGCATCATCTTCGACAGCATCGTTTACGATCCCGCCATCGTTTACGCTTTCGGCGATATCAACAACATTTTCACCACCGCAACCTCCGGCACGCTCATTTCCAAGCTCGAAGAGCTCTCCGGCCCCGTTGACGAAGCCATCAACAAAATCGTTGAAGCTTACGACAGCATCGGCTGATAAAAGATTTTCGGAGAATGCAGGCTTAATGCCTGCATTCTTTTTATATTTTTGTTGTTCCTATTTGCGATTTTCGGCATATTCATTGACAAAGAACGTAATTTATTGTAAAATAGAATACCAAAAATTACAAGGAGTTTAATCATGAAAAAGACGCTGGCACTCATTCTCTGCCTCGTTCTTCTCGCGTCCCTCGTTTTCGTAAGCTGCGGCGAAGAAGAAAACGGCGGAAACGAAAGCAAGAATACCGAGCAGAGCAAAGAAACCGAAAATTCCGGGGAAACTTCGGCTTCCGAAGAATCCGGGAGCGACAATTCCGAAGATCCCTATCAGGATGAAAACGGCAAGTACGTCAAAAAGGACGGTGCCGGATTCAAGGATGAATGGAGAGACTACGGCGAATTCAAAGTCCTCGTTTACAGCAACGAGATACAGAACACCTATTTCTCCGAAGAGATCGAATCTCTTTACGACACCACCGACGACAAGATAATCGAAGCCGTCAATACCAGAAACCAGGAGATCGAAGACAAATACGGCATCAAGGTCAAAGCCGTTGCCGTCAGCGACGCTTACGGCGAAATGCTCAAGACCATGTCGGCTTTCGACGATAACTACGACGCCGCGATGCCCTTTATGACGGGCGCCGCGATCCTCGCTCAGAACGGCGACCTTTATGACCTTACCGAGCTTGACGATTACATCGACCTCGACGCTCCCTGGTGGAACCAGAACGCGAACGCGTCTCTTTCCATCGCGGGCAGACTCTTCTTCACCACCGGCGATATCTCCATCATGCAGAACATCGTGTCAAGCGGCATCGCGTTCAACAAAGAGCTCATGGCAGAGTCATTCCCCGACGTAAATATGTATGAGCTCGTCAGAGAAGGCAAGTGGACGATCGATAAATTCTATGAAATGTGCAAAGCGTTCACCCGTCAGGGCGACGACAATGACAAGATGGACGAAAACGATATATGGGGCTCAATGGGCGCAAGCGACAGCCTCTATTTCGCTTCCGGCGAGACTATCTGCGGCAAGGATGCCAACGATATCCCCATCATCACCATCGGTTCAGGCAACCAGCGTTCCATCGACGTCGCTCAGAAGGTCATAGGTTACCTCAAGGAAAAGGGCACCTGGTGCGTCAACGTTGAAGACTTCACCGACCAGACCGACAAATGGGGCAGGACCGTCAAGATCTTCGGCGAAGGTCAGGCACTTTTCGATTCCTTCGCTTTCTCCGCTCTCAAAAAGTTCAGAGCTTATCCCGTCGTTTACGGTGTGGTCCCTCTTCCCAAATATAACGAGATACAGGACACCTATTTTTCCAGATGCTCCGCTAACGCGGCGTACGGCACCTGCATTCCCAAATGCGTCAAGGACGTTGAATTCTCCGCGTTCATGGTCGAAGCCCTCGCGGTAGGCGGCAAGAACTACGTCACTCCCGCTTACAAGACCGCGGTCCTCATGGGTAAGGACGCCAACACCGAGGAAGACGAGGAAATGCTCGGCATCATCTTCGACAATATCCTCTACGACCCCGCTCTCGTATATCAGTTCGGTGATATCAACAAAATAATCACCAATTCCAACACCGACAACCTCATTTCCAACCTCGAAAGCCTCGTTCCCAGCGTTGAGGCTGCCATCGAGCAGATCGTTGAAAAATACGAATCCATAGATTGACGAAATCGGATAAAAAGAAAATGCAGACCTTTTTGTCTGCATTTTTTATGCTTTTTTATTATCAGAGCGAATCGTCGTCGGCGATCATTCTCGCGCAGATGATGTCAAGGTTGCCGTTTCTGATCCTGAGCTCGTCGATGAATTCCTTTTCCTTGGACGCCTCCTTGAGCGTGAGGTGATACTGGAGACGGAAGAGGGAACCCATATTCGTCGTTCTGACCTTGAGGAGCTCGCATTTGTCGGTGTATTTTTCAAACAGATCGTCAAAAACCTCGGTGTAGTTGAGCGATTCGGGGATGGTGATGCGGAGCGCTCTTTCTCTGTCACCGGCTTCGCCGAACCTGGTGATGGTGAGGATGATGAGGAAGGAGAGCATAATGATCGTGAAAATGAACGCGATGCCTATGTATCCCGTTCCGCAGGCAACGCCTATCGCGGTCGCGAGGAAGAGGAAGCAAAGCTCTTTGGCGGAGCCCTGCGCCGAACGGAACTTGATGAGGCTGAACGCGCCGGCGACTCCGATGCCGATGCCGATGTTGCCGCTGACGAACATTATGAGCACCATTATTATGGACGGGATGACCGCGAGCGTCACGACGAACGTCTTGGTGTAGGTGTTTCTGAACATGAACGTCAGCGCGGTCGCGATGCCGAGTATGACGGCGGCAGCAAGGCATACGAAGAAATAGACCTTGATATCCGAATCGTATTTGATTATCGTATCGAAAATGAATGACATTATATGACTCCTTCTGTTTCAAGCTTGTTTAACAGCAGCGCGTTGTGCGCCGTGCCGAATTTTGAAAACGTGGTGGGGAATACGCGGCATTCGTCGAGTGCCCTTGAAAGCCAGAGCGGCATCGCCCCGAGTATCTTGAGCTCCATGAGCCGCGTGCCTTCTTCAAGCAGCGGTGTGCCGAAATTGCCTTTTTCTATCAGCAGCTCGTTCGTGCGGTACGTTATCTCGCTGTCAAAGGTTATCCGCGACGCCGTCCCGTCGGTGCTGATGTATGACAGACGGTGATACGAAATGTACATCGCGGGGCTGACGCCCTTGTAATAGTTCATGAAATACTCAATTTCGCGCACTATCTGCGTTCTTGACCGCGGTGTCACTCCGTCGTTGAGGAAAGCGACCGCTTCCTTGTATGGGAGCATCACGCGCCTTTTATATACGATGCCTTTGAATTTCTTTTTCAGCTCCACGAAGACCTTCGTGTCGTCCTCGGGCATCGCGTAGGCGCGCAGCCTCAGCTTTTCTTTGTATATCGGTTTGCCTGCCGAGTCGCGCACTATGCGGTCGTCGTCGGTGTCGTAATAGATGTTGTAAATGTACGAATCGGGGAATTCGTCCGGCACACATTCTTTGGCGATATACTTTCCGAGTGATCTGTACTGCTCGTCGGTGATGATGTATTTTTTTTCTATTCTCTCAAAAATGCTTCCGCCCAACCGACGTCACCTCGCTTCGTGCGTTATTATACAAAGAAACGCCTAAAACGCTCCTTAAACCGAAAATTAACGTGTGTACGATGGCGCACACACGTTAATTATACGGATATTTTCTGATTTGTCAATAATTATCGGATTTTTTGTCGTTATGCGATAACGATCACTCTGATAACTCCTTCGAGCTTCTTGACGTCGTCAACGATGTCGTCGGTGATCCTGGAGTCGGCATCGATGATGGTGGCGGCGTAATTGCCCTTGGAACGGTTGGACATGGAGTCGATGTTCACCTTGTCGTCGCCGAGGACAGCGGAAATGTTGGCGAGCATGGACGGGATGTTCTTGTGAAGAACGACCATTCTGTTGGCGGTGTTTCTGGGCTGAGAAATGGAAGGATAGTTGACGCTGTTGGTGATGTTGCCGTTTTCGAGGTAATCGATGAGTTCGGCGGCAGCCATCTTGGCGCAGTTTTCTTCGGATTCGGGAGTGGAAGCACCGAGGTGCGGGATGCATACGGTGTTCTTATAGCCGAGGATCTCGTCGTTGGGGAAGTCGGTAACGTAGGACGCGACTTTTCCGCTGTCGAGAGCGGCTTTGAGGTCGTCGTTATTCACAAGGTCGCCTCTCGCGAGGTTGATGATGCGGACGCCGTCCTTCATCTTGGCGATGGTTTCGGCATTGATCATTCCGCGGGTCTCGTTGGTGGAGGGGACGTGGATGGTGATGTAATCGGAAACGGCGTATACTTCGTCGTAGGTGTTGGCTTTCTTTACGGTCTTGTTGAGGCTCCATGCGGCGTTTACGGTGATGTAGGGGTCGCAGCCGACGACGGTCATGCCGAGGACGTCAGCCGTGTTCGCTACCATACCGCCGATGGCGCCGAGTCCGATGACGCCGAGGGTCTTGCCGAGAAGCTCGGGACCTACGAAAGCGGATTTGCCTTTTTCGACCTGCTTGGCGACGTCGCCGGTGCCGACGAGGGTCTTTGCCCATTCGATACCGCCCGCGATGTTGCGTGAAGCGAGGAGAAGAGCGGCGATGGAAAGCTCCTTGACGCCGTTGGCGTTCGCGCCCGGAGTGTTGAACACGACGATGCCTTCATCGGCGCATTTGTCGATGGGGATGTTGTTGACGCCCGCACCCGCTCTCGCGATGGCTTTGAGGGACGCTGGGAAAGCGACCTCGTGCAGAGCGGCGGAACGTACGAGCACGCCGGCGTAGTCTTCGAGCTCTTCGCCGAGAGCGTATTTTTCTATATCGAATTTATCAAGACCGACCTTGTCGATCTTATTGAAAAGCTTGATATTAGTCATTATGCGTTTTTCCCTTCAAATTCTTTCATGAATTCCACGAGTTTTTCGACGCCTTCGGTGGGCATGGCGTTGTAGATGGAGGCTCTCATGCCGCCTACGGAGCGGTGACCCTTGACGTTGAGGAAGCCGTTTGCGGTCGCTTCTGAGCAGAACTTCTTGTCGAGGTCGGGATCTCCGGTGACGAAGCATACGTTCATAAGAGAACGGAACTGCTTTTCGGCAGTCGGCTTGAAGAGCTTGGAGGTGTCGAGATAATCGTAGAGGATGGCTGCTTTGTGCTCGTTGATCTTCTTCATTTCTTCAAGACCGCCGAGTCCGAGGAGCCATTTGTAAACGAGGCCCGCGACGTAGATGGCGTAGCAGGGAGGAGTGTTGTACATGGAGTCGTTCTCCGCCTGAGTCTTCCAGTCGAGCATAACGGGCGTTTCGGGACGTGCGCTGCCGAGGAGGTCTTCGCGTACGATAACGACGGTAAGGCCTGCGGGAGCCATGTTCTTCTGAGCGCCGGCATAGATGACGCCGAACTTGGAAACGTCGATGGGCTGAGACATGATGAACGAAGACATATCCGCTACGAGAGGAATGTCGCCGGTTTCGGGGATATAATCAAAGGTGGTACCGAAAATGGTGTTGTTGTAGCAGATGTGAACGTAGTCCGCGTCGGGAGAGAATTCGGTAACGTGGGGAACGTAGGTGAAATTCTTGTCCTTGGAAGTTGCGAGCACGGTCACTTTGCCGTATTTTTCAGCCTCTTTGGCGGCTTTGCCCGAGAACTGACCGCTTACGATGTAGTCGGCTTTGCCGGTCTTCATAAGGTTGAGGGGAACTGCCGAGAACTGTGTCGTGGCGCCGCCCTGAAGGAAGAGGACCTTGTAGTTGTCGGGAACGTTCAGAAGCTTTCTGAAGTTGGCTTCGGTTTCTTTAATGATCGCATCGTATACTGACGATCGGTGACTCATCTCCATCACGGACATTCCTGATCCGTTGAAATCGGTCATTTCCTTTGCCGCGATCTCAAGGACGGGAAGGGGAAGCATGGACGGGCCTGCCGAAAAATTAAATACTCTGCTCATTGTTAAAACCTCTTTTTGATAGAATTTGTATACTTCTTGAATAAGTATATGCGTTACTATACTACAAACGATCGATTAAGTCAAGTGATTTTGCAATATTTGTTCGTCAAAAATCGAAAAAAATGAATAAAACGCATACAATTGCGCTTTGCTATTGACAAATTTGAGATAAATCGGTATAATTATTGCAAACTGTTGATAAAACTTTATGGGAAAGGCGGAAAAATATGGCAGCAAAAAAAATCGGTTTCGGCATAATCGGCTGCGGAATGATATCTGAATTTCACATCAACGCCATCGAGGAGCTCAAGGACAGGGCAAAACTCGTCGGCATCACCGACACCGTGTACACTTCCGCCGAGCGCGTCTCGGCACGTCACGGAGGGCTGCGCGTCTTTTCGTCGGTCGACGAAATGCTCGAATGCAAAGAGGTAAACGCCGTCTGCGTCTGCACTCCGAGCGGATACCACGCCGAAAACATCGTCAAAGCGGCGAAAGCCGGCAAGAACGTGGTGGTCGAAAAACCGCTCGCCATCACCAAGGAACAGCTCGATGAGGTGCTTGCCGTGTGCGAAGAGAACAAAACGGTGCTTGAGGTCATCTCGCAGCTTCGCTTTTCAAAAGATATAAGGAAGGCAAAAATGACTCTTGAAAGCGGCGAAATGGGCAGACTCGTCTGCGCCGATATGTATATGAAGTATTACCGCTCGCAGGAATACTACGATTCGGGCTCCTGGAGGGGCACGAAAAAGCTTGACGGCGGCGGAGCGCTGATGAACCAGGGCATCCACGGCGTCGATCTGCTCCAATATCTCGCGGGCGACGTCAGGTCGGTCTTCGCATATTCCGGCACGCTTGCCAGAAACATCGAGGTCGAGGACACGCTCTGCGCCGCGATCGAGTTCGAGTCGGGCGCTCTCGGCGTCATTCAGGCGACAACGTCGGTATACCCGGGCTATCCGCGGCGCATCGAGCTGAACGGCTCGCAGGGCAGCATCACGATCGAGGAAACGTCGATAACGAAAATGGATATTGACGGCAGCACGTCCGAAGACCTGACGTTCCGTCCGGCGGTAAGAAGCGGTTCTTCCGCGGCAATGAACATATCGAACGATTATCACACGCTTCAGATCGCCGATTTCATCGACGCCGTCAAAGAAAAGCGTCGCCCGTTCGTCGACGTGAACGAGGGCAGAAAAGCGGTCGACGTCATACTCGCCATATACAAATCCGCGAGAGAGGGAAGAAAAGTCTATATCGACGAGATGAATCCCAAGCCGAATAAAAGTTTTTGCTGATTTTTTCGTTCCAAACGCCCCGATCACTTGACAAAGCGCAAAAGCGGGTGTATAATTAAAGTGTACAAAGAATAAAACGCAGACGCGGGCACTCGGTAGGTGACCCGCGTTTATTATTGAAGCCGCATCTTTTCCGTCGTCACGAACGGAGAAGACGCGGTTTTTGCGTGATACGGCTTTGTCAATAAATAATATAAAGGAGAAAAAATGAAAAACGTTTTTCATGAAAGCGGGAAGGAGGCACGCGAATGAAGGTGAAAAGCGAGATAACGCTTGACTTCGGAAGAAAAGTCAGCGAAAGGGTATACGCCAAGCAGGGCGACGCAGACAGCCGCGAAATATGCGTGACCCCCGTTTTCAACGGCATCGCGATGGCGCTTGATGACGGAATAACCGCGAGACTGCTGCTCACGAAGCCCGACGGGCACACGGTGTTCAGCGACGCCGTTATCCGCGGCGGAAAGATAAACGTCCCGCTCGACGCGCAGTGCCTTGCCTGCGACGGCAAAGCGGTGGCGGAGATTTCGCTTTACCGCGGGAGCACCGTGCTGACGTCCACGTCGTTCGAAGTTGATATCGAACGTCTCGTTTTCGATTCCGACGCGGTCGAAAGCTCCGACGAATACTCATCTCTCGTCAGACTCATCGACGCATCCGAGACGGCGATCGAAGACGCCTATCTCGCGGCAGCCGAGGCGGATACGGCGGCGCAGACGGTCATCGCGGCGGTGAGAAAGATCGACGGGCTGACGGCAAGCGCCGTCACTCTCGACCCGGAAGACGACGCCTACGTGACCAAAACACTCGTAAGCGGCGCGTATTCGCTTGAGTTCGGCATCCCGAAAGGCGAAAAAGGAGACGTGAATTTCGCGTCGTTCGGAGTGGACGCGTCTACGGGAAAACTGTATATGAACACCGAAAACGAACTGCAGGGTATAAGCTTTGCGCTCGTTGACGGATATCTGGAGGTATTGATATGAGCACACCGACTCTTCTCGGTAAAGTCGCGGCGACCCCTAAAGGGGCGTGGAGCGCGGCAAACGGGTATGAAATACTCGACATCGTAACTTACGGCGGCAGCGGCTATATCTCGCTGCAGAGCGTGCCCGCGGGCATACAGATAACCAACACGTCCTATTGGCTCAAATTTTGCTCAAAGGGCGAAAAGGGAGACGGCGGCGAGATAGTTTCGGCTTCCGCTACGGTCGACGGCGATTACGGAAATCCGACGGTCAGCGTCACTATGGGAGGCACTTCGCACGAAAGAAGCTTTGCTTTTGCGTTTTCTTCTCTCAAGGGCAACGGCATCGTTTCGGTCGAAAAGACCGATACCGCCGGCAGCGTCGATACGTATACCATAACGTACGACAGCGGAGAAACGACCGATTTCACCGTCACGAACGGCTCGGTCACCTCTGTCAACGGCAGGAACGGCGACGTCTCGGGCCTTGCCGAGCAGGACGGATATTATACCTCGCTGACGTCGGGAAACGCGGAGCAGATAATTTCAACTCTTTCCGTGAACGACAAGGTGCCGTACCTTTTCCGCGCCTCGGGCGGCAGCGCCGACATCGGTGACCGCGAAACGGATAAGCTCGTCGGCGGCACGATCGTGTGGAACCAGCTGGTAAACGACGATCTCGCGGACGTCGTGATACCGGCTGACCACGTGTACTATTCAAATCAGACCGGAGAGACCGTGACCAAGGCGGAAGCCGAAACGACCATCCCCGCGGGTATCGGCGATATCGTCATCGATCTCACGAAAATGTTCGGCGCGGCTGTCGCAGGCTGCGTCCTCACGCTTGAACGGAACCGCACGGGCGACGGAACAGCGTGGATAAGACCGTTTATCGAAAACGCGGACAGATCCTACAACGCGGGCGAGCTCGTTTCGGTCAGAGCGAGCGCTCACGAGACCGTCGGATTCAATCAGTGGGACGAAGAGTGGGAAGCCGGCGGTTTCACCGCGGACGGCGTTCCGTGCGACGCGGACGGAAAGATCCGAAGCAAAAATTATATCAGAGTCATTCCGAACACCGCTTACCACGTCAAGTCGCCTTCGGCGCTGACCGTACACGAATATGACGCCGGATACGGTCATATCCGTTATTACGAAGCCGAGCCCGGTACCGCGGTGGATTTCGGAAACGCCCGTTATATAAAGTTCAGCGTCGGCGATTCCGTGTCACGCGTCACGACCTACGGCCACGATATCTGCGTCAATATTTCCCACAGCGGCTACCGCGACGGCGAATACGAGCCGTACGTCGGTCATACCTATCTTCTCGACGATGACCTCGAGCTCCGCGGAGTTCTCAAGCTCGACGCGAACAACAGACTTTATTACGACGGCGACGAATACGCGTGCGACGGGACCGTGACGAGAAAATTCGCGTCTGTCGATCTCGGAACGCTTACCTGGTACGCCGAAAGCGGTCAGAGCGGTCTGTTCTATACGAAAGACCTCACGCTTCGCCCGACGGGGTACAATATTGATTCGGTCTGTTCGGCTTACGAGCAGCAGTTCGGCACCGTCTTCCCCTCGGATAAGCATTATCTGTGGCTGAATTACCACTCGTCCAAAGACTTTTACGTCCGCGATACCGCGTATTCGGGCGCCGCCGCGTTCAAGTCGGCAATGTCAGGCGTTTTTCTCGTCTACGCGCTCGCGTCGCCGGACGTGTCTTCCGCGTCGCCCTTTACCGATCCTCAGATCGTCGACGACTTCGGTACGGAACGCTACGCCGACGACCGCTCCGTTCCCATGCCTGTCGGTCACGACACGAAATATCTCGCCAATCTGCGCGACAAGCTTCAGCGTCTTCCCGGACTTCCCGCCGCCGAAGGGCTGTATATCGTGAAATACTCGTCGGGGAACGCGTCGTATATACCGATAGGCACAGCCCCGGACGAAGACGGAACGTACACGCTTTCGTGCACCGTTACGAACGGCTTGCCGGTGTTCGCCTGGACAAACAGCGCGGAGGAGGAATGATATGGAACGTACGGAGATAAACGGCGGACTCGTGATGCTTTTTTCCGAAAACGGAGTGACCGACGTCCGTAACGGACAGACGTATTCCGTTGTCGTCTGCCGCAAACGCGACGAAAAATTTTTTACCGAAACCAACGCGTCTGACGAATAAACCCGTCTGACAGAAAAAGCACCATTTTGAGGTTGGCCAACGAGGCCTTACTTTGTGTATATAACGT
>JAZRXG010000035.1:0-31539 GCA_045600105.1 Eubacteriales bacterium
ATGGTAAAGTCCGTTTCGTGTCCGACCGCGGAAATAACGGGTATCCGGCTGGCGTATATGGCGCGCGCGAGCTTTTCGTCATTGAAAGCCCAAAGGTCTTCGATGCTTCCGCCGCCTCTGCCGACGACGATGATCTCGACGCGGTTTTCGGCGTTGAAATATTCGATCCCTTTGATTATATCGGGTGCGGCGTCGCTTCCCTGCACAAGAGACGGATAGAGCACAATCTCGCATCCGGGGAAACGCCTGCCGGAGATGTTTATCATATCTCTTATTGCGGCGCCCGTGGGAGCGGTGATTATGCCTATCGACCACGGAACGGACGGAAGACGCCTTTTGTGCTCGGGGCTGAAAAGTCCTTCCGACGCGAGCTTTTCCTTGAGTTTTTCAAACGCGGCGTAGAGAGAGCCGACGCCGTCTGGCTCCATTTCGGACGCGTAGAGCTGGTACACGCCGTCACGCACGAAAGCGCCGATCTTGCCCGTGACGATGACCTTGTCGCCGTTTTTCGGTGTGAAATCGAGCTTTTCGGCGTCAGATCTGAACATCACGGTCTTGAGCAGCGAGCCCTCGTCCTTGAGCGTCATATAGATATGCCCCGTGCGGTGGAGCGTGATATTCGAAATCTCACCCTTGACGCTTACCCTGCGGAGGATGGGGATATTATCCATCATATCCTTGATGAAGGTATTTATCTGGGTGACGGTGACGACCTGTCTTTCCACGGTCATTCTTTTGCGGACGCGCTTATTTTCGCGAGAACGCCGTTGACATAGGAAACGCTGTCGTCACAGTTGAATTCACGGCAGATATCAAGTGCCTCGTTGACGACTATCTCGGCGGGAGTATCGGTATAGAGCAGCTCGTAGGACGCGAGTCTCATGCAGGAAAGAGGGACTCTCGCGATCCTGTCGAACGATCTTTTTTCGGCGAACGAGGCAATTTTCGCGTCGATCTCGGCAAGCTTTTCGACGCTGCCCGTGAACAGCTCCCTTGTGAAGCCGCTGATGTTCTCTTCTCTGTACTCGACGGCGTTTGCCATTATTTCATTTACTTCTCCGCCGAACGAAAACTCGAACAGCAGACAAAACGCCTCGCGGCGGCTTTCATGTCTTGTCATAACGATTCCCTTTTTTGTTGTTTATTTATAAAGTTTATTAGCATTTCTATGGCTTTTTCAGACGCGCCGACGCGCACCTTTTCACGGTCTCCGTCAAAATGACACGTTTCGGAAACCGTCTTTTCTCCTGACGAAACGGCGATGCAGACCGTACCCACCGGAATGGCTCCGCCTCCCGTAGGTCCCGCGATCCCCGTCGTCGCGACGCCGTAAGACGCCGACGCTTTTACGCGTACTCCTTCCGCCATCGCCGACGCGACCTCGGTGCTGACGACGCCTTTTTCGGCTATCAGCGAAGGGTCCACGCCCGCGACGAGCGTTTTTATCCGCTCGGAATAGGTGCAGCATCCGAATTCAAATACAGAACTCGAGCCTGAAACCGACGTTATCGCCGACGATATCATCCCGCCGGTGCAGCTTTCCGCGCTTGATACGGTCTCGTTCCTCTGTTCGAGAAGACGGACGAGCTTTTCGGCTTTTGCGTAAAGACGCTTCATCGGGGTTCACCGTAAACGCGGATTATCTTTATGTCGGCAAGCGCGTTTTCGCAAAGTCTTTCGACATCGAGCTTCTTTTCTTCTTCCTCAAGCTCCTCGACCGTGGGGTTCAGCTTGGGATGCCTGGGCGTGAAGACGGTGCAGCAGTCCTCGTAAGGAAGGTTGGAAATATCGAACGCGCCGATGCGTCTCGAAACGGTCACGATCTCTTCTTTGTCAAGGCCGATGCAGGGACGGAAAACGGGCATTTTCGCCGCGTTGTCGGTACACACCAAGGCGTCCATCGTCTGGCTCGCGACCTGTCCGAGGCTTTCGCCCGTGATCAGGGCGGTGCATTCCGCCATTTCGGCGACCCTGCACGCGAGTCTCATCATGAATCTGCGGAGCAGAAGGGTGAACACCCTTTCCTCGCATTTGTCGACGAGTTCCTGCTGTATCTCGGTGACCGAAACGCAATGGAGCTTGACGACGCCGGTATATCCGGCGATGACCTTTGCGAGGGATTCGACCTTTTCCCTTGCCGCGTCGCCCGTGTAAGGAGGCGACTCGAAATAGACGGCGGCGGTCTCGACACCGCGTTTTGCGACCATATAGCCCGCGACCGGCGAATCTATGCCGCCCGAAAGCAGGAGCAGCGCTCTGCCGTTCGAGCCCGTGGGCATTCCGCCCGCGCCCTTCATCCCGTTGCCGTGGATGAAGGCGGATCTGTCGCGCACCTCGACGGTGACTACCGCGTCGGGATCGTTGACGTCGACCTTTATGCCGTGTACCGCGGAAAGTATCTCGCCTCCGCACATATCGCATATCTGCGGAGAAATGAACGGGAACGATTTGTCGCTTCTTTTGGCATTGCATTTGAACGTCTTTGCCCCCGCGACGAGTTCACGCGCGTGTTCCCTGACGGCGGCAAGGATGGCATCCATATCTTTTTCGCATTCGTAACCGATGCAGACGGAAACGACGCCGAAAACCTTTTTCATTTTTTCGGCGACGAGCATCATATCTGCGTTTTCGTCACCGTGTATCATAAGAGTCGACTGCGAGTTTCTGAGGTCAAAGCTGCCGCCGAGCGGCTTGAGCACGCGTCTGACGCGCTTGAGAAGCAGCATTTCGAAATGTCCCCGGTTAAGCCCCTTGAGCACCATTTCGCCGTATTTCAAAACCACAACGTAATTCATTATTTGCCTTTCATTCTGAACGCCGAAGCGTTCGCAAGTTCATTCACGAGTATTTCGACTTCCTCTTCCGTATTGAACGGCGAGAAGCCTATCCTGAGCGACGATATCTCGTAGTCCTTTCCGTAGCCGAAGGACGCGAGCACCGTGTTTTCCTTTGCTTTCGACGAGCAGGCGGACGACGACGAAACGCACACGCCCCTGCCCGAGAGATAGTTGAGCGCGACCTCGCTCTTGACGTTTTTGATCGAAATGTTCAAAAGAGCGTCTATATGCGTTTCGGGTATGCGGAAGTCGATCGAGCTTCCCAGCTCCGACGATGCTTTTTCGATGAAAAGCTCGCGAAGTCTCGTTATTTTCGCGCGGCAGGAGTCGTCGAACGCTTTTGCCGCTTCGGCGAAGGCACATATCCCCGCGACGTTCTCGGTGCCGCTTCTGAGCCCTCTTTCCTGACCGCCGCCGAAAATGACGGGAGACAAAACGAGGCCTTTTCTGACGAACAGCGCACCCGTCCCCTTGAATCCGCCGACCTTGTGCGCCGAAACGGACGCCGTGTCGCAGTATCTCGCGGCGTAGGCGCGCATACTGTCGGGCACTTTCATAAATCCCTGCACGCAGTCGGAATGGAAGAGCGCCTTCGAGCCCGTCGCCGCGATGACGTCACGCACTTTTTTGAGGTCGGTGACGGCTCCGTTCTGGTTGTTTGCCTGCATGAGAGAAACCAGACACACCTTTTCGGTCGAAAGTATATCCGCGAGAGCGTCGTAATCGACCGTGCCTCCGGTCACCGGAACGTACACGGCTCTGAATCCCTCTTTTTCGAGGAATCTCACCGTTTCCGTAACTGACGGATGCTCGGCTTTGGTGGTCACTATAACATTACCGGCGTGGCGGTTTTTGCGTGCCGACGAAATTACGGCGATGTTGTTCGCTTCGGTCCCCGACGACGTGAAGGTCATCTCATCGAGTGAGCAGCAGAACGCCGACGCGACATCTGCCCTCGCTTTTTCAAGCATTTTTCTCGTTTCAAGTCCGAAAGCGTGGAGCGACGACGGATTGGCGTACATTCCGGACGCCGACGCGAACGCCTCGTATGCCTTCGGATTAGGTATTGCGGTCGCTGAGTTATCAAAGTATATAATATTCATATCGTATATATCCCCTATTATCCATAGTGACTATATCACAACCGCGGAAAAAAAGCAAGTGATTTGCATAATTTCCTTAATATATATTAACAATATCATGTTTGACAAACGCGAACTCGTGTGATATAATCACGTCATAAACTGTATACCGATAACTGAAGGTACGGGAGTTTTACGGATGAAAAAGATTTTTCTGCTGCTGCTTTGCGCGTTTATCTGTCTTGAAACGTGCGGATGCGGTATTATTTTCAAAAAGAACAGCTATACGGTCGCCCTCATAACCGGAGCGTCGGGGAATCTGAACCACAGCGCCGCGCAGGGATCATATGAAGGGATAAGCGCCTGCTGCGACGCCAACGGCGTGACCTACAAGGCGTACACCCCAAAAACGAACGACGCGAAAGAGGTCGCTTCCCTCGTGGACAGCGCCGTGTCTTCTGGAGCGTCGCTCGTGATCTTCGCGGGGAGCTATTTTTCCGACGACGCCGAAAGCGCGATAAAAAAGCACACGGATACCGATTTCCTGCTCGTTGACTGCGAAGTCCCCGACGCGGGAAAACGCGTCCACACGATAAGGTTCCGCGACGACGAAGCCGGATTCATCGCCGGTTACGCTTCGTTCATCGAAGGCTGCCGTTCCTACGGCTTCATAGCCGGTGAACGCAGCGACGTAAACGAAAGATACCTGAGCGGTTACGCCCAGGGCATACAGTACGCGTCTTCGATATTCAAGCAGGATTCACCGACGATAAAATGCTGGTACACGGGTTCCCTGCTCCCGTCCGACGAGATCAAAAACGTCGCGTCCGACTGGTACGGCGAAGGCGTTGACGCCATAATCGTATGCGGCGAAGGAATATACAAATCCGTATCTTCCGCCGCCAACGTCATGAAGGGCAAAATGCTCGGCTGCGAGCTCGACCAGGCGGGAATAAGCGAGCTTTTCCTCACCTCCGCCAAAAAAAACGTGTCGGGCTGCGTCGAAAAAACGCTCGCCGCGTATTTCAAGGCCGGCAAGTGGACGAAGGACTACGCCGGAAAGACCGCCGTTTACGGCATCGATACCGACTCGGTCGGCATTCCGACGAGCTTCGGCTCATTCAGATTCAAAACGTTCACGATAAACGCTTACGAAACATTTTACGCAAGAATGAAATCCGGCTCTCTCGGAGTCACGGTTTCCGAAACGCTTCCGGCCTCCTGCGAAAAAATGATCGAAAGGTACGAGGACGGGCTTTCGGAAACGAGCGAGGAAAGCTCTGCGGATTCGGAAAGCTCCGAAGAAGAGACCGAGATACCCGTGAAAAAATAAAACGAACGAATAAAAAAACGGCACCCGTTTTCGCGGTCGGCATTCCGACGCGGATACGGGTGTCTGCTTTTTTCGTTTTATTCTTCGGTCTCCGTTATTTCCCCGGACGTTTCGCCCGATACGTCCTCCGATGCTTCCCCGGATTCCTCGAGCGTGATATTCACGTTGGGGATGGATTCCTGCTTTTTCAGCTTGAAGCCTATCGGTTCTTTCTTTTCGTATACCGCGACGGTACACGTTTCGTCGTCTTCGTCGTACTCGACCTCAAGGTCGATGATGTATTCCTCGACGAATTCCATCGGGATATAATACCCGCTTTTGCCGACGAGTACGGGGATCGAAAGCCTCACGGGGTTTTCGTTGACGTAAACGAACGAGGAATTGGCGAAAAACTCGATATATTCGTCGGTCCCTCTGACGATGACGGTCAGCTTGTCGCCGTTGCCCGCCACCGAGAAATCGCACATACGGTTGAGGTCGTCAAACGGGATATACAGCCCGTATTCTCTGTTGGCAATGTCCGAATCGACGGTCGAAAGGACGGTTCTTTTATAGCTCCCGTTGGTCTTCTGAACGTATCTGACCGTGGTGAGCGAATAAAGCGTGTGCGATTTGGAGCCCGATTTGTAATAAATCGCAAAAATCGCCGTGAACGCAAGACTGAGAACGATATAAAAGGTCAAGAATATCAGAAGGACGACGAGGGTAAGACGCCTCTTTTCGCGTTTCTGCTCTTTTACGGCTTCGGCTTTTTCGGCGTTTGCTGTTTTTTTGACATTCGGCACCATCCCGTCCTCCTTTTCTTCAGATTCACAAAACGTTACGCTCATTATAACAAATCACTTTCAATAAAGCAATGCTTTTTTCACCGATTTTTTCAAATTTCATAAGATAATAAGAGCACGTATCTTTTACTTTTACAAGGAGAGGCAAGAATGACCGAGAGATTTACCGAAAACGCAAAAAACGTAATTTTCGGCGCCATTTCGGCGGCAAAGGAGCACGGGCACGCTTTCGTCGGCAGCGAGCATCTGCTGCTTGCCATCGCAAAAACGTCGCCGAAGTGTTTTGACGGAACGAACGTGACGTACGCGAGGATAAAGGAACGGCTCGACGAGATATCGGGCGGCTGCGGAGAAGCGTCCGACGTCTGCGAGCTCACGCCGAAATGCAAAAAGATAATCGCGATGTCGGGAAAACTCGCGTCGGACGAAGCGTGCGGAGCGATCTCGGTGGAGCATATACTCGTTTCGATGCTGAAGGAAGAATGCGTGGCGAGAAGGATGCTCGAAAGCGACGGCGTATCGGTGAACGACATCATAATGTCGGTCGGCGGAGACAGAAGGACGCCGTCCGAGACCGTCGGGTACGCCAAGGCGAAGGAAAAGGACAAAGCGCGTCCCACGCCGTATCTCGACAAAAACGGCCGCGACCTTACCGCAGAAGCGAGGAGCGGAGGGATAGAGGAGATATCCTGCCGTGACGCCGAGGAGGAGCGTCTGATACGCATCCTCATGAGAAAGACCAAAAACAACCCCTGCCTCATCGGCGACGCCGGAGTGGGCAAAACGGCGATAGCGGAGTCGATGGCAAAGCGCATCGCGGAAGGCAGAGTGCCCGACCGGCTGAAGGATATGCGCGTGATATCGGTAGACGTGGCGAGCGTCGTCGCCGGAACGAAATACCGCGGCGAGTTTGAGGAAAAGCTGAAAAACGTAATAAATGACGCGAAAAACAACAACGTGATACTCTTCATCGACGAGCTTCACACGATAGTCGGCGCGGGCAGCGCGGAAGGCTCGGTAGACGCTTCCAACATACTCAAGCCGTATCTCGCGAGAGGCGAGATACACGTAATCGGAGCGACCACGGCGACCGAATACCGCAGGATAATAGGAAAGGATCCGGCGCTTGAGCGCAGGTTCCAACCCGTCGAGGTGAAGGAGCCGAGCGAAAGCGAATGTGCGGAAATGCTTGAAAAGACCAAAAAGTATTATGAATCGCATCACGGAGTCATCATTACCGAAAGCGCCGTCAAAGCCGCCGTGAAGATATCGTCGCGCTTTATTTCGGGCAGAAAGCTGCCGGACAAGGCGATCGACCTGATAGACGAAGCGGCGAGCGAGACCGTGATACGCGGCGGCAGCATCCTCGACGGAGACGCCGTCACCGATTTTTCATCGTCTGTCATCGGCGTTCCGCGTTCTCTTCTGACGGGGACGCCGGACAAAAACGCGTCGTCGCTTTTTGAGAAAATGAAGGAGACCGTCACCGGCAGGGACGAAGCGCTTTCTTCCCTTTCGAGGACGTTCGCGAGATATCTTTCGGGGCGGAAAGGAAAAGCGCCGGTCAGCGTGCTCATCTCGGGAAAACGCGGAAGCGGAAAAACGTTTTTGTCCGACGAATTCGTAAAACGCGCCGGCTTTGCGAGCGTGCTCAGATACGACATGAGCGAATACACGGAGTATTCCTGCGTTTCGAGATTCCTCTGCAGCGGCGCGGTCGGCGACGCCGCCGAAAGATCACCGGGCGAAAAAATACGTTCTTCTCCGTTTTCGGCGATTATCTTCGACTGCTTCGAAAAGGCGCACCCCGATATGGCGTCCCTCGTCACGAGTATGATAACGGGCGGAAGCATCCCCGACAGCGCGGGTGAAGCCGTGCCGCTTTCCTCGGCGTTCGTGATAATACTGACGTCGGAAGAAAAGAGACGCGGTTCGGGGTTCACCGATTCCGCGTACGGAGACACGGACGGGATACACTCGGCGGTAAGCGAAGAAATAGAACTGAAAAAGCTCGACGACGCGGTCCTTTACGCCATCACCAGAAGCAGATTCCTTTCCCTCCTCCCGCCGTCCTCGCGCCCGACTCTCACCGAAAGCGCCGAAAAGCGTTTTGAAGACGCGGCGCACGAGCTGAAAGAGCCGTCGTTCTGCGTCAGATTCGCCGAAAAAGCGGCCTGCGACGTCGTTTCTCACCTCGGAAACGACGGGAAAAGTGCGGAATTCGACGTGATATGCGAAAACGGCGCCATCAAAATAAAAATTCCCGAAAAAAGTTCTTGACAAAACGGTATCATGTGTGTATAATGGCTTGTAAAGTAAATTTACTTTACAAGCATTTTTTGTACGGGTGGGTCGAAGATGAACGAAAAAAGAAGCGAAATGTGCTTTTTATTCGATTTTTACGGCTCTCTTCTGTCGGAAAGGCAGCGCGACGTTCTTGACCTGTATTACAACGACGACCTTTCCCTTTCCGAAATCGCGGAAAACCTGAGCATCACGCGTCAGGCGGTACGCGACGCCGTTCTTCACGGGGAAGAATATCTGCTCCGTCTTGAAGAAAAGCTGGGCATGGCGGAACGTTTCAGAGAAGTACGCGCCATCGCCAAAAGGATAATATCGCTTTCGGCTGACGAAAACGTCGTAAAAGAAGCCGAAAAGCTGTTGAATTGAGGAATTCCACGATGTTTCAGAGTCTTGTCGAAAAAATGTCGTCGGCGCTCAAAAAATTCAGAAACAAGGGCAAACTCACCGAAGCGGACGTAAAGGCCGGCATGCGCGAGATAAAGCTCGCGCTCCTCGAAGCCGACGTCAACTTCAAGGTTGTCAAGGATTTCGTTGCCAAAGTTTCCGAACGCGCCGTAGGCAGCGACGTTCTCGAAAGCCTGCTCCCCGCGCAGCAGGTCGTAAAGATCGTCAACGAAGAACTCATAACGCTCATGGGCGGAAGCGTTTCAAAACTCGAAGTCGCCCCCAAACCTCCCACAGTCATACTCATGTGCGGCCTTCAGGGCTCCGGTAAGACCACTCACACCGCGAAGCTTGCCGGAAAGCTCAAGAAATCGGGCAAGAATCCCCTGCTCGTCGCCTGCGACATCTACCGTCCGGCGGCGATAAAGCAGCTGCAGGTCGTCGGCGAACAGGTCGGCTGCACCGTCTATGAAAAAGGCACGCAGAACCCCGTTGCCACCGCGGAGGAGGCAGTAAAGCACGCAGTCAAATACGGTTTCGACACCGTCATAATAGATACCGCCGGACGTCTTCACATCGACGAAGAGCTCATGGCGGAGCTCAAGAAGATAAAAGAAAAGGTCAACCCCACCGAAATACTCCTCGTCGTCGACGCGATGACCGGTCAGGACGCGGTAAACGTGGCGAAATCGTTCAACGACCTGCTCGACATCACCGGCGTCATCCTCACCAAGATGGACGGCGATACCAAGGGCGGCGCGGCGCTTTCGGTCAAATACGTCACCGGCAAGCCCATCAAGTTCGTCGGCATGGGCGAAAAGCTCGACGCCATCGAGCCCTTCTACCCCGACAGAATGGCAAGCCGCATACTCGGCATGGGCGACGTGCTTTCCCTTATAGAAAAGGCGGAGCAGGCTTACGACGAAAAGCAGGCGGCGGAGCTCGAGCGCAAATTCCGCGAGCAGTCCTTCACCCTCAACGACTATCTCGAACAGTTCAGACAGATACGCGGCATGGGCAGCATGGAACAGCTCATCGGCATGGTCCCCGGCATCAAGCCCGGTCAGCTCAAGGACGCCAAGATAGACGAAAAGCAGCTCTCCCGCGTCGAAGCCATAATCCTTTCGATGACGATGAAGGAAAGGAACCACCCCGATATCCTCAATTCCACGCGCAAGCGCAGGATAGCGGCGGGCAGCGGCACGACGGTAGAGGAAGTAAACAAGCTGCTCAAGCAGTACGAACAGACCAAGCAGCTCATGAAGCAGTTCATGGGCGGGGGAAAGAAACGCGGAAAATTCCGCTTCCCCATGTAAAAACCGATATTCATCTATTTTCAACGTAGATCAATATAAAAATAAAAATAAAAAACATTTTTGGAGGAAACTAAAATGGCAGTTAAAATCAGACTCAGAAGAATGGGCGCAAAGAAAGCTCCTTTCTACAGGATCGTTGTTGCGGATTCCCGTTATCCCCGTGACGGCAGATTCATCGAAGAGATCGGCTACTACAACCCCATGACCAACCCCGCGGACATCAAGCTTGATTCTGAAAAGGCAAAACAGTGGATCGCCAACGGCGCTCAGCCCACCGACACTGTTAAGATCATTCTCAAAAACAACGGCGTTCTCTGATCCAAGAATAAGGAGATATTATGAAACAGCTTCTTATAGACATCGTCAAGCCTCTTGTCGATAATCCGGACGAAGTCCTCGTTGTCGAAAAAGTCAGCGGCGATATGTCGATCCTTGAACTCACGGTCGCCAAAAGCGATACCGGCAAAGTGATAGGACGCAACGGAAAGATCGCAAAATCGATCCGCACCGTCATGCGTGCGGCCGCTGCCAAAGAGAACAAGCGTGTCATCGTCGACATCAACTGACGATGAGGCGTTACCTCGAAGCAGGCAAGCTCAATTCCCCGCGAGGCATCAAGGGCGAGATCAGGTTCGCGTGCTACTGCGATTCACCTGAATTTCTGTCGGGCGTAAAGCGTCTTTATCTTGACGGCGAAGGAAGCCGTTATCTTGAGATATCGCTTTACCGCCCGTCCGTACCCTCGATAATTTTCAAAGGCTACGAGGACAGGAACCTTGCGTCGTCCCTCAACGGGCGTACCGTGTGGTTCGACCGCAATGACGTTGAGCTGCCGGAAGGAACATTTTATTTCGACGATATGATCGGCACCGAGGTCTTCGTTCAGGGGACCGACGGAACGATCGGCAAAGTGACTGACGTCGAAGAAGGCGTAAGCAGTTACTTTTATATTATCAAAGGCGAAAAGAGCTACCGCGTACCCGCGGTGGAAGGATTCGTCGAAAAAGCCGTGCCCGAAGAAGGGCTTTGGCTTTATACAACGGAAGGTCTGGAAATCTGACAAATGAATTTTGAAATTCTGACTCTGTTTCCCGATATGCTTCGTTCGTTTTTCGATCACAGTATAATTGGCAGAGCCGCCGAAAAAGGTATTGTATCGGTGAATCTCACGGACATCCGTGACTACACGCTGGACAAGCACCGTAAGGTGGACGATACACCATACGGCGGCGGATACGGCATGATAATGTCATGTCAACCCGCCGTTGACTGTATCAGGGCGGTGAAATCAAGGCTCACGGGCAGCACGCGCGTGGTCTATATGTCGCCGCAGGGAAAGGTACTGACTCACGAAAAAGCGCTCGAGCTTTCGGGGTACGACAACCTTATCCTTTTCTGCGGACATTACGAAGGGATAGACGAACGTATAATCGAGCTCGAGATCGACGAGGAAGTGTCGATCGGCGACTACGTGCTCACCGGCGGCGAGCTCCCCGCGGCGGTACTCACCGACTGCGTATGCAGGCTCATCGACGGCGTACTTCCGGCGAAGGAATGTTACGAGGAAGAAAGCATCGCGAGCGGACTTCTCGAGCATCCGCAGTACACGAAGCCGAGAGTCTTCGAAGGGCTCGAGGTCCCCGAGGTGCTGCTTGGCGGTCATCACGCCAACATACAGAAATGGAAAGCGGAGGTCTCTTTGCGGCGCACCGCGGAGAAACGTCCCGATCTACTTGAAAAGGCAGAAATAAATGCAGAACTACAAAACGCAAAAAAAGAAAAGCTTTTGGGGAAGGCTGATAAATAGAAGCATCATCGCTTCCCTGCTTACTTATCTTTCGGTCAGATTCCATTATTTTCTGTCCGACAGTTTTGTCGCGCGCATTTTTTACATATCAGACGGTGCCGAAGGTCTGAAAAAGAGCAGTCTTTTCGGCGGTCTTTATTCAAAAATCGACAAATCACCCGTTTTCCCCACGGTGCGGCGAACGTTCGCGAAGAACGTCGAAAGCAGCCGTTTCGTGGCGGCGTACCGCGCCTTCGTTCACAAGGCGGTGACATCTTCGGTACGGACGACGGGTGTTTTCGTTCTTTCCGGCGGTCTTTACGCGCTGCTCGGCTACATCATGAGCTGGATACAGAGCGGTCCGGATTTCAGAACGTATTACGAGCTCGTCATCATCGCCGCGATGATAATATGCGGTACTCTGATGCTTTTCTCGCAGCGTTCAAACGGCAGAAAGCTTCACGAAAGCCGCTTTATGTCGGCGTTCTTATTTGATTTTCTCGGGCTCAACCCGCTTTCGGTCGACAAGGACACGAAAAGCGAAAATCATTTTCTCGCGTCTTTCCTCGGCGGCATCGTATTCGGCGTCATCTCGTTCGTGACGTCGGTCGGCACGGCACTTGCCGTTCTCGCGGCGATCGTGGTCGTGATGCTCGTCGTCTATTCACCCGAAAGCGGACTTCTGCTTTCGATGATGCTCATCCCCGTTTTCAAAGCGGAGACGGTCGCGTATCTGCTCGTCGTCACCCTCGTTTCGTTCTTCTTCAAGCTGCTGCGCGGAAAGCGCAATCTCACGTTCAAAAGCGAAGATATCGCCGCGCTTTTTACCGCTTCTGTATTCGTCATATTCTTCCCCGTCGGCAGCAAGCTCCTCGTTTCTCTTATGATAACGGTCTATTTCATGGCTTCCAACCTGATGAGAAGCCTGGAATATCTCAAAAAAAGCGTCAACGCGCTGAGCCTTGGGCTTTCTCTCAACGTCATCGCGAACGCCGTCTCCGGCGGCATGTCGATCTTCGGCATCACGACCGGGTATCTTTCGGGCTTCGACCCGGGAACGATCGTCGTTTCAGGCGAATACACGGCGATATTGGCTCTGATCTTTTCGCTTTATATGCTTTTTGAAACGGACTGCGTTTTCCATTTCGTTTACCGTCTGCTGTTCGTCGTCTGCTCTCTCGCCTCGGTGTTCATGACGATGTCCGGGACCGTGTGGCTGATCGCGCTCGCTTCGGTATTCGTGTATTTCGTCTACCGCACGCTCAGGTTTTTCAACGTCACGTTCGTATACCTGCTGCTTGCTCCCGTATTCCGGTTCATTTATACGTTCGCGTCGTACAAATTCGATATCGCGCCGTTTTCGCTTTGCGGAAGCGCGTCCTGCGGTGACGGCGGCATACGGGCTCTGCTCTTCGGTTCCGGCATGCTCGGTGACGGAATGACGTTCACGTTCTTTTCGGCGTTCGGCATATTCGGCTGCCTGCTCATCGCGCTCATGCTGTATATGCTGCTTTCCCGCGCGATAGGCTCGTCGAGATATTCGCGCAACGGCGCGCGTGAATTCTGCGCTCTCATCGTCGCGTCGCTCTGCGCCTTCACCGTCTGCGCCACCCACTCCGCTTTTGACACGCAGCTTCTGACCTTCTGGACGTTCTGCGGACTTATAAGCGCAACGGGCAACGTGGTCACCTCGGTTTCTCCCGAGGATGAGTATTATTGATCGGGAGGCGTATAATATGGAAAAGAAGATAAATCTCCTCGATATAATACTCGTCATCCTGCTCATTCTCGCGTGTCTCGCGGCGGTCGTGACACTCGTCAAGGTGTTCTCGTCGGACAACGAAAAATACGTATACCGCATAACCGTCGACGACGAAACGGCGGAAATAATCCGTCCCGGCGACGGGATATACCGTACGGACGGAAGCTTCGTCGGGAACGTCGTCTCGATCGGTTCCGTCGGCAAACGCAAAACGATCGACGTCGAGGCAGAAGAAAACGTACTTTTCAAGGTCGGCGAACACGTCGGACTCAGAACTCAGAAGATATTTTTGGACGGAAACGTTTATTCCGTAAATTCAACGGAGGTAAAAGCCAATGAAGAATAAAAAATTCAATCTTTTTGACCTTTTGGTGATAATCCTCTTGCTCGGTATCATCGCGGCGGTCATTTTCAGAAGCCAGATATCCGAAACGGTGTTCGGCGGAGGAAAGCACGAATACAAAGTCACCTTTGAGGTGTCGGCGTTTTCAAACGAAGGCATCCCGTCGCTTGCCGAAGGCTCGGTCATCTACGTACACGGCAATCAGCTTCCGTTCGGCAAAATATCGAGCGTCGCCTCGGTCCCCGTGACCGATACTTTCGTCGTTGGTTCCGAAGAAACGGATGCCGCTTCGGCGAATTTCTCATCCCTCACTCTCGTTATCGAAGTCGAGGGTCACGTTGCCGACGACGTGTTCTACGCCAAGAACGGCATTCCCCTGCTCGTCCGCAAAGACCTGTCGCTTGAGAACGAAGACGTGTGCTTCAACGCAAAAATATCCTCGGTCGAAGTGATTTCGGGTGACTGATTTCTACCATATTATACAAATCACACCTGTTAATTTTGTTAATTTCGTTTAACAATCACTATTGATTTATTTGCGATTATTTGATATAATCATTGTTGGAATTACTGTGCGACAATTTGTTTATTAAGGAGTTACGATATGTTTACCAAGACTATAACAGTTCAGAATACGGTTGGCCTTCGCGCACGTCCCGCCACGTTCTTCATTCAGAAAGCCAACACTTTCAAATCTTCTATCTGGATAGAAAACAGCGACAGACGAGCAAACGCAAAAAGTCTTCTCGGCGTTCTTTCTCTCGGTGTCAAAAAAGGCGACTCCGTAACGATCATCGCCGAAGGCGAAGACGAAGAACAAACTGTCGAAAGCCTCGTTGATCTCATCCTCAGCATCGAATAATAACGACGACGGAACGAGATCGGCTTTCCGTTCTCGGTTTTCAAACATTTTGCCCTGAGCTCATCTCAATAAATGAGTTCGGGGCTTTTTATAAGGTATATGACAAGAGAAGAATTATTCGAAAACGCGCGGCTTCTTCCGGCGACTCCCGGGGTTTATATAATGCATAATTCCGCCGGAAAGGTGATCTATGTCGGAAAATCGAAAGCGCTGAAAAACCGCGTTTCGAGCTATTTCGCGCCGTACGCCAAACACAATATAAAAACGCGCCATATGGTGGCGTCGGTCGATTGGTTCGAGGTGTACCACACGCAGACCGAGCTTGAAGCGCTTATCCTCGAAAACCAGTTCATCAAGCAGTTCATGCCGCGCTACAACATCAAGCTCAAGGATTCGGCAAGTTATCCCTACATCGAGCTCACGGGCGGCGACTATCCGATGCTGCGGGTGGAATACGACCGGCTTCACAACGATTCAAGGTATTTCGGGCCTTATTCGTCAGCCGGTACCGCGTATTCGATAGTGACGGCGGCACGCAAGGCGTTCAAGCTTCCGTCGTGCGGCAAGTCGTTCCCAAAGGACATCGGCAAAGGCAGACCCTGTCTCAATTATCATATAGGTCAGTGCATGGGGCTATGCGTCAAGGACAATATTTCAAAAGCCGAGTACGCGTCCCGTATAAACGACGTGGTGCATTTTCTGCGCGGTGATTACGGCAAGCTGATAAAAGTGCTTGAAGCCAAAATGAACGACTATTCGGAGTCACTTGAGTTCGAGCAGGCGGCGAAAATGCGCGACATAATACGCTCGGTGAAGCAGCTCAACGACAAGCAGCACATCGTCGCTTCCGAAACGCTCGACGCCGACGTTATCGGCATTTATTCCGACGAGCTCGGCACCGCCGTAAACGTGTTTTTCGTACGTCACGGTGCGATATTTGACAGAGAATGTCTGTTTTTCGGCTCCGACGAGCTGCTCGATTCGGAGTCGCTCACCTCCCTGCTTTCGGATTTTTATAACGTCCGCGGATTCGCCCCGAAGGAGATATACATCGATTTCGATCTGTCTCCCGAGGACAAAAGGCTGCTTTCGGAAAAGCTTTCGGATTCAGTCAAGGTCAACGTAACACGTCCGCAGAAGGGCGATAAAAAGGAACTGCTTTTCAGAGCGTCCGAAAACGCGAAGGACCTGATGCTCCACAAGCGCGAGACCGAGCTGAAGCAGAAAAAACAGATAATTTCGATTTCCGAATTCCTCAAGCTCGAGGTCGTCCCCGAAAGGATAGAGGCGTACGATATTTCCAACAGCGGGAACGAAAACATCGTCTGCGGTATGGCGGTGTGGGAAAACGGCAGATTCGCCAAAAAGAAATACCGATCGTTCAACATGAAAGCGACCACCTCGCAGGACGACTACGCGTCGATGCGCGAAGCGATGGAACGCAGGCTCGGACATTCCGACGGCGATTGGGCGTACCCCGATCTGATACTGCTCGACGGCGGAAACGCGCACGTTTCGGTGATAAAGCAGCTGCTTGACGAAAAAGGCGTGTATATCCCCGTTTTCGGCATGATAAAGGACGAGCATCACAAAACGAGGACGCTTACCGACGGAGAAAACGAGATAGGTCTCAACACGAGACAGGATATTTTCAATTTCTTCTATAAATTCCAGGAGGAAGTCCACGAAGCCGCGTTCGGGAAAATGGACGCGAAGCGCCGCAAGAGCGTGACGACGTCGTCGCTGCTCGACATCGACGGAGTGGGCGAAAAGACAGCCGACACGCTGCTGCGCTATTTCGGCGGACTGAAAGGCATAAAGAACGCTTCTTTCGAGGAGCTCGCAGCCGTAAAGGGCATATCACGCACGACGGCGCGGAAAATCACGGAATATTTTTCCGGAAAGGATAAACAATGAGAATAATCACAGGACTTGCAAGAGGAACAAAGCTTATCACCCTTGAGGGCGACCATACGAGACCGACTTCGGAAAAAGTCAAGGAAGCCGTTTTTTCGGCGATACAGTTCGACGTCCACGACAGAAAGGTGCTCGACCTTTTCGGCGGCTCGGGTCAGATGGCGCTTGAAGCCGTGTCGAGAGGCGCCGAGAAAGCCGTCATAATCGACAACGACAGAGGCGCGTTCTCGGTGATAAAGGAAAACGCCGCAAAAGCGAAGCTTATGGAAAAATGCGTCATCCTCAACTCCGACTGGAAGGATTTCGTCAAGCATACCAAGGACAAATTCTCGCTCGTGTTCCTCGATCCCCCTTACAAGGCAGGCTTCCTCGACGAGGTGCTCGCCAAAATATACGAATACAAGATACTCACCGACGACGCGATAGTGGTCTGCGAATCCGACGGTGACGGCGTGCCCGTTCCTCCCGACGGGATAAACGCGAAGATCTACAAATACGGCAAGACCTACATTTCGATTTTCAGATTCTGAGAAGTACGAAAGACAAAGACACGACGTTGAAAAGAGGAAAGCAAAAATGGCAAAGATCGCAGTGGTCTCGGGCAGTTTTGACCCGATAACGGTCGGACACGCCGACATAATAAAACGCGCCGAAGAAATATTCGGCAAGGTCGTGATAGCGGTTTCCAGAAATTCCGAAAAGTCGGGACTGCTCACGGAAGACGCCAGACTCGAATCGGTAAAATCGGCGTTCGAGGGCGACGAAAACGTCGAAGTGGTAAAGCTCGAAGGGCTGCTTTCGGTACTCGTGAAAAACCTTGACGGCGTCATCGTCAGAGGGCTCCGCAGCGTTTCGGACTTCGATTATGAAAAGCCGATGTCGCTCATGAACAAGGACCTTGAAGGCGTCGATACGGTGTTCCTCCCCGCGTCTCCCGAATACGAATTCATTTCATCCACCTTCGTGAGAGACCTTATCCGTTACGGCAGGGACATTTCTCCGTACGTTCCCGCGGGAGCAGCCGAGGTGATAATCAATGAAATCAATAAGAATAACTGATACTTCCCTGTCGCTCGTAAAAGAAAAGCTCGTCCGTCCGTTCGGATTCAAGGGATTCCACATTTCCGAGCTGTGGCAGGCGGTCGCCTGTGTATCGTCGGACGATTTCAGGGCGGTCTGCCCGTCAACGCAAAGCGTGCTCTGGTCTGACGGAAACGTATTTTCCGCGTTTACGCCTGACGAATCGAACCTTCTGATGTACCGGGTCACCGAAAGGGCTCTTTCGGTCATCAAGGGCAAAAGCTTCACACGGCCCGACGTTCTGATCGAGTCGATCATCCCCGAGCTGCGCGAATACGCCGACAATATCTGCGGAATGAAGGTAAAGACCACGTTCATCCTCAATTCGCTCGTCGGCGTCGACTTTGCGCTCTGGTCGCTTTACGCGCGTGAAAACGGGATAGACTCCTTTGACGGCATCATTCCGGAATCGACGAGGGACGCGATGAGCTGCCGCCATTCTAAGCTCGCGCATATTCCGCTCGTCAGCTATAACGTGGACGAAGCCGAGATACGCTCGCTGCTTGAAAACGGCACGGCGCTTATGAAGGTCAAGATAGGAAACACGCCCGAATGGGATATGCAGCGCATCGAGCAGGTACATTCGATCGCCAAAGACTATGAAACGCCGCTTACGAAAAGCGGAAAGGTCTGCTATTACCTCGACGCCAACGGACGCTATACGTCCGAGCAGCTGAAAAGATTCGTCGATTTCATCGACAGAAAAAATATTCTCGAACGCGTCGCGATAATCGAGGAACCGTTCCCCGAGGAAGACAAGACCGACGTTTCGGACCTTCCGGTCGTCATAAACGCCGACGAATCGGCACATTCCGCCGAAGACCTTGCCGAACGCATTTCGCTCGGCTACCGTTCCGTGGCGCTCAAGCCGATCGCCAAGACGCTTTCCGTCAGCTTCGCGATGGTCGAAGCCATGCACAAGGCGGGCGGTATGTACCTCTGCGCCGACCTCACCGTCAATCCGCTGCTTGCCGAGTGGAACAAGCAGTTCGCGTCGCGCATTGCCCCGCTTTCTTCTCTCAACGTGGGCTGCGTCGAGGTCAACGGCGACGCAAACTACGTCACGTGGGACAAGCAGAAAACGTTCCTTCCGGGGGCTGTCGTATACCGTGACGCGGTGCGCGGCGCGTTTGAATGCGGCGACGATTTCTATTCATCCGGCAAATCGCTTTTCACCAACGAAAAGTGGGGCAAATAACGTAATTTTTTACAGATTACTGTTGATTTTTTGCTTATTATATATTATTATATAGTTGTAAAAAATTTTATCGGGGGCGTATTATCATTATGAAAACCGCGTTTATCATGAATGAAGCGACCAGAAACATGGTCATCAATCAGAAAGCAATAGACTATTTCCGTTCGCTCGGCGAAGTATCGTTCAACAACGGCGACACCAAAAGCGAAAGCGTTAAAAAAGCCATCAAGGATGCCGACATCGCCATAACCTCGTGGGGCAACAATCCCATCGACGAAGACATTCTTTCCGTATGCCCGAACCTCAAGCTCGTGGCTCACGCCGCCGGCAGTGTCAAGCCCGTCGTTTCCGACGCTCTCTGGGCAAAGGGTGTGCGCGTGCTTTCTTCCGCCTGCCCTCTCGGCGAAGGCGTTGCCGAGACCGCCCTCGGTTTCTCCATCTCCGCAAGCAAAAACTTCTATAACCTGAACACTTCCGTCAAGAACGGCGGCTGGGAAGCCGGCAAAGAAAACATCCGCGAGCTTTTCGACCTCAACATCGGCGTCATCGGCGCGGGCTGGGCAGGAAAGCATTATATCAAGCTTATGCAGAATTTCTACGTTGACGTATACTGCTACGACCCGTTCATTTCCGCAGAAACGCTCTCTTCCCTCGGCGCGAAGAAAGTCGAGCTCGAATGGCTGCTCAAAAACTGCGACATCGTGTCGATACACGCTCCGTCAATCCCCGAGACCAACCATATGATCAACAAGGACACTCTCGCCCTCATGAAGAAGGACGCCGTGCTCATCAATACCGCACGCGGCACCATCGTTGACGAAAAGGCGCTTTACGAGCACATGAAGGCAGGCAACCTCAAATACGCATGCATCGACGTCTTCGATCCCGAACCTCCCGTCAAAGAAAACCCGCTCCTCACCCTCGACAACGTGATCGTCACTCCCCACCTTGCCGGACTCGCTCAGAACGGACTCAAGAGGATCGGCACGTTCGTATGCGAAGAGACCGCTCATTTCCTCGAAGGCAAGCCCATGAGAGGCGAGGTCACCAAGGAAATGCTCTCCAAAATGGCTTGACGCCGCAAACAAATCCCCGAAGTCATAACGTAAGGATGTAATTTATGAAAGTAAAAATTCTTTCCGTCTGCTGTATCCTGCTTGCGTTGGTATGCGCGTTCCAGACGTTTTTACTCGTTAAAAACGACGGAAGCGAATCGAACGTCACGCCCGTCAGCAACGTGAACGCGTCTGCGACCGACATACAGTTCAAGCTCGCCCTGATGCACATATACTACGAGAGCAACACCGTGCTTTCGACCATTCCCTTCACCACTATACAGGTATCCGAAAACGCGCTCATAAAGGCGTACGTTTCTTCCGGCTCGGAAGCGACGAGCGCCGCAGTCAAATACGTTGACGACTATGCCGACAGGACCCTCGCGTCTGCGTTCGATACGATGGACGACATCCTTGACAAGTACGACAAGATACTCAAGAAATACAACATTTCATCGTCTTCGGCATATACATCCAAATACAGCAAGCTCAAGACGATGTTCAGCTCGGTCAGAAATTCGTCAAACGAACTGCTTTCGCGCACGCGTTCTCTCATACGCAATATCAACAGCAGCGACTACGACACATATTACACCAAATACGTCGAGCAGCTCAGCGACCTTTCTTCCAAGCTTGAAGAATACTGCACCACCGTGATGGACGAATACGACACCCTGATGCAGGCGATCAGCGACGAATACTCCATAATCAAATAAGTTTTCAACCCTCCTTTGCCCGCGGCACAAAACGCCGCGGGCTTTCGTTTTGAACGTAAAAAGCATATAAATTATATATAGGAAAGTATTTTGCAAAAACGTGCAAAAAACTCTTGCGTTTCTCGGATTAATATGATACAATCACTACGATGATGCTTATCATAATATTACAATAGGAGGAAAATGATTTTGAGCGTTCTTGAAGAAGTAAAAGCCGCAGAAGAAAAAGCCGCTTCCATGAAGGAACAGGCTAAAGCAGACGCGATCGAATCCCTCAAAGCCGCCGAAAAACAGGCGGTATCGGATGCCGAAAAGATAGTTGCCGACGCAAGGAAAAAGGCAGCCGACATAGTAAACGACTCCGAAGCAAAAGCAGCGAAGGCAGCCGAAAAATACGCTTCCCTGCTCAAAGACGAAAAGGACAAGCTCACCGTGATAGCAAAGACCAACCGCACGGAAGCCGTGAATTTCGCCGTTTCCCTGCTTTGAACAACGCCGCGCAGCGGCATAACAAATTGCGAGGTGATACAAGCGGATGATACAATCCGTCAAATACGTTTCCGTGCTTTGCCTGAAGGAGGACAAGGAAAAGGTCCTTTTCTCGCTTCAGAAATGCGGTGAAATGATGCTTTGCGAAAGCGAAAACTCCGTTCGTCCCGCTTCGTCTGCCTCAGACTCACTCAGAAGGATAGACAACCTGCGTGAGAATCTGAAGCCGTACAAGCAGAAAAAAGGTCTTTTCGCCTCTCCCGCCGAAATAGACGGCAGCGCTTTCGACGTCATTTCGGAAAGCAGCGTCGATTCGGCGAATGAATCCGAAAAGATGATAAATGACATTAACGCCGCGTCGTCCGACGTCGCGAAGCTGAGCGACATGGACAAGCAGCTTCTGCCGTGGAAGAATCTCAAGTTTTCCCCGTCGGAGCTTGAAAGCGACAAATACGTTGCCTACACCACCGGTTCGGTACCGACGTCATCGTTTGCGTCGTTTACCGAAACCGCCGAAGAAAAAGGCATTGCAGTTGAGGTGATAGGTGAGGAAGGTCCCAAGACCTACGTCGTGATCGCGTCTCTCAAAGACGAGTCGCTTTCCCCTCTCGCCGCAAAAGGATTTGAAAAACTCATACTTCCCGATCTTGCCGTTTCTCCCGCCGAAAGGCTCGAGCAGGTACGTTCGGAAGCGGAAAGAAAAAAAGAAAAAATAACGTCTCTCAAAGCCAAGCTCGCCGAAAAACTCGAAAGCGACAATTCCGACGACCTGCTTTACGAGCAGTATAAAGCCCGTGCCGAACGCGATACGGCACCCGTCATCGCGACTGACGAGGCCGTCATAATCGAAGGCTGGGTACCTGCCGACAGAGTTGACAGGATCGAACCCGCCGTCAGAAAAGCGACAGACGTATACGACATCGAAACGCGTGACCCTGCAGAAGGCGAATCGGTGCCGACCGTACTCAAAAACAACAAGATAGTATCCCAGTTCGAAGGGATAACCAATATGTTCAGCGTGCCCGTATACGGAGGCGTCGACCCCAACCCGGTAATGGCTCCGTGGTACTGGATAATCTTCGGTCTTATGATGGGCGACGCCGGATACGGCGCGATGATGCTGCTGCTCGGTCTCGGCTTCAAATATCTTATCAAGCCGAAGGGCGGGACGCTCGCTCTGTGCAACGTCATCCTTTACTCGTCGATAACCTCCATAATCGCCGGAGTCGTGTTCGGCAGTTATTTCGGAAGCTCGCTCCTTCCCCCGCTTTGGTTCTCGACCATCAGCTTTGACGGAAGCGGCGACAGCAACGGACCGATCAAGATGCTGATCTTCACCCTCGTGGTCGGCGTGCTGCATATCTTCACGGGTATCCTCACAAAAGCCTATTACAACATCAAGGACGGCAACGTGAAGGACGCGATCTGCGATCAGTTCTCGTGGTTCTTCATCCTGCTCGGCATCTGCGTGTTCGTGGTCGGCAAGGCGCTTGACGTACCCGCGTTCGTCGCGTACGTCGGCATCGGAATGATCGCCGCGGGCGTCATCGTGGTGCTGTTCACCGCGGGACGCGAAAAGCCGAACATCATCGGCAAAGCGACGGGCGGTCTTCTCGGACTTTACGATATCACCGGATATATGAGCGATATCCTTTCCTATTCGCGTATCCTCGCCCTCGGTCTTTCGACCGGCGTCGTCGGCTGGGTAATGAACCTGCTCGCAAGCATGGTCGCGGGCTCCATCCCCGTGCTCGGCTGGGTATTCGCAATCCTCATCTACATCGTGGGACACGTATTCAACCTCGTGCTCGGACTGCTTTCCGCCTACGTTCACGACAGCCGTCTGCAGTACATTGAGTTCTACGGCAAGTTCTACGAAGGCAACGGCAGACTTTTCAAGCCGTTTGCCGTTTCCACAAGTACAATAAATATAAAAAACAATATAACGGAGGAACAAAACTCATGAAAAAAACCGCAAGACTCGCAATCGTTCTCTTTGCTCTCGTACTCGTATTCACCCTCAGCTTCACCGCTTTCGCAGACGGTGAAGAAGCCGCAGAAGCTGCCGAAGCGGCAGTTGAAGAACCTTCTCCCGTGACCGGCACCATCATCGCTTACATAGGCGCTGCTCTCTGCGCTATCCTTGCCGGCATCGGCTCCGCTTACGGCGTTATGATCGGCGGCAAAGCTTCCGCAGGCGTTGCTTCCGAAAATCCCGACCTCTTCGGTAAACTCCTCGTTCTCCAGGCTCTTCCCGGAACCCAGGGTATTTACGGCTTCCTCGTTGCGGTACTCGTTCTCGTTATGTTCCCCGCAGGCGGCGACGTTACCGAAGGTCTCAGATTCTTCGTTGCTTCCATGCCTATGGGTATCGTAGGTCTCATCTCCGGTATCTGCCAGGGCAAAGCCGCTGTCGCAGCCATCCACATGACCGGCAAGCAGCCCGATGCCTCCGGTAAAGGTATCACCATGACCGCTCTCGTCGAGACTTACGCCATCCTTGCCCTCCTTGCCTCCATCCTTCTCATCGTTCTTTGATTCAGACAATTCAAATCCACAGAAAGGAATGGTAAGGCAATGGGAGCCGAAACTGTAGTTAAAAAAATACAAGAAAAAGCCGTTGCCGAATGTGAAGCCATCCGCTCCGCATACGATGCCAGGGCTGCTCAGACAAAAGAAGAAATAATCGGGGATGCCAAAGCAAAAGCCGATTCCATCATAAAATCCGCCGAAGCGAAGGCTGCTCTCACCGCAATGCGTACCGAGCAGCAGGCAGCTCTCGAAAACCGCATCGGCGTCCTTGACCACAAGCATTATCTGCTTGACGGCGTCAAAAAAGAAGTCCTCGAAAAAATGAAGGGCTTCGATGCCCAAAAGAAGCTTGAGTTTTACACCAAGCTCGTTTCCGAAAACCCCGCAGCGGGAAAAGTTTCCGTTTCGGTCCCCGCGTGCGACGCTTCCCTCTATGCCGACGGCAAAGTGCTTGAAGCGTGGAGCAGGCTGATCAGCGAAAAGACCGGAAAAGACACCGTCATGACGCTCGGCGAAAAAGACGCCGACATCGAAGGCGGACTCATCCTCTGCGGCGAGATATTCGACGTAGACCTTTCGTACGAAGCGGTGCTCGACGATATGTTCGAGTCCAAGCTGAATACCATAGCCGAAAAGCTCTTCGGCAAAGGAGTATAAACTATGAACGCTGACTTCGGAAAACGTTCCTACGAATACGCCATAGGTTGTTTCAAGGCGTCTCCGCGTCAGCCTCTCTCTGAGGATCAATGGACAAGGCTCCGCAATTCCGACAGAAAAACGGCAGAAAGCCTTCTTTCCGAATTCGGTTTTCCGGCTGTTAGCGGCGAACGCACTCCCGTCGACTCGATCGAACAGGATATGGCGTCTACCGTCGCCTTCATCCGCGCCAACGCGCCGGATCAGGAATTGACAAACCTCCTCTTTTTTGAGGAAGACGCACTCAACCTTAAAATACTCATCAAAGCGCACCGCATGGACATCGACCCGTCTTCTCTGTCTCTTACCGAAGGCGGTTTCCCCACCGACATACTCGACGTCTGCGCGAGGACCGAGGATTTTTCGCTCCTCGGCAAAGACCTCGAAACGTCTCTTGCGGGAGTTCCCGACATCAAATCGCCCTGCGAACTCAGCTGCGTGATAGATAAGGCAATGTATCTGCATTCCCTCAAAGAAGCGAAAAAATGCTTTTCCAAAGCGTTTTACAAGCTGCTTCTTGAATACGGGATCGGCAGAAACAGACTTACGCTCACCCGTCTTAAAAAGCTCGGCAAATCGCCCGAGGAATACGGCTTTGCGCTGCTTCCCGTCGATATGCCGGAAGGTCTGCACGACGACGCAAAGAGCGCCGACGTGATAATGAGCGAAACGAAAAAGGCGTTCGATTCCATCGTGAACGAGCTCAGCTTCGACGAGGGAATGGGGTTCATCGCAAGATACTATTTCCTCAAGAAGAACGACGCTTCCGCTCTGAGACTGCTCTTTGCGAACAACGATTTCGCTTCCGCCGGAGGTGCTTCCAATGAGTGAATATAAGACAGCCGCCGTAGGCAGCCATTCTTCCGTCGTGCTTTTCAGCGCGGCAGGAATACGCACGGTATCCGCCGAGACGGTAAAAGACGCCGAAAAAGCGGTGAATACCCTTGCAAAAGAAGGTTACAGCATTATTTTTCTCACCGAGAACTACGCCGAGGCTCTTGAAGAGGAGCTCAAGCGTTTCCGTGCCAACGCTTACCCCGTCATTCTTCCCGTTCCCGAAAAAAGCGGTCCGAACGGCTACGGAATGGGCAAGATAAAGGACAACATGGAAAAAGCGATCGGTACAGACATATTTGATAAAAATTGAGAAAGGCAGGTGCCTGTTTTGGCAACAACTGAAACCATCGGCACGATTTATAAAGTTGCGGGTCCGCTTATCGTCGCAAGCGGTATGCGTGACGTACATCTGCACGACGTCGTTCGTGTAAGCGAACACAGACTTATAGGCGAAATAATCGAGCTGAGGGGCGATCTTGCCTCAGTTCAGGTATACGAGGACACCTCGGGTATCGGTCCGGGCGAACCTGTTTATCTCACCGGTGAACAGCTCGTCGCCGAACTTGCCCCCGGACTTATCGAAGGCATTTTCGACGGTATCGAACGTCCTCTTACCGAAATATACAAAATCGACGGTGACCGCATCTCCCGCGGTTCCGACGTTCCCAAGCTCGACAGAAACAAGAAGTGGCACTTTGAAGCCGTCGCAAAGGTCGGCGACGAGGTCGTTTCCGGCGATATACTCGGTACCGTCAAAGAGACCGAGGCAGTCGTTCAGAAGATAATGGTACCCTACGGTGTCAGCGGCGTTATCGAGTCCATCTCTTCGAAAGACGCCACCATCACCGAGACGATCGCCGTTATCAAAGACGCGAAGGGCAAAAAGACCGAAGTCGCGATGCTTCAGAAATGGCCCGTCCGTAAACGCCGTCCCTACGCTCACAAGATGAACCCCATCGAGCCCATGGTCACGGGCGAACGCGTTATCGATACCCTCTTCCCCATCGCAAAAGGCGGTATCGCCTGCGTTCCCGGTCCTTTCGGTTCGGGCAAGACCGTTATTCAGCACTCCATCGCAAAATGGGCTGACGCAGACATCATCATCTACATCGGCTGCGGCGAACGCGGAAACGAAATGACCGACGTTCTCAAAGAGTTCCCCGAGCTCAAAGACCCGAAGACGGGACTTTCGCTGATGAAGCGTACCGTTCTTATCGCCAACACCTCCGATATGCCCGTTGCGGCTCGTGAGGCTTCCATCTACACCGGTATCACCATCGCGGAATACTTCCGTGACATGGGTTACAAGGTCGCCATCATCGCCGACTCCACTTCGCGCTGGGCGGAAGCGCTCCGCGAAATGTCCGGACGTCTTGAAGAAATGCCCGGCGAAGAAGGCTACCCCGCATATCTTTCCACCCGTCTTGCCGAGTTCTATGAACGTGCCGGCAGCGTCGTATGCCTCGGCAGCGACAAACGTCAGGGCGCGGTCACCGCTATCGGCGCGGTATCTCCCGCAGGCGGCGACACGAGTGAACCCGTATCGCAGGCGACTCTCCGTATAGTCAAGGTCTATTGGGGACTTTCCGCCGAGCTCGCTTATCAGCGTCACTTCCCCGCCATCGACTGGCTCAAGAGCTATTCGCTCTATGACAAGAAGATAAGCGGCTACTTCGATTCCGTCATCGACGAAAACTGGTCGTCGAGAGTCGGCGACGTACGCCGTATACTTCAGGAAGAAGCCGAGCTCAACGAGATCGTCCGTCTCGTAGGCTTCGACGCACTCAGCGAAAAAGACCGTCTTACCATTGAAGCCGCCCGTATGATCCGCGAAGACTTCCTGCAGCAGGACTCCTACCGCGAAGTCGACCGCTACACGCCTCCGAAGAAGCAGACCGATATGCTCGGCGCCATCCTTCTCTGGTACGCAAAAGGTCAGGCGGGACTTGCCGAAGGCGCGCTTTATAAAGACATAATGAACGAAGCGGTCCTCACCAAGATCGCAAGGATGAAATACGAACCCGACGAAAATTGGGATAATTTCTATGCTTCTCTTACCGAAGAGATCAAGTCCCTCTTTGAAGGACTGAAAGGAAGTGACGCAGAATGAAAAAGGATTACAAGACAATTAAAGAAGTCGTAGGACCTCTTATGATGGTCGACTGCGTCGAAAACGTAAAGTACGACGAGCTCGTTGAAATACACGAATCCGACGGCTCGATACGTATGGGCAAGGTGCTCGAAGCAAAGGGCAATACGGCTCTCGTTCAGCTTTTCGAAGGCGCTCACGGTCTTCAGATATCCGACTCCAAAGCACGCTTCCTCGGTCACAGCCTTGAACTCACCGTTTCTCCCGACATGATCGGCAGAATTTTCGACGGTGTCGGCAAGCCCAAGGACGGCGGCTCTCCCATCATTTCCGATACCAAGCTCAACATCAACGGCGCTCCTCTCAATCCTGCCGCGCGCGACTACCCCGCGGAATTCATTCAAACGGGTATTTCCGCCATCGACGGACTTAACACCCTCGTCAGAGGTCAGAAGCTGCCGATATTCTCCGGCTCCGGTCTTCCCCACGCCGAGCTTGCCGCTCAGATAGCAAGACAGGCAAAGGTCAGAGGCACGGACGAGAAGTTCGCGGTCGTTTTCGCCGCCATCGGCATCACGTTCGAGGAAGCCGAATTCTTCCGTGAAGACTTCAAGAGAACGGGCGCAATCGAGCGTTCGGTACTCTTCCTCAACCTCGCCGACGACCCCGCTGTCGAACGTATCGCCACTCCCCGTATGGCGATAACCTGCGCCGAATACCTTGCTTACACGCTCGGTATGCACGTTCTCGTCATCATGACCGATATCACCAACTACGCCGAAGCTCTCCGCGAAGTTTCCGCCGCCCGCAAAGAAGTACCGGGCAGACGCGGTTACCCCGGATATATGTATACCGACCTTGCGTCGCTGTATGAAAGAGCCGGACGTATCAACGGCAACAAGGGCTCGATCACTCAGATCCCCATCCTCACGATGCCCGAAGACGACAAGACTCACCCGATCCCCGACCTTACCGGCTACATCACCGAGGGTCAGATAATCCTTTCGCGTGACCTTTACATGAAAGGCATCGAGCCGCCCATCAACGTGCTCCCCTCTCTTTCCCGTCTTAAGAACAAGGGTATCGGCAAGGGCAAGACCCGTGAAGACCACGCCGACACGATGAACCAGATCTTCTCCGCGTACGCGAGAGGAAAGACCGCCGCGGAACTCGCGGTAGTCCTCGGCGAATCCGCCCTTTCCGATATGGATAAGAAATACGCCGCTTTCGCGGATCAGTTCGAAAAACGCTACGTTTCGCAGGGATACGAGACCGATCGTTCCATCGAAGACACTCTCGCGATAGGCTGGGAGCTCCTCTCCGCCCTTCCCGTGACCGAGCTCAAACGTATCCACACCGAGTACATCGACAAATATATGCCTAAGGACGGTGAATGACCGTGGCGACAGTCAACCCGACACGAATGGAGCTGACCAAGACGAAAAAACGTCTTGCGACAGCAGCCAGAGGTCATAAGCTCCTCAAAGACAAGCAGGACGAAATGGCTCGCCAGTTCATGATATACATTCGCCGCAACAAGACTCTTCGCGAAGAGATCGAAGCCCTTCTCGGTGACGCCATGGGCAGAATGTCGCTCGCTGAAGCCGAAATGGGCAAGACGTCCCTCGAGGAAGCGCTCATGATATCCGATTCGGCGGTATCGCCCGAATGCGGCATCAAGAACGTGATGTCGATAAAGGTCCCGGACATCCGTCAGGAATCCAACGTCATCGGCGGCATCTCCTACGGTTTCGCGTTCTCGTCCGACAAGCTCGACTCCGCCGTACTTGCGATGAACGAGCTTATGCCCAAGCTTTATGAGCTCGCGGCAGTCGAAAAGGCGTGCGATATGCTCGCCGACGAAATGGAACGCACGAGAAGACGCGTCAACGCGCTTGAGTACATCATGATCCCCGAAATGAAGGCGACCATCAAGTTCATCACGATGAAGCTTGAAGACAACGAACGCTCCAACACCATAAGACTTATGAAAATCAAGGATAATATGGCGAAAGAGGCATGAATACTAAAATACACCTGTTTGGGAAACCAAACAGGTGTATTTTTCACGATATTTACTTATTCTTTCGGCAGGACGTCGCTGAACACGATGAGATTCGCGGTGATGCGTTCTTTCTCGTTGAGTTTATCAAACGTTCCGTTTTCGTAAAGGATGTCGAGCGCCATCATGGCAACAATATGGTCAATGAATCTGCTGCTGCGGCTTATGACGAGATCCTGCATCTGCGGCGGATAATTCTTGGCTTCCTGCATGGCGATCTCAAGTCCGAACGACGCAAACTTTTCTTTAATTTTTTCGCCGAGTGACGGGATGCGGTCAAAAAATCCGCGGTTATCGCCTTTGCAGACCATTACCTGCACTTTTCCGTCAGCGTCGATGAATCCGCGCTCTTCAAGGCGTTTGATCTCTTCTCTGCCTTCGTAGTTGTCGGTGATCTTTCCGGTCATATACTCGTACAAATACACGTAATCGGAAATCAGATTGTTTTTCCAAGCTCCTTTTCTGCTGTCAAACCGGGTGTCGATCGACCACGACTGAACGGGATAAATATCCGTTGATCTCCACATATCTCCGCACGTCGAATAATCGCCGTTAAATGTCGTTTTATAATCGGGATCGACGCACTCACTTTCAATATCGACCAGCGGGATGTATTCCCCGCCGTCAAGATCCTTGATCTTGTATTTTTCAAGATCCCTTCCGACGTTATTGCTCACATCGCATTTATTCGCTATCGCGTAAAACACGGCAGCCGCTTCGAGAAGCTGTCTGTTGCCGTCAGGAATGTAACATTCGACGCCCTCTACCGCTTTTCGTACCAAAGGCACGTATTCATTGACAAGTATTTCAGCCGCTTCAAGCTTCTTTTTGAGTTCGTTATCTGTCTGCTCTTTTGAATACGTGCGCGGAGAAATATAGGCGAACGTAGTGTATCTGCCGCCTTTGGTTTTAACAAGATAACCGTTGTCTTCGAGCAATTTGACTTTGTCTTCGATAAACACGGGAGTGACGCCGAGCTCCTCTGATATCTCCACAAGGTTTTTCGGTTCGTAATATACGCTGTAAACGATGTTGAGATTCAGCTTGTCGCCGAGGTAATATTCGGGTCCGCCGTTGGGCCCGACGAATCCGCTGTGACCGAGGGAACCAGACTTTACGGGATCTATTCCGAGTTTTCCTACTTTTCTTTCCATTGTATAACCTTCTTTCAATTCATTTCTTGCTTTGTTCAGATGCCACTTCACGGTGCCTTCCGGAATTTTCAGCCTTGATGCAATGGATCTGATAGATTCGTTTTTGTAGTAAAAACGGAAAATTATCTGCCGCCGTTCGGACGAAAGATACGCGATCTCAAGTCTGAGCCGATCTGCTTCTTCGGCGACAGGATCGTCAAAAGCGCTTTCGTAATAAGGCAAATCGGCAACACCGTCTATCGAGATACCCTCGTTCCTTTTGACGGAAGATACGTACTTTGCGTAGGTATGCTCACAGATGCGCCATATATAGCCGTCGATATTGACTATTTCGTCGCTTGACAGGAGCGAACGGTAGACCTCGACGGTCATTTCCGACGCGATCTCTTCGGCTTCGTCGTAAGAAAAAGACTTTTTGCAGGCAAAGCCGTAGATCTTCTGCATATATTCCTTTATTATGGCGTCCGCTTTGATTTTTTCCATTTTTACGTCCTTTTGAAAGCTTTCGTATATACAGTGGAAAGGTTTTTGAAAAAGTTGGCGTATATCTCGTTTTCGGGAACAAAAAAGCACGCTTGCAGGACTTGTTCTTAAGGACAGTTTCATAGCACAAGTACCGCTTTGTGGTGAGTAAGTGCGCACTTATCAAAAAACAGGCTGACAAAAAAGTCAACCTGTTTTTTCTATTTCAGTTGGTTTTACAAAAGGTAAGTAGTGATGTTTGCCCTGACGGGCAAGTGATGTTGCGCGTTTCACTCGCAGTGATGTTTTTGCTTTGCAAAAGTGATGTGATGTGTTCCACTCATGCGCCGTCGAGGCGCACATCACTCGGCAAAGCCGAACATCACGCCGACAGGCACATCACGTTCCACGCAGTGGAACACATCGTTCGCCGAGTGTCCTTAAGAACACTCGGCGTG
>JAZRXG010000036.1:0-46345 GCA_045600105.1 Eubacteriales bacterium
TTCCACCCACGCCCGCAGGCGCATCACTCGCCGCCGGCGAACATCACGCGCGAAGCGCACATCACATTCCACGCAGTGGAATACATCGTTTTCGGCGCGGGACGGCAACATTAAAAAACGTCCTTATTAACACGCGCCGAAAGCAGAGCTTTTTGTTGTAATTTTTGTCTTGACAAAGATATATGTCGGTGATATACTAAAAACATCCATAGAGATATTCCGTTTCGGTAGGATGCATTTTATCTTTACTTTTGAAAGGAGTATGTTTATGGAAAAAACGGGTCGTTCTTTGTCTTTTGCCAAGATGGCAGGAGCATATCTCAAAAGGAGCATCAAAGCGAACGGTATGACGCAGGAGAGTTTTGCAGAAAAATTCGGCTGCGACGAACGTACCGTGCGCAGATGGATCAGTCAGGGTATCGGCAGCACCGATACCATCGAATACGTCCTTGACTTCTTCGGAGATGACGTAAGGGATCTCTTCCTCGGCGAGGAAGAGGTCCCTTCCCGCATTTTTACGGGCAAAAGCGGAAAGATCTTGTCCGCCGGAGCATATTGACAAGTTTCGGCAAAAGTGTTATAATATATTTGTCCAAACGAACAGGAGGTAAGTTTGCGGAAAAAGCCAATTGAATAGTTTTCTCGAAAGACCGTATTTTGGTTCTCACGAGCCCTTTGCTATTGAGTTTGTAATTTAACAAATATAAATAAAAAGGAGTAACAACTATGAAAAAGACTTTTGCTTCCGCATACGACCTCACCGGAAAATCACTTGTTCACCACATGAGAGAAATGGCTGCCGAGGTAGTCGTTTCCGGTCATGCGTACGAGCGTCTCTTTGAGCGCCGCGGTATAAGCCATGACCAGGCGCAGAGCTTCACCGAGCGTGTCTGGAGAAACGGCAAAACCGTTTCCGACTTCAGCTGCAGCCGTCAGATGAAATATCTTACGGCTATCGAAGCCAGACATGATCCCGCGTACTGCGCGGTGATAGTATTCGAAGACGAGTACTTCGTCTTCGGCACGTTCAATCCTCTGTTTCCCAGAGTAGCCGTGCTTGTGACGGTGTGTCCTTTGGACGAAGATTTCAGGAAGTGGAAACGCTCCCCGATCTTCAGGGAAAACGACGGCGAAGGTGACTTCGCCGTCTGACCCCCGCAAAAATGAATAACAAACAAATTCGGGAGGCGGACATCTGCCGCCCTTTTCTTTTTGTCTTCGGCATGCTACAATCATTCACGTAAACGAAAAAAACGTGACCGGCATTGACTTCGCAATCTTTTTTCCGTGATATTCGGTAAAATTCGACGTATAATGCCGCTGTAAGCTCAAAAACCGAAAAAAGTGAGGTGAATAAAATGGCTTTTTTGGGATTTCTGATCGCTGCCGCAATAGCGTACGTTGTCATTAAGATATTCCTCTTTATTCCGTATATTGCCACGATACTGTTCATTTTTATCGGATGGTTCATTTTGCGTATGAACCAAAACAATCATTAATTAAAATTCAGAAAGGAACTGTGCTATGATCATTGCGCTTATTCTCATCGGAGTCTGGCTTGAGGTCAATAACTGGAAATCGTATTATCGGCTTCAAAAAGAACTTGAAAAAAAGAAGCACGTTGTCAAAGTGGAAGACGCTCTTTCTCATAAAACGATATATTATGACGACGGCAGTGTTGAGTACAAAAGTAAATACTAAATACAATTGATTTAATTCAGAAAGAAGGTAATGCTTATGGCAAAAAGTTTCTCTCTTATCCCTTCCGGCGCTTTTCAAAACAACTTTTTGGGACTCGCAAGCTCTATGTTACGTTCCGCGACAGAACGTATAAACAAAAAAGAAGCGTCATTGAATGCCGTGAATGATGACGCCTATATCAGAAAGGCTGCATTTATCAGCAACGATCCTACGCTTTCGACTGATGAAAAGACTTGCCGTTTGGACGAGTGCGAAGAAAAGCACTTCAACAATATGAAACGCAATCCCAAATTTATCTTTCATGAAAGGCTCCGGGAATACGGTTTTGCAGCGGTGGTATCGGCGGCATGCGCCGGCGGAGCGTATTTTATTGAGAGAAAATATTCATCAGTCCATGCCTGAATCAAAGGAGGTAACGCTTATGAGAAATATCGTCGGTTATGAGAAGGAGAAAGCGGAGATCGCGAAGATCCGCGATCTTCTCCGCAACGTAGAATCCTACAAAGAGCTCGGCGTCCGTATTCCGAGAGGACTGCTCCTCGTCGGTGAACCGGGCGTCGGCAAGACCGTGCTCGCACGTTCGATAGCGGGGCAGGGGATAAAGCTCGTCGAGCTTCACGCCGCCAACTGCTGCGACGAGGACGCCGAATACTGTATTGAAAGTCGCTTTGAAGAAGCAAAACAGAAAGCCCCCGCGGTGCTGCTCCTTGACGAGATAGACAAGCTTGCCGGAACGTCGCGCAGCTTCTTCATGGAAGACAACGACAAGATACGCAAGATACTGCTTCGTGAGCTCGATTCACTTACCGATAACGACGGCATCCTCGTAGTCGCCACCTGCAACGACGAAGACTGCATGGGCAGCGCACTTACGCGTCCCGGTCGTTTCGACAGACGCATAAAAATAAGCCTTCCGGACGAAAAGACGAGGCTGCGTATCCTCAGAAGCTATTTCCGCAGGGTCAGGATGCCGAAAGACGTCGATCTCGGCGAAATAGCCGGCAGCACCAAGGGATACAGCGGCGCGATGCTCGAATGCCTCGTCAACGAAACGGCGATAGAAGCGCTTTCCGAAAACCGGGACAGCATCACCGGCGACGACGTCAGAAAAGTCATCAACCGCATGGAATTCGGCGCGAACGAAAGTCTGCCCTATGATGACAAAGAAACGCTTCACCGTATCGCGGTACACGAGACCGGTCACACCGTGGCGGCAATGCTGCTTTGCCCCGAAAGCCTTTACGGGGCGACGATCCTTCCGCAGGGAGACAGCGGCGGACACATCCGTTTCGTTACGGGCGAAGAAAAGATACTGTCGATAAGCGAAGCCGAAAACGAGCTTGCCGTGCTTCTCGCGGGTCACGTCGCCGAAAGGCTGATGCTCGGTGAATACGGTCTCGGCTCGTCGTCCGACATTCAGGAAGTGTCGAGGAAGCTGCAATACCTCATCACTTGCGAAGCGGCGTACGGTTACGTGCATACGCTCGGCGGAATGAAAGGTCCGTTTTCCGATTCCGTGAGCGAATCGGTCAAGTGCCGTATCGCCGAGACATTTGAAAGAGAGATAAACAGGATCGACGCCAAGGCGGAAAAGCTCCTTTCGGAAAACAGGGAACTCTTTGATTCCGTCTGCACGGCGCTTGAAACCAGACACACGCTTGACCGCGACGAGCTGAACGCTCTTCGCGGTGAGGCAGGCTCTGCAGCAGCCTGAAAAACGGAGGTGCGTATTATGGAAAAAGATCCTACGGTTTTACAGAGTGAACTTATCATTACGGATCACGCCGACGGAAGAACACGCAAGCGCATCGGCATAAAGAGAAAAGGCGTGTCACGTCAGGCTGATAAGGCTTTTGAAAACGGACTTGCTTTCAGCGACACGGACGGCGCATTGGCAAGGTTTATGACAGCGTTATATCACAAGAAAAAAGCGAACAACATACGCATTTTCAATCGCTACGTTTACATATTCAAAGGAGACATTTTCATCACCGTATTTCCGCTTCCGCAAAAATACGTGCCTTACGCGGACAAGCTTCTGAAAAGAAAAGAAAACGCGGCGCCGCTTTGCGAAAAAGACGCCTGACAAGGAGGGATTTTTATGAACAAGTACGACGATTACACTTTGTGGGAAGACGTTCTTTGGGACAGGAGCATCTTCGATGAACCGGGACCCGACAGCATATACATACTTTTCACTAACAGTTATCCGCCTCCTTTCTGTATGGAGATACAGACTCCGGCGTGGTTCAACGACGTGAACAAAGCGGCGGCATACGTCAAATATTCGGTACGCGACGCCATCCTTTCGGAAACCGAGGAATACGGCAGATCGGAAGATATACACTGTGTCGACCTCGATGAGCTGTACAGCACCGCGACGGGAGAAACGAAATCGGTTATCGACAGACACAGAAAATACTGGGACGGCATCAACGCGGTAATGGCGTCCGAAGACGTGCTTTCCGAACTCAAAAAGTATCTCGTCCGTTTCAACAGATATTTTGCGAAAACAGATGTTGCATACGAGCTTCGTCTTTACGAGGGCATCCGTGCTTTCCGCAGAGGATACCTGACGTTGAACAGCGGATGGCTCGACGAGGATACAGCCGAAGGGTTCAAAGAAGCCGCCGATCTTGAAAATCCCGACGGCGACGCGATGCTCGAATACTTTGACGGTTTAGCCTGTTAGGGGACGCGTAATGATCAAAAAAATACGCAATAACAGAAGCGACCGGATCACGGCCGTTATCGTCGCGGTCGTGATAATCGGAATTATTGTTTTCAACATCGTAAGGATATTCGTAAACAACACTCCGCCAGATGCTAAAGAGATCGGATACAACGAATTCGTGAGCCTGCTTGATGACGGAAAAATCGAAAAAGTCGGGTTTGAGGAAAACGATACCATACTGTTCCACCTTAAAGACGATGAAACGGCTTACCGCACGGACGACCCGAAGACCGACGGTTTCAGAGAAAAGCTGCTGTCCGCCGGAGCGACGATAGAACGCGAGGAAAAAAGTGTCATCGGCAAAATAATGACGCTGCTTTTTCGGGTCATGCTTAGTAAGTAACAAGTGCATGGCTGGTATGCCAATCCATGACGCACTTGTGCGTAACCGGTAGTGTTCAGGGGCTTTGCCCGAAAATGAATCCCCCGTACGGGGGATTATTATTTCGTCTGCTTTTACATTTCCGGCGCTTTAGCGATCGCCGCCGTGCTTTTCTGCCTGCTGTCGATATCGATGTGAGCATAGTTGCTTTCCGCGGTTTATCTCGAATACGCGGGTGCGTTTTCATAATTACCAAAGCATTACAATGAACCAAGAAATGACAAAAAAACCAATGTTTACAAAATGTTTACAATCTGCGTTGATGATTTGTGATATATTAGTAAAATAGTGGCGGCACAGAACAATATGTGCCTGCGGCAAAACGGATAAAAAAGGGAAGGTAAAAACATGAAGAAAGCAAAAAGAGTACTTTCATTACTGCTTTGTCTGATGTTGGTTCTCTCGGGAATTGCGCAAACGGTCTTTGCGATAACATTGGACAAATCCATTTACAGCGGCGGCAGCTTGGCAAAAAATATTCTGCCTGAAAACAAAACGATCAAGCTGCAGAACCTTATGCCGGGCAAAACGCTCGACCTTGATCGCTGCAAAGGCTTTACTTTTAACAATACATATTATGATAGCAACGCGAAAACCAAGGTCTATTGCACTGCTTTGATCGGCCCCGGCACTCATTCATATAAAGACGGTCAGTTAAGGCTTGTCATGAAAGGGAACGCAGGCTATGACATGGTTATCGATATTACGGCCGTGCAGAACAATAACGCGGGAAATATCATTCTGTTTTCAGGTTCAAGCGGAACCCTCGAATGCCCGAACGTAGTTTACAAAGCGGATGGCACGGACTATTACCGTTCCAATGCAAGCGGCGGTGTTTATCAGCACAAAGGCGTATTCATAACCTTCAATATGAGCGTTTACAAGTCAGGCACCACCGAGCGTATAGATCTGCCGCGTCTTTATCTGGGCTATACCGATGTGGACGCTGCTCAGAGCTTCCTTAATAATACCGAGCCGTTCAGTACCAAAAATCTTTTCATTCTCGATAAAGCCAAGTGGGGATACGATAACGGAAAAAAAGACGATAAAGGAAATGACGATCCCCTCAGATATACCAATCCCTTGGAAAGCAAAGGCATTGAAAACTATTTCAACGCAAGCACCGGAGTTCTTTATTCTCAATGTTTCTCCAATGGCAGCTACGTGGGCGTATTTGCGTCAGAAGGTAATGCCAATGCCTATCAGCATGTAACTCTGCTCAATAAACAGGCCGAAAGCCTCACCTTCGGCTTCATGTCCGGCGCCGGTTCCGGCTTCGCCCTCTATACCGAAGATTTTACCTTTACATATAAAGCCGGCGAAGGCGGAAAAGTAAGCGGAGTCGCCAGCGAAGCGATCCACGCGGAGCTTACAGGAAAAGGCTCAGACGCAAAGCCCAACGACGGTTACAAGATGATCGGCTGGAAAACCGAAAGCGATGTTAAGGCTCTTGACGGAACCGTACTTTACAAGTCCGGAACGATCCTGACCATGGATGAGATCAAGCAGATTCCCGCTATCGCAAATCTGACTTTTACCGCTCAGTTTGCCCCGGTATATAAGGTGACTTACGATCTCAAATCCGATCCCGTATGGGGCTCTCCCGAAGACAGCGTTACGCCCGTTGACTCCAACGTTTACGATTACAATGACAAAGTCACCGTTGAAGACGACCTCACCACCGATCAGGACTATGCCATCGACCCCGAGACCGGAGACAAGGTCCCCGGTGAATGGACCTTTACTTCCTGGAGCAAAGACGATTTCAACATAACCGAAGATACCACCATCACCGGCTCGTGGACTTTCACTCCCGACGTATACAAGATCACATACATTGTGAACGGCGACAGCGTATACGGTCTTCCGGAAGATTCCGAAACTCCTATCGATCCCATCAAATACAATTACAAAGATCCCGTTGACGTTCCCGACGATCTGATCTCCGAATGCAATTATGCCGTTGTGGACGGAAGAAAGATCGAAGGCACGTGGAAATTCGTTTCATGGGATAAGGAAGACTTCCTTGTCACCGAAGATACTCTTGTTACCGGCTCATGGCAATTCACTCCGAAGACTCCGGACATCCCTCAGACGGGAGACAGCGGAAACCTCGCTCTTTGGATCGTTCTTTTGCTTATCAGTGCTGCGGCGATTTCAATGACCGCGGTCACGGCAAAAAGAAAATACAGCAGATAATATAAAGCATCAATAAAAATTCCCCCTTATGGTAGTTTTTTCAGCCATAAGGGGGCTTTTTTGTCCGCTTTTTACGGACTTGTGCATTATCGGGCTTTGCACTATCTTTTCATTATTGCTTTTTCCTCATAGTATGTGTTGATTTACTGTGTTCATGCACCGTGCTTTTTGACGAATTGATTTATTCGTAAGGTTTGCAGAATGCCCGAACAAAACGAGTTTATTGTTTTTCGAAATACATCGGTTTTGACCGGCTCTGCCTGAAAATATGAGTTTTTTCGTCTTTGGATCTATGATTTTTTTGCAAAAATGTTGAAATTACACAAAAACTATGATACAATATTATGAAAAAGAATTGATTTCGTACAGAAAGCGTACGGAATACGAAAAAGCAAACGAATTCTGAAGTAAGATGGGAGGATATCGGATGGCAGGATATTGTATTCATTGCGGAAACCCCTTGGAGGAAGACTCGAAATTCTGCGTTGCCTGCGGCAAACCCGTCGGTTCTGCCGCTGGCGAAAAAAATGATATACCCGAAAACACCGATGAAAAAGAAAAAATCGTACGTCAGGAGGACGGCGGAGCCCCAAAAGCGACGGCAGTCCGTAAAGACGCGGAGCCCGGCAAAAAGCAGGGGATATTCGGTCTTCTCGCGTCTGAGTTCCTTGAACTTCTGAAGCATCCGAAGAAACTGATACCCACGTTCGTTCTGACCGCCGTATGGATCGTTCTGCCGATCGTTATGGGATTTTCGGCGGGCGCGAATATTCCGATCGTTCGTTTTATTTCCACGCTGACCTACGCCAACGGCGGCGTGCTCGGCGGATTTTTCGGGGCTGTCGGCGGCATCTTCGGCAAAGCCGTATTCGCGGCTGCCGTGAACGGTATCGTTCTCTCGATATGTGAAAAGAAGAATCCCTTCGGCGGCTTGAAAAAGAACGCGCTCAGCGTACTCGGCGGCGGAGCGCGGGCGGTATCGCCGTTCCTCATCGGCGGCGGGATAGGATTCATTCTGTACTTTTTCTTCAATATCACGTCTGCTCCGCAGAACTCCATGATCTCGATAGTGTGCGTGATATCGCTTGTCCGTACAGTCGCGATGCAGAACGGTATCGCGTTCACGCTTGCGTTTTGGACAGTCAAAAAGCTTTCCAAAGGAAAAGCGCCGACAAGGGCGTTTTTGAACAGGATATTTTCCGGACTTGCCGCGGCTTTTGCGGTCAGTTTTCCCGTTACTTTTCTTCGCGTCAGATTTTTGACGCCGCTGCTCGGCGGTATCCTGCTGGCGGTCGGCATCGCGCTGCCGTTCATCTTCTCGGCAGTCGAAAAGAAGACCGCGCAGAAAAGTCGGGCGTAAAACGAACGGAGGTATGATCACGATGAAACGGATATTTATTGTACTTCTGATGATCTTTCTGACTTTTCCGCTCTGCTTTATCGTATTCGCGGACGAAGAAAGCGCCCCGACGGATCGGGAGCTTCCCGAAGGCTATGACGATACTCAGTGCGGCGACTCGTTCGACAATGAAAAACTCTGGAGAAGCAAGTGGAACGAACACAGCTTTGACGGTGAATTTTACGATAAAGAAAACGGGATATTCTACGCCGACTGGATACATCAGGTCTGGGACGACGAACACAAGCAGCTGTATCTTCAGGAACGTTACGATATGACCGTGTCGATGCAGAAGATACAGTCTCAGCGCGGTGAATGGTTGGACGACGTGTGGTATTCGATCGAGGTGGCAGATTGTATCGGTTATTACAAAAGCCTTGATGAGATCAATATGCTTGACGAACAGTCGCGCATGGAGCTCAAGGTAGACGGTTACGACGCCGTTTACATCTATTCCGAAGGCAGAGATCCCGGCAATTCCAACGGTGTATTGCCGTATTCATGGAACCACGGCAAAGTCTACGTTCAGATCGGGGACTACCCGAACTGCTACGGAAAAGTTTCCATGCTTGTGATAGCCTGCACTATCGATGGCTACAACTTCGATATTTACGATTCAATGTTCGCGGACTATATTTCCCAGATCAAATCGCTTCCCTGTAAGATAGACGTCAAAAAAGAAGAACAGGTATTCAAGGAGATAGATACCGGGAAAGAATCGGAGACCAAAGACCCCGGATACGTAAAATACAGCGGCAGACTCACGTATACGAACGGTGCCGTGAACAAGTACGGTCAGCCGTGGCCCGACCTCATGGACTTTGACGGCGACGGCGATATCGACTACGCCGACCGACAGATACAGCACGTCCTCGTTCACAATCCCGACGCGCTCGATACTCCGGAGGGAGCCATGCTCGTCATCACGGCGGTCATCGTCGCGATAGCGGGCGCAGGCGGCTCCGCGTTCGCCGTATTGTCGGGCGGAATTGGCTCCGGGATTTCGGGCTCGGGGATACGTCTTGATTTTTCCGGAGAAGAAAACGAAGACTCTTCCGATACGGAAACGAAGAAAGAAACCGAAAAAACTCCTGACCCCGGACCGAATGACGACCTCGGTCCGTATATCAGCCGCGACGCGGACGGCGACCTGAACGTACGCGACCCCGCAAGCGGAGAAAACCGTCTGTATAAGGCAAACGGTGACGGGACGTATACCAATCCTCTGACCGGCGCGACCTACACGGAGGAAGAACTCAAGGATTCCCTTGAAAGCCGTGCCGAAAACGCGTCTCTTATCCGCAAGGATGATGCCGCGCGTGACGCCGCGATCTACGATCAGCGCGACGAAAACGAAAAGAGAAGTCAGTTCGGCATCGATATCGAAAAGCAGGCGCAGGAAGAACTCGAAAGGCAGAACGCCGTGATAGAGCACGAATCCTACGTTGAAGGTCTGGAACTCAAATACGGCGAGGAAGGCAAGGAACTGAAAAAAGCCATAATGACGGAGCAGATAAACGCGGAGGTCGAAGGCAACCGGCAGATGGCGAAGGAAGCGTATCTGGAAGCGGGTCAGAAGACCGCGGAAAGCACCGAAAAGGCGGCTGACGTCGCGATCGACGTTCTTGCCGAAGTCACCGGAGAAGAAGGCAAGGCGATCAAGGACGCGTATACCTTCACGAAATCCACTCTTGCCAAGGGCGCCGAGGCGTATGCCGAGGGCAGAAGCGTCACGCAGGGCATGGTACACGGCGCGGTCGAAGGCGCGGTCAGCGTCGGACAGAATCACGCGGACGGAGCGGCGAACAAGTTCGCGGCAAACGTCGGCGGCGATATGTTCAAAACGGCTCTGGACGCCACCGCAAAGGGCGAAGAAGTCGATTTTGCCAAAGTTGCGGAATCCGGCGGCATGGCGGCACTCAATACCGCCGTCGACGTGGGCTTTGACGCGGCGGGCGAGGTTGTCAAGGGAGTTGCCGATCTCGGAGACGATACCGCGGCGACGGTCTTCAGGACCGCCGTCTCGTCCGAATCCGCGGCGGACGCCGCAAAAGCGGGGCTTTCCGATCTTACGAAAGAGGGAGTCGAAAAGTTCGTCAAGACCGACGATGACTGACGGATAAAACCGTACCGTAAACGGCTTGAAAAATAAACGCCTCCGGTAACGCCGCACGTCGGAATACCGGAGGTGTTTTGCGTTCGCCGTTCGTGTCACCGGCTTGAGTTCATCTTGACATCCGCGCTGTTATGTGTTACTATCAATTATAACACGCGAAGCAATAACGAAAAAGTTTTACGAAAACCGGGAGAAGCTATATGGAAATCAAAGACGCCTTTATATTCGTTTCTGCGGAAAAAGTCGAACAAAGCGGGGTACCGTATAAATACGCCGTCAGGCTGATGAACCGCGAAAAAGAAGAAATGATCGCTTTTGACGATGATATCGCTGCGCGCGATAAGCATGAATATCCGGAAACTAAAAACACGTTTGTATACGCAAAGCTCGAAAGCGCCGGTGACAAGCCGGACGCCGTCTTTGTCGTTTCCAACATCGTTCCGCTTGACAAGCTGAACAACGAAAAAGAAAAGGCGGCTTTGATGAAAGGCTTTGAAAATTCCGAAAAGAGCGCGTCAAAAAAACCGTCGAAGCTGAAAGAGATCGAAAACAGGAAATTCGCGGGCGATTTTTTGCTTGTCGGCAAAGAAGAACGAACGGGGCAGAGAGGCAAATACTACGAGCTCACTCTTTTGAGCAGAGGCGAAAGGATATCCGTCAAGGATTTTTCCATGAAAGCCGCGGAGATCGGGATCGATTCGCCGGTCTCGGCAATATTGAGCAAAAGCGAAAAATACGGATATTCGCTTGAGGCTGTTTCAAAAGCGGACGGCTTCGCCGCCGCGGACTTCATCAGACATCCGCCTCTTGAAGAAGAGCAGATGTACTCCGACATTTTGTCGAGGCTCAAGGCATTGGCAGCCAAAAAAGAGAATTCAATTTCCGTCATCGCCATTGACATTTATGAAAAGAACCGCGATAAGCTGCTGCGATGGAGCGCCGCCAAGGAAATGCATCACAACTTCTGCGGCGGTTTGCTTTACCATACTTACAGAATGATGAATATGGCGAACGGGATACTGAGCACCTACGATACCGTCAACGCGGAGCTGCTGCTTTCCGCCGTCGCCCTCCATGACGTCGGCAAGCTTTCTGAGCTTGAAACGAATCCCATGGGGGACTGCACCTATACCGTCGAAGGCGGTCTGCTCGGGCACGCGCTCATCGGCATCGAAATGATAGATGAGGCGGCGTCGGGGAAGAACTGCGATCCGGAAGACGTCATGCTGCTTAAGCACTGCGTTGCGGCCCATCACGGCGAATACGATTACGGCGCCATATCGAAACCCCAGATCGAAGAGGCGTTTTTGCTTCACATCATCGACCTGACCGACAGCAGGATCTATATGTTTGAGAATGAATACGGCAAATTGCTTCCCGGACAAAGGACCGACAAACGCGTTTACGCGATCGACGCTCCCGTATACAGACCGACTTTTACGGAAGGAGTTACGTTTCAGACAGACTATTCCGAGGAATGACTAAAGCCGTCGGGTCGTGTTAAAATCTAATGTATACGTCCAATATTTTTCGGCAGCGGAAAACACGTTTTTGCACCGCCATTATCAAAAAACTCTCGGAGGGACGTCGTGCTGTACTATATGATAAACAAGCCTTTCGGCTGCGTGACCGCCTGCGTCGACGACGTATATCCGACCGTCATGGACTGTCTGCCGCCCGATCTCGCGTCAAGGCTGCATCCCGTCGGGCGTCTCGACTGCGACACGCGCGGTCTTCTCATCCTTACCGACGACGGCGAACTCGATCAGGCGCTGCTGCTGCCCGAAAATCACGTTGACAAGGAATATTTTTTCTACGCGACAGGCGTCCTTGACGACGAGAAAATATCACGCATCGAAAACGGCGTCGTCATAGACGGCGGAAAACGCGCGAAAGGCGCGGAAATCACCGTGGAAAGCGTCTGCACCGTAAAGGACATCGAGGAATATCTTCCGTCATACCGGCGCGACAGATATATGAAAAATCCGAACGGCGGAGCGTTCTCGGCACGGCTGACGATACGCGAGGGCAAAAAGCATCAGGTCAAGCTCATGATGCGTTCGGTCGGCTGCCGTGTCTGCGCCCTTTTCCGCACGTCGTTTGCCGGGATAACGCTTGATCCGGCTTTGCGTGAGGGCGAATACCGCGAACTGAGAAACGACGAGATATCCGTCATCGAAGACGCCAAAGCGAGATACCGAGAAAAACGCAAGCAATGAAAAACCGCTCTGTGAAAAAGCTACAGCCATATAAGGAAGTATTTTGAATAAGAAAACCCGCCAAAAGGAGTTTGTTTTCCTCTCTGTCGGGTTTTTGTTTTGTCAATGGAATCTGAACGATACCATTTATGATAAGTCATACGTTCTATATCCTGTGCTATTAATCAATTCCTGCAAAGACTGAAAGCGAGATGCTTTTGACCCGCTTAACAAATGATATCGAAAGAGACTGCTCACATGTTTTTTCCGAAATACAATCTTAGTTTTAATGCCACTTGTATAGAAAACATAATAATATTCGTTTATGTTTCTTTCGCCTATACAGTTTCCGGATGAATTATTGTGTTCCTTCTTGAAATTTTCGGTGCAAATATCAAAGTCAACGGAGTGTAACTTACCGTCCTTATCACGATATACAATATTACTTGACTCGTTTCCCTGCTTCCCACGGTTCACAGCAAATATTGAGGTGTCATTAAGAATAATATATTCCATTTATTCTCCTCCGTTGCTTTTACTCGGCTATACTACATTCTTAACGAGCATCGGATTTTGCCGTACAAAATCCCCATCCCGAAAAACTACCTTATCACCCCGCGGCGAACACGGAGCGGTTTTGCTTTTTATCGATCTGCTGTTTTTTTCGAAGCAAGTCGATTTTTTATGCCGTTTTTCACAAAGCTCAGCGGTACCGCGGCGGCAAGCACCAGAAGACCGATGAGCGAAACGGCGAATAAACCGGGCGTAAGCTCAAGATACCAGGCAAGGAAGGCGTCCGCGACCCATTCGAGTATTATCCAATGAATAATGTAAATGTCGTTGACGCGGCTGCTTACCTTTACGATGAAAGATTTGATTTTTTTCGGGAAGGTATGTGTCACGAGCCGCATGAAACCGGCGTAGCCGAACGCGATGCCGATGCAGGCGGCTGCGTCCGTGACGGACATTTTATAAAAATTCGCGTCGCCGCAAGCCATCATTCCGTACCCGTTGAGGTACGCGACCACCGTATACGCGGCGGCAGCGGCGAAAAACGGGATGCCGGATTTCAGATAAAACGCGGAAGGGTCAGTCATTTGTCTGAGCCTGCTTCCGAACAAATAGCCGACTCCGACGAAGATATACCACCCGAAAAACGGAAAACACATTTCGAGAAGCGGCGTTTCGGAATATACGAACAGTCCGACCGAAGTGCAGGGGAAGAGGTTTTCAAACGAAAGAACGGGAATGAAAGTATGTATCAGAGACAAAGCTATACCGATCATCGCCGAGTACAGCGGCGGACGCTTCGTATACTGCAGCACGCCCGTGAGCAGCATCGCGAGCCCCGCAAACTGCAGGATGTCGCCTTCGATAAAGTACGCGAGATACGTTTGTATCATCTCGCCGTTTTCGGTGAATACGAAATAGAGAAGCGGAACGACGCTGCGTATTATATTGAGAGCGTATCCCATGCAAAGTATTTTCAGTCCGCGGCGAATGAGGTATTTCGGGGAGGTGCTGTGTGAATAAGCGAACCCGACACCCATGCAGAGCATGAATACCGGCGCGGCGAATATGCCGCCCGTAATGTTGTTGAGGACGTACCCTGCGCCGTGAGTTATGTCGTTTTCGAATATTTCAATGCAGTGAACGATCGCCATGAATACGATCGCCAGAAATTTGACCGCGTCAAGTTCGATCTGCCGCGCTGAGTTGGCGGCGGGAGATTTTGAGTCCATACTGTGCGTTTCCTTTAGTGAAGTTATCGTTTTTTACAGTTCAACGACCCTGCCGTCGAAAGCGAAGTCAACGGGGTAATCCACCGCGTCGATCACCTTTCCCACGACTTCGTCGGTGTTGAGAAGGGGATTTCTGTGCGACACTATCATGTGCTTCGTTTTTGTCTTTTTGAAAAGCTCGACGTTTTCGGGCTTGTCGAGTTTTGAATGGGCGGCTTCGATTATAAGCAGGTCGACTCCGTCGCCTTCGGTGAGGACGGCGGGATAATCGGTGAAGTCGGTCTGAAGGTCGCCGCTGAAAAGTATCTTTTTTCCTTCGGCTTCAAAGAGGAAGGAATGTGCGTGAGGGCAGTGGCTGACGGGGATAGCCGTTATCTTCACGTTTCCGTCGTCAAATATCACGCCGTCGGGATAAGTGACAAAATTCACTCTGCGTCTCATGTCGTTCGGGTCTTTGCGGCATCCGCCGGGAACGGGACGGAACTTGCCTTCGGGATTGCCGAAAAGGAAGGTGTTTATCTGACCGCTCGGAAATTCGGGCGGCACGTGTACGGTGACGTCGACGTCCTTGTAGCGCTCGAAATCCTCGATCTGACCGATGAATTCAACGAGCCCCATGTAGTGGTCCTGATGCGAGTGCGTGATGAATATCCCGCCGAGAGACGTATAAGGAATGTCGTGGTTCACGAGGAGCCCCATTATGGGAGCGCCCGCGTCGATGAGGTAACTGCGTTCACCTACCGTTACCGCCGCCGACGAGCAGAAGTGACCTTTTTCGCAATATCCGTGGCTCGTGCCGAGAAAAGTGATCTTCATTATTTTTCTCCTGTTTCACTTTATTTGTTCGATGCCGACAACGCGGTAGCGGAAGCTGTCGGTATCGTGGGCTCTTTCGGTGAGGTTTATCACGCGGTATTCCGTGTCGTTCGAAACGCCGTCGTCCTCTATAAGGCGGCATACGGCAGAAGAGCAGTCGCCGTATGCGCGGAGCGTGATGTCGAACCGCGTGTCTTTTTTGACGAAGTTTACGGGGGCAGCGACGGGGAGCAGAGTACCCGACTTGACATAAACGGGGATACCGTCGGTGACGACGTGATGTACGCCTCCCGTGAATTTCTCACCCGTGAAGAAGTCGTACCATTCGCCCTTCGGCAGAATGACGTCGCGCTCCTTTTCGCCCGCCGTCATCGGGCAGACTACCATCGAGTCACCGAAAAGATATTCGTTCGAAACGTCGAGGAATTTCTTTTCACTCTCGTAGTCGCACACCATCGCTCTGACAGGCGGCTTTCCGGCGGTGTGGTAATCGTAGAACATGGTGTAAAGATAGGGAAGCAGCTTCATCCTCACTCTGAAAAGTTCGCGCGCTTCGTCGATGCAGTCGTGCATTTCCCACGGCATTTCGGGCAGATAGAACGCGTTGACGAGCGACTGCGGGCTGAAAACGACCGACTGTATGCGCCGCAGCAGGTCGTCCTTGCTTTCGGCGTGGCGCACCTCAGGCGACCAAAGAAGACCCGAGAAACTGGCGTTGACGACACCGGTGATGAAATCCTTGTGACCGTAAAGGTCGGAATAAAGCGCGAACGGATAGGACGCGGCAAGCGAACCCATGTTGCGGACTTCCGAAAGCGTTCTCGTGTTTCCGAGCGTTTTCAGAAGCGTCTTAGCGTAGAGCAGACCGAACAGACTGTGATACTGATCGCCCTCTATCCCCGACGGGAACGAAGCGCAGTTCGGGAAAGTCCAGCCTCCCGTGAAGTCCGAGCCGTCGCATTCGTCGAGCTTGAAGCCGTCGACGCCCATTTCCGTCAGATATTTCTGATAAGACGAAAAACGTTCGCACGCTTCGTCAAGCGCGAAATCGGGGACAAGCCCGTTCCATACGAGGTAATCGCCGGAATAAGGTATCATTTCGTCGTGCAGCGGGGAAGACGGATGGATGAACGCGTGCTCCCAGAGGTTGACGTGGAAATCCATTGCCTTCAGCTTGCCGACAGTCTCCTCGGCGTGGGGGAATCTGCCGTGATCCCACACGTACGAGCAGGAATAAGTCTGATTCTGCCAGCCTGGTTCAAGACCTATGATGTCGCACGGAATATCGTATTTTCTGAATTTTTCAGCCATATCGAGGACCTGCTCCTCGTTGAACTTCATATCGCATCTGTAAAGGTTCCCGAGTCCCCAGAGGGAAGGCATGCATCCGCCTCCCGAAAGAAGATTGTACTGAGATACGATGTCGACGATTTTGTCACCCGTGATATAATAGACGTCGACGCCCTCGGCGTAGGGGATCTCGACGGTCATCACGGTGTCGCTTCCGGAATTTCTGACGGCGTAAAGCGCGCCGAATATATCGGTCCCGCTCGTTTCCTCACCCGGGACTGTGCCGCTTGCGGCGTCTTTTGAGCTTGCGGGACGGTTCAGCGATTTGCACATATAGAACTCGGCGTATCTCGCGGTGTCGATGAAAACGCCGTAGCCGGAAGTTGTCACGAAGAAAGGCACGGGCGCGTGAGTGTCGCCGCTGTTCGAAACGGGGTCGGCGTTGGGGCGTATGAGCTTTTTGAGCCCTCGCTGCTGGAACGACTTGAGCTGCAGACCGAAGCCGTAAACACCTGCCGAAGGGTCGATGGGCATCGTTATCTTGGTTCCGCGTTTTGTTATTTTACAGTCGAAAAGCTTTCCGATATCGGCGTTGTTCTCCATAACTTCGCATTTCGGAGACGGCGCGAATCTTGTGGGTACGAATTCTTCGGGCGAGCCGAAGCGGATCTTGTATACGCTCATGACGTTTCCTTTCGGTAAATGAGATTTATAATACGGGAAATACCGTATTCAAGTATATATATTTTATCGTTTTTGTCAATGACCGTTTTGATAAAAATCCGTTTCCGCTTGACATTGATAAAATAAGATAGTATTATGAAAAAAGAATAGGAGATGACAATATGAAAAACACAACCGCGTCTTTGCTCTGTGCTTTTATTATCATCGCCTTATGTTTTACCGGAGTGTTTGCCTATGATACTCCGTTTGATGTGCCTAAACCGGCATCAGCGGACACGGCGGTCAATACAGCGAGCGATGTGAACTATCACCTCACGGGGGACGGAACGTATATTTACTGCAACAATCCCGAATCCCTTCACGACGCCGACGTCGGCAAAGCGCTCATCATCGAGCACGATATACATGGTGATGTCTTTTTTACAAATGAGAATATTTGCCGCGTAAAGGGCGGAGTATTCCTCGGACTTCAGGTAAGGAACAACTCGTCGGAACCGATAACCGTTACCGTTCACAACATAGGTTATCAGGCGTGTTATGAAAGGCTCGGTCAGCAGGAATGGTCTGATTTCTTTCAGAACACGTACAATATTGAAAAAGGCGGCAACTGGGAATACCACTATGACGATACAGTGCCTCACAAAGCATTCACCGAACAGACCTATACCATTCCGGCAGGAAAATATTTTTACGTCATGGGAGGCACCACCGGCGACGCCTATGGCTCGATAAACGTAGCCGGAAGCGCAAATCAGCTCGTAAAAGAAGACTACCTTTCCAACGGCGTGGTGTTCTTCACCGTGGACGGCCCCGAAAAAGGAGTTGACGCCGCGTTCGTTTGCTGCAAGACCGCGTCAACCCCCGTGAAAGCCGACGTCCAGCAGGGGTATGTGGTAAAACGCGACGGCAATTCGTACGGACGTCAGTATAACGGCTCCGCGCCTTTCCTTTACGCCGAAGCGTCGCTTGCGTGGAATATCGACGATTCTTTCGCCGACGGCAAACGTCTGCCCGTAAAATACGACACCGTCTACTGCCCAAACGAAAAGAATTACGGCGCGTACGAAGAATACGGCTCTTTCGTCACGAAAAAAGTGTCAAGCGACAAATGGAGAACGAACCTCAATCCGCAGTCAGATAGCAACGACTCGGTCGGAAACGACATGATGCCGTTTTACTGCGTGACAGAAGACGGCAGAGAAGTCGTCATCGACGTGCGTCACAATGACGGCGATGCCATCCACGCCAATATCGGCAACTGGATGACCGTGTACGAGGAAAGCCTGACTTTCAAAAACAGCGGAAGCAGGGTGAGATCGTTCGATTACGGCATCGATATCAAGGGAATTGCCGCGATAAACGTCCGTGATTCACGCGGTGAACTGCTGTATTCCGTGTTCCATTACGAGTCCGGGCACGTTTACACGGTCAACGTATATCCCGGGGAGACCGAAACAATAACCGTCGAATATGTGCTGCTCGCGAACAGCTACGGAAACGTGGTGCACTATGTCACGGCGGGCACACCGACGTCGCTGCACAAAACGCTCCGCGACGCACTCGACAAAAATCGCCTCACATTCGGAAACGGATACGCCGTCGGCTTTGAAGCGGGCAGCGTTCTTTCGGCTTACAAAACGACTTCCGACAAGGTCGTCTGCGTCGGGAAAAACGGAAAAGAAACGGACGGAAATATTGGAACGGGAACAGAACTGCGACTTTGCGGAGCAAGCGGAGACGTCGTCGATAAAGCAATCGCGGTCGTAAAGGGGGACGTTGACGGCGACGGAGACATCACCGTGACCGATTATATAATGATCAGACGTCACTTGCTCGGATATGAAACGCTTGAAGACGCGTATCTGAAAGCTTCTGATGCCGACGAAAACGGAAAGACCGAAATGCAGGATTATATCACCGTCCGTCTGACGCTGCTTAAGTAATGAAAAATAACACGGTCAAAATGAATTTGGCACTTGTCTTTTTTGACGCTGTGTGCTAAAATCATAATAACATTATTTCACGCGGAGGAGTTATGGAAGGAGTCAAACGCAGGGGCAGAAGATATGAGCTCGATATGACGCAGGGCAGCATAATACGCAATCTGCTTATTTTTGCCATCCCTCTTCTCGCGGGCAATCTTTTCCAGCAGCTGTACAATCTCGTTGACACGTGGGTCATCGGACAGACGGGCGACGGCGGCGCCTACGCGGCGGTCGGCAGCGTCGGACCCATAATAAATATACTCATCGGCTTTTTCTCGGGGCTCGCAAGCGGTGCGGGCGTCGTCATTTCGCAGTATTTCGGCGCGAAGGACGAAGAAAACGTAAAGAAGACGGTACATTCCTCGATGGTGCTGACGCTGATAATGGGCGTGGCGTTCACGGTCATCGGTGTCGCCATGACGCCGATGATGCTGAAACTCATGCTCCGTTCTGCGGAGGATGCCGAGATATACCCGTTTGCCAAGGACTACCTCACGATATATTTCGCGGGCGTCATCGGACTCATGATATACAATATGGGCTCGGGCATACTGCGTGCGGTCGGCGACTCGACCCGTCCGCTCTATTTCCTCATCTTTTCGGCGCTGCTCAACGTGGGACTCGATTTCCTGTTCGTTTTCGCGTTCGGTCTCGGCGCTTCGGGCGTCGCCTGGGCAACGATAATTTCGCAGGGCGCGTCTGCCATCCTCGTGCTGTTCGTCATGTTCCGCACCGATTCGTGCGTAAGACTGATACTTTCGGAATTGCGTATGGATAAGGAAATACTTAAAAAGATAATCAGAATAGGCTTCCCGGCGGCGATACAGATGGCGCTCACGGCGTTTGCCAACGTGTTCGTTCAGTCCTATATCGCAAACGCCAACGGCGATATGGCGGTCAACCTCGGCGGCTGGACTACCTATTCAAAGGTCGACCAGTTCATTTTCCTGCCGATCCAGTCGCTCGCGCTCGCGGCTACCACGTTCGTCGGTCAGAACCTCGGTGTCGGTGACGTTAAACGCGCCAAAAAAGGCACGCTTTACGCGTATCTCATGTCTACCGGCGCAAGCCTGCTGATAATCATCGTCGTCATGATATTGGCGTCCCCCATTTCGGGGCTTTTCGTCAAGGAAAACCCCGATTTCGTCTCGACGTCGGCTCTTCTACTGCACTACATAACGCCGTTTTACATTTTCTGCTCGGTCAATCAGATACTTTCGGCATCCCTCCGAGGCGCCGGCAATTCCACCGCGCCCATGATAATCATGCTTTCCACGTTCATAGGAATAAGACAGATATATCTGTTTACCATGTCCGAATTCGTTTCAAACGACCTCATTCCGATAGCCATCGGATACCCCGTAGGCTGGTTCGCCTGCGCAGCGGCAACTCTTATCTATTTCCTCAGATTTGATTTTTCTTCGGTGAAGATCATAAATAAAAATAAAGCAAAGGAATAAAGAAAATGAAAAAAATCCTTTTTCAGGGCGACTCCATAACCGACGCCGGCGCGACCTGCATGAACGGCGCTCCCTTGGGAACGGGATATCCGCTTCTCATCAAATCCAAGCTCGGCATGGATGCACCGGGTGAATACGACTTCATCAACCTCGGCATCAGCGGAAACAGGGTAGTCGATCTTTACGCCAGAATAAGACGCGATTTCATCAACCGCAGCCCGGATTACATCTCGATCCTTATCGGCGTGAACGACGTATGGCACGAATATCCTCACAAAAACGGTGTCGACGCCGAAAAATTCGAGAGAATATACTGCATGCTCATCGAAGAGATCCTCGCATCGCTTCCCGACGTTAAGATACTCATAATGGAGCCCTTCTGCCTTGCGGGCTCCGCCACAACGGCCAAGCTCGAGGACGGATCCGACCTTTATCCCGTATTCAGGAGCGAAGTCGAAAAGAGAGCGGCAGCCGCAAAGAGAGCCGCCGAAAAATTCGCTCTTCCTTTCCTGCCTCTGCAGAAGCTGTTTGACGAAAAGGCAGCCGAATCGGGTGCTTCGTACTGGCTCGTCGACGGCGTCCATCCGACCCCCATGGGACACGAGCTCATCGCCCGCGAATGGCTGAAAGCTTTCCCGTTCGGTAAATAAGAATATGAAAAAACAGACCAAAAGGTCTGTTTTTTGCGTCATGCCGTTTTACGAAAATAACAAGAATACCCGTTTTTTTCACATATAACTTTCGAGCAGTTCGTTTTCTTCGGACGAAAGACGCGCTTTTATCATTTTAATCACGTCGTCGCCTACGTCTGCGTCGCGTATGACGTCGGCAAGGTCGGCGACCGAACGGACCGACGCAAAGATGAGCCCGACCTTCTTTTCGCTTCCGTCGCATTGCATCACCTCCGAAACGAGCTCGTCGTATTTCGCGTCGGGCATCTGCTCGCCGTCGATGTATTCGGTGCTTTCGGTTTCGGGTGGATTCATCACGAACAGCTGACCGGTGATGCCGCGGCTCGCGTAGGCGCGTATCTTCGCCGTCATAACGGGAACGCAATCGGAGATATAATCTCTTATCATATCGTCGCAGTCGCATTCATCGCATATTTTGTCGGTGAGAGAACGTATATAATCCTCAGTTCCGGTTTCGTCAAGGCTTTCGAGCTTTTTGCACAGCCACGCTCTGTCTGCCTTGTCGGGTCTGAGCCCGTTCAGCCCCTTCCCGCGCGATACGGGGACGAGGGCGGCAAACAGGACGGTCTCGAAAAGATTTACGAGTTCGCTTGCGTATGACGCGTCATAGGAATACATGACGCGGTGAACGGCGTCATCCCCGAGATTGTCGAGGAACGCGTTTTCGATGTAAAGACGATCGATATAGGGACCGATGAATTCCAGCCCGTCAAGCTCCGGCACCGGATACATCGGACGGTAGTCGGCGGTGATCACTCTGATGTGCGACGCGTAGTCGGGCGAGTAGTTTTTGAAAAACGCCGCGAGCCCCGACGAAAGGGTGGACGTGTAAAACTCGTTCGGCGTTTTGAGCAGATGCTTTCTGAGCCTTATATAACGCTTTTTCGCGGCTTTATAACTGTTTTCGATCTCTTTGAGCCCGAGACAGAACGAACGGAAAACGGCGTTTTTTCCGTTTTCGAGAAAAGAAGCGGCGTCTTCGGGTGTCGGGAACGATTTGAGATGAAAACCGATCGTGTGGACGACCGAGTCCATGATGAGCTGCGCCGCTTCGACGGGTACGGAGCTGCTTCTGCCTTTGGTGAATAGCGTTGCGCGTGACGCGAGAAGCATCAGGCAGTCCGTTCTGACACGGCTCACGGTCTTTCCGCTGATGAGCGAGGCGTCGTGACCGGCTTCGAGCAGGGAGGCGAGATAGTCGTTTTCGCGGAGCGCGCTTTTGTCGATGAGGTTTCTCGATATCGCTTTATTCATACGTTTCGCCGCCCTCCGTCGTTTCATCGTCGTCAAATCCCTTGAGGCGCTGCGAATAATCGTAAAGCGCCTTTGACGCGAGCAGCTCGGTCGAGCCCTCGCATCTGCCGTCGAATTCATCCTTCATAAGGCTGATGAGCTCGTCGTCCGAGAGCTTCTCGAGCATTTCGGATTTGTAGTAAAAGAATATCTCGGTAAGGTCGCTTACCGTTTCGGCAAAATTATCGTTGTTCACATAAGGCGACGAGCAGAAGACGTTCACGATCTTTTCGGTGACGCTGTTCCCGAACTCGATCCTGCCGGTGTTGAAAAGCGCTTTGTCGCGGTTTTGGAGGATGGCTGCCGCTCCGTCGGCGGTAAGCGTTATACCGTAGTTTGACGTGGTGTCGTTCAGGGAAAGCAGAGAAGATACGTTTTCGGCGAAGGTTATCGAAGAAAACGCTTTTGTCATATCGAATATCATTTTATCCCTCTTTTCAAAAACCATTATATATCAAAAATAATCCAAATCAAGTCTTGACTTTTTCCGCGTTTTGTGCTTATGCGCAAAAAATCCCGTTTATTTCGCAATAAACGGGATGATTTTATTTCAGAACCACTTTTTGAGGGTGCCGAGTATGCCTCTGCTGACCGATTTGCCTACTTCGCGTCCGATCGTATTCATGGCGGAATTGGTGGCTTTTGAAAGAGCGCTCGAGGTCTTGGATTTTTTCTTTTTGGCTTTTTCCTTGGCCTTTGCTTTTTCTTCTTTTTCCTTTTCTTTTGCCTTTGCCGCTTCTTCCTTGGCTTTTTCGGCTTCTTCCTTTGCCTTCGCTTCGGCTTCGGCCTCTTTTGCGGCTTCGGCGGCAAGCAGCTCATAGGCGGACGCGTTGTCGACGGCGACCTCGTATTTGCCGAACAGGTCGTCGGCGTGTACTTCGGCTTTGCGTCTCGCGTCGTCTATCATTCCCATCATCGACTGAGGCGGAAGGATGGTGGCGCGTTCCACTACGGAAGGACGGCCTTTTTCATCAAGGAAGCTGACGAGAGCTTCGCCGGTGCCGAGGTCGAGGATGGCTTTTTCGGTGTCGAACGCGGGGTTCGCTCTGAACGACTGCGCGGCTGCCTTGACGGCTTTGAGCTCGGTGGGGGTGTATGCGCGGAGCGCGTGCTGGACCTTGTTGCCGAGCTGCGAAAGTACGCTGTTGGGGATGTCGGACGGCTGCTGCGTGATGAAATATACGCCGACGCCCTTTGAACGGATGAGCTTGACGACCTGCTCTATCTTGTCAACGAGCGCCTTGGGAGCGTCACGGAAAAGAAGATGCGCTTCATCGAAGAAGAAAACGAGCTTGGGCTTTTCGGGGTCGCCCTCTTCGGGAAGCTGCTCGAAAAGCTCGCTGAGCAGCCAGAGCATGAACGTCGAGTAAAGCAGCGGCGACTGATAAAGCTTTGCGCAGTGGAACACGTTGATGAATCCGCGGCCGTCGCCGTCGTGTACCATCCAGTCGTTTATGTCGATGTCGGGTTCGCCGAAGAAAATGTCTCCGCCCGCGTCCTCGAGCTGAAGAAGCGCACGCTGGATGGCGCCCGCCGACTGACGCGATATGTTGCCGTATTCGTTGAGGAGCTCGGCGGCGTGTTCGGTGACATAAGTGACCATCGCTCTGAGGTCCTTGAGGTCGATGAGGAGCCAGCCCTTGTCGTCGGCGACTCTGAAAACTATCGAAAGGACGCCCGACTGTACGTCGGTGAGTCCGAGTATGCGTGAAAGCAGGGAAGCGCCCATTTCGCTGATGGTGGTGCGGACGGGATGACCGCCTTCGCCGAAGACGTCCCAGAATCTCACGGGATAAGATTTGTATTCAAACGAATCGGGGTCGAGCCCGATGGCGGAAAGACGGCTGTCGAGGCTTTCGCTTCTTTCGCCTTTTTTGACGCAGCCCGAAAGATCGCCCTTGACATCGGCAAGGAAAACGGGAACTCCGTTGTCGGAGAAAGACTCCGCCATTACCTTGAGGGTTATCGTCTTGCCGGTGCCGGTGGCGCCGCAGATGAGTCCGTGCCTGTTTGCCATTCCGGGGAGTATATAGGTCTTGTTTTCGCCGATACCGACGAGAATTTTGTTGTCACTCAGCATTTTTATGCCTCCATTTGTGTTTATGATAAAATTATATCATCGACCGCGTCAAATGTCAACCGAAATATTCAATTTGTACTTGCGCGCCGCTGCCCTTTGTGATATAATTTTACAAAATATGACTTCAAGAGGGACACGTTGTGAACAGAGACCTTACGGTCGGAAAGCCGCAGAGAGTTTTGCTGAATTTCTGCCTTCCGCTTTTCGGCAGCATCATTTTTCAGCAGTTATACAATCTTGCCGACAGCATAGTCGCAGGCAAGTTCATAGGCGAAAACGCGCTCGCCGCGGTAGGCAACAGTTACGAGATAACGCTTATCCTCATCGCGTTCGCGTTCGGCTCGAACATCGGCTGCTCGGTCATCGTGTCGCAGCTTTTCGGTGCTAAAAAATACAAGGATATGAAGACCGCGGTCTATACGTCGCTCATAGCGAGCGGCGCGCTCTGCCTTGCACTCATGGCGGTCGGGTTCATCTTTTCGGGCGATCTTCTCAATCTCATCAACACGCCGGATGAAGCGTTCGCGGATTCCAAACTGTATCTCGATATATATCTTCTCGGTCTCCCGTTCGTCTTCTTTTACAACATCTCCACGGGCATTTTCTCGGCGCTCGGCGACTCAAGAACGCCGTTCTGGTTCCTCATGGCGTCGTCGCTTGTCAATATCGGCATGGACGTTCTGTTCGTCACCGCGTTTTCGTCGGTGTTCACCCGCGGCGTCGACGGCGTCGCCTGGGCGACCTTCATCTGTCAGGGCGTGAGCTGCGTGCTTGCGGTCGTGTTCGTTTTCAGACGTCTCCGCACGGTAAAGACGGAAGGAAAAGTCAAGCCTTTCTCGCGTGAGCTTTTGGGCAGGATAGCGTCCGTCGCCGTACCGAGCATACTTCAGCAGAGCTTTATTTCAGTCGGCAACGTGATAATACAGGGCGTCATCAATTCGTTCGGCACCGCCGTAATGGCGGGCTATGCCGCGTCGATAAAGCTCAACAACCTCGTCGTAACGTCGTTCACCACCATCGGGAACGGCATATCCAATTTCACCGCTCAGAATATAGGCGCCGAAAAGTACGACCGCGTAAGAGCCGGATATAAAGCGGGTATAAAGATAATCCTCGCGATAGCGATCCCGTTCACGGTTTTGTATTTCACTCTCGGCAAATATCTCGTATATCTGTTCCTCGAAGAACCGACCGCAGAAGCGCTGAGCGTCGGGACCACGCTGCTTATGATACTGTCGCCGTTCTATTCGGCGGTGTCGCTCAAGCTCGCGTCCGACGGAGTATTGCGCGGCGCGAGAAAGATGGCGCTTTTCATGACGGATACCTTCACCGACCTCGTGCTGCGCGTCGTCCTCGCTCTCATCCTTTCCGTGCCGTTCAGAGCTACTGGTATCTGGATATCCTGGCCCATCGGCTGGGTCATATCCGCCGCTATGTCGGTCTACTTCTATTTCACGGGTGAATGGAACGAAAACCCGAAGCCCATCTTCAAATTCAGAAAGAAAGCGAAAACGTCATAATGAAAGAGCTCGAATGGAAAACACTTGAAAAGAACGGTGTACTGCATACCCGCGTGTTCGACGTAAACGCCAAGAAATGCGAATCCGCCGACGGGACAAAAGGCAAATTTTATACCATCGACGCGAGCGACTGGGTAGTGGTCGTTCCCGTCATCGGCGATAATTTCGTGGTCGTCAGGCAATGGCGTCACGGCAGCGAGCGCGTGACGTGCGAGTTCCCGGGAGGGATAATCGAAAAAGGCGAAGACCCGCTCGACGCCGCGAGACGCGAGACCGAGGAGGAGACCGCCTACCGTGCGGGAAAACTCACCAAGCTCGGCGAAATGAACCCCAATCCCGCGCTTTATACCAACAGGCTCCATATTTATCTCGCCGAAGACCTAACACCCGTCGGCGAGCAGCACCTCGACGACGATGAATTCATCAATTATTTCGTAAAGCCCATAAACGAAGTCATACGCGATTTCGCGTCGGGCGAATATCAGCACGCTTACACGGGCACCGCACTCGCGCTTTATATGCGTGAGCGTCTGCTCAAAAACGACCGTAAAGGAGAAGAAGCATGAAAGCCGTATCGTGGAACGTGAACGGGCTGCGCGCCTGCGTCGGAAAAGGCTGCATGGATTTCTTTGAGTCCTGCGGCGCCGACTTTATCTGTCTGCAGGAGACCAAGCTGCAGGAAGGACAGATAGACCTCGAATTGTCCGGATACAATCAGTTCTGGAACTACGCCGAGAAGAAGGGCTACAGCGGATGCGCGATATTCGCGAAGAAAAAGCCGCTTGACGTCAGATACGGACTCGGCATCGACGAGCACGATCACGAGGGAAGAGTCATCACGCTCGAATACGAAAAGTTCTTTCTCGTCACCGTGTATACGCCCAATTCCAAGCAGGAGCTCGAGAGGCTCGATTACCGCAAGGTGTGGGAGGACGATATGCGTTCCTACCTCTGTTCCCTCAAAAAAGCCAAACCCGTCATTATGTGCGGCGACCTCAATGTCGCCCATAACGAAATTGACCTGAAGCATCCGCAGGCAAACAGGAACAGCGCGGGATTCACCGACGCCGAAAGGGAAAAGATGACCTGCCTTCTCGAAGCGGGATTCACCGACACGTTCAGATATCTTTATCCCGACACGACCGACGCGTATTCGTGGTGGTCGTACCGCTTCAACGCGAGAGCCAACAACGCGGGGTGGAGAATAGACTATTTTATAGTTTCCGACGATATAAAAGAAAAAATCAAAAACGCGTCGATACGTCCCGACGTTTTCGGCTCCGACCACTGTCCCGTTGAACTCGAAATCGACGTATGAAGGTGAGCATTATGAAAAAACTGATCTGTCTCGTTTTGTCCCTTGCCGTCTGTCTTTCCGTTTTCGTTTCCTGCTCGGACGCGAAGGACGAACCTTCCGAAGAAGTGTCGGCAAGTCAGGAGGACGCCGGAAAGTCGGAAGAGCCTTCCGCGGAAACGTCCGAGATATCGGAAGCGGGCATTGAGGAAAGCTCGGAAGAAATCCTTGAAGAAAGCTCCGAACCGCCTTATATACCGACGTACGAAACCAACGTTTCTCTCGGCAAGACCTATTCCGGAACGGCCGCCGACGGCATATATCCCGATACGTATCACGCCGAACTCACCGACGGACTTTACGCGGGTACGGATAAAGGCTACTCCGATCCGAAATGGTCCAACTATCAGCGTCCCGATCCCGTGACGATAACGCTCGATCTCGAGGAAGACTGCTTCTCGCTTTATAAATTCGAAGTGTCCTTCTACGTTGACGTGGGCCCCGGGATAACTCCGCCGCTTGATATATGCGTCTACGCGTCCGACGACTGTCCCGACGAAACATACAAATGGACCTTTATCGGCACCGTACCGTCGTCGCTTGAAATGGAAGGAGGCTCGCATATATCCTCGTTCTGCCTCGACAGCCCCATAGATTCGCGTTACATCCGTTTCACGATGAATCACTATTCCGCCAACCTGTTCCTCGACGAGATCTCGGTATACGCCGACGTCGAGGGCGTCGCAGCGGGCAAAACGCTTGAAAAAGCGATAGAAGAAGCTTACGCGAACGACACCGTTCCTTATTCGTCGCTGTTCAACGGCGTCGTGAAGGAAGAGATAAACTATTCTTACGTTCTCACGGCGATATCGTCGCACAAATCCGTGAAATGTTCGAGAAACGCGAACGAGCTTTTCCCCTACGCGGGCAAGCTCACCGACTGCGCCCCGCTCGGCGCGACTTACGAAAGCGGGCGATGGGCGGGATTCGACGGCAGCGAACCGCTCGACATCACCGTCAATCTCTCAAAGCTCCGCACCGACGTCTGCGCCTTTTCGCTTTCGGCACATTCCAATCCCGCGCTCGGCATAATGCTTCCTTCTTACGTAGATTTTTACGTTTCCGAGGATAACAAGGATTATACTTACGTCGGCAGGGTATACGCTCCCGTCGATTCCGACGCCGAATATTACAATTATATACTCGCGCTGCCTTTCGCGCTTCACGTGCGTTACGCGCGTTTCTCGATACCCGAGCAGGAACGCAAAATGGTATTCGTCGAGGAAACGGGTGTGTTCGGCTGCGTCGAACCGACCGAAAGCGCTTTCACGCCGCTGTATTCCGAAGAACCCATCGCCGAAGTCACCGAAGAAATATTTTTCGATCCGTCCGTTGAGGATTACGCCCAAAATATAAACCTCATAAGCGGCTTGCCGCAGCGTTTCTTCTCGCATACTCCTCTCAAAAAAGGTACCGACGGCAACACGGCTGAAAAAACCAAACTCCTCACCGACGGCAAATTCGCGAAAGAGGCGTATTACATCGATTCCGCGTTCTGCCATTTCGGCAGCGGACTCGGCAGGGATGTCGTGTATGATCTCGGCGCGACGGCGACCGTCACCGGCTTCGGCGTCAGCTTCCTTCGTGAGGACGACGTCGGCATAAATACGCTTTCGAGCGTTGAATTCTATCTTTCCGAAAACGGCGTCGACTGGTATCCCGTACTCGTCGGCGTGACGCCTTCAAGCTCGTCCACCGAGATAATGCGGTATACGTACGAGCTCGGCAGAGCCTACAAGGCAAGATTTGCCCGTTTCTCGTTTGCGGTCTGGGCAAACGCTTATTGCGACGAGCTTCAGGTTTTCGGCACGAAAAAAGTCGACACAAACAGCGTGTCGCCTGCGGAGTGCGGTTTCTCCGCCGAAAAGATGGATAACTCCGCTTACGCCGGGCGTGATATCGAATCTCTCGGCAAAGCGAACGACATCGTTCTCGTGCCGAACTACTGCGCCGAAGACGAAAAGAGCGGCAAAAAGGTCGGCTATACAACCGATGAACTCATTCCTTACGTTTCTTATGTCGATGTCGACGGAAAAATAGCCGACACGATGTTCGACGGCTTCCTGTTCTGCCCGACCGGAAGCATGCTTGAAGGTCATCATTGTTATTCCGACGCGAATATGCGCGAAATGAAGGATATGGCAGACAAGACGTTTGCCGAAGGACGCGACGTCAGCGCACTTGACGAAGCCGCCGCAAAGGTCAAAAAAGAGCTCTCGCTCGACGATTATAAGGTGAGATATTATCTTACTCTTTCATATCCCGGCAAGAACGTCGATTTCGGTGATATCGACGGCGACGGCAAGTCCGACAGACTCGAGACCACCGAAGACCGTATCAACGCGATAAAATGGGAGATCGACTACTGTCTGACGCTTGCCGAAAAAGCCGAAAGCGACAACGTGACGTTCGCCGGCTTTTACTGGGTACATGAAGCGATGACCGATTACGCCGAGGACGGCGAACTGATCAACGCCGTGGCAGACTACTGTCATTCCAAGGGATACGGACTGTTCTGGATACCCTATATGAGCGCAAACGGAAGGCATGAGTGGAAGTATTACGGCTTCGATATGGCATGCCTGCAGCCCAACTACGCGTTCAGCACCGACGTCGGCGAACAGAACATCATCGACGCTTCCTATCTCGCGAAGAGATACGGAATGTGCATCGAGATCGAGGTATGCGGCACGTCGCTCACCGACCCCATATTCTTCGACAAATATATGGACTACCTCACCGACGGCGTCAGATACGGCTATATGACCGAAACCCCGCATTGCTATTATCAGGACGTTTACTACTACCTTTACGCCTGCGAGTCGGACGACGCCAAGGCAAGGCTCACTTACGACTACACGTATCTTTTCATCAAAGGGAAGCTCGAACTCAAGGCCGATACTCTTGAAGCAAAGACGTTTGAAGGGGAAGCCGGCACGGTGATACGCGGAAACGTGAGGACCGAAAAGAATTTCGGTGAATGTACCGTCAGAGTGTCGCCGCTCCACGGCTCGCTCACGCTTTACCCCGACGGGAATTTCGCCTATTATCCCGAAAAAGACTATACGGGGACCGACGCGTTTTCCTTCAGTTATTCGAATTATCTCGGCGAAAGCGAGTTCACGGAAATAACGATAAATATCAAATGAAAAGGAGCGGCTTATATGAATTTTGAACCGACGAAGGAACTGCTTAGGACATCAGTCGAAAACGGCGTCATCCCTTCTGCCGCGTTCGCGGTAGGACGCGGAAGAGAAGTGTATATCTCGGACGTTTACGGCGACAGAGCTGTTTATCCGAACAGAGAAAAAGCCGACGAAAAAACGCTATACGATCTCGCGTCGCTTTCAAAACTTGTTTCGACGTCGATGGTCGCGCTCCGCCTTATCGAAGACGGAAAGCTGCTACTTGCCGACACGCTGTCACGCTTTTTCACCGAAAAGGAACTTGGATCGGCACCGGAAGGCAGAAAGGACGTCACCGTATTCCGCCTTATGACGCATACCTCCGGAATAACTCCGCACATCCCGCTCTGGACCAAGCTCGACACCAACGACGCGTCTTCGGTCGCGTCGCTGATCCTCGCTTCCGAGCCGAAATGCCGTCCGGGAGAAGAGGTGTATTACACCTGCATGGGATATATCCTGCTCAAGATGATAATCGAAAGAGTCACGGGCGAGACTCTTGATTCTCTCGCGAAAAGGCTCGTTTTCGATCCGCTCGGAATGACATCCACCTGCTACAATCCGAAAAGCGACAACGTCGTCACGACTGAAAAGTCGCCTCTTTACGGCGAATACATCAAAGGCCACGTACACGACGAGAACGCCTATTTCCTCGGCGGAGTATCCGGCAACGCGGGCGTTTTCTCCGACCTCGGTGATATGATAAAATTCGCGGTCATGTGCTCGACCCGCGGTGAACTGCCCGGAAAAGATTTCGGCACTTCCGACGGCAGATTCCTTTCGCGCCGTATGTTCGACCTCGCCGTCACCGATTACACTCCGGGGCTCGACGAGTCACGCGGGCTCGGCTTCCAGCTCAAGCAGCCGCTGCCCGAGCTTTCCGCGTCGGGCGAACTGATGAGACCGGGAAGCTACGGTCACAACGGTTTTACCGGAACGTCGCTTTATGTCGATTCCGAAACGGGCGTGTGGGGACTGCTCCTCACAAACGCCGTCCACTTCGGACGCGGAAACAGCCCGTTCTTCCGCATGAGACGCGCGTTCTACAACACGATCGTTTCGGGTGAAGGACGCTGAAAGCCGCCCCTGCCCGTTCCTCACGGCGTCATACCGACGAAAGAGTCAAAAGACCTTCTGCCGAAAGAAGGTCTTTTTTGTATTATATTCGCCTGATTTGTTGACAAAGCGGAAAGGTTTATGTATAATATATTTTGTATTATTATAATATCGAGGCGTTTTTATGGAAGACAACAACAGAAAAGGCTGGCTGTATCTGCTGCCCGCAATAGTTTTTCTCGGATTGTTCATGATATATCCTCTTTTTGACGTTTTCATCTACTCGTTCGAGGAAGGGTATAACTCCGCGTCGCAGACCTACAACGGCGTCGGACTTAATAACTATACCTACGTTCTGAAAAACCCTTACTTTTTCCAATCTCTCAAGAATACGCTCATTCTCGTCGGCATAACCGTGCCGCTTTCTACGGGATTCGCGCTGCTTATTTCGCTGGCTCTCAGCTCACTCAAAAAAGTCAAGCAGCTTTTCCAGACGATATATTTCCTGCCGTACGTCACGAATACGCTTGCCGTGGGCCTCGTGTTCATGATACTTTTCAAGCCTACCGCTTATTCCGACGGACTCATAAACGTGCTTATCAAGCTCTTCGGCGGCTCGTCGGTCGACTTCATCGGCGGCCCGTACTGGGCGAAGATGCTCGTTTTGTGCATCTACACGATATGGATAGTGCTCCCGTTCAAGATACTCATACTCACGAGCGCGCTCGCGTCCGTCAAGCAGGATTATTATAACGCCGCACGCGTCGACGGAACGTCAAAGTTCAGGATATTCACGCGCATCACGCTTCCGATGATCTCTCCGATGATATTCTACCTCGTCATCACCGGGTTCATCGGGGCTTTCAAGGCGTACAGCGATTCCGTGGCGCTCTTCGGCACCGACCTCAACGCCGCCGAGATGAACACCATAGTCGGCTACGTTTACGATATGCTTTACGGTACGGGCGGCGGTTATCCGTCGTACGCATCAGCCGCGGCAATAATACTTTTCGTTATCGTGCTTACCATTACCTGCATCAACCTCATAGTAAGCAAGAAATACGTTCATTATTGAGGTGGCACGATGACAAAACAACTTGATTACGAAAAAATCGAAAAAAGGGTAAGAACGAAAAAGATCGTCTCCAAAACGCTTGTTTACGTTCTTCTCGTTCTGTGGGCGATCATCGTACTGTTCCCGTTCTATTGGATGATACTCACCTCGGTCAAGAGCTTCGGCGCGTACAGTGCCGAAAGCATACCGAAATTCATCACGCTTTCTCCCACGTTCCAAAACTACGCCGACGCTTTCACGAGCGTGCCCCTCGGACGTTATTTCTTCAATACGCTTATTTTCACCGTCGCGACTACCGCCCTTATGCTCGTGGTCATAACGCTCGCGGCATTCGCGTTCGCGCGGCTCAAATTCAGGGGCAAGGACTTCGTCTTCGCGCTGTTCCTCGCGCTGATGATGATACCAAACGAGCTCGTTGTGATAACGAACTTCTACACCATCACCAACATGGGACTCCGCAACACCTACCTCGGACTGATACTTCCGTCGGTCACATCGGTATTTTATATCTATCTGCTCAAGGAAAACTTCGCGCAGATACCCGACGAGCTGTACTACGCGGCTAAGGTCGACGGCACATCGGACCTCAAATATCTGTTCAAGGTAATGGTGCCCATCTGCAAGCCGACCATGATAACGGTCATCATCCTGAAGGTCATCGAGTGCTGGAACTCATACGTCTGGCCCCGCCTTATCACCGACGACAAAATGTACTATCTCGTTTCAAACGGTATCCAGGAAATACGCGAGAACGGCTTCGGACGCGAAAACGTACCGGCAATGATGGCGGCGGTCGTCGTCATTTCGCTGCCGCTCATCGTTATATTCCTTGTTTTCCGTGACAAGATAATGGAGGGCGTTTCGAGAGGAGGCACGAAGGGATGAATCGGCTTTCAAAAATCGTTGTGCTTTTGCTTCTTGTCGTTCTGTGTCTTCCGGCGTTCGCTTCCTGCCACGGATCGGTCAAAATGGACGCGTTTTCCGTGCCCGACGGATTCGATACGTCAAAGAAATACGAAATTTCATTCTGGGCAAAGAACGACACCAACGTAAACCAGCTCAATATCTACAAAAAGACCATATCCGACTTTGAGGCGATATATCCCAATATAACCGTCAACCTCAAGTCGTACACCAACTACGACGATATTTATAAGGACGTTCTGACGAACATCAAGACCAAAACGACGCCTAACGTCTGCATAACCTACCCCGACCATATCGCGACGTATATCACCGGAAGCAACACGGTCGTTCCGCTCGACGGTCTTATGAACGACGCGAAATACGGGCTCGGAGGAAGCGAGATAAAGTTCGCGTCTCCCTCGGTCAGCTCCATAGTTCCGCAGTTCCTTTCGGAATGTACCATCGGAGACGTGCATTACGCGCTCCCGTTTATGCGTTCCACCGAAGCCTGCTATATCAACAAAGACTATGTCGAAAAGCTCGGCTATACCGTACCCGACGTCCTTACGTGGGATTTTATCTGGGAAGTGTCCGAAAAAGCGATGGAAAAAGATGCAGACGGCAATTTTGCCGTAAACGGTCAGGACGTTCTCATTCCGTTCATCTACAAGTCCACCGACAATATGATGATACAGTCGCTGTATCAGCTCGGCGCCGGATATTCGGACGAGAACGGCAGCTACTTCATGTTCGAAGACCCGAAAACCGCGGAGCTGCTTTACACCGTATCGGAACACGCGAAAAGCCGCGCGTTTTCGACTTTCAAGATAACGGGCTACCCGGCAAACTATTTCAACGCCGGCAGATGTATTTTCGCCATCGATTCCACCGCGGGCTCCACGTGGATGGGAACGGAGGCGCCGCTGCTTGACATCAGTCCCGACGAGCTCGTCGAATTCGAGACGGTCGTCAGAGGGATACCGCAGTACGATCCCTCGTCGCCGAAGATGATCTCACAAGGCCCCTCCGTCTGCGTGTTCAACAAGGACGACCCCGGTGAAGTGCTCGCGTCGTGGATCTTCACGCAGTATCTGCTCACCAACGACGTTCAGATACCGTATTCGCAGACCGAAGGTTATCTGCCCGTCACGCTCGACGCGCAGAACGATCCCGGCTACGTCGATTACCTGAGCGGAAAGGGAAGCGATGAAGTTCTTCTTTACGACGTAAAGCTCGCCGCTTCAAAGCTGCTGCGCGACAATATACCTAACACGTTCACGACCCCCGTCTTCAACGGCTCTGCGGCGCTCCGAAACGCGGCAGGTCAGCTTATCGAAAACTTCACGAAGTCCGCACGCCGAAACGAGAAGATCGACGACGCGTATCTCGAAAAGACTTATTCCGATATCCGCGTGATGTACAATCTCGACCTTCAGACGTCCGATGAGTTCCCCGTGATGTCAAAAGTTCTGTTGATTTCGCTTGCGGCAATATGGCTGCTCATGGGCGCGTACGTTATCGCAAAGCAGATCAAAACGAAAAGAAATTCAAAAAAAACATAAAATACTATTGATTTATTCGAATCAATAATATATAATGTTCTCGTTTCGTAAAACGACAAAAATACACAAAGGAGTACAAAAATGAAAAAACTTTTAGTTTTCGTTCTTATGCTTTCTCTTCTTTGCACTTGCCTCATGGCTTGCGAAAAAGATGAAAACGAAACGTCTGCCGAATCCAAAGCGGCTGAAGAATCCAAAGCCGATGAGGAAACCGACGTCAAATCCGAAGGCGTTATGACTTACGCCGAATACGCGGCAGCCGCTGCCGAAGCCGAAGTCACCGTTGAGACTTACGTTCAGGACAAACAGGGCTGGTGGGAAAAAGACGGCGTAGGCGTTGCCACTCTTTACACTCAGGACAAAGACGGCGCGTATTTCTTCTATGATTTCCCCTGCTCCAAAGAAGTTTATGACAAGCTCGTAAAAGGCACCAAGATCAAAGCTACCGGCTTCAAGAGCGTTTGGGAAGGCGAATCCGAGATCATCGACGGTTCTCTTGAAATCATTGAAGGCAAGACCTACATTGCCGAAGCTTTCGACGCCACCTCCATCCTCGGCACCGACAAGATGGAAGAACACATGAACCAGCTCGCTGCTTTTAACGGTCTCACCGTTGCGGCTTCCAAAGACGCTGACGGCAACGACGTTGCTTTCCTTTACAAATGGGACGGCTCCGGCAAACAGGGCGACGATATCTACTTCACCGTTACTCTCGGCGATAAGACCCAGACTTTCGTAGTTGAATCCTATCTCCGCGGTGCGGAAACCGACCTCTACAAAGCGGTTGAAGCTCTCAAAGTCGGCGACAAGATCGACATCGAAGCTTTCATTTACTGGTATCAGGGTCCTCAGCCTCACGTTGTAAACGTTACCGCTTCCAAATAATTAACAGCAAAATCAAAAGAGCTGCGGCAGATCAAATGCCGCAGCTCGATTTTTTTTATTTTATGACTTCGGTTTTGGATTTTTCCGGCATATCCTTTATCGACGTATCGATGGTATGCGGGATCGTCTTCCATTCGACGTGCGAAAACAGCGCGATTATCATTGAGAGACGCCCGAAAAGGTCAAAGAGCGGAAATGTGACCGAGAACCACACCTTTTTCCAAAACGACGTTTTCGGCAGATGCTTTCTGCCGGAGAAAAACAGATATATGCAGATAAGCGAATTCGCGGCGTAACTTTTGCCGAAAGAATAGCCTATTGCCGCAATATATGCGGCGACTTTGGTTAAATCGTTGTTTCCGTAGAGTATGACAACAATAGTGCATATCCACACAAGCACCTTGCGGAACGATACGAATATCGATTTCGGGAAGCATATATGGAACATATCGTACGACATGAAGAAGTCGTGGAAATCCTTTGATTTGAATATGCTCGCGAAAAGCTTCTTCCAGCACATGCAAAACGTCTGCAGATGACCTTTTGACCAGCGTATGCGCTGCCTGAAGGCGATCTTAAGGGTAGTCGGCTGCTCGTCGTAAAACACCGCCTGCTCGTTGTAGCTTATTTCGCAGCCCTTTATCACGGTGAACGCGGATATCATTCTGTCCTCGGTAAGGCAGGTGTAGTTCCATCCGTCGCCAAGCAGTTCGCTCGAAACGAGATAACCGGTCCCCTGAATGCGCGTGGCAAGGCGTAAAACGCTTCGCGCACGGTGCTGAGAAACTATCGATTTTATCCAATAAAGTCCGTATGACGCGGAGATCCAGTTGGAATCGAAGTTCTTCGCCGCACGGTATGACGTTATCACCTTTTCGCCCGTGTCAAACGCCTCGTTCATTCTTGTTATGTAATCCGGGGCGAGCAGGTTGTCCGAATCGAAGATGAAATAGCCTTCAAACGAAGATATCGAATAGTCTTTTTCTATTTGCCTGAACAGATACTGCAAGGCATAGCCCTTAGTCGCATGTTCTGTGTCGTGACGCTCGTAACATACGCACCCCTTGCTCCTTGCGACGTCAGCCGTGCGATCGGTACAGTTGTCGGCGACAACGAACACGGTCACGAGCTCGGAAGGGTAATCCTGCTCCTTTATGCTTTCGATAAGGTTGCCTATGACGGTCTCCTCGTTCCTTGCGGCGATGACGACGGCGTACCGATGCTTATTTTCGGTCTTGGGGAATACGCGTGTCTTGAAAAAGCCTATCACCCAATAAAGATATTTATAACATCCGAGGATCGCCGAAACGAGAGCGGTATATTCGCAAATTTTCAGTATGATGTCAAATACGCGCATCGCGATCCTCCCTATGATGAATTAATCGTCAACGTTCCGATTATATCATCATACGCGGATTTTGTCAATGTTTATCGCTCGTGCGAGAAATAAGCGAACGCGAACGCAAAGAACGCCGCTTCGGCGAGACAAGCGAGATAATACTCAAGCGCCTTTTTCATCGTTATGACGTAGAATACGTCGTGCTCAAGCCTGAGGGCGAATATGACGAATAAAACCGTCGAAACCGTGATTATCGCCGTCATTGCGGTGACGGACGCGAGAAGAGCTTTTTTCATTTATGTATCCTCCTGAAAAGAACAAGCCGTGTCATTTGACACGGCTTGATGACTTATGTTTTATTAATCGCTGAACACCGGGGTGATGAATACGTCTCCCGCACTCATGCAGAACCCGAGCGTGCTTTTCCCGTTGTAACCGTTGATGCCGGACGTACCGAGCACCGCGCCTCTCGAGACTTCGTCTCCGACGCTTCTTTCGATAGATGAAAGACCGTAGTACCAGGTGCATACTCCGCAGCCGTGATCGAGCACGATCAATCTGCCGAGCGTGTCGTTTTCGCCGACGTAGATGACTTTTCCGTCAGCCGACGCGCTGACCGACGAATTTTCACCGACTTCGTAGACGTTTCCTATCGAATAGAATATGTGCGTATCCGAAGAGCCTTCGAGATTAGTTATGACCTTCGTACCGTATTCCTGAATGAGAGAACCCGAATAGGTCGGCTTTTTGAACGGAAGCGTGTCGTAGGTCTCGTCGCCGAGAAGCGACGCGATCTGTTTTCTGAGCTTTGCAAACTCCTCCTCCGCGCTCTCACCGAGAGTTTTTTCAAACAGTTCGTTGCTGAGCGTGATGCGGAAAATTCCGCTTCTCGCGAGTCTGACGGAGCCGTCGAGCGTAAGCGTGAACGTTCCGCCGTTGTCGCCTATGTTATAAAGTATGTCGTACGTTCCGGGACTGTTGGTGTCGTCGATGGCAAGGACCGCCGTCTTGACGCCTTCGTTTTCGGTGAAGTGAAGCTCGCCGAGCTCAAGCTCCGACGTGAGAGTTACGGTCTCGCTGTCATTGAGGTGCTTTACGTTGATGACGACGCTGCCGCCTATCGAAGCGTTCGTATCCGAAACGGAAAGAACGGCGGGAACGTCGTAAAGCATATCGAACGAATACGAGGCGCTGCCGTGACAGTTGCTGTCGCCGGTGCGGTTCCATTCGGCGACTATCGTGACGTTGAGCAGCGTATCGCCGGAAAAGATGAGGGACGATATGTCATAGACCGGGAGAAGCTGACCGTTCGGATCGGTGATCGACACGGTCATGTTATCCGGCTTGCGGGTGAACGAAAGGGAATTGACTCTGTCGGAATATATGCTGAATACCTCGCCGCTTTCCGAAAGAGGGGTATCGTTGTATTCGGCGTACGAGCCGTCCTGCATTCTGTAATACCAGCCGTAAGACTCCGGGAGCACCGTTTTTTCAAGCGTGCCGCTCGTTATGATAAGGTCCGGAAGAGACGACGCCTTGTAAAGAAAAGCGAAGGCGGGACGTGAAAGCATAGCTCTCGCGTCTTCTTTCGATATCAGATGATACTTTCCGTCAGGTGACGAGAACATACAGCCGGTTTCCGAAAGCTCGGGATAGATGCGGTAGCGGAGGATCGAATCGTCTCTGTCGAGATTGACCTGAACGTATTCGGCGCTTTCGGTATCACGAAGAGGTGACGAAAGCTTGGATGAATTCAGAAAAATATCAACGAAAAACCCGATATCTTCGCTGCTTTCGGATTTGGTCACAACACCGTCCGGCGTGATCATCTCAACGCTTTTGATGTCCTTCGGGTCAAGTCTTTCCGTGGCGTACGTTATCACAAGGTAGGCGATGAGAAAAAGCGGCAGGCACAGAAGAAAGCACAGAAACGCGGTTTTGCTTTTGCGCTTTTGATACATCGTTTTCAGATCCTTTATTTAAGATAATCGTTGATGATTTTTACGAGGGCGTCCTTGGAGGGGGACATAACGAGGTATACGTTGAGTCCTTCCTTGACGGCGACAGCGGCTTTCGCGACTTCAAAGTTGGCGGCGTTGTATTTTTCCTGGACGTTCTTTACGCGGGCGATGTAGCTGTCGAGCGCGTCTTTGATCTTGGAAGCGTTTTCTTTGGATGACGCGGTGAAAAACGCGACGGACTCTACGCCTGCGGATTCAACGGGAACGAAGAACTTGCCTGCGGTGTAGAGGTCTTCGGTGATGCCGAGCTCATCCGCGAGAAGAGACGCGGAATAGGAATACATTTCGCCTTCGGCGTTTGCGGAAACGAGCTTTCCGAGAAGCTCATCGGCGGTGATCGAAAGGACTTTTTCCTTTATTTCGTTTGCTTCTCCGCAGGAGACCGCAGAGAAGAGGCAGATGACGACGAGTAAGAGAGAAACGATTTTTTTCATTTGTTTTTATCCTCCGGTAATTATTTAAGGATCGGCATTTCGGTCGGATTCTTAAATGTATTTGTTTTTTTCTGATAAGCGTAATTTCTGAGTACGCACATCCAGTTGCAGTATGCGGTCTTGCTGATGTGGCATCCGCAGCCGCCGTCCTCGTTGTCGATGCAGTATTCGTCGGCAAGCGCTCCGTTCGTCACGGTGCAGGACGCGATATCGATGTAGTCGATGCCGTTGGCGTTGCAGTAGTCGATCATTTTGTTGTTGAGCAGTCTGATGTTTTCGTTGGTGAGGGTGCGGTATTTGGAATTGAAATAGGCGGTCTCGTAGGTGTTGGAAAGGAATACGATGCGTACGTTCGGTGATTTTGCCTTGATGGATTCAAAAAGCTTAACGGTGTAATTGACGGTGCCGTCGATACCGTTGAGCGCGAGCTCGTTGAGCGCCATACCCTGGATATATACCGTTTTGCAGCCCGAAGCGGCTACGGCGTCGGCACAGGTCATCTTTACGTTCTTGTAATAAGGATGGAGCGAATCGTCGGAAACGGGCTTTGCGTCATGGCAGGCGGCAAAGCTGCCGGATGCGAAGAACTGGGCGTTTCCGAGGAACTCGGGATATGACGAACGCATATATTCGGCGTAATTCTTGAAATGCATCATGACTGAGTGACCGATGAAGATCGAATCGTTGAAATAGTTGTCAAGCTCCGACGTACCGATCGTTTTGGTGGTATACGCGCGCAGGTCTTTGTAGGGAAGATTCGGGTCGACGGGATCGGTGCTGATCTCTTCGCTTGTTTCCTCACTCGACTCTTCGGAACTCGGTTCTTCAGCGCTCGGCTCTTCGGAACTCGGTTCTTCCGAACTCGGCTCTTCGATGCTCGGCTCTTCGGTGCTCGGTTCAACGTCTGACGAAACCTCTTCACTTAAAGGCTCTTCTTTGCTTGCGTCGGTGACTTCGGCAGAGCTTTCACCCTTTTCGCCGCTTGCTTCGCGGCTCGTGAATATCTCGGTCTCGGATTCGTCACGCCCCGGTTGACCGGATTCATCGGAAGGCGATTCCTCGACCGGAAGCTTGACGCAGGAGACGATGGTGAGGAGAAGGACGAGAACGGAGAGAATGACCGAGAAGACTTTGAATTTCATATCGTATACCTCAGAAAATATATGGAAAAAATAATATGCCGTTTATCATATATGTATTATATATTGCCGGAATCGAACTGTCAATAGCAAAGAAGTTAATATTTTTCGCATTTTTCGCGGAATATTTTTTTTCTTCCCGAAAAAAATAATGGCGGTGATATATACGGATATATTTGAACTTGAAAACGCGATATCGTCGCGTTTCGCGTCGTGCTCCGACTTTATCATAAGGCGTTTTTACGTCGGAAAAAACTATTGCTTCGTTTGCTCGCTGCGCGAACTCGCAAGCAGGGAATACATCGCGGAACGTATCGTAAAGCCGCTGATGAACCTCAAAGAAAACGATTTCGACGGATTTGAAAACGTACTGACCGCGTCTGTGATAAACGAATGCGGCGACGTCGACGAGATATGCTCTGCTTTATGCGGCGGAAGCGCGTTCGTATCTCTTGAAAGTGACAGACTTTACACCGCGTTATGCTCGGCAGACGCGTATTTCGGACGTTCGTCGGGGAAATCCGAGACCGACATCACGACGAAAGGTCCGCAGGCGGGGTTCGTCGAAGACGTCGAAAAGAATATCTGCCTGCTGCGGCGTATAATCCGCTCGCCGGATCTGAAATGCGAGACCTTCATCGGCGGCAGCGTGACGCACACGCGCATCGCTTTGATGTATATCGAGGGAAGGGCAAACGAAAAGACGGTGAGCGCTGTGCGTGAAAAGCTGAAAAAGATGACCGCGTCGGTCATCGTTGACAGCGGAAACTTAGAACAGCTGATGCGTGACAAAAAATACGGTTTTTTTCCGTCGTTCGGTTCGACCGAAAAGGTCGATAAGGTATCCAGCCTGCTTGCCGCGGGAAGGGTCGCGGTCCTTTGTGACGGCTCGCCGTTCGTCGTGACGGTTCCGTTCGTTTTCATAGAGGCGATACAGTCGGCTGAAGACTATCTCCGCACGCCTTATTACGCCACTTTTATGCGCGCTCTGCGTCTTTTGTCGCTGCTTACGGCGTTATATCTGCCGTCGGTGTATCTCATACTCGTCGAAAAGCGGCACGAGCTGCTGCCCGGGGCGGTCTACCGCATAATCGACGAACTTCGGAAAGATATTCCCGTTTCGCTTTTTGTCGAACTGCTTTTTATGCTGCTGATTTTCGAAATGCTCCGCGAGGTCGGCATAAGGATGCCGCGCACCGTCGGCGACGCCGTCGGGATAGTCGGCTCGATAATAATCGGCGACGCGGCTACAAGAGCGGGGATCGCGTCAACATCGGTCATTCTCGTGATCGCGATCTCGGCGGTGGCGAATTTCGTCGTGCCGGTGTATATGAACGCCACCGTACTGCTCAGACTGCTGTTTCTTATCGTTTCGGAGCTCGCGTCCTTCGCGGGACTCGTGACGGTGTCGTGCGCGGTGCTTTGTGCAATGTGCGCCAAAGCGGAGCTCGACACGCCATATATGACGCCGATCACGCCGTTTTCGAAAAAGGGAATGGAGGATTTCATTCTCTCGATACCGCAGAAGGTGCTCGGCAGAAAGGAAAAAATGTGAATTTCGCGTCGCTCACTCTGATATCTTCGGTGTCGTCTCTCACTTACGGAAGTGATTTTTTACTTCCGCTTGCCGCGTTTTTCGTTTTTTACGTTGTGTTTTATCTTTCAAGGCGCGGCGTTTTTATCACCGACGTCATTTCAACCATACTTTATACCGCGTTTTTGGCGGCGTTTTCAGCCGTTTTCGGCGTAAGGGAAGGCGTGTTTCTTTGCCTTTCGTCGTTCGTTTCGGCGTTTTTCGGCAAAAAAGGTATTTTACGCGCGTCAACTATCATATTCTTTATCTCTCTCACCGTACTCGTAATGTGCGTGGTGACTAAAAGCGAGCCGCTTGCGGCAACTGGATATGCGCGGGTCGTCTTTCCGCTCGTTTCGGCAGCCGGATGCGCTTTCTGCACGGAATACGGCTTTTTGAAAACACTTGTTCCGGCTTTCTGCGGCTTCGTCATGGGCATCGTGTACGGCATCTGCGGAGGCGTGTTTGCCGAGATCTTTTCGTATGCGGCGGCGTTCTGCGCCGTTTCCGCCGTCTTTTGTTGCGTTTCGGTATTCAAGAAACAAAAGTCGGGCTCATATAATCAAAACGGGTGAGAACAATGGAAAGCATAATAAAATGCGATAAAATGATCAAAGAAGAATATAAAAGCGAAAACGGGAAAATTCTTGCTTTGTCCAATATATGCGTTCCCGGATTCGTGAAAGGTTACGAAGCTTTCGACGCCTTTTATTCGCGCGTCGCGGAAAATTTCGTCACATTTATCAGAAGCAGACTCGTAAAAAGAGCGGAAAAGGAATCGCAAAAAGAAGGCTTCGTTCCGTTTTCGGGCGTGCTGAAATACAAAAACACGTTCGAGAACGATTCATACGTTTCGGTCATCCTCGATTCGTACAAGTTCGACGGAAAACGCAGAAGCGTGACCGTCAGACTGTCACAGGTGTGGTCGAAAGAGGAAAAACGCCTCGTCTGCTTCGGAGATCTGTACTCGAAGCCCGACAAGTCCAGACTGAAAGCGTTCTTTACGTCGGAAGCCGAAAGGGAATTGAACGAGGGAAGAAGTGAATTCAAACGTGATTTTCAGTCGTTCATCAGAAACAAAACCGATTTTTCGCGTTTTTATCTCGTGAAAGACGGGGTCGCTTTCTATTTTGAGCCCGGCGAAATACACGACGGCGATTTTCCCGAGGTATTTATCGACAAACGCAAAATATGAGCAAAAAATATCACAAAAAATATCACAAAAAATCAAACAGACACTTTACTTTTTCAATAAAACGGATTATAATGGAAAAAACAAAGCGAAAGGAAAGTGATTCTGTATGAAACAATTCAATATCGCCATCCTCGGACAGGGCAGAAGCGGCAGAGACATCCACGGTCTTCACCTCAAGACCGATACCGAAAGATTCAAGGTAGTCGCCGTCGTCGATCCCATCAAGGAACGCCGCGAAAGAGCCGCCGTCGAATACGGCTGCGACGTTTACGAGGACTACAAGGAGCTTTTTAACAGAAAAGACATCGACCTCGTCGTCAACTCCACCCCCAGCTATCTGCATTACGACATCACAAAAGACCTTTTCGAACACGGCTTCAACGTACTTACCGAAAAGCCGTTCGTTCCCACGGTCGAGCAGTTCGATATCCTCAAAGCCACCGCCGAAAAGAACGGCTGCAAGATGCTCATTTTCCAGCAGTCCCGTTTTGCCGCGTATTTCCTTAAAGTCAAGGAGATCATCGCGAGCGGCGTGCTCGGCAGACTCAATCAGATCAGTATCCAGTTCAACGGCTACGCCAGACGCTGGGACTGGCAGTGCCTCCTTGCCAACAACGGCGGCGCTCTTGCCAATACCGGCCCTCATCCTCTCGATCAGGCACTCAACCTTCTCGATATGTACGACGGTATGCCGAACGTCTTCTGCAAGATGGACAACCTCAACGTGTTCGGTGACGCCGAAGACTACTGCAAGCTCATCCTTACCGCTCCCGGCAAGCCTCTTATCGACCTCGAGATTTCTTCCTCCGACGCCTATCCGCTCTATACCTATAAGATACAGGGCTCCAACGGCTCGCTTAAGGGAACCATGTCTCACATAGATTGGAAGTATTTCAAGACCGAGGAAGCTCCCGAACAGCACAACGTCGTCGGCGCTTACTTCGTCACTCCCGAAAAATTCCCCGCGTACTGCGGCGAAAAGCTCAAGTGGTACGAGGAAAGCTGGGACGGAGATCCGCAGGCTCCGTTCATCGCCGCCGTAAGGATCTACTATGATATGATCTACCGTCTGCTTGACGAAGGCATCCCTCACGAGGTACGTCCCGAGCAGGTACGTCAGCAGATCGCCGTCACACGCGAAGCGCACAGACAGAATCCCGATTTTGATTATACCTTCACGTTCAAAAAATGAAGCTTAAATCGCAGATAAAAGACTATTTTCTCGTTACCGTCGGCACACTGATGCTGACGTGCGGCGTATACTTTTTCAAATTTCCGAACAATTTCGCGACCGGCGGAGTGAGCGGCATATCGCTGATCTTCGGCGACATCATCCCGGGGATAACCCCCGGAACATTCGTGATGATACTCAACGTGCTGCTGCTCATCCTCGGTTTCATCTTCGTCGGCGGCTCTTTCGGCGTAAAGACCGTCTATTCGAGCCTTCTTTTCTCGGTCGGCACGGTGGTGCTCGAACGGGTCTACCCGATGTCGGCGCCCTTCACCGACGAGCCGTTCCTTGAACTGATGTACGCGATGCTGCTTTCGGCACTCGGTTCGTCACTCATATTCAATGCGGGCGCGTCGTCCGGCGGCACGGATATCACGGCGATGATACTGCGCAAATACACCGATCTCGACATCGGCAAATCGCTGCTCGTATGCGACGCGGTCATCACGGCGTCGTCGTTCTGGGTGTTCGGTGCCAAAACGGGTATGCTCTCGCTGATGGGACTTATCATCAAGACCACGGCGATAGATATGTTCATCGAAAACCTCAACCTATGCAAGCTTTTTATCATCGTAACGACAGAAAGCGAAAAGATAAGCGATTTCATAATGAACGAGATGCACCACGGCGTGACCGTTTCGGATGCCGAAGGCGCGTTCACGCATACGGCAAAGAAGCTCGTTATGGTCGCCTGCAGACGCGGCGAAGCGCTCGGACTTAAGAAAAAAGTCAAGGAGATCGACCCGCAGGCGTTCACGTTCATCACCAACACGAGCGAGATCATCGGCAAGGGCTTCAGACAGTAAATACAAGACAAAACGTCCGTCGGAAAAGCCACAGGTTGATAAGGATTTTTTTCGATTGTGTAACATCAAATATGAGATATATTAACAAATTCAAATTTGAGGAGGAACCTGAAATGGATAACAGGTTTGAATTTATTGAAAAGAAAGGTCTGATGGAAGGCACACGTATCATTGTTGACAAGGAGACCGGTGTCCAGTATTTATTGGCTCATTGGACTAATATTGGCGGTCTTACTGTTCTTGTCGATAAGGACGGAAAACCTTTACTTGACCCAAGATATGCAAAGTAACAA
>JAZRXG010000037.1:0-39736 GCA_045600105.1 Eubacteriales bacterium
CACTATTTTCGGAAATTATATATAATTTCCCTGCTGGATACGGCATGAGACGAAAATATACCTGCCGATCGAGATTTTTCTCTTTTCGGCAGGTATATTCTTTATTAACCTTAATACTGTCCTTTAGAGTACCGCTCTGACTGCCGCTCCTTTTTCTTATCCGTTCGGTTTAATAAACGATTTCTTTCGCGCCTTTTTCAAGCTTGGGCTCGTTGATCTCTTTGACTTCGTTTTCGATCTTCTTTGCGGCTTTGACCTTTTCCTCGGCTTTTTCGTTGATCTTATCGAACAGCGGGACCTTGTCTTTTTCCATGCTGACGATCGTGTGATTGAGTTCGCGGCCGTTCAGCGAGGTCTTCAGTTCTTCAAGCTTGGAAGCCTGTTTTTCGATCGTGTTTTTGCAATCGTCCGTGAAATCACAGAGCTTCGCGGCAAAGTCGAGACGCGCTTTGCGCTGGGTCGAAGCCTTTACGAAACGGCTCCATTCGCGGTTCTTGAGTCTGATATACTCCGCGGCAGCCGCGTTGACGGCAAGGAGTTTTTCTTTGAACTCGTCAGCACCCAGAGATTTGGCTCTTCTGTATTCGCCCTCTCCGAGCAGATCCTCGATGGCGCCTATCATGTTCTTGTATTCGGTGCTGTCGTCGTGCTTCGGCTTTCTGCCGCAGTTTCTCGTGTTGTAGAAGCGGCGCATCTCGTCAGCCATTCCGCTTCTGCTTTCTTCAAAGACGTCCTTGTTCATTTCGCCCTTCGCGTCGATGGCGAGGTCCTTTTGAAGCGCCTTGGCTTTGTTCAGATAATCGCTGCGAAGAGATGCGATCTTTTCGTATTTTTCGATATCAGCGACCGCTTTGTCATGGCACTTTTCGGCATCTTCGTAATTCCTCTTCAGGCTGTTGTACCTCTTGTTGTGTTTGTCAACCGTTTCATACTGTTCGGCACAATCCGTGTCGGTTTTTTTGATGCGTTCGTCGTATTCGGCGGCTTTCGCGTCGCACGCCTCTTTTTCTTTGATGAGGTCGTCCTTCTGCTTGAGGAGTCTTCCCGCTTCAAGCGTGTAGTATCTGTCAACATTGTTCGCAAGAGAAACGTTCTCTTCTTCGAGCTCCTTCACCTTATCCGCGAGAGCACGCGACTCATCCAGGAGTTTTTCTTCCGCTTCTTCGCTGGCCTCCTCGGTATTGCGGAGCGCGCTTATCTCGCTGTACGCCGTGTCGACGCTTTCGAGATTGTATCTGACGATGTTGAGGTCGGCGCCCTTTAGCTCGGGGTCATTGGGATCGGGATTCAGCATTGCGTTCGCGTCATTTTCGAGACCTCTGACAGATTTGTCGATGAGCTTGTTGAGGTCGAACGGATCGATGACGTTGGCGTCGATGCTGCTTGACATTTCTTCGCTCGGATGATAGATCTCTTTGTATTTTTCGATGAATTCCGTCATCGCTTCGGCAAGATCGATCTTTTTGAGCGCTTCGGCGGCAATGAGCTTGTCTTTGAAGGGCGCGAAGGTCTTGCCTTCTTTTACGGCTTTTCTGAGCTCATCAGGGGTCATTTTTCCGAACCCGAGCGCGGAGACCTTGCGCGCAAGAGCCGCCTTGAGCTGAAGGAGGTCGTCGATACGGTCGCGGATGGCGATGTATTTCTTTCTCTGCTCGATGACAATCATCATTCCGGTGTCGTCCTGCTTGCCGGGGACCTGAGTCCTGTATTTATCGATGGTTTTCGCGTCGGCGTCGGCTTTTGCCTGTCTTGCGGCGCGTTCGTTTGCGCTTCTGCCGATATAATCGTTGATCTCTTTGATACGCGCGTTCATCTCGATGATGGCGTCGTTGTTTTTGGCGATGGTGAGGTTATTATCCTTTTCCGCGGGCTTTTCAAGGAAGTCGGCGTGTTTCAGGCTTTCGGCGATCTTCTCATCAAGAGAGGCAAGCTCACTTTTGATCTCGTGGCTGCGTATGACGTACGGGCTTCTTTCGTTGATGAGAGAAGCTTTTTCGGCAAATTTTACTGCCTTGAAGCTTTCGTATTCGCGGTTGAGTTTTTCAATGTAGCCCCCCTTATTGTACGCGTCGTACTCGGGAAACAAACGATTCATTCTGTCTGCCTGATAGTTTCTTTCTTCAAGCATTGCGCCGTAGTCGCGGTAAGCGAACGGTTCGGTCACGGAATCGAGTTCTTTTTCGTACGCTTCCTTGGCGGCGTTGTATTCGTCGATATCTTTGGCATGATTCTCGAGCTTCTCGGTGTCTTCCATCTGATCGGTGAAATACGCGAGTCCGCTGAGTTTTCTGCAGGTGCTCCAGATGACGCGCATATCGTCGTCATCGTTGAAGATCTCGGTGAGGGCGGAAACTTCGTTTTTGCCGCCTTCGTTCACGTTGGGAAAGCTGTAAGTGTGGAATCCGTAAAGAGTGCCCTTTACCGAATCCCAGCGGATGCTCTGATCGATCCTGTCGGCGTCCGGCTCGGTGATGAGCTTGTTCAGACTTTCTTCAAGAAGGTCCATCTGTCTTATGACCTCATAGTACGCCGCGTTCGCTTTTTCGCTGAGGCCGTCGGGCTTTACGTTCGTATTGAATTCGTTTCTGATCGCGGTAATATTGTTTTTGAGAGTTTCAAGATCGAGTCTTACGTTTTTGTATTCGGGAAGCATGGTTCGTACCCCTTTTCATCGTTTTTTCTTTTCATACTCAATACCGTGATAAGCGCCGAAATATTACGTCCCGGAACGAAAAAGCATGATTTTTTTGTTTTTCCGTCCGGGACGAAGATCGAGAGGGTCAACTATTTGCGCCGCACGTCAGTTGCTTGCGGGACCGAGGTTTCTGTCCGCGTGGATCTCGTTGGCGTCCGCGTTTTTTTCGTTCGCTTTTTCACGGTTCTTTACGTTGGTGTTTACCTCTTTGACTATATCCTTATCGTCGCTGAGTACCTTTTCGCCGAATTTTTCCTTGGCGAGATTCTTGTATGCCTCAACCTCGGCACTGCGTTTTGCAAGGTCTCCCATTGCATCGGTCGCATACTCACAGAGTCGGTCCGCAAAATCAAGACGCGCTTTGCGCTGAGTCGACGGGATCAGATTCCATTCCTTGTTCTTCAGTTCGGTGTATTTCGCCGCGGTGTTTCTGACGTTATCGAGCGCCTTCATCAGCTCGTCGGCGTTCTTCGGCTTTGCGGCGTCGCTGTAAGGATGACCGAGAAGGTTTTTGATCGAGTCGATCATATTCTTGTATTCGGGGCTGTCCGAGTGATTCTTCTTTCTGCCGAAATCTTTTTCGTTGAGGAAGCCGCGCATTTCGTTGAATACGTTGTCGGCAATTCCCTTCATATGGTCTTTTTTGAACTCGTTGTTCTCCATGCCGAGGTCTTTCATCAGCTCGGCACGCTTGTCATTCAGAGCCTTGCCCTGATTCGTCACCTTATTCAGCTCCGCGCCGACCGCTTCGACCTTTGCTTTGGCGTTTTCCGCTTTGTTTATCTTCAGCGCCGCGTCTTTGCGTTCCGCAAGCAATGCCTTTTTCTTTTCCGAATCGCGTGAAAGTTTTGTTTTTTCCGCTTCGAGCTTTTCTTTTGCGGCTTTCAGTTCGGCACCCTTCGCTTCGAATCCGGCTTTTTGTTCTTCCAGATTGGCTTTTGCCGATACCATTTCGTTTTTCAGGAGTTCCAGCTGATTTCCGGCGTTTTCAAGAGCGTCCTTGTTTTCCTCCAGTCCGGTCTTCTCGTTCTGCAGTTTTTCCTTTTCGGCATTCAGCGTGTCGAGCTTCTGCATGAGCTCGTTCATTCTGTCGTCGTTTGCCCGACGGACGGAATCGTTCTTTTCCCTGAGGTCAGCGGCGCGTTTTTCGCCGGCAGTCTTTGCTTCTTCGCTCTTTCTGATCTGTTCTTCACATTCCGCCTGCTTGCCTGCTTTCTGATTTCTGAGTACCCCGAGACCGTCGACCGCGTTGTACTTGATTTTATCTATTTTTTCATCGTACTCGTCTATCAGATTTTCCCTGTTCTCTTCTTTTGCTTTTATTTCTTTCAGGAGCTCGGAATTTTTCTTATAGATCCCGATCTGTTTCTCACGGAGATCGGATTTTTCACGGAAATAGTCCGCGTACGTGTTCAGCCCATCTCTGAGTCTGGTCTTATCTTCGGCGCTGAGTCCGCTGAATCTCTTGTCGTCGTTGTCGAAATCCAGAAGATCGTTTATTTTCATGTCGGACGATGCGATGGCGCTCTGGACCGCCGCGAGCAAAACGGTATTGTCTTTTACGGAACCGAATTCGGATACGTCGGCGTTTCCGGTTATTTCCCTGAACTTGCCGATATTGCGCTTCAGCGTGCCGTCGGGGTCGTTTACGATATCGGTGCCGTATTCAAAGATGCTCTTGTAAATATCGTCGCGGAGTCCGAGGAGTTCGTCTTTCTCCGACATAAGACCGACGAGTTCTTTTTCGGCAGCCGCGGACGGAGAAAGTTTTTTGCCTTTATCGTCGGCACTCGTCAGGATCGACCTGACCGCTTCGCCGATATATTTGTTTTTGCTGTCTCCCATTTTCTCGGCGTATTCGTTTTCGTTTGCTTTGTAGGAGGCATTCAGCTCCGCGATCTGATTCCTGAGTCCGTCGATCTCCTTGTCGGCGTCAGAGATAGCGGTTGCTCTCGCGTCAACGGTTTCGGCAAGATTCTTTTCCTGCGCGCTTATTTTTTCGTCGTATTCTCTGTTTGAAGCGTCGAGCTCATTTTTCGTCTTCCCGATAATGTCTTCGTGCATACGTATGAATGCGTCGGCGGCATCTTCAAGCGTATTGAGCTCCTCTTCTTCAACAGACTGTCTTTCGGATTCTGCGTCTTTTGCCTGCTCGGCGTCGGCAATGGCTTTTTCATTCTCCTGAACGGCCTTTTCGTTGGCGGCAAGCTTATCGCCGATCTCCTTCTGCGCGTTCGCGTTCAAAGCGATATCTTCCTCGTTTTTCGCAAGGTCGGCATCGACGACGGCAGAAGAGGCAGCGTTTTCTTTTATGTTATTATCGTTTACGGCGATGTCGTCGGCGTTTTTACCGATGGCTTCGGAGTTTCTTTCGGCGCTGATCTGCAAGCCGCCGAGTGCCTCGAGCTCTTCGTCGGCTTTGGCAAGTCTTTCCTTGTTTTCGGCGATCTCGCCGCTGTACTTATCGATATCTTTCTGAACATCCGCAAGGCTTTCGTATTCGTAGGGGTGCTCGTATGCCTTGACTTTCTCGGAAAAAGTTCTGACTCCCTGCGCGTACGCGCTGATCTTTTCTTTTTCCGCTTCAAGGTCGTTTTTATCTTCGATCTTCAGGATATACTTGTTCAGCTTTTCGAATTTGTTTTCAAAGCTCCAGATCATACGCGCGTCGTCGTCTTTTCCGAGCTTTTCGTCAAGCTCCTTCATCCTGCCCGCGGCGTTTTCGTCGAAATTGTTATTCACGGTGAACTGCTCCTTGAGCTGCTCCCAATGTCTGTCGAGTTCATTGGAAGAAGCGTTTCCGCCGTCCGAAAGGGCTTTGATATGATTTTCGGCCTCGAGCATTTTATCGAACACCGCATCATATCTTTCTTTTGCGCTTTGACTGAGTTTGTCGTAATTCACCTTGCCGAGATTTTCTTTCATCTCCGCAATGGCAAGTCCGAAGATCTTCAGGTCTTCTTTAAGCATTTTGTAATTGGGGCGCATTTTTGTACTCCTTTTTCCGGCAGCCGCAAGCGAAGCTGAAAAGCCGCCTGAGATATTTATTTTTTGTTTTTTTCGCTCATTCACAATACCCCGAAAAGCATCGGGATATTACGCGCTTTTCACGCAAAAGAAAAATATTTTTGAAAAATCGTATCAAAGGAAGCTTGCGATGAGAAGATAACTCTTTTTGTCGAGCTTAGACAGACACTCTATTTCGTATCTGTTATCGTTCGAATCGCGGATGATGACGCGTTCGCCGTCGTAGATCTTCATGTCGTTGTGACGGTTTCTGACTCTGAACGTGACTTTTCCGTGGTCGGTATCGGCGGATATCCTCAGCATTCCCGTCTTGTCGCTGCATTCGGTTATGCGGTTTATCACGGGAATGAGGTAATAATCGTTGAAGCACGCCTTGACGGCGCCTGCCGACTCGGGCGACAGATCGTCGTAGGAGCGTATCATGGCGATCTCCTTTTCGTCCTTGTCGATAAGGGATATGTAGGAATCCCGTCTGGAGATCGGGAAAAGCCTTCTGACCTCAACGTCGTCGTATACTCTTCCGTCGGGAAGTGTCAGGCGGACGTAGTAAACGTCGGTAAGTTCTATTTTTGCTTTGTTGTCAAGAAAAGTGATTGGCATGGCGTTCACCTCACTCAAAATTTTCTTCCGCTTTCGCGGCGGTGAGTTTTTCGGACATCGACTGTATCTGCACGAGCTTGTAGTATTTGCCCTTTGCCTCAAGCAGCTCGGCGGGAGTTCCGCACTCGATTATCTCGCCGTTGTCGATGACGACTATCTTGTTTGCCTTGCTCAGCGTCGAAAGTCTGTGGGCGATCATTATGGTCGTCCTTCCGGAGATGAGTCTTTCGATGGCTTCCTGGATGAGATGCTCGGTCTCGGAGTCGACCGAAGCGGTGGCTTCGTCGAAAACGAGTATGTTGGGGTCGCGGAGTATGGCACGCGCTATGGAAACACGCTGCCTTTCGCCGCCCGAAAGCCCGATGCCGCGCTCACCGAGCACCGCGTCGTAACCGTCGGGGTGACGCACGATGAACTCGTGCACATTGGCGACGTCAGCCGCCTGAAGCACCTTTTCGACGGGACAGTCGTCGATGCCGTAAGCTATGTTGTTGAACACCGTGTCGTGGAACATCAGCGGCTCCTGCTGAACGAAGCCTATCTGACCGCGGTAGAATTCCATATCAATGTCGCGTATATCGACGTCGTCGACGAGTATCTTGCCGTCGTAGGTGTCGTAATAGCGGAGCAGCAGGTTTATGAGGGTCGATTTGCCCGAACCGGTCGTGCCGACGATACCCACTATATCGCCGGGCTCGATGACGAGATTTATGTTCTTGAGCGTCTTCTTGGTGCGGTCAAACGAGAAATTGACGTTTCGGAATTCGATCTTTCCCTTGAAATCGGGGATCACATTGCCCTTTCCGAAGTCGTGCTCGGGTTCGGCGTCGAGGATGTCGAGTATCCTTTCGGCGGACGCGAGAGCGCTCTGGAACGAGTCATTGAGGTTCGCAAAGAAGTTGACGGGCTCATAGAACATCGAGGCGTACGAAATAAACGAGACGAGAAGTCCCACGGTAAGCCCGTTTGATATCGACATGGTCTGCGAATCGATGACCATTCTGCCGCCGAACCACCATATCACCACCGAGCCGAGACCGATGAACGTGCCGACGATGGCGGGGAACGCGTTGAGTATCTTTGCCGCCGAGCTGTCGGTGCGGTACCAGTCGTCGTTCTTGCTCCTGAAACGCTTGGTGGCGTTCTTTTCATTGGTGAACGATTTGACTACGCGGATGCCCGGGATGGTATCGGTGAGCACCGACGTGACCGAGGTCCAGCGTCTCCAGATACGCAGATAGAACGGGCGTATCTTTTTGCTGAATATCCTTGCGCCGATGACTACGAGAGGAACGGGGAAAAGCGAAAGCAGCGTGAGCTTGGGGTCCATGACGAGCATTATCACGATGATGCCTATCATCTTGAAGAACTGCACGACGACCTCCTGCGTGATACGCAGCATGAACGCCTGTATCGTCGAGCTGTCGCCGCTGATGCGGTTGATGACGGCGCCCGTGGACGTTTTGTCGTAGAACCTCATGGGCAGGTACTGCGCCTTTTCGTAAACGTCGTTCCTCAGCGACGCGACTATCCTGTCGCCCGCTTTACGGAGTATGAAGCCTCTGACGCCGCCGATGAAATGGCTGACGATCTGTATGCAGATGAGAGCGATCGAAACGGTGGCGAGAGCGCGGATATCGTTGTCGGGAAGTATCTTGTCGACGAGCGTTTTGGTGAGATACGGCGGCAGCAGCGCCAGCGCCGTGGTAGCCACCGAAAGCAGCACCGAGATGACGAGCTGCTTCCACTCGGGGACGATGTATTTGCCGAGCTTGGCAATGACGGTCTTTTTGTCGGCACAGTGTATGCACTCGACACCGGGCGACGAAAGCGCGCGTCCGCACTTGGGACAGATACGCAGTGCCTTTTCGTAGATCCCCTTCATGCAGTCGAGGGCTTCTTCGACGTCTTCTCCCCTCGACATCTTTTCGATGAACGACGCCGCTCCTTCGCAGAGCGTGTTGACGGCAAACGTATAGCGGAAAATGTTGTGGATGCTTCCGTCCTTCATTTCAAGACGGAGGATCGCGTTGCCGTACATACGCTTGTTGACGGCGTGTCCGACGTCGGCGAGGGACACCCTCTGGGTGGGACGGTTGTCGCCGGGGGAAAAGACGGCGGCGTCAACGTCGCTGACGAGAAGCACCGTTTTTTTGTATTCGGACTCCATGGAAATGTCGCTCGTTATGGCGAACAGCCACGGATGCCCTTCGGTTTCAAAGCTCTTGAGCTCCGCTTCCTCAGCCGCAGAAAGCAGAACGTTGTCAAGTATCGTATTCATAAAAAATACCGCTCTTTCTTTGTATTCGCTTCACAAGGATTTTACGACATTGAAATGCACAATTCAACCCGTAAAAGCGACAAAAAAAGAAAGATAAATAAGTGATATTTGTACGATAAACCGAGAACATATGTTTACATAATGTTCATTATATAAAATCGGAAAAACAAGTTGATTTTCAGTCCGGATTATGATATATTCATAAGTGATCCGTTTGGTACGGTCCGCCGCGGCTTCTCGCGGCATTCCGCATTTTCACGATTAAAATAATATCATATTTTTTGAATAATTACAATACAAAATTTATAATATACAACAATTTTTCAAAAAAAGGACGTGCGTTCATGAAGCCTTTACTGAGATCCGTTCCTTCCTCGTTCGGAAAAAGCGACGTTGTGAAGCTCGCCGAAAACATAATTTCGAACTGGCTGCTGGGGCTGCGTGAAAGCAATCCCGCGCTCATCGATATGTTTGCCTTCGACGACGACGCGGCAGTGCGCGACAAGCTCTCGTGGTCGGGCGAATTTCCCGGAAAATACATCACCTCGTGCTGCTTCATATACCGTCTTACGGGCAGCAAAAAGCTGCTCGGCTACACGGTCCGCGTCGCCGACGAGCTTATTTCGTATCAGAAAGAAAACGGATACCTCGGCGTATGGGGAAAAGACTATCAGCTCAACGGATACGGCAGATTCGTTTCGAAGGACGGATACGAAGTGAGGCTCGACACGTGGGACGCGTGGTCGCATTATCACGTTATGTACGGGCTCATCATGCTTTCGGATATAACGGGCGACAGAAAATACTTCGATTCCGCCGAAAGGATCGCGTCGCTGTTCTGCGAGAAATTTTATACCGAAAACGGGCTGAGGCTGGGAGAGACCGGCTGTCTGTTTGCCAACATGGCGCCGATGCACGTCATGGCGCTGCTTTACAACAGAACGAAAAAGCGCAAATATCTTGATTTCGCGCTCGAAGCCGAAAAAGACCTGTCGCATCCCGACTGCATCGATTTTATCAACAATTCCCTTGCGGGAAAAGAGTTTTACGAATGCCGCAATGTGCCGAGATGGGAATATATCCATTCGGTCGAAGCCCTTGCCGAGCTGTATTACGCGACGAACGACGAAAAATACAAGAACGTTCTGCTTCAGATATGGAATTCGATACAGAAGACCGACGTGCACAACACGGGCGCGTTTTCGACATTCGAGCAGGCGATGGGCACGCCGTATATCACGTGGCGGGCGATAGAGACCTGCTGCGTCGTGGCGCACACCGCGCTGACGGTCGACGTTCTCGAGCTGACGGGCGATGTCAAAGCCGCCGATCAGCTTGAAAAAGCGCTATACAACACCACGATGGGCTCGTTCAACCCGACGGGGCGCTGGGCGACCTACAATACGCCGATGATGGGCTGCAAAAGATCGCATTATCACGAAATAGAATTCCAATGCAAGCCGGGCGCTCCCGAGCTCAACTGCTGCAGCGTGAACGCTCCGCGTCCGCTCGGAACCGTTTCCGAATGGGCGTATCTCACCGACGGAAAGGCACTTTACGTAAATTACTACGGCAATTCAAAAGTGTCCTTCGGCGGTCTTGAACTCACGCAGAGAACGGTCTATCCTTACGGCGATACCGTGAATATCACGGCAGACGGAAACGGGCTTCTTTATCTCCGTATACCGTTCTGGTCACTTCATACGACGGTGAGCGTCAACGGAAAGAAAACGCAGGCGGAACGCGGATATTTCCCCGTTGAAGTCAAAGGGAAAACCGTCATCGGAATCAAATTCGATTTCTCGCTCCGCTTTGAAGACGGTCACGAGGAGCTCGAAGGCAAAAAGTGCGTTTACGTCGGTCCTATGCTTCTCTGCCATGACGAATATTACACGTCTTCCCCCGCCGAAACCGTTTTCGCAAAGAACGCAAAGGTGAAGATCGTCAAAAAGGACCTCGGCGCTCTGTACGAGATCACCGCCGAAAACGGCAGCGTCACGCTCTGCGATATGCTGCTCGCGGGGGTCAGCGGCTCGTATTACACCACTTGGTTTTAAGAATATCTTGAAGCGGCAAAGCCGTCAAAAAAACGCAATTGTATTTAATGCCTTAAAGGAGTAAAAAATGAAAAAACTGATTTCTTTAATGATCTGCGCTTCCCTGCTTCTTCTCGCGTCGTGCGGAAGCGAAAGCGGTGACGCGTCAAAAGAAGCTTCAAAAACGGAAAGCGCGGCTCAGTCTGGCGCGGAAGCCTCCGCCGAAGAAAGCGTTTCCGAAGAGATATCGGAAGACGTGTCCGAGGAAACCTCCGAAGACCGCACCATCGACAGAACGCAGTCCAAGAAGCTCGTTTCCGAAGGCTGCTCCTACACCGCCGTCGGTACTCCTCATTCGACCTACGCCGACGACGGCACGCATCTCACCGACGGCAAGTTCGGCGGCGACGTCGGCTACGGCTGGAGCACGAACCGCGGACAGTTCGTACTCGACCTCGGCGAAAAAGTCTCGGGTCTTGCCGACTTCACGATAATGCTCTCCGCAGACAACTGGGGGATAATCGCCCCCGATACCGCCGTATACAGCGTTTCGGACGATAAAAAGAATTGGACCGAAATCGGAAAAGTCACCGGTGACGGGGTCGTGAAAGAGCCCGCGTGGGACTCGTGGAACACCTATACCTACCCTCTTGAACTCGAAGAAAGCGTTTCGGGCAGATACGTCAAGATAGTGCTGACCGGAAACAACATGAACTTTGCCTGGGCGCACGAGATAGGCGTGTGGACTTACGAAAAGCTTGAAGAAAAAGAAAAGCACGTCTTTGAGGGAACAGAAGAGTTTTCCAATCTCACGTTCAAAAACGTGTCTGCCGATTCGATGGGAGATCAGGACGCGCCCGGATACTGCGTTTATTCAAAAAAAGGCTACAACAAAGGCGAATTCGTGTTTGAGCTTTCAGAATCCGACGTGAACACCTTCGGGACAAAAGGCGGCCACGTTTCCGCCTACGTCTTCCTCGGCATCAACGTCTATGACGCGAACGGATACTGGCAGAACTGCTGCGACGCGGGATTCACCTACGACAACGAAACGTCGGGCTGGCATCTGTTCTGCGCCACCGCGACGAACGAAAACGGGGAGCGCGGCTGGAACGCCGACGCCAAAACGCTGAATCCAAAGCACGACTATATGCTCGTCCTCGACTCATCCGAAAGGGACGGTCACGCCGTGGTTTACGCCGTGGACCTTTACGACGGCACCGTCGCGGACAAGCTCGAGTTCGACCTCTGGGGCTCGAAGAAGGACGGCTCGAACACGTCTTACCTCACCGACATCGCCATCGACTGGGCGGGTGACGCCACCTTTGTCGATACGAAGGGCAACCCTACCACCATCGAAAACTGGGTGGAGATAACCAAAGCGAATATGGGGCAGGGCATACATCTGAACAACGTCCGCCTTTACGGCTGCGCGCTTTACAAAAACGGCGAAAGAAGCCTCTGGATGAAGTCGATGACCGACCACCGCGGTATATGGTCCGATTCGACCCACCCGATAAAGGAAGAGACCACGAAGATACACCACGTCACCGAGGACCACGAATATATAATCGATCTCGACCTCGGCTGAACAACAATTGAAAGGGACACGACAGCGTGTCCTTCAGACCGAAGACAAACTCGTTTCTTACGCCATTGAAATGCAAATAGAATGAGTAAAAGAGTAAAAGTGTACATTTATCCAAGACGGATGAAAGTACACTTTTATAATAGGAATACTTGATTTTATCAGAAATTTCAATGGCTTCGACGAAAAACTCGACTGCCGTAGTAATCTACGCCGACGCTCGCTTTTCGCCGAAATCAACTTCGCTTGTCTCGGTCTGCTCAGATTGCAGACTTTGTCTGCAATCTGAGGGACACGACAGCGTGTCCTTTTTTTGCGCCGCCTATAAGTTAATTTATTGTGAAATCCCTTGAAAACGCGGCGGATATGTGGTAGTATTATACTGTTGAAATATGTACGCAACCATATATTACGGCAGGTGAAGATATGAAATTCGACAAAGACAACAAGCCCGAGGAGCTGATAAGCGAATCGGAAGCAAACGAGATCAACGAAAAGCAGAAAAACGACGAAAAGCCCACGTTCAAAAGCAGGCTCGAGAATTTCTGGTATTTTTACAAATGGCACACCATCATCGGCGGCATCGTGCTGTTCGGAATCGTGCTGGCTCTGTTTCAGTTCTTCAAGACCACCGATCCCGACGCGTATATGATGTACGTCGGACCGTCGACTCTGTTCGTCAAAAACAAAGAGGAGATGGCTCGCCGCGCCGAAGACTTCCTTGACGACTACAACGACGACGGCGATAAGTATCTCTATCTGCTCGAAATAACCGTCGCGGTCGGTGAAGACATCCCCTACACCGCGTACGAGACCAACGTCGACGCGAGAAAGCGCTTCTCCACCGAGATCGCGGCGGGCGAATCGCTGATATATCTTCTTGAGGAATCATATTACCTCGAGCTCGCCAAGCTCGACGTGCTGACGCCGCTTGACGAGGTCATCGACCTCGACCTCATCCCCGACAACACCTACGACGAATACGCCATCCGCGTATCGGAGCTCGATTTCTTCAAGCAGGACGGTTATTCGTCCATCCCCGACGATACCCTGCTCTGCTTCCGTCACTCGCCCGAAAAGGATTCGCTTTCTTACGGCAGGACGATGGAATTCTGGAATTCCAACAGGACCTTCTTCAGAGCGATGTTCTCGTACCGTCTTGAGGAAGGCACCGAAAGGCCCGAGTTCGTCTACGATACCTCAAAGAAAGACGCGTCCTTGACGTATATGGGCGAAAAGCGCATATACGAATCGACCGAAGACAGGCTTTCGGACGTTCTCGGCAATTATCTGACCGACTTCAACAAGGACGGAAAGGTGCTGCTCGGCATCGATTACCGCGTACTCGACAAGGCGAAAGACGGAACAGACTACGACGCCAACGCCGACGACGCCGCGTATTTTGAAAAAGTCATCGCGAAAGGCGCGTCCCCGATATGCGTGCTCGAGCAGTCGTTCCACGAAAAGCTCGTAAACGGCGGAAAAGCCGTGAGCCTCGACGAGCTGCTCGGAGAAGGCTGGGAAGACTACCTCGTTTCCGACGACGGATACGGCGTGAAGATCGCCGACCTCGATTTCTTCAAGGATATAAAGGGATTCGACGTGTTCGACGAATCGCTCGTCCTGTGCGTTATCGCAAAAGAAAGCGGAATTGACGACGCGTATTACGGAAACTGCGTCGACTTTTTCAAAAAAATGCTCACTTACAAGTCAAAAGCCGCGAAATAATCGCAAAATCGGGCAAAATACAAAAAATTTATGTTGCATTTTGCATCAACGTGTGATATTATTATTTGGTATCAGTATTTTTATTAAACTTCGGAGGAAAAATCAATTATGGCGCAGTATTCAAAAAAGAAACTGAAGACCACGTTCATTATCACTCTGGCGCTCTGCGTTGTCGCAGCGGGCCTCTGCGCGTGGGTCTTCCTCAGATCTTATCTTAACAAATCCACGATCTTCAACGATCAGGACCTCGCAAAAGCGATCGCCGACAAGCTCGACACGAACCCGAGAAGCCTTTCGGTCGAAAAGCTCGATCAGTTCGTATACGCGAGATATACTTACACCCTTTTCAATGCCAATGAGGGCACGCTTACCAACTATCCGCTCCTCATCCTCGGCAACGAGAATTTCTACAACGCAATGACCAAGGAGGTCGAAGAGACCGAAAACGAAGCTTCGGCAGAGACTTCGGCTGAGACCTCGGCGGAAACCTCCGCAGAGACCTCGACGGATCCCGGCTACACCGCGAACGACTACATCGTCGTGAACGCCATCCCCACCGATCTTTCCGACTTTGCGAATTTCCGCAACCTCAAATACCTCTCCGTTATCAGCACCGCCGATTTCAACGAGCTTTATAACGAATGGTATTACGAAAACCTTTACGCTCAGATATATCCCGATTACTTCCCCGCCATTGACGAAAACGCTCTTTTCAGCGTCGTTTCTCTCGGCGGCATCGACGATCTGACCGCTTTCGAGGGACTTGACAAGCTCGAATATCTTTCCATCGTTTCTTCCTCCGTCAAGTCGCTCAAAGGTATCGATGCCCTCAAGTCTCTCAAGACTCTTGACATTTCTCTGACCAAGGTCAACGATATCGCTCCCCTCGCTTCCATCACTTCTCTTGAAAACCTCTGTGCCGTCAGCAATAAACTCACCGACGTTTCCGCTCTTGCTTCGCTCACCGGTCTCAAGACCCTCCAGCTCGATAACAACGAACTCGCCGACCTTTCTCCCGTCTCCTCGCTGACCGGACTCACCTATCTCTCCGTCACCAACAACAAGCTTGAAAGCATCGACGCCGTCAAGGATATGAAGAGCCTCGAAACGCTCGCCGTGGCTTCCAACAAGATCACCTCGTTCGACGTTGTCTCCGGCCTCACTTCTCTTGAACAGCTCGCCATCGACGACAACAGAGCAGCCAAGCTCCCCGACCTCTCCGCTCTCACCGAGCTCAGAGTCATCTCTGCCGAAAACAGCAGCAAGAACGCCGAAAAGGAAGAAGATAAATTCGCCGGTCTCACCGACGCTTCCGGCCTCAAAGGACTCGCAAAGCTCGAATCCCTCTCTCTTGCCGGCAACAGCATCACTTCTCTTCCCGACCTCTCCTCCTGCAAGGCACTCAAGACTCTCGACGCTTCCGATAACGCCATTAAGACCATCGGCGCCATCAGCGGCATCGATACTCTCGAAAGCATCAACTTGAGCAAGAACGAGATCGAAGACATCAGCGGCATCAAGGACCTCAAGGCTCTCACCACTCTCAACGTAAACACCAACAAGATAAAATCGCTTCCCGATCTCACTTCCCTCAAGGCTCTCAAGACCCTTGACGCAAGCTCCAACGAGATCGCCGAAATGGCTCCCTTCACCGGAATCGAAACCGTAACCGACATCAAGCTTTCGGACAACAAGCTTGAAAAAGCCGATTTCTCTTCCCTCAAGGCTCTCACCTCTCTTGACCTTTCGAACAACGCCCTCACCGACATCAGCGGCATCAAGGACCTTGCCGCCATCACCACTCTTGACCTCACGGGCAACAAGCTCACCTCCTTCGACGCCGTCCTTGAGCTCAGCACTCTTACCTCCGTCCGTCTTGCAAACAACGAGATAAGCGAGCTTCCCAAGTACGATAACTCCACCGGCACCGAAGGCACCGTCAAGTATCCGCTCAGCAAAGTCACCACCGCCGACTTCTCGAACAACAAGCTCGGCTCCGCCGATCTCAAGAACATCACCACTTACTTCCCCACAAGTTCCCTCAAGACCCTCACCGTTTCCGGCAACGGCATCACCGATATAAGCGCTCTTACCTCGGTATACGGTGCAAACGTAGTCGTCAACAAGAACGACGTCAAGGAAGAAACTTCCGAAGAAGCGTCTTCCGAAGTCTCCGAAGAAGCTTCGGCAGAAGAATAAAAGAACCTTTCAGATATAACAACGTCAAACCAGCCCGAGGCAAAAGGGTTGGTTTGCGTTTTATAGCAAGGATAAAACTTCATTACATATAATAGCCAGGAGGTAAATATCATGCCCGATATGCTCGTCAGACTTTACAATCTCAAGGACAATTCGGCTCTTTACAAGGAATTGGACGAAAAAGGCGTCAAAATAATCCGCCCGATGACCCCCAACAAGTACAAAGTACACGAATTCATCGTAAAACATTTCCACGAAGGCTGGGCAAGCGAGACCGACACGGCGTTCACCCGTTTCCCCGTTTCCTGCTTCATCGCCGTCGATAAAGAAACCAATCAGATACTCGGCTTTGCCGGCTACGACTGCACGCTGCGCGGATTTTTCGGCCCCACGGGCGTTGACCCCGAAAGACGCGGCGAAGGTATCGGAAAAGCGCTGCTCCTCAAATGTCTCGAAGCCATGAAGGACGAAGGCTACGGCTACGCCGTCATAGGCAGCGCCGGTCCCATCCATTTCTATGAAAAATGCTGCGGTGCCGAAGTCATCGAAAACTCCATCCCCGGCGTTTACGCGGATCTTGTTTAAGCATCCCGCAAAAAGTCACAAAAGCAAAAATCCATTTCAAGGAGAATATAATTATGAAAAAAATACGTGCGGGAATCATCGGCGCCACCGGTATGGTAGGACAGAGATTCATCACCCTGCTCAACGAACACCCCTATTTTGAACTCACGCATCTTGCGGCAAGCGCCTCTTCCGCCGGAAAAACCTACGAAGACGCCATCAAAGGCAGATGGAAGCTGAAAGAAGCCTGCCCCGAATTCGTAAAATCCATGCCCGTTTACGACGGTGCCGACATCGAAAGCGCGAAAAAAGACTGCGATTTCGTTTTCTGCGCGGTAGATATGCCCAAGGATCAGATAAAGGCTCTTGAAGAAGCGTACGCCAAAGCCGAGATCCCCGTTGTTTCCAACAACTCCGCGAACCGCTGGACTCCCGACGTGCCGATGTTCATCCCCGAGATCAACTCTTCTCACGCCGAGATGATCGAGATCCAGAAAAAGAGACTCGGCACCAAAAAAGGCTTCATCGCCGTCAAGCCCAACTGCTCCATACAGTCCTACGTTCCCGCTCTTACGCCGCTCCTCGACTTTGAACCCGAGCTCGTGCTCGTAACGACTTTCCAGGCGATCTCCGGCGCAGGCAAAGTGTTCGACACCTTCCCCGAAATACTCGACAACGTCATTCCCTATATCGGCGGCGAAGAAGAAAAGAGTGAAAAAGAGCCGCTCAAGATCTGGTCGAAGATAGAAAACGGCGAGTTCGTCAACGCGACGTCGCCTGTCATTTCCGCTCAGTGCATCCGCGTGCCCGTTTCCGACGGTCACCTCGCTACCGTAGCGGTCAAGTTCAAAAAGAAGCCCGCCAAGGAAGAAATGCTCCGCCGCTGGGCTGAATACAAGGGACTTCCTCAGGAGCTCGGTCTTCCCCACGCTCCCGCTCAGTTCATCACCTATATGGAAGAGGACAACCGTCCCCAGACCAAGCTCGACCGTGACATTTACGGCGGCATGGGGATCACGGTAGGCAGACTCAGAGAAGACTGCATATTCGATTACAAGTTCGTCTGCCTCTCCCACAACACTCTCCGCGGTGCCGCGGGCGGCGCGATGCTCAGTGCCGAAATGCTCTATAAGCTCGGCTATCTCTATTGATATTATCAAAACACAATAACAATTCACGCCCTTTCCGCATATATTACGGATAAAGGGCGTGATTTTTTTATGAAATGCAGGATCAAATTCGTCGGGTACTGCACCCTCGCGTTCGGTGCCGGAGTGATGCTTTCGTGCATACTGCCGGCAAAAGCGATGGTTTTTATGTCGGCAGCCGTTCTGCTTGCCGCGGGAGCCGCCGTAACTTTTACATAAGGGGAGTAAGATAAATGAAGATCTACGTCATCAAGCCGCCTCGCATTTTCCGTCCGCTGCTGATAAGGATAGCGTCACGAAAAAGAAAAAAAGGGGAAATAAAACAGACCGTGAAGCCCTGACAGCTTCACGGTCATTTTATGTTCAGTTGAGTTCGACCTTGACCGTCGTGGATTTCTTGTTGCCGGAATAGTCGGCGACCGTTATCTTGAGATAGGTCTCGCCGTCCTTTTCGGGGTCGAGCTTGACGTTGTAATGGAGCACCACGGTCTCATCGTTCGCCATCGAAAGAGGCACGTTATAGACGTATTCGTCGCTTCCCGTCGCCTTGTAGGTCACCGTTTTGTAAGCGGCGCCTCCCGTAATGGTCACTTCGGCACGAAGCGTCGCGTCGTCTTTCTTTTCAAAGGTGACGCTTTCGATCTTAAGTCCGGTACCGGTATCGCCGGTGTTGTAATAATGCTTGTACGCCTCGTGATAACCGCCTTTTCCGTTGTAATCCTTGGCGTAGTAGTGGCTGTAAGCGAAAGTGACGTAGCCCTCAACGTAGGGCTCGGCGATATTCATCTGACGGACGAAACGGTTGAGGTCTGCGCTCTGATAATCGGTCGTGAAATCCTCGCTGTTTGCCCAGAAATGGAGTCCCGGCTCGGTATCAACGGCTTTTTTGAGTTCGGAAAAATATCCGTCAAGCATATCGATGGTGATATGTCCCGCGCCTACCGCGTCCTGACAGCAGAAAATGTCGCCTTCTCTGAAGTTAGCGACCTCAAATACCTTCGTCCACTCTTCGCCCGCTTTCTTCGCGTCGCATCCCCACTGGGTGACGAACGGAGAGAGCATGACGGGCATCGACGGGTCGAGCTCGGTGAGGGGCTCGAGATACATATTGAGGAATTCGCCCGCCTTCTTTTCCTGTCCCTGCATGCCGTTGAACATCTCGTAGGCGAAATACCAGCCGTAAAGCTCGTCGGGATAGTCTTTTTTATAAAGGTCGTATATCTCTTTTGCCATCTGTACGCCGAGATCCGATTCATACTTGTTCCAGTCGTCTTTGGAGCAGGCAAACGTCCACCATTCGTCCGAAAGGTTGAGACCGACGAAGACCTTCATTCCCGTCTGCTTTGCCGCTTCGAGAACGCGGGGCAGGAACGTCGAACCGTCAAAGAGGCTTGACGCCTTGTTTGCCTTTGCGACTTCCGACGGATAATAGATGCTCGAGAATTTGCCGTAAGGCGTTTCGGCAGTCCATTGGATGATGAACGTGTCGATGCCGACTTCCTTGAGATTGTTGAAATGGGTGACCCAGTTCTTGACCTGATAGCTCATGAACGCACCGGGCTGAACGAACGTACCCGTAACGTGGGGCCATGTCCTTTCGATTTCCACGTCGCTTACCTCCTCGGATATTTCTTCGGAAACTTCGGCTGAAACTTCGTCGGATGCAGCGTCCGAAGCTTCATCCGACGTTATCGCCTCGCTTACGGTGCTGCCGGGCTCAGACGTGTCGTTTCCGCCGTCCGAACATGAAAAAAGCGAAACGAGAATAACAATAGACAGAATCAACGAAAATATTTTTTTCATAACGTACCTCCGTATAAAGACATTTTAATATATTTTATTTCGATTGTCAACGACTTTATCAAATAATGCTCTCATATATATTACGGAGGTGTTCGTATGCTTCATACGGTCAAGTCGGTCGCGTGGGGGCTTCCCACGGTGTGTACCGTGCTGCTTTTCGCTTTTTATTTCACGTTCAGAAGCCGCGCTTATCACGTGAGGAACTTTTTCCCGATGCTGAAGACGTCATTTTGCGAGCTCACGAAAAAAAGCGGCGGGATAAGCGCCGCGTCGGCGATGGCGACATCGCTCGGCGGGACCATCGGCATCGGCAGCATAACCGGCGTGGCGGTGTGCATTGCCTGCGGCGGAAAAGGCAGCGTTTTCTGGATGTGGGCAGCCGGCTTCTGCGGCTGCATGCTCAAATATGCCGAAACGAACGTCGCCGTGCGTTACAGAGTGCGCGACGGCGATATATGCTCGGGCGGCGCGATGTACGCGCTGAAAGCAAACGGCAAAACGTTTCTCGGCAGCGTCTTTGCCGCTTCGGCGATACTGGCGTCGTTCGGCACGGGCAACATGACTCAGTCGTCGTCCGTCAGCCGTGTCCTTGCGGATGACGGCATAAGTGAAAACGTCACGGGCGTCGTAATGGCGCTGCTTTTTCTGCTTGCGGTGTCGGGCGGCAGGAAAGCCATTGCTTCGGTATCGGCAAAAATAGTTCCGCTGTCTTCGGTGATATATCTGCTCATCGTCACGGCGGCGATAGCGGCAAGGATCACGCTCCTGCCGTCGGTCGTCTCGGATATAATCCGCTCGGCGTTCGGTCTGCGTCAGATAGGCGGCGGAGTCGCGGGGTACACCGTGTCGCAGGCGATACGCACGGGAGTGACGCGGTGCGTCTTTTCGTCCGAAATGGGCATGGGCTCGTCGCCGATAGTACATTCGGCAAACGAAAGCGCGACCCCCCACACTCAGGGCTCGTGGGGGATAATCGAAACGGTGTGCGACGTCTTCGTTTTTTCGACGCTCACGGCGTTCGCCCTGCTTCTTTACGACGAGCCCGACGCCGAAGGCGTGTTTCACGCTTTGCTCGGAAGCTTCGGAAGCGCGCTGCTGCCGCTGCTTCTCGCCGTGTTCGGATTTGCGTCGATGATAAGCTGGTGCTTTTACGCCGAGTCGTGTATGTCGTACCTGAGCCTCGGGAAGGCGCCGCGCTTTATCTACCGCGTCGTGTCGGCGGTCTGCGTTTTTCTCGGCGCGGTGCTCGACGGAAGGGCGATATGGGATCTCGCCGACGTGCTGAATCTGTTCATGATGATCCCCAATCTTTATCTTCTTTTTATCAAAAGAAAGGAAATATGCTTATGCTTTGGCAAAACGAAACGGTAAGGTCGGTCATGTCGCGCCTTTCCGTCCGAGAAGGCGGGCTCGACGAAAAGGAAGCCTTGTCACGGCTCGCGAAGGACGGCGAAAACGTCATCGTTTCACGCAAAAAGACGCCGTTTATCCTGAAGCTTCTGCGTTCTTTCGGCGACACGATGACGGTGATACTGCTCATCTCGGCGGCAGTATCCTTCGCGGTCTCGCTGATAAAGCACGAAAGATCTGTCGAGCCGATATTCATACTCGCGATAGTTTTCCTCAATTCCCTGCTTTCGGTCTTTCAGGAAAACAAAGCCGAAAAGGCGATAGAGTCGCTCCGCTCCCTCACGTCGCCGACGGCAAAAGTGATGCGAAACGGTGCCGTACAGCGCATCGAAGCGCGAAAAGTCGTGAAAGGTGATATTATCCTGCTTGAAAAAGGCTGCTTCGTACCTGCCGACGCGCGTGTCATCGAAAGCGCTTCACTTTCGACCGACGAGTCTTCGCTGACGGGCGAATCGGCAGACGCAAACAAAACCTCCGACGTGACTGACGCCGATGAAAACGATATCACGGCTATGCACAACATGGTATGGTCGGGCACTACGGTGACCGGCGGCAGCGGAAAAGCCGTGGTCGTCGAAACGGGAATGTCCACGCGTATCGGCAGCATCGCCCGTATGCTTTCGGTGACTGAGCAGTCAAAAACGCCGCTCAACAGACGGCTTGCGAAAATTTCGACTTCCCTCGGCAACGCGTCGCTCGTGATATGCTTCGCGATATTCATTCTTTCGGTATGCCGCGGATACGACCCCGCCGACACCTTCGTGCGTTCGGTCAGCCTCGCGGTGGCTGCCATCCCCGAAGGGCTGCCCGCGACGGTCACGATAATGCTGTCGCTCGGTGTCACCGAAATGGCGCGTCACCGCGCGGTCGTCAAAAAGCTGCCGTCGGTCGAAACGCTCGGCTGTGCCACCGTGATATGCACCGACAAAACGGGCACTCTGACGCAGAACAAAATGACGGTGGAGCGAGTTTCGGGCGATGAAAAACTGGTAACGAAGCTGATAACGCTCTGCAACCGCGTGTCTTCCCCGACCGAGCAGGCGCTTTTTGACTACGCCGTGAAATACGACGCTTCAAACGCCGACAGACAGCGCGGCTGCCCGATAACCGACGAACTGCCGTTTGACTCGAAATACAAGATAATGATAACCCTTCACGAGGAAAACGGGCTTTATCTCGCCGTGATGAAGGGTGCGCCCGAGGAAGCGGAAAAATACTGCGCTTCCGGTTTTGACAAAAGCGTGCTTGCCTCGATGGCTCGTGACGGACTGAGGATGATCGGCGTCGCGTACGCTTACTGCGGCAAAAAGCCGTCTTCCCTCACCTCCGTCCGTTTCACGCCGGCAGGCATCGTCGGGCTGATGGACCTTCCGCGCCCCGAAGCAGCCGACGCGGTGGCAAAATGCCGCAAGGCAGGGATCAAGGTCGTCATGATAACCGGTGATCACAAGGACACGGCGTTTTCCGTCGCCGTAAAAACGGGGATAACGTCCGACGAAAGCGAGGTTTTCACGCAAAGTGAAATAAACGCGCTGCCTCCCGAAGAACAGAAAAAAGCTATCCTGCGTTCATCCGTTTTTGCCCGCACTACTCCTGAATTCAAGGTCAAAATAATCGAAGCGTACCGTGAAAACGGCGACGTTGTTGCAATGACGGGCGACGGAGTGAATGATTCGCCGTCATTGAAAAGGGCACACATCGGCTGCGCCATGGGCAAAAGCGGCACCGACGTCGCGCGTGAAGCCGCCGATATGATACTCACCGACGACAACTTTTCGACGATCGTCGAGGCGGTCAGATACGGCAGAGGAATCTACGCCAACATACGGCGAGCCGTTCATTTTCTGATCTCGTGCAATATCGGCGAAATACTGCTCGTAGTCGCCGCGATGCTGCTTTCTCTTCCGTCGCCGCTTACCGCCGTGCAGATCTTGTGGGTCAACCTCGTCACCGATTCGCTCCCCGCGATTTCCCTCGGCATGGAAAAACCCGACGATTCGGTGATGGAAAGGCCGCCCGTCAAACCCGATTCGGGGTTGTTTTCAAAAGGCGAGACGGCTCTCATCCTGCTTGAGGGGATGTGCGTCGGGCTGCTTTCGCTTGCCGCCTACGCCATCGGCGGAGACAGAAGCGGACAGACGATGGCGTTCTGCGTGCTGTCGCTTTCCCAGCTTTTCCATTCGTTCAATATGCACAGCGACCGCCCCGTTATATGCACGAAGATAAATTTTCCGCTTCTCGCGTCCTTCGTCATTTCGGCGGCACTGCAGCTTTCGGCGGTGGTCATTCCGATTTTCAGAAACGTCTTTTCGACTGTTCCTCTGAATGGCAGAGAATGGCTGACCGTGTTCGCGCTTTCCGCTTCCCTGCTCGTCGTCGGCGAAATTTCCAAAATTTTCGGCATAAAACGCCGTATCACGCATTCGGCACTTGAAAAAAAGAAAAAGCCGTGATATACTTTTCCAAAAGGAAGGTATATGCCATGACTTACAAAACTTATGATTTCACCGCCGCGGACGTCCGCATAAACGGCAGAGGATACGTTGAGAACTCCGCCGTCGTTCTTCCGTGGTCGTATTCGGGATTTTCGTTCGTTTTCAGCGGAAAAAATCTCGTTTTCACTTTTGCTCCCTTCAGCGACGAACAACCGGCGTACGTCAGGATAACCGTTGACGGCGTTACGGCAAAATACGGTATTTCCGACGGCAAAGAGGTCATCGTGACCCCTTCTCTTGCAGAAGGATATCACACCGCGTCGTTCATGAGACTCACCGAGGGTATGTCTCCGCTTTACGTCACTTCCCTCAAAGTATGCGGCTCCTCTCCGTCGATCATTGCGAAAACGCCCGAAAAGAAGCTCAAGATCGAATTCATCGGCGACTCTATAACCTGCGGTTACGGCATCGACGCTCCGTCCGACGTCAGCGTTTTCAACACCTATGAGGAAGACTGCTCGCTCACCTACGCTTCCGAATGCGCCCGAATACTCGGCGCCGACGTTTCGTTCGCGGGTGCTTCGGGCAAAGGGATAGTCGCGAACTGCAACGGCGACAGAAGCGATATGACGCTTCGTCAGGCGTTCGTATACAAGAACCGTCAGGGCGGCGAATGGGATCACTCGCTTTTCGTTCCCGACGTCGTCGTGGTCAACGCGGGCACCAACGACGCCTGGGGCGGCGTTTCGGACGACGAATTTTTCGATACCGCCGTGACGTTCATCGGCGAAATAAGAAAAAAATATCCGTCTGCCGCGATACTCTGGGCATACGGAATAATGGACACGACAAAAGTAAAAACCGCAGAAAAAGCGGTCTCTTTTGTCAAAGAGACCGACGATCGCGTTTATTTTCTTCCCGTTGAATGTATGTCAAAATTCGCGGACGAACTCGGCGGTGCCGGACATCCGAGCGTTTTCACATCGAAGCGCGTGGGCCCGCTCCTTGCTTCCGAGATCAAAAAGATTCTTTCGCTTTAACCGATTTCAACGATATTTCCGCCGAAAAACGCGGCTTCTTCCACGTCGTGAGTGACGAGCAGCACGGTCTTGCCGACGGTCGACGACTTCACGAACTCCATCGTCTTCTCCTTTGTCTCGCCGTCGAGGCCCTTGAACGGTTCGTCAAGCACGAGAAGCTCATGATCCGAAAGGAGAGCGCGCGCTATTGCCGCGCGGCGGCGCATCCCGCCCGAAAGCGACGACACCTTCGTTTTCAGTTCGCTTCCGATCCCGAGGCTTTCAAGGCATTCTTTCGCCTTTTCCTCTGTGACTCCGGTCACGAAGCGGATATTCGCGTATACGTCAAATCCCTCAAGCAGCCTGTCTTCCTGAAAGACGGCTGCTTTTTTTGTCGGCACGTTTTGTATTTCTCCCGAATCGGGCTTTACGAGTCCGAGCAGTATGTTCATGAGCGTCGTTTTTCCGCCGCCCGATCTCCCCATAAAAACGGTGGTCTTTTTTTCGGGTATGACGGCGTCGAAGGAATCGAGCACCTTTTTGGTTCCGAACGATTTGCAGAGTGAGCTTATCTTTATATCCATAATTTCTCCGTTCTGTCAAGCAGCTTTTTGAGCAGAAAAACGAAAAGCTTTTCAAACGACACGCTGAACGCGACGATGACGACCGTCCACGCGAGCAGCGACGCCGAATCGAGGTAGACCTTGGAATAGTAAAGCCGTTCGCCTATCGAGCCGTCGGCGATGCCGATGACCTCGGCGGCGATGCCCGCCTTCCACGCGAGTCCGAGCGACACCTTTGCGCCCGAAACGAGGAACGGGCGGAGCGACGGCAGCCATACGGCGAAGAGCCTTTTTTTGAACGGAACGCCGAAAACGTCAGCCATTTCAATGAGTTTCGCGTCGGTGTTGCGGATGCCCGAAAGCGTGTTGGTGTAAATTATCGGCAGCACCATCAGAAACGAGATGAACACCGAAAGCTCGGACGACGTGAGCCATATCAGCGCGAGCACGATGAATGACGCGACCGGCACCGACTTGACGGTCAGCATATACGGGATGAGGAATATCTCGACGACCTCGTATTTCCCCGCGAGAAGCGCGAGAAGCGTACCGACGAAAAGGGCGATGACGAACCCGAGCGCGATGCGCGAGAGCGAAAACCACACGCTTGCCCAGAATTCTCCCGTGAAAATCAGTTCCCACAGCTTTTTTATGACGTCGACGGGCGACGAAAGCAGCACGTCGCTTTTGACCACGAACGCCGAAAGCCCCTGCCATAAGGCAAGGGCGAAAACGACCGATATTAAGATGAGAACGGTTCTTTTTGTCTTTTTATTTTTCATTTCTTTCGTAATAGAAGCTTGCGTCGGGCAGCTTTCCGCCGATCGAATCGGGAGACATGGTGTTAAGAACGCCGAGGAATCCGTCGAGCGCCGTTTTCATTTCGCTGCCGTCGATATAAACTATATTGCAGAACGGGATCGCCTGTTTTGCGACCGCCGCCTTAACGATGCCGTATTTTTCAACGAGCGACGCCGTTTCGTCGATATTCGCGTTCGCATACGTCGCGCTTGCGGCGGCTTCCGCGGCAAAATCCGCGACGGCATCCGGATGCTTTTGGGCAAATTCTTTTCTGACCGCGAAAACGCCGGTGACGAACGTGCCGGATGACGGTACGGCGTTCCATTCGTCGTTCATCGAAAGCTTTATTTCAAGCCCTTCGACTGTGTTTTTCGCCACCGTGACGTAGGGCTGAGGCAGCATCGCGATGCCGTCGGACGTCGAAAGCAGCGACACGACCTCGGTGGGCTCCGATTTCCATTCGAGCTTCACGTCAGTGCCGACCTTGAGACCGTTGTTTTCGAGCACGCGGACGAGGCAGTATTCGGGCGTTGAGCCCTTGCCGGTGGCGTAGATCGTTTTGCCTTTGAGATCGGAAACCGAGTTCACTTCGTTCCCCTTCGCCACGATATACAGCACGCAGAGCGTGTTCAGCGAAACGACCTGAATCTCTCCGTTCGTTCTGTTCCAGAGCGTTGACGCGAGATTGGCGGGGATGGCGGCGATATCGTAATCGCCCTTGATGAGCTTGGGCACTATCTCGTCGGCGCTTCCGGCTATCGTAAATTCATAGTCGTTCGCCGTTTTTCCGTCTTCCGCGTCCTGCATGAGCTTGACGATGCCCATTGACGTGGGCCCCTTGAGCGACGCTATGCGGACGGTCACGTTTTCATCCTTCGTTTCTCCGCTTCCGTTATCCGCGCAGGCGGCAAGAGTAAAAAGGAACACAAAGCACATAAATATTGAGAGTATCTTTTTCATTTTTATTTCTCCGTTCGTTCTTTATGTGCTTATTATACACGTCCGGCAGTCAATATTATGTTGCGCGTGCAACATTTTATCTGTCAAGGCAGGAAATAATGAAATCGATTCGTCTTTCGACGTCGTTTTTGAGTTTTTCGTCGGCAAAATCCGGCGACTCACGCAGATTTTTCAAATCATCTGAAGCTTGTTCGGCGTAAGAGGCGTCGGCCGCCTTCAAACGTATCTCCTTCAGCTTTTCGGCAAACGGCGCAAGCCCGTCGTCCGGGCAGAAGCGCGAATAGACGTTGTCGATCCTGTCAAGCATATCGTCGGCAAACGCGGCGACCGTGACGCTGCCTTCATCCGTGCGTACCGCTTTTTCGCGGAAAGCGCCGTTTCTGAACACGTCGAGATATCCGCCTGAAAACGCGTAGGACACGCCGAACACCGACACGCCGTCGCAGCCGATATCATCCGAGATGCCGAGCTGACGGTTGAGGTCTTCGTCAGTCGCTCTGACGTAGGTGCCGACGCCCGCCACAAGGTGGGCGCCGTCGCCCATCCTGCCGAAAATATCCGACGCGTAGGAAAACTCGCTTTCGTAGTTGTCGGCATAGATCATGGTGTAAACGCCGTCAACGTATCCGTTCGACGCGAGATACTCGGGAGATTGGTAGACATAATTCTGTCTGTCGTTGTAGTCGGCGAAGCAGGTGACCGAGTAATTGACGTCTTTTTTAATCGCCTTTATCTTTTCGCCGAGCGACACGGCAAACGACGTTATGATATCGCGTCTGAACGCGCACCAGTCGTCCCAGTATTCACTCTTCATACCGATCGAGTGCGGATCGACGGTGATGCCCGTCTTTTCGGCAAACGCCCTGACCGTGTTTTCGTTATAGCCGAAATCGTCGGGAAGATCGCCGTATCTGTTCGGCAGCGGAAAACGTATATAGTCGAGCTGGATGCCGTCAATGTCGTATTTTTCGGTGACTTCGGTTATCACCGACGTGAAGAAATCGCGCACGTCGTTATCGAACGGGTCGAGCGTGTAGGTCACGTCGTCGTAGTATCTGTTTTCATTCGTCCCGCTTCTCGATTCCAAAAGCTTGTCTTCTTTTGCGAAGCGATTTACATAATGTTCTTCCGGGAGCCCCTCGAGCGTTCTGCCCGCTGCAAAGCACGCGAACATCACGTACACCTTGAGACCGTGTGAATGGCCTTTTTCGATAAAAGCGCCGAGAACGTCGAAGCCGTTATATTGGCTTCCCATAATGACGCCGTCGATCTCCGACGGATAGGTCGCGTAAACGTCGTTGAACGCGGACACGATAAGCGTGTTGAGCCCGAGTTTTTCGGCGTTCTCGCATACCTTTTCGACCTCGTCGGCGTTTTTCGGAGTTGCCACCGCCCAGCCGCATCTGTCCTGAACGCGCAGACTTTCGACGAACGAATACCCGAGCGACGAAAGAGTCGATTCGATTTCCGCAAGCGCCGACAGAGCGTCTTCGGTCACGCCTTTTTCAAGGTCCTCCATCAGCTGATCGAGACGCGAAAGCGCTTCTTCCGCTTTGTCGTAATCTATATTTTTGAGATTTTCGGCACATTCCTTATATTCAGATCTGTATTTTTCAATAAGCGCCCTGTCTTCGCTTATCTTGACCGACGGATAGGTGAAAATATAAAGGAAGGTGCTTGAGCCGTTCACGAAAAAGCGTGAGCCGACGTGGTAAAAATCCCTCACCTCGTCGTATCGCATACCGTAAAAAGCGATCACGAAGCCGTTTTCGGGTATGTCGTTCCCGCCGTTCGGGTCGCCCGGAGCGACAACGAAGCCGTCGGCGTCACATATAAGCTCAAGCTGTCCGTTTTCCACCCTCGGCGTCGTGCCGCCGTAAGACGAGTCGTATACCACGGCGGTCTCTCCGACGCGCGGGATATTTCTGCCGTCGAGTTTCATTTTGTGCACCGAATAGGGCGTAACGTTTTTCACGAGTCTGCCTTCGGCGCCTTCGTACGTTTTGCAGAGCTTTGAATAAAGCGGCGTATCCATGCAGACCGAGAGGACGAACCCTTTTTCGGGGATGGGCGTGTTTCCGCTGTCCTTTTGCCCGCCCTCCTTGACCGAAACGGCTTTGCCGTCCGGATCGAAGGCTATTTCAAGCCCCCATTCGTTTGTGCATGTCGAAATATCCTTGAAATCATTGTCGTAAACCACCGCTCCCGCGTAGGCGGTACGGGTGGTGTTGAAATAATTGACCTCCTGCCTGTAACCGTTTACCTCAACGTAGGTCTCGGGCGACGTGAACGGCTCGAAAAGCAGCATCTCGACGCTGTCGCCGAACGACGCCGAAACGGTATGCGCGACGTCTCCGACGAACGACAGAACGTAGCCGTTCACTGACGGGAAGAACGTTTTTTCGTTCATCTGCCCGACGTAAGCGACGATGTCTTCCATCACGATGACGTCCACTTTTTCTTTGTCCGTCTGCGGCGTTACGGTGTAATCGCGTCTGTTATCGAAAAGATAAACGCCGTCGTTTTCGATGACGTCGGTGTTTTTATCCGTCACGGTGTAAGGAACGCCGCCGATGACCGCCGTCATTTTATTGCCGTATCTGTGTATCTTGTCCGAATTGACTATTTTCACTTCTTTTCCCACGGTGAAAAACTTTTTTGCTTCGGCAATGTCCGCGTCGTTTCTGAAAAGGACGGTGAACGCACGGGTGTCGGTCTTGTCGACAGCCGTCTTTTCGACCGTGAACGTACTTTTGACTCCGCGTCTGAGCTGTAGTGCGTATCCTTTTCCGTCAAATCTGACCGACTGCGTCGTCGGCGAATAGATGACCGCCCCGTCGCCTTCGGGAATACCCGCGGGCGACGAAAAAACGAGCTGCACGCAGTTGACTTCGTCGGCGTCGCATATATACGCGGACGATTTGTCGACGTCTCTCGCGGAAATAACCTCGCTCTGCTCCGATGCTTCAACTCCGACCGACGTTTCCGACGGTGCGGACACCGGCTCATTATTGCCGCCGCACGAAAAAAGCGACGTCAGGATACAGACGAGCAGAATAAAAACCGTTATTTTTTTCATAAAACCGCCTCCCGCGTGTTGCCAAAAGGATGATTGTGTGATACAATGCAGTCGGGTGAATACGAATTGAAAGAAATTACCGTAAACAAGAACGACGCGTCGCAAAGAATAGACAAATTCATTTCAAAAACGTTCAAAACGATGCCTCTCAGCCTCGTTTATAAATATCTCCGCACCAAGCGGATAAAAGTGAACGGCAAAAAGGCAAAGGAAAATCAGATACTGAACGAAAACGACGTCATCACGCTCTATATCCCCGAGGAATTCTTCGGCGAAAAGCGTGCCCCGTCACTCGAACACATAAAATCGGACATAAAGATCTGCTTTGAAGACGAAAACGTGATGATAGTCCACAAGCCCAAGGGGGTGCTCTGCCATTCCGAGGACGCGAGCGACACCGACACGATGATAGACAGAGTGAAAGCCTATCTCTATTCAAAAGGCGAATATTCACCCGAAAACGAGAACTCGTTTGCTCCGTCGCTCTGCAACCGCATCGACAGAAACACCGAAGGTCTCGTCATTGCCGCCAAGAACGCCGAGTCGCTCAGGATAATGAACGAGATAATCCGCGACCGCGATGTCGAAAAGACGTATCTCGCGGCAGTCCACGGTCTTTTTGACAAAAAAAGCGGCGTTTATAAGTCGTTCCTCGAAAAGAACGCCGCCGAAAACAAGGTCTACACCCGTTCGCACGCCACCGAAAACACCGTCACCGCCATTCTTTCGTACAAGGTCACCGCCGAAAATAAGCAGAAATCGCTTTCCCTGCTCGAAATCGTACTCGAGACCGGCAGAACGCATCAGATAAGGGTGCAGATGGCGGAAAACGGTCACCCGCTTCTCGGCGACGGAAAATACGCCGTCAACAAGGAAGACAGAAAATCCGGCTTTTCGTCGCAGGCGCTGTGTTCCTATTCGGTAAAATTCAAATTCACAAAAGACCGCGGAATTCTGAATTATCTGAACGGTGTCACGGCGAAGACCGCAAAGCCGGATTTTGTTAAACTTTTTTATTGAACCAGAGATATCAGCCTTTCAAGCAGGGCTTCCTTCCCCATTCCGTTTTTTGAAGAATAGAGTATCACGTCCGTTCCCGGCCTTATCAGCCGCGAACGGATTATTTTGTCCGCTCCCTCGGCAAGCTCGGTCTTGTTGAGCTTGTCGCACTTGGTGCAGACGACGATATAGGGCAGCTCGCAGTAGTTGAGCCATTCGAGCATATCGGCGTCGTCCTGAGTGATGCCGACCTTGCAGTCGATGAGCTGCACGACGGCGCGGAGCGCGTCGTTGGAATCGAAATAAGACTGCGTGACCGCCGACCATCTCGCCTTGTCTTCCTTGGGGCGTCTGGCAAAGCCGTAGCCCGGAAGGTCGACGAAATAGGCTTTTTTATCAATAAGATAATAGTTGACGGTTATCGTCTTTCCCGGCTCACCCGAAACACGGGCGAGTTTTTTTCTGCCGAGAAGCGAATTGATTATCGAGGATTTTCCGACGTTCGACCTGCCCGAAAACGCTATCTGGGGCATGCCGCCCTTGAGATGCTGCGACTGATGGCCCGCGACGTGGGCAAGGTCGACGTTATGCAGGTTCAGTTCCATCTTTGCTGTCCTCCGCAAGGGCAATGGCAAGCACGTCGTCGATGCGCGAAACGCCTATGAACCCGACGTCGTCCTTTATCTCGAATTCGACGGTGTCCTTGAGGTTTTCTTTCGGAACGATGACCGTTCTGACGCCCGCCTTGTAAGCCGCCATCGACTTTTCCTTGAGCCCGCCGATGGGCAGCACGCGTCCGGTCAGCGTTATCTCACCCGTCATGGCGACGGATTGCTTGACACGTCTGCCCGAAAGCTCGCTGACGATCGCGGTGGCGATGGTGATGCCCGCGGACGGACCGTCTTTTGGAATGGCTCCTTCGGGAACGTGGATGTGTATATCGTATTTTTTGTGGAAATCTTCTTCTATCCCAAGCTCTTTCGCGTGCTTGCGGATGTAGCTGACCGCGGCCTTCGCCGATTCCTTCATGACGTCGCCGAGCGAGCCCGTGAGCTCGAGCGCTCCGTTGCCGGGCATCGAAAGCACTTCGATACGCAGCATTTCGCCGCCGAGCTGCGTCCACGCGAGCCCGTTGACGATGCCGATCTCGTCCTTATCATATATCACGTCGGGGAGGAATTTGCGCGGTCCGAGCACCTTTTCGGCTTTTTCGGCGTTGAACGTGAACGATTTGTATTCGCCTTCAACGATACCGCGAGCGGTCTTGCGGCACACGGACGCTATCTCGCGTTCGAGATTTCTGACACCCGACTCCTTGGTGTAGCCGTTTATCAGTTCGGAAATGCCGTCGTCGGTAAAGCGCAGATTTGATTTTTTGAGTCCGTGACGTTTGAGCTGCTTGGGGATAAGATGGTTTTTGGAAATCGATATCTTCTCGGTCTCGGAATACGAATCCATTTCGATCATTTCCATACGGTCGATGAGCGGAAGAGGGATGGTCGACGTGGTGTTCGCCGTGGCGATGAACACGCACTCCGAAAGATCGACGGGAAGCTCGATGAAGTGATCGCGGAACGTCTTGTTCTGATCGACGTCGAGCACCTCGAGAAGCGCGCTCGTGGGGTCGCCATGTGCGTCCTGCGTCATTTTGTCGACCTCGTCGAGAAGGATGACGGGGTTGGAGGTCCCCGCAAGCTTGAGGGCGTTGATTATTCTGCCCGGCATCGAACCGATGTAGGTCTTGCGGTGTCCTCTTATCTCAGCCTCGTCGCGTATGCCGCCGAGCGAGATGCGGACGTATTTTCTGCCGAGAGCGCGGGCGATCGACTTGGCGACCGACGTTTTGCCGACGCCGGGAGGCCCTACGAGGCAGAGTATCTGCCCGTTGAGCTCGGGAGCGAGCTGCTTGACCGCGATGTATTCGAGTATCCTCTGCTTGACCTTGGTGAGCCCGTCGTGGTCCTCGTCGAGTATGGCACGCGCCTTCTTTACGTCTGCCGTTCCCATGGACATTTTGCCCCAAGGAAGCTCGAGACACGTTTCGATATAGTTCTTGATGACGGTCGCCTCGGGAGAGCCGAACTGCATCTTGAGGAGCTTGCCGTTTTCGGAAAGGAGTTTTTCCTCCACTTCCTTCGGCAGCTTTTTGTCGAGTATTTTCTGCTTATACTCGTCGTCGGACTCGTATTCGTCGTCCATGCCGAGTTCGTTTTCGATCGTTTTGAGCTGCTCGCGCAGATAAATATCGCGCTGAGTCTTGGAAAGACGGTTCCTGACCCTTGCGTGGATGGAGCCTTCGAGTTCCATGATGTCGATCTCTCTGTCGAGTATATCGAGCAGCGCGTCTATTCTCTTGTCGGGGTCGAGCTCGTCGAGTATCTTCTGCTTGTCGTCGTATTTGACGAAGAACGCCGACGCGACCAAGTCGGAAAACGCTCCGGGGTCGTCGATGTTCTTTACCTCGTCGAGTATCTCCTGCGACGGCTTTGAGAAAAAGTGCAGGTACTGTTCGAGTTCGTCGTAGGCGGAAGTGATCTTATTCGTCATGGCGGGCGAACGCGTTCCCTTTATTTCGCCGTCGGCGCTGCATATCACCGACGAAAACAGGCTTCCGTTGTCGCTGATGACGGCAAGGAGCCTGCCGCGGCACACTCCCTCGACCATAAGCTGATAATTGCCGTTGGGGAGCTTGACCGAATGCTTGAGCTTGGCGATGACGCCAACGTCGTAAAGGTCGTTTCTCTCGGGGTATTCGACCTCGGTGTCTGTCTGCGTGACAAGGAAAAGCTCGTTTCCGTGTTCCTCGGCGAGCTTCATCGCCCTGATGGACGCCTTGCGCGCGATCTCGAAGCTGGAGGTTATCCCCGGGAATACCACGATGCCGCGAAGTGCTATGGTTATTAGTGTTTTGTTCTGTATTTCGTTGATTTCAACTGACATTATGTAAACTTTCTCAATGAAATGATTTGTTGAATATTCCGGCTTTGACGCGTTTTGAGCCCGTAAGGATATTATTTGCCGAGCATGGCGGCGCCGATCATGCCGGCGTCGTTGCCGAGAGCGGCTCTGACGATCTTGGTCTTGAGCTCGCCGTTGCGGGAATACTGTTCTTTTTCGATTATGGCTCTGACGGGATCGAGCAGATAGTCGCCTTCGTTGCAGACGCCGCCGCCGACGGTGATTATCTCGGGCTCGAGCAGGTCGATGAGGTTGGTAAGACCGCATGCGAGGTAGAAAATATATTTTTCGACGACTTCGCTGCCCGCTTTGTCACCGGCGCGTTTCGCGTCGAAAGGAACCTTGGCGTCGACCTTGGAAAGGTCGTGTCCGCAGAGCTCCCACATAACGGTGTCGGGGTCCTCCGCCATTTTTTCACGTGCCATACGGATGAGGGCGGTAGCGGAAGCGAGTTTTTCCCAGCAGCCTTTTCTGCCGCACTGGCATTCGGGTCCGGACGGGTCGATGACCATGTGTCCGACCTCGGCAGCCGCGAAATTGAAGCCCGTGAATATCTTGCCGTCGATGATGATGCCGCCGCCGATACCGGTGCCGAGCGTGATCATTATTGACGTTTTATATCCCTTGGCGCTGCCGACGGACGCTTCGCCTTTTGCGGCGGCGTTGGCGTCGTTTTCGATATATACTTTTTCGATGCCGGTGAGATCGGATATCTTCTTCGCGAGAGGATAATGGAGGAACGGGATGGACGAGCAGTAGACCATTTCACCCGAGCCGCAGTCTGCGGTCCCCGGGGATGCGACGCCCGCGTAGGCGATGTCGGAAACGGAAAGTCCCGCGTCCTTTATGACTTTGAGCGAAATTTCCGCCATTCTTTCGGCAACGTGGTCAACGCCTCCGTCAACTTCGGTCGCAAGCGAATCCTTGCGGATGATCTTTCCTTCGTCGTCGACGATGCCCGCCTTGATAAACGTGCCTCCGAGATCAATACCAAGATAATACATCTTTACTCAATTCCTCACTTTCTTCGTTTTCGATTTCTTCGTTCATTTTTCTTATGAATTCCTGGGCCGTATCGTAACCCATTTTTTTCTGTCTGTGGTTCATTGCCGCGATCTCGATGATGACCGCGAGGTTTCTGCCGGGTTTGACGGGTATGGTCAGCGCCGGAAGCGAGATGCCGAGCAGCTCGTACGTTTCGGTCTGGAGTCCCAGACGTTCGTATTCCTTGCCCTGCTCCCAGTTTTCGAATTTGATGACGAGATCGATCTTTTCGGTCTCCTTGACGGCGCCCATACCGAATATGCGCTTGACGTCCACGATACCTATGCCGCGGAGCTCGATGTAATGGCGGATGAGCGACGGTGCCGAGCCGATGAGCGTTATCGCCGACGGCTTTTTGATCTCGACGGCGTCGTCCGCGATGAAGCGGTGACCGCGCTTGACGAGTTCTATCGCCGTTTCGCTTTTGCCGATGCCGCTGTCGCCGAGGATAAGCACACCTTCGCCGTAGACCTCAACGAAAACGCCGTGGATCGTTATCCTTTCGGCAAGCTCGAGGCTGAGGTAGGACGTAAGCGCCGACGAGAACGCCGACGTAGTGGCGTTGGTGCGGTAAAGCGGAGTTTCGTATTTTTGGGCGAGCTCGTAAAGCTCGTCGAAAACCGGCAGTCTCGACGTCACTATAAGGGCGACGATCTTGTGCTGCATAAGCTGTTCTATCGCGTCGTATCTTTCGTCGGGATCAAGGGAGGAAAGGTATCCGTGCTCCATGTTCCCGATGAGCTGTATCCTTTCGTTTTCGAAATGCTGGAAGAATCCGGCAAGCGGAAGTCCCGGACGCGAAAGGTCGGAACGCGTGACGACGCGCTCGTCGATATTCAACGGTTCATATATCGGTTCGAGATTGTTGTCGTCCGCGACTTTTACGAGTTTGACCGTATACTTAAGACTTTGCATCAGCGTCTTGCCTCCATTCCACTGAATTGAGAGGCGTATCCCTTCCACTTTGCGGCGATATACCACAGATATCCGTCGTAAGACACGAAAAGCGCCGCGATCGGAATGAGAAAAGCGAGGAAAACCGACGCGGGATTCTTGCCGACCACCCATTTGAAGGCACCGACTATTTCGTTGCCATCGTAAGGCGCGGTATAGCCGACGACCGATTCGCCTTCTTTGTTGACGTATTCGAGGCCGTTGAATCTGCCCTGCCACACGAAATTGTACACGACGAGCAGCAAAAGGAAGACGGCAATGACGGCAGCGAAAACGGCGATCTTCGTATATCGCTTAGCTATCGCGTCAAAAGCGGACGCGCTCTTTGCCGGAGGAGTGTTCCCCTCGGAAGCGAAATAGGCATAGCAGTTCTTTTTGCCGCAGTAGAAGCAGTTCTTCATCGAACGCTTTTTGATGTAGGCGGCGTTTTCCTCGGTGTCGGGCGACGAATCGAGCCATTCCATCGAGTAGGTCCATTTTTTGTGAGTTTTATCGAACGTATAGCCGAAAGGAATGGTGTCCACGAGCAGAAGACCGTCCTGTCCCTGCTTGTTGAGCCATTTTTCTTCCTTCTCGACGTCATAGAACGTTCTGTATTTGATTACCGACAATATAATCACCCCATTATCTTCTGTATTATACCTCAGTTGTTCACGATTGTCAATCGTGATTTGACGCGATTTATCGCGGACACGCATATCTTTTTTCGCTTTTTTCGTGTCGTTCCCGCAATTTCGGCAAACGGAAGAAAAAAATTTGATTTTGGGTATTGAAAAAACCGGGACGCCGTGTTATAATGGTCGAACTGAAATATGTAATACGGTTATGCTTGCCGGGGAGTCAGCGGTGCCTTGTTGCCTGCAATCCGCTAAAGCAGGGGTCAAATACCGATCGAGGACACTGATTGTGCGGCTGCGTGCGGCCGAGATCGTTGAAGAATGGGTCTTGTGCGATTCGCGTCTGTGAACCATGTCAGGTGAGGGATCAAGCAGCATTAAGCAGATCCGCGGATGTGCCGCAAGAGCGCCTGTTCTGAGGTCAACTCCGTATTAACGCGTGTAATCACTGTTCGATATCGGGATGCATAGCCGTATTATGTATTTCAGTATTTTTTTATTTTTACATATAAAACCGCGTTTTACACTTGCATAATCACGAAAGGAGACCGCCCATGTACAAAGTGCTGTATCTCAAATACCGTCCGTCGTCTTTCGGCGATATGATCGGGCAGGAGCATATACGCAGCGTGCTCAAGCGCCAGTGCCAGACCGGCAGAGTCGCCCACGCGTACATTTTCTGCGGCACGCGCGGCACCGGCAAGACCACGTCGGCGCGCATACTCGCAAAAGCGGTCAACTGCCTTTCCCCCGTTGACGGCGAGCCATGCGGAAAATGCGAAGCCTGCCTTGCCATAGACAGCGGAAACTGCACCGACGTGCTCGAGCTCGACGCGGCGTCCAACAACAAGGTCGACGACATCCGTTCTCTCTGCGACGAGCTCATCTATCCCCCGACGTCGCTCAAAAAGCGCGTCTACATCATCGACGAAGTCCACATGCTCACGTCGAGCGCTTACAACGCGCTGCTCAAAACGCTCGAGGAGCCGCCGGCTCACGTGCTTTTCATACTCGCGACGACGGAGCTCAACAAAATACCCCCGACGATACTTTCGAGGTGCCAGCGGTTCGAGTTCAGACGCATACCCGCAAAAGACATTGCTTCGCATCTGCTTGACATTTCGTCGTCCGAAGGCATAAAGCTCGATAACGACGCGGCGGAGCTTCTGTCCCGTCTTGCCGACGGTTCGGTACGCGACTCCATTTCGCTGCTCGAATCCTGCATCGAAGCCGCCGACGGCGGAGCGATAACGCGCGAGGTGGTGGCGTCGCAGCTCGGCATCGCCGAAGACAGAACGATAGACAAGCTTTTCGAAGCGGTGTCAAAACGCGACGTTTCGACGTGTCTGTCGCTGCTCGACGATTATTACGCCTCGGCAAAATCACTGACCGTGCTGCTCGACGACATGCTTTCCGCCGTGCGCGACATGCTTTTCGTAAAGCAGGGCGGCAAACCCGAAAACCTCATGTCAAATATGGCGTTCGAAAAGGTGACTGCCCTTTCTTCGCTTTTCACCAACGAACAACTCATATATTTCGCCTCCACCGCCGAAGAAGCGCGCAACCGTCTTACCGGCTACGCGATGAACAAACGGCTCGTCACCGAGCTTGCGGTCATCAGGCTCTGCGACGCGAGATTTTCCGATTCGACCGAATCGCTCGCCGCGAGGATAGCCAAGCTCGAGCGCGACGTTTCGGGCGGGGTCGTAACGCGTCAGCCGACCGTCACGGCAGCCGAACCCGAACAGACAGCCGGAAAAGCCGACGAAAAGACGAACGTCTCCGTTCCCGCCGAGCCGAAAAACGACGAAACCGCGTACGAAACGGTGTCGGAGCTGTGCGAGATGCTTTCAAATCGTCCCGACGTGAGCAGACTGCTGCAGAACGCCGTGATGACGGTCAAAGGAAGCGACCTTATCATATACGTCAGCAACGATTTCACCAAGTCGCTTCTTTCGTCCAAAAACTCGCTCGACGCGATAAGCGACGCGGCCCGTGCCGTCGACGGAGTGAACAGACGGGTAATCATTTCAAGCGCAAAGCCGAAGACGGCGTCAGCCGACGCGTCATCCGATTTAATAAATGAATTAGGTTAGGAGATTTAAAATGAAAGTCAGACTTCCTCAGGGTATGGGCGGCGGCCCCCAGAACATGAACGCAATGATAAGACAGGCTCAGAAGATGCAGGAGGACATGGAAGCCCTTCAGGCAGACCTCGACGCCCGTGAATATACCGTGCAGGCAGGCGGCGGAATGGTATCCGTCACCATACTCGGCACCAAAGAAATAACCTCCATCGACATCAAACCCGACATCGTCGACCCCGATGACGTCGAAACGCTGCAGGACATCGTCGTCGCAGCGGTCAACGAAGCGATCAAGACCGTCGAAACCACCAATTCCGAAGAAATGGCAAAGATCACCGGCAAAGCCAATATGCCGGGGCTTTTCTGATAAAAAGCCATGATTCCGTCACTCGAAAAACTCGTAAACAAGCTCAATTCCCTGCCGGGCATCGGCAGAAAATCGGCGTCAAGGCTCGCCTATCACATCATCGCGATGGACGACGCGGCAGTCGCCGACCTGATAAGATCAATAACCGACGCCAAGGGCAGCCTTCATCTCTGCCCGTCGTGCCAGAGCTATTGCGAGGGCGAGCTCTGCCCTGTTTGCGCGTCGCAGAACCGTGACAGAAGCGTCATCTGCGTGGTCGAGGACCCCAAGTCGCTTGCTGCCATCGAAGAGCTGCACGAGTTCAACGGGCTTTATCACGTCCTTCACGGAGTGATATCGCCGATGGACGGCATTACGCCGGAACAGCTCAAGATAAAAGAGCTGCTTGCGCGTATCGACGAAAACGTAAAGGAAATAATCGTCGCCACCAATCCGAGCGTCGAAGGCGAAGCGACAGGACTGTATATTGCCCGTCTGATGAAGTCCTTCGGCGTAAAGGTCACGCGGCTTGCCTACGGACTCCCCGTCGGAGCGACTCTCGAATACGCCGACAGCGTGACGCTTTCCAAGGCGTTCGAGGGCAGGCGCGAAGTATGACAAATACAACACCTCACGGATATCTCCATGAGGTGACAGACCGAAGACAAACTCGTTTCTTGCGCCATTGAAATGCAAATAGAATAGAGAAAAAGAGTAAAAGTGTACTTTTATCCGGGTGGATGAGAGTACACTTTTATAATAGGAATACTTGATTTTATTAGAAATTTCAATGGC
>JAZRXG010000038.1:0-4545 GCA_045600105.1 Eubacteriales bacterium
GCTCGATCTGCGGGAAATGTACGTTACCGAATTCATAGCCAAAGCACGGGAATACGTGGAGATGCCGAAACTGACGGCGGAACTGCTCCACACCTTCATCCGACGCATTGAAGTGTTCGAAAAAGAGGAAAAGTATTCACGCACCTGCGGAAACACCGTCGTGATTTACTACACCTTTCAGGCACCGGAAGCAAAGGACTCCACCGCCACGCTGAAAACCGACGCAACCATTACAAAGAAACGCATAACCGCTTGAAAAAGCAATAACCGGAAGGCTTTTACACCTTCCGGTTACATACCCCGTTAAATTCTCCCGTAAGAACACGAGAGATTCCATCTGCGGTTTTTTTATGCTTTTGTCGCACGAGACGGCGTAATCGGCAAAAGTCGTCTTGGTAAGCTTATGATCGCCGGGTTTGCCGCTTATTTTGTAAATCGAAGCCTCGGTATCGGGTATTTCTCCCGCCGTGAATCGGGGGTCGACGATGATCATATTGCCTACCAACAGATCATTCAGCCCTCCGCGATGCGAATCGAGATTGGGCTCTTGCAGTTTTTTGCCTTTATCGTCATACACAAAGACCAGGCCTTCTTTGTGATAAAAACTCAGGGTGTTTCTGAATTCTCCTCCTTCCAAGCGCTTCAGCCTATTTATCAATGAATTGAAACGCTCATAACGCTGCTCGGTGGAAAGATTGCTTTTTTTCTGCTTTTTGTCCATGATTGGGCTCCTTATACATCAGATTTTTGTTACTGCGGGTGTTTACCTATATACCTTTCCGAAAGACAAAAAATTACATATTCTGCAAAAAATGTCTGAAATCATTTTTTGCTTTCGGCGATCAGGCTGAGACGAAGCGCGATATAGTCCTCGGTGTCGATGTCTCCGTCGCCGTCAACATCGCAGGCGGCAAGAGAAGGATCGGAAAGCTCGCCTGCTCCGAGCAGGCAAAGGCGGAGAAGGAGATAGTCTTCGGCGTCGACTCTGTCGTTTCCGTCAACGTCGCCGATCTCACGGTAAACCGGATAAAAATCGGTATCGGAGACAACGGCGTCGGTGGATTTGTCCCAGCCGACGAAAACGTATCCGTCTTTTTCGGGGGCTTCGGGAGGTATCGCGGCTTTTCCGTCTTTGACGGTGAACGCCGTGATGAGACCGCCGTCTTCGCTGCGGAAAGAAACGGTGTGCCGCGTTTCGCCCTTCGTCGTGAACGAATCGACGTCCGAATAATATTTCGTGCCTTTATATACGACGAACATTCTGAAATAATACGTCGTGCCTTCTTCAAGCTCGCCGTGCCACTTCATCGTCGCGTAAGACGCTTCGGCACCGCCCGACACCTTTGAGCTGCAGTACGCGGGGAAGGAGTTGCGCGCGGATTCGGGGTATTCGGTCATCGAGTCTTCGGTGAGCCCCAGACAGAACCCGAGGTCGTCGTAGAGCAGGTCCTTCACCACTTCGCGCACCGACGCGCTTTTTTCGGTGACGTTGGCGGTGTAGGTATAGAGTATGGGAGACGTTTCGGGGGCAAGTATCGGTTCGTCGAATCTGAAAAGATACATTTTGTCGAAATAAAGCTTGGTGTAATCGACGTAAGTTCTCGTGTGGTAGGGCGCGGTCGATTTGTCGTTCGCCGAATCGAGGATGATGGGCGTTCCGGCACGCAGCGACGCGTCCCTGCCGACGTATACCTGATGCGCGGTGCAGTTGAGGATGACGTAATAACCGCTTTTCAGCTTTTCCATTATGAGGGCGGCGTTCTGAGTCCTCGTGCCCGTCAGGGTGACGTAGCCCTCGTATTTTATCGTGGTGCCCTTGTATTTCGCGTAGTCCTGCGGGACCTTCTGGTTGACCGTGCCGCAGAGCTCGGCGGTGTCCTCGGTGCGGAAATATTTTCCCATGCCCCACTCGAACAGCATATCGGGGTTGAAAACGTCGGGGTCACCCGATTCAAGCCCCATTTCCACGAACATTTTGGCGTACGACACGACGTGACAGCCCCAGTACATCGCGCCCGTGCCGCCGTTCGGCTTGTAACGGTATTTCGAAGCGCCCTGTGACCAGTATTCCCAGTGCTCCGAGTATTTGTCGCTTTCCGTGCTCCTGTTGGCCTCGACGTTGGGAACGTTCGGAAAAAGCTCATACGTTTCGGCGCTTGCCGCGAAAAGAGCCGCGTATGTGATAAGAATCGTAAGTAAAGTCAGAAGCGCCGGAAAGCGCAGAAATTTTCGTTTCATGGTTTCGTCCTTCAGGCAAAATGTTTGTTTCACAAAATCACAAAATTATAACATATACCGCATAAAAAATCAACACTTTGTACGCCGTTTTGAAGTATTTATTATTGAAAAACGAAAAAAAGAGTGATATAATGCAAAAAACGGAGGCGAACGCAATGGATAAAAATAAAAATAAAAAAGAAAAAAAGCCGGCATCGAAAACGAAAAAGATTTTTCGCGTCGTCGGCATAGTGCTCGGCGTGCTGCTTCTCGTCGTCGTGGGCTATCTCTGCTATGTGCTTTTCAGCTATTCGCGCATCGAGGACAGGCAGCCGCTTGACATTGAGGGCAAGGGAACGAGGGACAAAGCCGAAACGGGCGTGGAATACACCGTCGTCACGCAGAACGTCGGATTTGGCGCCTACACTCCCGACTTCACCTTCTTTATGGACGGCGGAAAAGAATCGTGGGCGGAAAGCAGGGATTCCGTTATTGCCTGCATCAGCGCCGCCGCCGATAAAGCCGCGTCGTACGACCCCGATTTCATACTGTTCCAGGAAGTCGACTTCGACTCGACCAGAAGCTATCACGTCGATCAGAAGAAGCAGTTCCTCGATCATTTCAGCACCTATTCCGCGGCGTTCGCCGTCAACTATCACTCCGCGTTCCTCATGTATCCGCTCACGCAGCCTCACGGCTCGTCCAACAGCGGCATCCTCACGCTTTCAAAAACGGACATCACGTCGTCGCTCAGACGCAAACTCGAGATCTCGGATTCGCTTTCCAAGCTGCTCGACCTCGACAGATGCTATTCCGTGTCGCGCATACCCACCGACGACGGCAGGGAACTCGTCCTCTATAACGTGCACCTTTCGGCGTACGGCGGTTCCGACGAGATACGCACGTCGCAGATGACCATGCTTTTCGGTGATATGCAGGCGGAATACGAAAAAGGCAACTACTGCGTGTGCGGCGGCGACTTCAACCACGACTTCACGGGCAGCTCCGTGCCGACCCTCAACGGAGACGGCACCGAGGCGATGGGCTGGACCCAACCGTTCCCCGCGGAGCTTCTTACTTCAAACGTCAGCCGCGCCATAGACTATACGTCCGGCAAGCAGGAACCGACCTGCCGCAACTGCGACGTGCCGTATAAAGAAGGGAACTTCACCGTCATCGTGGACGGCTTCCTCGTCACCGACAACGTGACCGTCACCTACGTCGAAAACGTGCAGACCGGCTTCGAATATTCCGACCACAACCCCGTCGTGATGAGATTCATACTCGGCGCAAAATAAAAAAATGAAGAAGTTCAAAAACCAATCCTTTCTCGTTCTCGCCGCGCTGCTTTGGGGAATAGCGTTCGTCGCGCAGAGCAAGGGCGGAGAAGAAATCGGAGCGTATACGTTCAACTGCGTCAGATCGTTCATCGGCTCGGCGTTACTCATTCCCGTCGTTTTAATGCGCGACAAATATTCGTCCGACAGCGTCGTCCCCGCGAACAAGGCGGACAAAAAACGCCTTCTCGTCAGCGGGTTGTGCTGCGGAGCGGTGCTTTTCGCGGCGACGAATCTTCAGCAGCTCGGGCTCAACTACGGCACGCCCGCGGGCAAAGCGGGCTTCCTCACCGCCTGCTACATAGTCCTCGTCCCCGTCATCGGGACGTTCTTCGGCAAAAAATGTCACCTTAACGTGTGGGTGAGCGTCGCCGTCACCGTCGTCGGGCTTTATCTGCTGTGCATAAACGGTGATTTTGGCGTGCAGACGTCGGACGTCCTCGTGATGCTCTGCGCTCTCGTGTTCTCGTTCCACATCCTCGTCATCGACCGCTTTTCGCCGCTTCTTGACGGCGTGCGCCTTTCGTGCGTGCAGTTTTTCGTGTGCGGACTGCTTTCGGCGGTCCCGATGGTGATATTCGAGCTCATCCCCGATCCCTCCGCGTGGATAACGGCGTTCGCGTCGCCTGACGCGTGGATACCGCTGCTTTACGCCGGTATATGCTCGTGCGGCATCGCCTATACGCTGCAGATACTCGGTCAGAAGGGGACCGACCCGACCGTGGCGTCGCTGCTGATGAGCCTCGAATCGGTGTTTTCGGTGCTTGCCGGCTGGGTGATACTCGGCGAAAGGCTGACGGCAAAAGAACTCTGCGGCTGCCTTCTCATCTTCACCGCCGTCGTCCTCGCGCAGCTCCCGTTTGAAAAGCTCAAAAAACGATAAACAAAAAGCGCCCCGAAAACGCCGAGTGCTCTTAAGGACACTCGGCGAACGATGTGTTCCACTGCGTGGAACGTGATGTACCTTACGGCGTGATGTTCGCCTGTGGCG
>JAZRXG010000039.1:0-52226 GCA_045600105.1 Eubacteriales bacterium
ACTACGGCAGTCGAGTTTTTCGTCGAAGCCATTGAAATTTCTGATAAAATCAATATTCCTATTATAAAAGTGTACTCTCATCCTTCTGATGAAAGTACACTTTTGCTCTATTCTATTTGCATTTCAATGGCGCAAGAAACGAGTTTGTCTTCGGTCTGAAGATTTCCGCGGCAGGCGCGGAAATCCTTCCTTATTTTGCAATTTGCAGCTTGCGATTTGACATTTTTTCTTCGTATTCTTTTTTCTGCTTTCTGAACACCTTCGCAAGCAGGACGAACTGCAGGATCAGCGTGAGCAGCCACGAAATGGGATAGGAAACGAAAAGACATTCGATGGTGTGGAAGCGCTCGACGCGGAAGATCGTGAATATCCACACGATCCTCATGACGCACACGCCGAACACCGTGATTATCATCGGAGAAAGCGACGCGCCCATTCCGCGGGTGCAGCCGACGATGACTTCAAGCACACCGCAGAGGAAATAGAGCGAGTTTACCCAAAGCAGCCTCGTCTGACCGTAGGAGATGGCTTCCTCGGAGTCGTTGATGTAGATGCGCAGCAGCGGCGTCGAAAATACGTTGAGCGCCACGCTTGCGATGATCCCCGCGATAAGCACGCATACGACGCAGTATTTGATGACCTTCGCGACCCTGTCGTAATAACCCGCGCCGGAATTCTGCCCGCAATAGTTGAGGGCGGTCTGCTGGAATCCGTTCATCACGACGTAGGCGAAGCCTTCGAGGTTGGCGGCAGCCGACGAACCGTTGAGCACGACTTCGCCGAACGAGTTGATGGAAGATTGAATGAGTACGTTGGATATCGAAAACAGCGAGTTCTGAAGCCCCGCGGGGAGCCCTATGCGGAGCATTTCCGAAAGCGATCTTTTGTGGATGCGCAGCTTTTTCAGTTCAAGATGACAGGCATCCGTCCGCTTCATCAGAAGATAAAGCACCATAAACGCCGAAAACGCCTGCGAAATGACCGTGGCGTAAGCGACGCCGTCGACGTTCATGCCGAAGCCCGCCACGAAAACGATGTTGAAAATGACGTTGAGAACACCCGAAATGGTGAGCATTATCAGCGGTCCTTTTGTGTCGCCCGCAGCGCGGAGTATCGACGCGCCGTAGTTATAGATGAGCGAAAACGTCATGCCGCAGAAATAGATGCGCATATACGTCGTCGCAAGCGGAAGCGTCGTGTCCGGGGTACGCATCCAGTTGAGGAATTTCCCCGCGAAAAGCACGCCTATCGCGGTAAGGATGATACCGCATATCACGGCAACGGGGATGGATGTATGTACGGTATGGCTGACTTCCTTGTCGTTGCGCTCGCCGATGGACCTTGCCACGCTGACGCCCGCGCCTATCGAAAGCCCCATGAACAGGTTGACGATGAGGTTGGTTATGCTCGACGTCGCGCCCACGGCGCCCATATAGACGCTGCCGCGGTAGGAGCCGACTATGGCGAGATCGGCGGCGTTGAACAGAAGCTGAAGCACGCTCGTCGCGATTATCGGAAGCGTATAAAGTATGAGTTTTTTGAGTATCGGACCTTCGGTCATCGACGTTTGCGTGCTCATAATAAACCTCGTTTGTTTTGATGATTTGATTTTAACACAACGGGCAGAAAAAACAATCGGTATTTTAGATAAATATTCTGCGTTTTTTGATCAAAAAAAGAAAATTCCGTGAAACCACGGAATTTTCGGATCTTTTGATCTCAGCCTTTCCAGCCGCCGTCGACGGGGATGACCGCGCCGGTTATGTACGACGCGTCTTCGGAAGCAAGGAAATAAACGGCGTCTGCCACGTTCTGCGGCTGCCCGAGCGATTCGAGCGGCACGCAGTCGACGATGCTCCGCACGTCTTCGACCGAAAGGGCGGCGTTCATGTCTGTATCGATTATGCCGGGGGTCACGCAGTTGACCCTGACGCACGACGGGCCGACCTCTTTTGAAAGCGCCTTCGTGAGCCCGATGAGAGCCGCCTTCGACGCCGAATAGTCGACCTCCATCGAGCCTCCGATCTCGCCGAAAACGGACGAAACGTTGATTATCACGCCGTATTTCGCGTTAATCATGTCAGGCAGATAGCGGCGCGTCATGTTGAGGACACCGAACAGATTGACGCCGTAAAGACGGCTTTCGGCGTCGGCAGACACGTTCTGAAAGATCTCGCAGAGCGACACACCCGCGTTGTTGACGAGCACGTCGACCGGCCCCGTTTTTTCATAGAGCGACGCGACCTCGGCTTTGGACGAAACGTCGCACCTGAACATACGGATGCCGCGCTTTTCAAGAAGACGCGCTTCGTATTCGGAATTGACGTACGTTCCGTACACCTCGTGACCTTCCGACGCGAAACGCTCGGCGACCGCTCTGCCGATGCCTCTCGTTGCTCCCGTGACGATGACTTTCATATTTCTGCCTCCACGATTACGGGTATGATGACGGGTTTGCGCTTGGTGCGCTGAGTGATGACCGACGCGAGGTCCTCGCGCAGTCTGAGTTTAATCGCTTCAAAATCGTTTATTCCTCTGTCAAGGCTGCGCTCAAGCGAACGGAGCGACAGCTTTTTGAGTTCGTCGAGGAATTCCGTCGACTCTTTGGCGTAAACGAAGCCGCGGGTGGATATCTCGGGCTCGGTGATTATGATGCCGGAGGAGGGGTCTATCGACGCGAAAACGATGAGCACGCCGTCTTCGGCAAGACGTTTTCTGTCACGCAGAACGGTGCTGCCGACGTCGCCGACGCCGTAGCCGTCGACCATTACCTGACCCGACGTCACGTCACCGTTCACTTCAAACGTCTTTTTGCCGAGCTCTATCACCTTGCCGTCCTCGGGGATTATGACTCTGTCAGAAGGCATACCGAGCTCTTTCGCGAGTTCGGCGTGGCGTTTGAGATGTCTGTATTCGCCGTGAACGGGGATGAAGCAGTCGGGACGCGTGAGCGAGTGGATGAGCTTGAGTTCCTCGGCGCAGGCGTGACCCGAAACGTGCACCTCGGTCACCGCGTCGTTGACTATCTCGACGCCGCGTTTGAGCAGCTCGTTTATTATGTTGATGACGAGTTTTTCGTTGCCGGGGATCGGTGACGACGAAAGTATGACAAGGTCGCCTTTGCCGACGCTTATCTGGTTGTGTTCGCCGAACGCCATGCGGTAAAGCGCCGACATAGGCTCGCCCTGGCTGCCCGTGGTGACTATCGTCACCTTGTTCGGAGGCAGTTTTTTGAGCTCCGACGCGTCGGCGAGTATGCCGTTCGGGATGTCCATATATCCGAGCTTGATGGCGGCGCTGACGATGTTGACCATCGACCTGCCCATAAGCGCCACGCGCCTGCCGTATTTTGCCGAAATGTTGATTATCTGCTGCACGCGGTGGATGTTCGACGAGAACGTCGCCGCGACGATGCGTTTGTCCTTGAGCGCGAAATAGCGTTCGAGCGAGTTGTAAAGCGTGGATTCCGACGGGGTATAGCCGCTCCTTTCGACGTTGGTCGAGTCGCAGAGCAGCAGTCTGACGCCCTTGCTTCCGAGGATGGCGAACCGCTGCAGGTCCATCATTTCGCCGTTGACGGGCGTGTGATCTATCTTGAAGTCGCCGGTGTGGATTATCCTGCCCACGGGAGTTTCGACGCAGAGCGCGACCGCGTCGGGGATGGAATGGGTGACGGGGATGAATTCGATGCTGAAAACGCCCGCCTTTATCACGCTTCCGGCGCTGACCTCGACGAGATCGGCGTAGTCGAGCAGATCGTGTTCCTCGAGCTTGCCTTCGAGTATGCCGAGCGTGAGACGCGTCGCGTATACGGGGCACCGGAGCCGTTTGAGGAAATAGGGCACCGCGCCGATGTGGTCCTCGTGACCGTGCGTCAGTATGAGTCCGCGGAGCTTGTCGCTGTTTTCCTCGACGTACGTCATGTCGGGTATGACAAGGTCAACGCCGAACATTTCGCCTTCGGGAAAAGAAAGCCCGCAGTCCACGATAATCATGTCGTTTCCGTATTCGAAAACGGTCATGTTCCTGCCGATACCGTTGGTACCGCCGAGGGGTATTATTTTGAGTTTCTGTTTTTCTTTTGCCATTTATCTGACCTCTTTAATTCTTTGAGACCGGCTTTTGCCGGTAATGATATTATGATACTTTACGGCGTTTGTGTCAATCGGGCAAAAACGTCATATTATGTACAAGATGAAAAATTATTGTTTAAACCGCGCGAAAAATCGCATTTGAACAAATCCGGTATTGACTATTCGGTACGGATATGTTATGCTTTATTCAAGGAAATTTTCCGAACTTTTTATTGTCGTTCATACCACATAAAGTGGTTTTTCGGGCGCATCGCCCATATACATACAGATTCACCGGAATTGAAGGGGTATTCGTTTTATGGAACATATAGTGATCAACGGGGGCAGCAGGCTCAGCGGCAAGATAACGGTCGGCGGCATGAAAAACGCGGCGCTTCCCATACTTTTCGCAAGCATCATTGCCGAGGACGTCTGCGTTATCGAAAATCTCCCCGATATAAAGGACGTTGCTTCGTCCCTCGAAATACTTCGCGCCATGGGAGCCGAAGTCGAAATGCTCGACCGCACCACCGCGAGGATAGACACCACGCACATCGTCTGCGGCAGCGCGCCTTACGATCTTTCCACCAAAATGCGCGGTTCCTATTACGTTCTCGGCGCCGAGATATCGCGCTTCGGCAGATCGAAGTCGGCGGTACCCGGCGGCTGTGATTTCGGCGTGCGTCCCATCGACCTGCACATCAAAGGCTTCGAGCTTCTCGGAGCGGAGGTCGCCATTGAAGACGGCTGCATCGTATGCGACTGCCACGGCAGACCCGTCGGCGCTCCCGTTTACCTTGATTTCGAGTCCGTCGGCGCTACCATCAACATCATGATGGCTGCCTGCAAGGCCGAAGGCGTCACGACCATCGATAACGCCGCGCGTGAGCCGCACATCGTCGACCTCGCCAACTTCCTCAACGCCTGCGGAGCGGATATAACCGGCGCGGGCACCAACATGATCAAGATCAAGGGCGTACAGAAGCTTCACGGCGTCACTTACGCCATAATCCCCGATATGATCGAAGCGGGCACGTATATGATCGCCGCCGCGGCGACAAAATCGCGCCTCGTCATCGACAACGTCATCCCCAAGCATCTCGAATCCGTCACCGCCAAGCTCATCGAAATGGGCTGCGACGTTGACGAGGGTGACGAGCAGGTCATCGTTGACGGCAGATGCGAGCTGCGTCCCGTAAAAGTCAAAACGCTTCCGTACCCCGGATTCCCCACGGATATGAACCCGCAGATGGGAGTACTGATGTGCCTCGCCAACGGCACGAGCAAGCTGACCGAGGGCGTGTTCGACAACCGTTTCCGCTACACCGCCGAGCTCATCAAGATGGGCGCGTCGATAAAAGTCGACGGAAAGGTGTGCGTCATCGAGGGAACGGGTTCGCTCAAAAGCGCAACGGTAAAAGCGGTCGACCTCAGAGCCGGAGCCGCAATGGTCATAGCGGGTCTCGCCTCCGAAGGCAGGACCGTCATCGAGGACATCAGATATATCCAGCGCGGCTACGAGGACATCGTCGGCAAGCTCTGTGCCGTGGGCGCCGATATATCGTATGAGGAGATCCCCGACTGAACAAAAACGGACTTTCTTTCAGACACGCATCGGCTTGAAGCCGATGAGGTCCGCGGATACGCAATACAGCCTCGTTTCGCCAAGCCGCGTTTCGAGGCTTTCGCTTTTTACTCCGTGCAGATGCCCGTAAAAGCAGCGTTTTATATTGTATTCTTCAAGCACGTCCGCTATCGGACGGCAAACGTTTCCCTTGTAGGACGGAGGATAATGCAGGAAAGCGACTATCTCGTTATCGGGATGGTCTTTTTTTAATTTTTCGGCTTCCGCGAGCGACAGTCTGAGGCGGCCCGCCTCGCGCAGAACTATCTTTTCGTCGTCCGCCGAGTACGCGTCGTCAAGCATCCAGCCTCTTGTCCCGCAGATTATGTAGTTTTCGACGGCGTAGGCGTTGTTGAAAAGGAACGACACTGTGTCGAGCCCGTTGTCACGGACGAAGGCGCTCAGCTTCGCCATTGTCTGCCACCAGTAGTCGTGGTTGCCTTTGCCGATGATTTTTCTGCCGTTCAGCGAATCGACGAATTTCAGGTCGTCGTACGCGGAATCAAAGTTCATCCCCCACGAAATGTCGCCGGGAATGACGACCGTGTCGGTCTCCTTCACGGTCTCCTGCCAGTTATTATATATTTTTTCGGTGTGGTTCTCCCATCTCGCGCCGAAAACGTCCATCGGTTTGTCGGCGGAATGGGAAAGATGCAGGTCTGCGAGAACGTAAAGCGCCATCAGGTACCTCGTTTGTGTGAATGTCTGTGCATATTTTGCGTCATTTCCGCCGAAAATATCATTGCGGACCGCAAATCAAAACGCAAAAAGCATTAAAAGCAATGGAGAATGAAAATGGACGCAAAGAAAAAGCAAAACAAAGGCGTCGTGTGCTCGGTAAAGCAGTGTTTCTATCACGACGGCGAGCATCGCTGCACCGCGGGGCAGATCTCGGTCGGCCCTTCGTCGGCGACGTGCTGCTCCGAGACAGTCTGCGCCACCTATAAGTCACGCGATATCGGTTAAGCGAAGTCGATCACCGCGCTGCCGAGCGAATCGGGGGAGATGACGGAAGAGAATCTTTCTTCCTCGTATCTGATGCCGGCGATGGGAGAGGGGATTTCAAGCGACGCGAACGCCGCGAGCTTGTCGGCGGCTTCAAATCCGCTTCCGGCGTCAGTCCCCAGAGCGCGGCAGACCGCGGGCGAGAACTTGAACGGCGACGCCGTGGAAACTATCATCATCGGGGTATCGTCAAGAGTATCTTTTTTGTATTTTTCCGCGCAGAACGCGGCAACGGCGGTGTGCGTATCCATCAGATAGCCCTTTTCGCCGTAAACACGCTTTATCGTCGCGGCACATTCGTCTTCGTCGGCGCAATAAGCGGCGAAGTCTTCGCGGATGACCGCCATATCCTCGCTGTCAAGACGGAAAACGCCGTTTTCCTTGAGGCCTTTCATATAAGACGCGGTCTTTTCGGCACCGCAGACGAGATAAATGAGACGTTCAAGGTTGGACGACACGAGGATGTCCATCGACGGGGAAGACGTGAGGTGGAACTCGCGTCTCTTGTCGTACACGCCCGTGTTGAAGAAATCTGTCAGCACGTTGTTCATGTTCGAGGCGCAGATGAGCTTGCCGATGGGGAGCCCCGCCTTTTTAGCCATATAGGCGGCAAGAATGTTGCCGAAATTGCCCGTCGGCACGGTGATATTGCATTTTTTGCCGGTTTCCGACGCCATATCGAGGGAAGCCGAAACGTAGTAAGCCACCTGCGGCACGAGGCGTCCGAAGTTTATGGAGTTGGCGGAAGAGAAGAAGCAGCCTTTTTCTCCTATCTTTTTGATCATTTCCTTGTCGCCGAACAGGGTCTTGACGCCGGTCTGACAGTCGTCGAAGTTGCCTTTCACGCCGACTACGCGGACGTTTCCGCCCTTCTGGGTCAGCATCTGCTTTTTCTGTATCTCCGAAACGCCGTCGTTCGGGAAAAATACGATGATCTTCGTTCTCTTTACGTCGGCAAATCCCTCAAGAGCGGCTTTGCCGGTGTCGCCGGAAGTCGCGACGAGTATGAGCGCGTCGCCGTCAACGCCCGATTTTTCGATGGAAAGCGAAAGAAGACGCGGCATGAGCTGGAGCGCGAGGTCCTTGAAGGCGCAGGTCGGGCCGTGGTAAAGCTCAAGATAAAAATCGTTTTCCACCTTGTGAAGCGGAGCGGGCGTCTTGGGGAAGCGTTCCGCCGAATACGCCGCGCGGCAACTTTCGAGCAGCTCGTCGTAAGTGAAATCGGTGAGATATTTTGAGAGTACCTTTGCCGCTCTTTCGGCGTAAGGCGCTTTTTTTATGCCTTCAAGCTCATCGGACGTGAAGGTGACTCCGCTTTCGGGGAAGAAAAGCCCTCCGTCGGGAGCGATGCCGCGGCGGATGACGTCGTGGGCGAGATATTTTTCTTTTTTGCTGTCGCGTGTGGAAACGAAATACATATTTTTCACCTTTGTTTCGGAATTATCTGAAAAAATCCTTGATATAATTTATTTTTTTGCTTGTCATTGCCCTGTCCATATAGACCTCGGCGACGTCGAAGCGTTTTTTTCTGACGTGCCGCAGAACGTGGTCGCGCTTGAGGGCGCACCAGACGGGGACGCTGCCGCGTTTCATCTGCTCATAAACAAAACCGCCGGCGGCATTTTTGATATGCCTTTGCTTCACGGCGGTCACCGCGTCGGCAGGCGAGCCGAAAGCGTCGCTGCTCCGCGTCTTGACCTCAACGAAGGCAAGCACGCCGAACCTGTACGCCACGAGATCGAGCTCTTCGCCGTTTGTGCGATAGTTCTGAGCTATTATATGCCACAGCCTTTTTTTGAGATAGGAAGCGACTGCTTCCTCACCAGCTTTGCCAAATGTCAAATTGTTCAATGGCATCTCCGAGCGTCTTCCTTAAAAAAGATTTTCTGTGTACGGGGGCGGGGCCGTTCTTGAGGATGGCGGCCTTGTGCTGCTTGGTGGCATAGCCTTTGTTTTTACTGAAATTGTAACCGGGGTAGAATTTGTCCATTTCCGCGCAGTATCTGTCACGTTCGACCTTGGCGAGGATGGACGCGGCGGCGATGGACGGCGATCTTGCGTCGCCCTTGATCACGGGGACCGCCTTGATGGGAAAATCGCGAGCGATGTTGCCGTCGATGAGCGCAAGGTCGGGCGTTTTGCGCAGAGCCGCTATCGCGCGGCGCATCGCGAGCATCGACGCGTTGAGTATGTTTATCGCCTCGATCTCATAGACCTCGGCGTGAGCCACGGCAAAATCCACCGCTTCGCGGCGTATGATGTCGTAAAGCTCGTCTCTTTTCGCGGCGTTCAGCTTTTTGGAGTCGTTGAGACCCTCGATGATAAGCCCTTTGGGGAGAATGACGGCAGCCGCGAATACGGGTCCCGCGAGCGGACCGCGTCCGGCCTCGTCACAGCCGCATATAAGCTCGCTTCCCGCGTCGTACCAGGTGTTTTCGATATCCCAGTTCAGCATTTTCATATCCTCCCGTTATACGTGAATTTTTGAAAAGACGCTTTTTGATGCGTTTTACAGCAAGAACGAAACTATCGCCACGGGTACTATCCAGATGATCTGATAGAGTGCCGGGTACCACGACGCTATCGCCGTCATCTGTCCGGTGAGGACGAGGAAGACGGAAACGAAGAACGCGATGGCGACGGAGATCATATTGATGATGCCGTTTGCCTTGGTGATGTGGCGAAGCTTGTCCACGACGATGAACATTCTGAGGAAGGTGTGGAGCGACGCGTTGGCAACGACGCCCGAATCGACTCTGGGGCTTTCCGCCTCAACGTCCGAAACGTCACCCGCCTTGAGTATGGAGATGGGCGTCTTTTTGAACTTGACCGATCTTTCGATGAGCGAATTGGTGATGTTGGGGTCGGTCGTCTTGATGCCCACGCACATGCCCGCCTTGTAAAGGTCGCGGAGCAGTACGTTGAACTGCGGGTTGATGGTGTATTTGATGTAAACCTTCGCGATAAGCTCCTGATTCTTGGTGACGTACATTACCGAGCCGTTCTTTTTCTCGAATTCGGCGTCGGCGGCGTCGTAGGGAGCCTCGAAATTATAGTTGCGGACGTATTCCTTTTTGCCGAGGAACATATCGCATCCGTCCATCGCGACGCAGATGCCGTCGGACGCGGACTCGATGAGGCGGGACGTCTGCGGCAGCTCGAAGCCGCCGGTTATCATGCTGCCGATGACCGTCTTGAGCGGGCCGCCCACGGTGGCGAAAACCTTGGCAAGGTCATAAAGTATGGTGTCTATCCTGCCGTTGCCGAACACCTTGACGGAGGTTATCTTGACGAGGTTGGAGGGATAAACCTCGGTATCCGCGAAGGAAATGACGGACGCGTCGGCGTATTCTTCACCCACCGCGTTGCCGATGAACGCCGAGCCGTTCTTTTTGCCTATCCTGTTGGCTTTGATGACGGGAAGTGACACGACGAGGAGCGACGACACGGGCAGCGCGAAGCAGACGGTCTTGCACGCCATCGTTATCGCTTCGTACGCGCCTGCCTTGGCGTATATCTCATAACCGAGAACGCCGAGCGACACTATCGCCGTGAGGAGTATCACGAAGCCTGAAAGCGATTCGCTTTCGGGGCGGGTGCGGAGACGTCTGAAGAAGCCTTCGACGAAGTCGGTCTTTTTGGTGGTGTATATCTCGGAGCCGTCAAAGAGGTATTTGTAGAATTCTATCGCTTCCTTGGTGTCGCCGGTCAGCTTCTGCGACACGTATTTGGAACGGGTCGAGGCAATGACCTTGAAGCAGTGGTAGTCCTTGCGGCATTCGAGGAATTTTATGAGAGCGCAGACGAGCGCGTAGACGGCGCAGGGCAGACAGATAAGTCCGCTTTTTACGTTGGGGTCGAGTATGAGTGTAACAAGTGAATGTATGACCGCTACCGCGAACGATACGAAAAGCACCGATTCGCCGGTCGGCTTGTGCGTGAACAGCCCTTTGCAGCCGTTCTTTAGGCTTTCGAGCAGCGCGATGCCGATGAAGCAGAGAAGCTCAAGGTCTATCGCGGTGTAAAGCTGGCCGTATCTGCCGGGACGCATATAGACCGAGTGCATATCCGAATTCTTGGTGGCAAGCTCCATATAGAGTATGCCGGCGCAGAGCAGGAAGGTGAAGATGAGTCTGATGAACGACGAGCGGATCGCCTTCGTCAGCATTTCGTGTATTTCGCTGTTCTGATTCCTGTCGGTGTATTCGTATTCGGGCACGTTTTCTTTTTTCTTCTTCTCGCGTCCTTTTTCACCGTCTTTTTCGCCTTCGGCGTCTTTTTTGCTTATCATGCCGAAAACTCTGAGCAGGTCGCGGTCCTTGGTGTCGTATTTGGACGGGTCGTCCTGTTCTTTTTCCTTTTCCTCGTCCTCGTTTTTGCCGACGACGACCGGGGAGGTTATCTCGATGGTCTTTTCGTTGTTGGCAACGACGGGGTTGTCGCTGATAAGCGGTATCTGACGGGTGTCGGTCTTGTCGGTGAAGTCGAGCTCTCCGCTTTCTATCTTGCCGGAAAGCGCGTCGTATTCGTCGTCAAACTCGGCAACGGGCTTGTTGACGCCGTCTGTCGGGACGATCATCGTGTCCTCGAACCCCGCGAACTTCTGCTGCGAAAAATGATCGCCGGATTCGTCGCCCTTGCTTTCGGTGAAGTGGGAGGCGCGTTTGACGGGGTCGGGCTTTTCGCTTTCAAGGTCGTCGCGTTCCTTTATATCCGACTGTGTGGCAAAGTTGATGAGGTTGTAAAGCTCCTCGACCTTGCGGCTTTTTTTGCGGTTTTCGACCGAGCGGTAATAGGCGAACAGCTCCTTGTCGTTTGCCATTGACGAATTGAGCGATTCGCGCAGAGCGTCCGTCGAGGTCTTTTCGTCGGTCACCTTCGGCACCTTCTGCGAATACTGACCTATGAGCCTGTCGGCCTCGGTGGGGGCTTTTCCGTTTCCGGTCACGGCGTCGAGAATGTCGGATTCGGCTATCGGCTCTTCCGCTTTCTTGCTTTCGACATATTCCACCGAACGCTGCTTTTCGTTTTCGGCAGCGGCTTTTTCGAGTATATCGTTGATGTTGAATTTTTCCATAAAAGCACTCCGAATCATTCGTGCCTGCGGCGTGACGCTTCAAACATCAGCACCGCCGCTGCCGCGGACACGTTAAGTGAATTGATTTTTCCGTACATGGGTATGGATACGATGAAGTCGCTTTTTTCTTTTATGATACGGCTCACTCCGTCGCCTTCGCTTCCGAGCACGATGGCAACGGCACCCTTAAGGTCCGCTTCATAGACCGACGTTCCGTCGGCTTCGGCGGAAAAGATCCACACGCCGCGCTCCTTCAGCTCGTCTATCGTCTGCGCGACGTTTGCCACCTTGCACACGGGGACGTAGGCGTCGGCGCCCGCGGACGCTTTTGAAGCGACGCTGCCCATCGCGGCGGCGTTCCTCTTGGGGATTATCACGCCGTGAACGCCCGCGCATTCCGCCGATCTGATTATCGCGCCGAGGTTGTGGGGGTCGTTTACGTGGTCGAGCACCACTATGAACGGAGATTCGTTCCTGCTTGAGGCGAGGGCGAAAATATCGTCAAGCGACGCGTAGTCACGCTCGGGGACGAGCGCCACCACTCCCTGGTTCGCCGGCGAATACGAGTCGAGCTTCCGCTTGTCAGCCTCAACGACGGGTATACCCGCGGCGATCGCTTTTGCGGCGATGACCGAAAGCGGCCCGTCTTTTTCGCCCGATCTCACGAGCAGCTTGTCTATCGTTTTTCCGCTTTTGAGTAATTCGGACACCGCGTTTCTGCCGTATACGCAGGAAGCGTCGTTGCTTGAATCGAATTTGCGTTCCATCGGGTGTTTCTCCAATCAGTCGTATGTCAAAGCGGGCGAACAGCGCTCCGCTTCTGCGTTTGCTTATATCTATCCTTTTGGATTATAACACATTTTTCGGCGTTTGTCATCATATTTCAAAAAAAAGATTTGCTTTGCGGCAAATCTTTTTTCGACATTTTTGTTTTATTTTTTATTTCAGCGCCGCCTTGATGTTTTCGAGCACGGAATAGGGTATCTCGAGCCCTCCGAGCCCGCGTCCTATGGCTATATGCGGCTTGAAAGCGCCGTGAAAATCGGTGCCTCCGGATATGAGCAGCCCGAGCGACGACGCGAGTGAACGGTAGTCTTTTTCCATTTCCTCGGTGTAGTCGGTGTAGTATCCTTCGACTCCGGCGAGCCCCTCGCTTTTAAGACGCGTGAGGAATTCGCGCAGCACGGGAAGCGGCTTGCGCGTAAGGTGCAGATGGGCGCAGAACGCGAGCCCGCCCGCTCCGTTGATGAGCGACACCGCTTCGGTGTCGGTGAACGCCTGACGTGCCGAGTACGCGCCTTTTCCGTTTGCGAGATAGCGGTCGAACGCGTCTTTTACCGACGGAACATAGCCCTTGCGCACCATTATTTTTGCGAAATGGGCGCGGCAGAGAAGTCCGCTTTTGGCTTCTTCCTCGGCTTCCTCCATTGTTATGTCGAACCCGAGCCCGTTCAGCATGGCGCAGGTCTCGACCTCGCGCTCGTACCTGACCTGTTTTGCGTATTCCACCGCTTCTTTCAGCGGTTTGTTTTCGGGGTCGATGTAATATCCGAGTATGTGCGTCTCGGTCTCGGACGCCGCGGAAAGTTCTATCGCGGGGACGATCTCGATGCCGACGGCTTTTCCTTCGTCGAGCGCGTCGCGGATGCCCTCGACCGAGTCGTGGTCGCTCAGAGCTATTGCCGAAAGTCCGTTTTTTGCCGCGTGGCGGACGAGCTCACGCGGGGTGAACGAGCCGTCGGAGCAGGTCGAATGTGTGTGAAGATCGATAGTTTTCATTTTGTCCAGTCTTTTACCGCGGACGTAAGGTCGATACCGAATACGGAGCCGGCGGAGATGATCTTTTTGCTGAAGCCGTTCTTGTCGGCGGCTTTTTTGTAGTTTGCCCTGAAATATTTTTCAAGGCTGTCTTTTATCGCCTTTTCGTCGTTTGCGGAAACGTATTCGCGCACACCGAACGGGTCGATGGCGGGTCTTTCGTTTTTGTACACGGTTTCAACGACTGACGACGCGAACATTTCGGAATCCATGAACGCTTCGACGAATTCGTCGGGCGAGCCGAGCACGCCGCCGAACATATCGTCTTTTTCCTGGTTGGCGGAGGCTGCCGCCGTGCAGACGGAGCTCAGGCACTCGATCTCGGAGCGTATCTTTTCGCTTCCAAGCGTGTTCGTGCCGCCGAGTTTTTCAAAATAATCCGAGAAAAGTGACGAAATCCCTTCCGCGCTTTCTTCGGGAAGTCCGCATTCGGTGATGAATTCGGGAGACACGGCGCTCGAGAGTATCCCGGCGACCGACGGATCCATGTTTTCAACGAGCCAGTTCAGCGACTCTTCGACTGCGGCTTTATCAACGGGGACGCCCGATTCCGACGCGCCTTCGATGGATTTGATGACATCTATCGCCTTGTCGGCGGCTTCGAACGTCTTTTCATAGCTGACATCGCCGTCAACGATCATGTCGATGATTTTGTCGGGGAACAGCTTGAGATCCTGCATGCTTTGGCTTCTCAGCACGGCGCCGAGGATGAGCTTGACCTTGCTTCCGAGGACGATCGATCCGGAGGCGTTGTCGAGCGCTTTGCCCAGCGACACGATGTCGGCGTCAAAGACGTCTTTTCCTTTCACCGATTCCACGAAATCGAAAATACGCACCACGGTGTCTTCCATGCGGAGCGACTCTTCGGCGATATCCTTGTCGGTCAGCGCGTCGAGTGCGCTTTTGTCAATGCGGATGCCGCGCTTGGTCTGTTCGTCAAACCCGAGCTCCTCGCCCGCGTAATCGAGCGCGATATTGAGGAAATCGACGGTGACGGGACGGAAGCGTTCGTAAGAGAACAGAATATTCACCGTTCCGGAAACGAGGCCCTCGCGCGCGAGCGTTTTTCCGACGTCGGCGTCGCTTTCCGAAAGCCCGAAAGCGTCTTTTTCCGCAAGCAGGGACAGAAGCTTTGAAACCTCGCGGACGTCGGACTTGACGGTGTTTTTGTCGGACGTTCCGAGAACGTCGTAAAGCGTGTCGGTAAGCTCGTCAAATCTTCCCGAGTCGTCAAAATCAAGTTCAACGTTGAGGTACGGATTTCCTTTTTTCCATTCCTTCGCGGCGGAAGAAAGCACTTCGCCGGCAAAAGACGGGATTATTTCGGTCTCTTCAAAGTCGGACGCGAATTTTTCGATATATTTTACTTCTTTTTTCGTTATTTTGTCGCTGTCGGCAAGCGGGATAAGGTCTGCCGCGAGGCGCGAGCCGACGTCGGACGCGTTATAGAGCGACGACGAAGCGTCGTTGGTTTTTATGACGGTCAGCCCGTTGAAAAGCGGGGCGGTCGTCAGGGAAGTGAAGCGCACGAATATGTTCGAATAAAGCGGAGAAACGTATTCGTCGTAAACGTCTCTGATATCGTCCGCGGTTTCGCCGTCGATTTCTTCAAGGTTGTTTTTCGCGACGTTTACCGTTCTGAGGATTCCGGAAATCGGAAGCAGAAGCGCGAAAACGAGCAGCAGACCCACTACGCTCGAAAGCAGGGCGCCTCCGACGGCGCTGCCTTTTTTACCCTTGAGGATGCTTTGCGCCGCAAAATGCTCGGGGATGATCATAAGGAAGAAAAAGATGAAGAACGTGACGGTGAACACGAACGGTGAGACTGCCGCCGCGATCCCGCTCTTGGCGACCGAAAGGAAGGACGATGAAGTGTCGAGCAGTTCGCCGAATTCATCGGGCAGCGCGCTTCTGAGAAGATCGACCAGATCCCCGATCTTTCCGCCGAAAGCGGCGCCAAGCAGCTTGGCGGTTATGAAGGCGAGCAGAAACGCCGCGATAACGGCGACTATTTTGATCACGGTGCCCCAAAGTCCGCGTCTGATGCCGAGCAGCATGGCGGCGGCTATTATCAGGAGCGATACGACGGTGATTATTATCGAAACGATTCCCATAAGAGCCCTCCGTTATTTTTCAACGATCGAGGTCGTCGGTTTTTTGCGGTATTCGGTGAAAATATATTCAAGCCCTTCCTCGGTGTCGGTTTCGGGATCGCTCGTGAAAACCACGCTTTCCGAAACTCTCTCCCACTCGGGGCTTGCGTCAAGGTCGGGTATCTTCACGTCGCTTTCGTACACCTTGTCGAACACGGTTATGTATCCCGTGTCGCAGTAGGGAATGAGCTGACGGTAGATGCTCGCGCCGCCGATGACGAAAACGTCGTCGGTGTCGTAGTTTTTGAGTTCTTCAAACAGCTCGTCGAGCGAATGTACCACCGTCGCTCCCTCGGGGTGGTAGTCTTTGTCCCAGTTGAGGACGATGTTCACTCTGTTCGGCAGGACCTTGCCGCCGGGGAACGTGGCAAGGGTGTTCGAGCCGTAAACGACGATTTTGTTTTTGGTGAGTGCGCGGAAGTTCTTCAGGTCGCCCCTCACTCTCGCGAGCAGGTCGCCCTTGTAGCCTATCCCCCACGCTTTGTCGACTGCAACAACGAATTTCATTTTTGCCCTCCGTTTATACCGCTACCGGGAATTTGCCGATCTTTTCGCCGTGCTCGTAGTTCTCGACGGTGAAGGAATCGGGAGTAAAAGCGTAAAAATCGGTGACCGATTTGTCGAGCTTCACCGTGGGAGCGGGGAACGGCGTGCGTTTTATGATGTCTTCGACTATGGGAAGATGACGGTCGTAGATGTGGCAGTCGGCGATGACATGGACGAATTCGCCCGGTTCAAGCCCCGATACCTGCGCTATCATCATGACGAGTGCCGCGTACTGCGCCACGTTCCAGGCGTTTGCCGCGAGCATATCCTGCGACCTCTGGTTGAGGATGGCGCACAGCCTGCCGTCGTGGACGTTGAAGGTCATCGAATAGGCGCAGGGATAAAGCGCCATTTCGTGCAGATCGGCGAAGTTGTATATGTTGGTCATGATGCGGCGCGAGCAGGGGTTGTTCTTCAGATCATAAAGGACGCGGTCGACCATGTCGAACTCGCCCTCCTTGTATTTGTGCTTGACGCCCATCTGATAGCCGTACGCTTTGCCGATGGAGCCGTTCTCGTCTGCCCACGCGTCCCAGATGTGGCTGCCGAGGTCGTGGACGTTGTTGGACTTTTTCTGCCATATCCACAGTATCTCGTCAACCGCCGCCCTGAACGAAATGGGACGGATGGTGAGAAGCGGGAATTCTTTGGAAAGGTCGTATCTGTTGACCACACCGAACAGCTTTTTGGTGTAGGCGGGTTCTCCGTCGTCCCACTTGGGGCGTACCTTTTCGTCACGGACCCATACTCCGTTGTCAATAATGCCGCGGCAGGTGTTGATGAAAGCAATATCAGCGCTGCTCATGTGCAGACCTCCTTATAACAGATGTTTTACTTGCAAATTTATAAAATAGTGATATAATGAATAAAAATGAAGGGAAGGTGAAAAAGGTGAAGGTGACTCTGCATGCTCCGGACGGAGTGACACAGAAGTGCTTCGCGTCGTCCGTTACCGTTTCCGAAGCCCTTGAGGCAATGGGGAAGACCGTTCCCAAGGAGTGCGGCGGAAAAGGAAACTGCGGAAAATGCGCCGTTCGCGCCGAAGGCATACTGTCACCCCGCACCGAACGCGAAAAGGAGCTTTTCGCCTCCGACACCACGCTTCGCCTTGCCTGCACGACCCGAATATACGGAGACGCCCATTTATTTTATAACACAACGCAAAATGATTGTCAAGTGGAAAGCGAGTTTACCTATGACGCGTCCGACCTTTCGCCGCTTTTCGGGGGAAGTGTCGGAAGCGCGATAGACGTCGGCACGACCACGGTGGCGTGCGCCGTTTTCGACCTCGAAAGCGGAAGGCTGCTGCGCAAGAAAACGGCGGTCAACCCGCAGTATATTTACGGCTCCGACGTTATGACGCGCCTTGAGTACGCGTCGGAACACGGGGGAGCATCTCTTTCGGACGCGATAAACACGCTGATCGACGGCTTTGCCGAGGGCGGAAAAGTCATCACCGGCAACACGGTCATGCTGTCGCTTCTTTCTCGCCGCGACACGAACGGAATGACGTCGTACCCCTTCACGCCTCCGTCGCTTTTCGGCGTCACCGAGGATGACAGACATTATTGCCGCTGTGTTTCGGCGTTTTTCGGCGCCGACGCGCTCTGCGCCCTCTCGGTCTGCCCGACCGACGAGCCTTTTCTGATGGCGGACATCGGCACCAACGGGGAGATCGCCCTGTTCGACGGCGAAAAATATTACGTTTCATCGACCTCCGCCGGTCCCTGCTTCGAGGGCTGCGGCATCACGTCGGGCGTTCCCGCGGTGAGCGGCGCGGTATATAAGGTGTGGAACGACGGCAATGGCGTCAATTTTTCGACCTTCGGTTCTCTCCCTCCGGTCGGGATATGCGGCAGCGGGCTCTGCGACCTCGTGTCGTGCCTTCTGAATAACGGATATATCGAAAAAAACGGCAATATGCGGCGGCTTTTCCGCCTTTCCGAAAAAGTGACGTTGACCGAAAGCGATGTCAGAAAGCTGCAGCTTGCCAAGGCGGCGATCAGAGGCGGCATCGAAACGCTGCTCGATGTCGGCGGAATGCGCGGAAAAATAAAAAAATTGTACCTTGCGGGCGGATTCGGCTCGTCGCTCGACCCGTCAAGCGCCCAAAACATCGGGCTCATCCCGCACATCGAAACGGTTCGTCTCGGCAACGCGGCGCTCTCGGGCGCGGCAAATCTGCTGCTTCACCGTGAATACAAAGAAAAACTCGAAAAAATCGCGGAAAAATGCGTCACCGTCACACTCGGCGGCAACGACGGATTTTCGTCACATTTCATAAATCAAATGAATTTCGGAGGAAACTGAAAATGAAACCCATCATCGGCGTCACCTGCTCTTTTGCGAACGAAGGAAAAAGATACGTTATGAACGCGACCTATGTGAACGCGGTCCTTGCTTCGGGCGGTCTGCCTGTCGTCGTCCCCTATATGACCGACGAAAACGACGCGAAGGAATACCTCTCCCGTCTCGACGGCATACTTTTCTCGGGCGGGCCCGACATACATCCGCGTGAATACGGCGAGGAAGTACTTCCCGAATGCGGCGAGATAGTCGAAGGCCGCGACGTTGCCGACAGACTGCTCATAAATTCGGGTCTTCTCGAAAAAATGCCTTTCCTCGGCATCTGCCGCGGGATACAGTCGCTCTGCGCCTTTTCGGGCGGCACGCTCTGGCAGGACATCCCGTCGCAGGTCGGTAAGGAAGTGCTCCACTCGGGCACCCGCCATTTCGTGAACGCGGCTGAGGGTACGCTTTACCGCGAGGTCATGGGGGACGCGAGATTCGAAGTCAACAGCTATCACCATCAGGCGCTCAAAAAGCTGCCCGACGGCATGATAGCCGCCGCGAAAGCGGACGACGGCATAGTGGAAGCCATCTGCTTTGAAGGCAGGACCGACGCGATGGCGGTGCAGTACCACCCCGAGATGATATTCGACGACGAACACTCGAAAAAGCTTTTTTCGTGGTTCGTCAACGAGTGCCGCAAGTGATATGGAGATCGTTTTTGAAGACGGATATATCTGCGTCGTGAACAAGCCTTACGGCGTCGACAGCGAGGAAGCCGCGAAAGAACACGGCTTTTTTGCCGTTCACAGACTCGACAAGACGACGAAGGGGCTCATCGTGTTCGCCAAGACCAAAGAGGCGGCGGCGTCTCTTTCGGCACAGATAACGGACGGAAGCTTTTCAAAACGCTACGAAGCCGTCGCCGAAGGCGTCTTTGACGAAAAATCGGGACGTATGGACGACCTGCTGTTCCACGACAGATACAAAAACAAGACCTACGTCGTCGACCGCGAGAGGGCGGGCGTAAAAAAAGCGTCGCTCGAATATGTGGTCAAAGCCGAAAAGGACGGAAGGTCGTACCTTGAAATAAAGCTGCTCACGGGCAGGACGCATCAGATCCGCGCCCAGCTCGCGTCGCGCCGTCATCCTCTCGTCAACGACAGACGCTACGGCGCACCGACGTCGGGCGATATCGCGCTCGCCTCGGTGTCACTTACGTTCAGCCACCCGAAAACGGGCGAAAGACTGGATTTTTCGCTCGAAAACGTATTTTTTTGACAAATAGCGGCAGAGCTATTATTGATTTTGAAAATCAACGGTGTTATAATTTATGATAATAAAGTGAGGAGAGCATTATGAAAAAAACGGTTTGTCTTGTTTTTTCGCTTGTCTTTCTGATTGCCGCCCTCAATGTCACGGCTTTTGCGGCAAGCAGGGAATCCGAAAATAACAACGACTTTACAAAAGCGGACCTTATCAGCGTCAACGAAACGGTGACCGGCGCCATTTCCGACGGAATCGACACTGACTGGTATAAGTTCACTTTGTCAAAAGCGGGAAAAGTAACTGTTAAACTGGAGCACACGGTGCTTGCCAGCACGTCGGATTATTGGCGTGTTTCGCTTTATAAATCCGACGGCGTCTCCGGTATACTCGGAAGCTCGACCGAATGGACGGTAAGCGGCAACGCGTCCCTCGAAACGCCGGGCGTGGGACTTGACAAGGGCACGTATTTTGTAAAAATATCGCCCTATACGGATTACAGATATGAGAAATCAGATTACAAGCTCACCGTGAGCTTTACGGCATCCGACGCTTGGGAGACCGAAGACAACAGCGAATACGCTTCTGCCGACCTCATAAGCCTCAACAAAGAGTACAGCGGTGTCATTCTGAGGGACAACGACGTTGACTGGTATCATTTCCAGCTTGCAAGCGACGGCGTCATAACCGTAGATTTTTCGCATACGATATTTGCCACCACAAGCGAGTATTGGAGATTTTACATTTATCGGTCCGACGGTGTCACCGAATTCTGCAGCAGCGCCGATTGCTGGTATGTTGCGGGCAACGAAAACATGAGCACCTGCGAGATCGGACTGAAAAAAGGCGATTATTATCTCAAGGTACTCCCGTACTCGAATTACAGATACAAAGACGACGTATATAAGTTCAGGATAAACTTCAAGAGCTCCGCCGTTTGGGAAAAAGAGGATAACGATTCATACGAAACATATACTTTTCTCAGCGCAAATACCGATTTTTACGGCTCAACGTGCAACGACGGGGACACCGATTGGTATTGTCTCAGCCTCAGCAAAGCAAGTACGGTCACGCTGACCTTCACTCATCCGAACATCGCTTCGTCGAACCCCATGTGGATAATACATCTGTATTCCGCCAACGGAACGGACGGCGTGACAGGAAAGGATTGCTCCTTTGAGGTAACGGGTGACGCAAACTGTGCTTTGTGCCCGCTGACCCTTCCCGCGGGAAAGTATTATATCAAGATCACTCCGTACGCATATTACAGATATTCCGCCGCGACTTATACGCTGAGAGCCGAAGTCGAAGACGCAGCCGACACCGAGCTTGAACCTGACGGAGACGTGGGAAGAGCAACGGAAATTTCCACCGACACCGAATACGTCGGATCGATTTTCAGCGAAAACGACGAGGATTACTACAAATTCACTCTTCCCTCCGATTGCAGCGTAACGGTATTGCTTACGAAAAAATACGATTACGAGACCGATATCAACCTCTGTCTGTACGGCGGCAGCGGAACGTCGCTGATCGGAAGCAACGAGCATATCAGCGGAAGCGATAAAAAGTATGCGGTCGAATACACACTTTCCGCCGGAACCTATTATATAGCGGTATGGCCGTATGCGTCTTATCGGTACGCGCTCGGTCAGTACGGTCTGACCGTTCTCGTGGATCACGTCCATACTCCCGGTGCCTGGACCGTGAAAATCGACCCCGACTGCCTCCGCGAAGGTCTGAAGACAAGCCCCTGCACCGTCTGCGGCCTGCTGTGCAGCGAGACGATCCCCGCCGAGGGACATACCTACGGCGAATGGATCGAGCAATACGCCCCCACTTGCGAATCCGAAGGCTATAAATACCGCGAATGCACGAAATGCGGGGACAGCCACGGCGAATACGTTCCGGCGCTCGGACACAAATACGGCGGGTGGACAGTCGCGTACGAAGCGACCTGCTCGAGCGAAGGCGTTGAAAAGATTGTATGCAGCCGCTGCGGCGACACCAAAAAACGCTATACCGATATGATCGAGCACACCTTCGGCGAGCCCGAAAGGATCGAAGGAAACATTTTCGATTACCCGATGATCTACAAAAAGGAATGCGTCAACTGCGGCTATTACGAGACATACGAAGACAACAAGGCGCGCTGGGCGGCTCCCGTCATAATAGCCGGAGGCGTCCTTATTCTGGCAGGCCTCGTGCTTTTCATCGTTCTCTATGCCAGAAAGAGCATGAAAGCTTACGCTTCGGCGCAGAATTATCCGCCGACTCCGGCAGTTCCTTCTGCCGCTCCCACGTCCGCGGTTTCCGGCTTCAACGCCGACGGCAGCGTGAACTGCGTCTGCGGACAGATCAACTCTCCCGACGCGATGTTCTGCCGTGCCTGCGGCAGAAAGCTCAAAGGGCAGGAGAAATAGAAGCCTTAAGTAAACATCGACCTTAACTCATAACTTTTGCCGGAATCAGGGACGTCGGGGACGCCGTCCCCTACAAACGAAAAAAGGATTTCCGAAAATCGGAAATCCTTTTCTGTTTGCTTAAAGCACTTATTCGCTTCTGAGCGCAACGACGGGGTCTTTCTTGGCTGCCATACGTGCCGGAATGAGGCCCGCGATGAACGTGAGGAAGACGGAGATCGCGATGAGGATCAGAGCGCCCTGCCACGGGAGCGACGCGATGTCCTTTATGTCGGTGAGGGCATTGAGGATAAGGTTGAGCGGCAGGATTATCAGCAGTGTCGCGAGTATGCCTATGATACCGGCGCAGAATCCCACGATCATCGTTTCGGCATTGAACACGCGGGAAACGTCGCGTTTGGACGCGCCGATGGCACGCAGAACGCCTATTTCCTTGGTACGTTCGAGTACCGAGATATAGGTGATTATGCCTATCATGATGGAGGAGACCACGAGGGAAATGGAAACGAACGCGATAAGTCCGTAGGAAACGAATTTTATGATGTTGGAGACCGACGACATGATTATTCCCACGTAGTCGGTGTAAATGATCTTGTTGCCGTCTTCATCGTGGACTTCGTTGTAATTGTCGATGATGTCAACGACGTGTTCCTTGGCTTCAAAGGTCTTGGCGAAGATGTTGATTATCGCAGGCTTGTCAAGGTCAACGACGCCGATCTCGCGGCATACCGAATCAAAAGTGGCGTCGGACGCGAGCTGAGAGCGAAACATTTCGATGACCTGCTCTTCCGTCATCATCGAAATATACATGGTTATCTGTTGCTGCTGGTCTTCGGGAAGAGTCGAGATGTAGGCGTTGATGTCGTCCATCGTGATCTCTTTCTGCGTGGCGAACGGAAGTCCGGTGAGCACGTTTCTCGTCGGGTCCGCGAGCTGCTGCAGCGCGATCTCGGACGAATTGACTCTGCCGATCAGCTCTTTCGTAAGGTCGGAAAGATAACCGATGGCACCGGAAGCGGATGTCGAGACGGCGTTTTCGGAGGGACGAATGATACCGCAGACCTTGAGGGTGACGGCGTTTTCGCCGTAGACGATGCCGTCAACGTACTTCTGATCTTCGGAACGGTTTTTCCAGACCTGATATCCGTCTGCAGTTACGTAATCCTTGATGAAGTAATCGCTGTTGAGCACGAGCCGGAAGGTCATATCAAGCACTTCGTCGTACTGCATAACGACCGGTTCGACTTCAAGCTCCTCGCCCTTCATCGTTTTTTCGATTATTTCGGAGATCTCGGACGAATCCTTGATGCCGAGCGCGTAAAGCACCATATCGTTGATCTCATTCCTCTTGTTGACGATGAGGACGACCTCGTTTGCCGTGGTAGGCCAATGGCCGGCGATAACGTCGTACTGTTCGGAAAGCAGCGCTTTGTCGTCGATGAGCTCGGACCAGAGTGACGAATTGGAGTTCGTCATATAGGTGTCCATCATCGTTTCACCCATATCGCCGTATATTTCCTTCATAATGTCGCTCGGGTTGACGCGAAGCAGCTTTTCTTCTCCCGTTTCGGAGTTTTTGTATTTGGAATAGATGTTGGGGATTATGTTGTAGGTGTACTGATAAGACGAAACGTATTCTTTAAGTCCGCTTTCATCGCTTTCAATGAAGTTTTTGAACGCTTCGAGGTTGTTGGTCTTGACCTGCGACAGCATCGTGTTGATGAATTCGGCTGCCATCGTGTTGGAATAGACGGCGTCAAGCTCGTGCGCGTTTTCGCCTCTCGATTTGCCGGCCATCGACATCATGAGTCCCGAAAGGTCGACCGTCTGCTCGGTTATCTGCAGCGGATAGGACGAAAGGGTGTCCTCCTGCACGCGGTCGATATAAAGCTGGATGCCGTTCGACAGCGCGAGTATGAGCGCGATGCCGATGATGCCTATGCTTCCGGCGAACGACGTGAGGAACGTTCTGCCTTTTTTGGTGAGCAGGTTCTTGAACGAAAGAGACACGGCGGTGAGGAACGACATCGAGGGCTTCTTTTCTTTTTTGCCCTTGGGCTCAACTACCATTTCGCGCTTTTTGCCTTGTTCTTTCTGTTCGTCACCCGTCACTTTGCCGTCAAGCACGCGGATTATACGCGTCGAATACTGTTCGGCAAGGTCGGGGTTGTGGGTGACCATGATAACGAGCTTTTCGGCGGATATTTCCTTGAGGATATCCATGACCTGCACGGAAGTTTCGGAGTCGAGAGCGCCCGTCGGCTCGTCGGCGAGAATGACGTCGGGGTCGTTGACGATGGCGCGCGCGATCGCCACGCGCTGCATCTGACCGCCCGAAAGCTGGTTGGGCTTCTTTTTGAGCTGGTCGCCGAGCCCCACTCTTTCAAGCGCGGCTTTTGCCTTTTCGCGTCTGACCGCCTTCGAAATGCCCGACAGCGTCAGCGCGAGCTCGACGTTGGCAAGCACCGTCTGGTGAGGGATGAGATTGTAGGTCTGGAATACGAAGCCGATGGTGTGGTTGCGGTAGGAGTCCCAGTCGGAATCCTTGAAATCCTTGGTGGATTTGCCGCGGATATACATATCGCCGTCGGTGTAGCGGTCAAGACCGCCGATGATGTTGAGCAGCGTGGTCTTGCCGCAGCCCGAAGGACCGAGGATGGAAACGAATTCGCTTTTGCCGAACTCAAGGTCGACGCCCTTCAGCGCGTGTACCGTGGAATCGCCCGACAGATAGTCTTTTTTGATGTTTTTCAGGATAAGCATGGTTTTCAAGTCCCTTTCGTGTTTTGTGCGTTGTCAGCCGGAATAATGCTCGATGCATATTCTGTTCGCCGGCTTGAACGAATTTGTTCCCTGCGATCTGCCGGGGAACGTTCCGTTTGTATAAATGTTGAAGAAATAAGGCTGCCACGTCAGCGACGGATAGACGTAATTGCTGCCGAGGTATCCGGGGTCGATGCAGGTGTACTGCGAGTCGGTGACGACGAGGTTGGTTTTGTAAACGCGGGGCGTTATCCTGCGGAACGCCGCGTCAACGAGCGAAGACGCGGGGCAGGTGCAGCCGTCAACGCAGATGGCCTTGGTGTTTTTGTCCCATTTGAACATCACGTGGCAGTCGCACTCTTCCTTGGGCACGGTCTCGTAGGTGAAATAGCCTTTTCTGATGCAGCTCGTTCCGGTCATGACTGTCTCGATGTCGCATCTGCAGGCGTCGGTCGCGAGCTTGCCGCTTATCGTACAGTATTCGGCTTCGATGATGCCGTAGGGCTCGTTGAATTCGGTCCTGTATTCGATACCGCTCGTTTCGAGGTATCCGTATATGCGGTTGAACACTTCTATCCACAGTCTCGTGGACGGCGAATAGGGAAGCGTTCCCATCGATTTGTTGTTGTCGTATCCGGTCCAGACCGCGCCGACGTAGTCGGGCGTGTAGCCCACGAAATAAAGGTCGCGGTTGTCGTTGGTGGTACCGGTCTTTGCCGCGACTTCGACCTTGGAGCGGTAGTAGAATTCGGGGCAGCCTCTTTCGGCGTAATAGCCTTCAAAATAGGTGTAGGCGGTGCCCTGATATTCGGTGACGACCGTCTCGAGCAGCTTGGTCATTATATACGCCGTCTGCTCCGAAATGGCGTGTGTCTGCTCGGAAACACGGTTGTCGATGATGATCTCGCCGTTGGAATCGCGCACCACCGAGAATGTTCTGCCCTCGATGACGTCTCCGCTGTTGGGGAACATCGTGTAGGCTTGCGCCATATCCCTTACGGTGACGCCGTTGGTGAACGAGCCGAGCGCCATCGGGGAAAGCGCGACGTCGGATTTGATGACGCCGCCGTAGTTGGCGCTTTCGACAAGCGTGGAGATGCCCGCCTTGTCGCGCAAGAATTCAAAGCAGTTGGCAACGCCGAGCGAATCGGCAAGTCTGACCGCCGTGGTGTTCTTCGACCGTTTTATCGCGGTGACGAGCGACACGGTCCCGTCGTATCCGACGGGGGCGTTGGGCGGCCAATAGCTCTTTTCTTCCTCGTCGTATGAAAACGGAGTGTCTTCGAGCGAGGTGGCGTAGGTTATCGCGCCGTTTTCGAGCGCGTAGGAATAGACCGAAAGCGGTTTTATCGAAGAACCGCATTGACGCTTCGACATTGTGGCGCGGTTGAGTCCGCGGTTGGTCGTTTTTTCGCCTCTGCCGCCGACGATGCCGAGGATCGCGCCCGTCGAGTGGTCCATGACCACCATCGCGGACTGCGGCTTTATGCCGCTGGTCTCGGGGAACGAGCTGTCGCTTACGAAAACGTCTTCGAGTATCTTCTGTATGTCGGGATTGACGTTGGTGACTATCTGAAGTCCGCCCGAATAGAGCCTTCTCGACGCCGTCGATCTGTCGATGTCGTATTTTTCCATAAGTGCGTCGATGACGTCCTCGATGACCGCGTCGACGTAATACGAGTGGATGACGTCCGTGGTCGACTGCGTTTCCTCGGTCCTCGTGCTGAGATAGAGCGGCACGTTGTAGGCGTGGTCGAATTCATCCTGCGTTATATACCCCTGCGCCAGCATTTCCTTGAGGATCAGGTTGCGTCTGAGCAGATTGTGGTCGGGGTTCCTGAGCGGATCGTAGTAGGTCGGGGAATTGGGGATGGCAGCCAGAGCCGCGCACTCGACGAGCGTCAGGTCCTTGATGTCCTTGCCGAAATACGCTTCGGCTGCCGCCTTGACGCCGTTGGTGTTCTGCGACAGATATATGACGTTAAGATACATTTCGAGTATCTGCTCTTTTGAATAATGCTTTTCGACGTAGAAAGCGCGGAATATCTCCTGCACTTTTCGCTGTATCGTGGTTTCGTCGTTGCCGGAAACGTTCTTGATGAGCTGCTGCGTTATGGTGCTTCCGCCGTAAGAGCCGCCGCCCGGCATGAAGAAGTTGAGCACGGCGCCTATCGTGCGCTTGAAGTCAACGCCGCTGTGGCTGATGAATCGCTGGTCTTCTATCGAAATGACCGCGTTTATGAGCTGCTGCGGTATCTCGCCGTACTCCGCCCACAGACGGTTTTCGCTTCCGTGCAGGGTGTCGCCCTCAAGCACCACCTCGTTGCCCATTCCGTCGGAATAATAAAGCGCGGAGCTGAGCGGGGAATCGAGCCTGAGGTTCGCGAGTCCGTCGAACTCGGCGTCGATGTTGGTGCGGATATAAAGCAGAAAGGCGCAGACGACCACCACTCCCGTTATCATCATGATGAGGAGAATGGTCAGCAGTATGCTCAGCATATAGGTGAATACCTTCCAGAGCACGGTCAGCGCGATCTTGAGAGGATACCATATAGTCGATTTCGCTATGGCACGGCTGACGACGCCGGCTTTTTTGACGCGTTTTTTGAATAAAGTTTTTCCCATTTGAATCTCTTTCGGTTTTTCAGTCGTTGCGGACGGTGATGTCTGTTCCGGAGGATTGCATCGTGTTGGCAAGACTGCAGGCATAACCGTAAATCGTGCCTATGATGATTATGAACACGCCGAGGATGATGCCGTACCACTGCACGTCAAAGGAGAAGTGTATCTGCGCGGTGGTGACGAATTTGTGTATCTGCGCGTAGTTGAACAGGTTGTTTATGATGGTGAACAGGAAAGTGCCGCCGGCTATTATGACACCGGTGATGTTGATGTATTTCGCGTTTTCCTCGTTGAGGACGTGTCCCTTGGCGATGTTGCCGAACACGTCCGACATAAGACGGAACACGGGAGCCGTGCAGAGGAAGGTGAAGAACCATATCGCGAGCTTCGCGTATATGACGAGCTTGACGTGCCCGAGCGTGACCGCGGCGGCGTCCGTCACGATCTCGACTCCGTTTCCGAGGCGGAGCGAGTACGACGTTATCGTTCCCGCGGCGTCGCGGATGGCAGACATATCGGGCGGCAGCAGCATTTTTTCGACGTCAACGTTGATGAAGATAAGAATGAACGCCATTATCACGAAAAGCGCGGCGAGTATGCAGCAGCCGTAGAAAAGTATATTGAACACGGGCTTCAGCACTTTGCAGAACGGTACGATGCGTTTGTATCTTCCGAGAAAATTATCGGTTTTTTGCAGAATTCCCATTTTTATACCTCCGTTATTTGGTCGCGACATTGCCGTCGCCGAGCAGCTCTTTAAGCTCGCTTATGACGTCGTCGGTCACCGACGTGAACACGTCGTTCGACACCGTGAGTTTTTTGGTATCCGACCAGTAGACATAGACCCTGCTTTGCCCTTTGCGGCGTTTCAGCACTTCAAGTGCGCGTCCGAGCAGCGGCTTTTCGTCCGTCGTCAGCTTGAGATACAGGTCAGACGTCTTCATTTCGCTGTCGGGCCTTGCGCGGTCTGCCGAGACGAGTATGAATTTCAGCACGTCCTCGCCTTCTCCGTTGTACGGCTCCTCAAGCGACGCTTCGCCGGTCAGCGAAAGTATCTCGTCTTCCGCGAGGAGATGTGAGTATTTCGTCAGCGTTTTGGGGAAAACGGTCAGCTCGCACTCTCCCGAAAGGTCTTCGGCGTCGATACGAGCCATCAGCGAATTGCTTTTGGTGACGCGCTTGCGTATCTCTTTTATGCGGCAGAGAAGGGTGACGGTCTCGCCGTTTTTTATTTTACCGCTTTGCAGCGACGAATACAAGTCTTTTATAAGAACTGATTTTGTTCTTTTTGAGAACAAAACGTAATGCTCGAGCGGATGACCCGAGAAATACACGCCCGTGAGCTGCTTTTCAAAGGCAAGTCTGTCCTTTTCGTTGTATTCGTTTATCTTGGGGTAGTCGATGGAAAGCATCGAATAGTCGGACGAGATCGATTCGAAAAGCGATATCTGCCCCGAGCGCATCTCGTTGCGGAATCCCGAAAGCGACGTGAGCGCCTTGTCGAGGGACGCGAACATACGGCTTCTGTATATGCCGAACGCGTCGCAGGCACCGGCGAGAATGAGGGACTCGATCATTTTGGAGTTGGCGAATGTGTTGGCACGGCAGAGGAAATCCTCGTAGCTTCTGAATTTTCCCGCGCTTTCGCGTTCACGCTCGACGGCGGAAGCCGCCGAAAAGCCCACGTTCTTTATCGACGAAAGCCCGAAACGGAGCGAATCGCCGCATATCGTGAAAAGCGGGCCGCTTTCGTTGACGTCGGGGGGAAGCACGGCAATGCCCATCGCCCTGCACTCGGCGATGTATTCGTTCACCTTTGCCGAATCGCCCGACACGGAATTGAGCAGGGCGCACATATATTCGCGCGGATAATGGCATTTGAGGTACGCGGTGCGGTAGGTCACCACGGCGTAGGCGGCGGCGTGGCTCTTGTTGAACGCATACGACGCGAACGACTCCATCGAGTCGAATATCTCCTCGGCTATCTCTTTGCCGATCCCGTTCGCAACGCAGCCGCTGACGAAAACGCCTCTTTCGTTCAGCATTTCCGCCTTTTTCTTTTTTGCCATCGCGCGTCTTACGAGGTCGGCTCTGCCGTAGGAATACCCCGCGAGCACGCGGCATATCTGCATGACCTGCTCCTGATAGAGCATACATCCCATCGACGGGTCGAGTATGTCCTTGAGAAGGGGAGTTTTGTATTTTATATTGTCTTTGTTTCTGCGGTTTTCAAGAAATTCGTCACGGAACTGCATGGGTCCCGGACGGTAAAGCGAAATGGCGCTGATGATGTCCTCGATGTTTTCGGGCTTCATCTTGCAGAGCAGGGCGCGCATCCCTTCGCTTTCAAGCTGGAAAAGACCCACGGAATTTCCGTTTGAAAGCATTTTGTACGTTTCGGTGTCGTCGAACGTCAGCGATTCCACCGAAAACGACGGTTCGCTTTTTCTGACGCTGTTCTGCGCGTCGCGGATTATCGTGAGGTAGCGCAGCCCGAGGAAGTCCATTTTGAGCAGCCCGAGCTCGGCGACCGTGTTCATGCCGAACTGCGTGACCGCCACGTCGTCGTTCGTCGAAAGCGGCAGATAGTCGGTTATGGGCTTATCGGTTATCACGACTCCCGTCGCGTGGGTGGACGGGTTGCGAGGCATGCCCTCGATCTTTTTGGCAAAATCCATAAGCCTTGCGGACGACGCGTTCTTTTCGCATTCCGCTTTCAGCTCGGGGTTCTGGGCAAGCGCGTTTTCAAGCGTCATCCCGTAGGCGCGCGGTATCATTTTGGCGACCTTGTCCACGTCGGCGTAGGTCATACCGAGCGAGCGTCCGGCGTCCCTCACCGCGGCTCTTGCCTGAAGGGTACCGAAGGTGATTATCTGCGCCATGTGGTCGTCGCCGTATTTGTCCGCAACGTAGGCAATGACCTCGTTTCGTCTCTCGTCGCAGAAATCGATGTCGATATCGGGCATCGAAAGGCGCTCGGGATTGAGGAATCTTTCAAAGAGCAGCCCGAACTTGAGCGGATCGACGTCGGTGATGCCGAGCGAATACGCCGCGAGGCTTCCGACCGCCGAGCCTCTCCCGGGGCCGACGGGGATATCACGCCGTCTCGCGTAGTTGACGAAATCCCACACCACGAGGAAATAGTCGTCGAATCCCATCGAGTGTATCACGCCGAGCTCGTAGTCAAGGCGTTCGCGGTATGGGGAAGAGTCGGTTATATCGTTGCTTTCAAGCCGCTTTTTCAGCCCGTTTTCGGCAAGGGAACGCAGATACGCTTCCGCGCTCGACCCGTCGGGCACGTCGTAACGCGGCAGGTGAAAGTGCGAAAAATCAAATTCAAAATCACATTCCTCCGCTATCTTCACGGTGTTGCGGAGCGCGTCGGGGTGGTCGGGGAAAAGACTTGCCATTTCCGACGCCGTTTTGAGGTAAAATTCCTTCGACGGCATCACGAAGTCGCTTTTTCCCATTTCGGAAGCGGTCGAGATCGCCATCAGCAGCTCCTGGACCTCGCTGTCTTCCTTATTTATATAATGCACGTCGTTTGTCGCGACGAGCGGGATGTCAAGCTCGCGGCTTATCGAAACGAGGACGGAGTTGACCTTGATCTGTTCGTTCACTCCGTTCCGCTGGAGCTCGAGATAAAAATCGTCCCCAAAAATATCTTTATACGTTTTTGCCGTTTCCTTCGCGCCCGTTATGTCGTCGCGCAGTATTTTCTTGGCGACGACGCCCGACATACACGCCGAAAGGGCGATCAGTCCGTCGTGACGCCTGCGGAGGGCATCGATATCCGTCCTCGGCTTGCGGTAAAAACCGCGCATATACGACTCGGTGACGAGCTTTGTAAGGTTGCGGTAGCCTTCTTCGTTTTTTACGAGCAGCACGAGATGGTACGGCTCGTTGTCGAGCGGGTACGATTTGTCGTCCATCGTCCTCGGGGCAACGTACATTTCGCAGCCGATTATGGGCTTGACGCCTGCTTTTTTACATTCCTTGAAGAAATCGACGGCGCCGAACATCACGCCGTGGTCGGTTATGGCAACGGCGGACTGCCCCCGTTCTTTCACGGCGGCGGCAAGCTCCGACAGACGGCAGTCGCCGTCGAGCAGGCTGTATTCGGTGTGAAGATGAAGGTGGACGAAATCCATTTTGTCAATTTCTCACGTTTACTTGTATTTTTTCGAAAGCTCCACTATTTTTTTGAGTCGGTGGTTGAGCCCCGATTTTGATATCGGGGAGGAGTGCAGTTCGCGCAGCGAATCGAGCGACAGCTCGGGGTTCTTCACCCTGAGCTCGGCGGTCTCGCGCAGCGATTCGGGCAGCTTTGCGTAGTCCTTGTGCGCTTTCAGCACGTCTATCGCGTCGCAGACCTCGGCGGACGCCGTCGCCGTTTTGTCAAGGTTGGCGAACTCGGCGTTGTTTTTGCGGTTGGCGGCGCGCTTCATCGAGTTGACCACGATTATCTCCATCATTTCGAGCGAATATCTGGACGCCCCGATGACGGTGAGAAAATCGCATATCGCGTCGCCTTCGCGCAGATACACCACGTCCCTGCCTTTGCGCGTCGCTCTGAGCGGGAACAGACCGCATTGTATCATCACGTCCTCCGCGACGTCGCAGACGCCGCCGGTGAACGAAACGAGGTACTGCTTTGACGGGTCGGTCATGCTGCCGAAGCCCACGAAAAGCCCGCGCAGATACAGGTGCGGATCGCTTTCGCAGACGTTTTCCGCCTCCCCCATCACCTTGCCGGCGTTATATGAGGAAACGCAGCATTTCTTTTTTATTTCGAGGCTTTCGAGGTATTCCTTGAGTTCGGACGAATACGACATATCATTTTTCTCCGACGACGCGTATCTCTTCTTCAAGCATGACGCCCGTGGCGTCGAAGACGGTCTTTTTTATGTAGGCGATGAGCTCGAGTATATCGGCAGACGTGGCGTTTTCCGAATTTATCACGAAGCCCGCGTGTTTTTCCGATACCGAGGCACCGCCCACCTTGTGGCCCTTGAGCCCGCATTGCTCGATGAGAGCGCCGGCAAAATTGCCCTTGGGACGCTTGAAGGTGGAGCCGCAGGACGGATATTCGAGCGGCTGCTTTGCGCGTCTGCGCGCCATAAAGTCGTTCATTTTAGCGGAGATCCCGGCTTTTTCGCCTTTTTTGAGCCCGAACGTCGCGGACAGCACGACGTACGGATACATCTGTACCACGCTTCTGCGGTAGTCAAAACCCATTTCGCTGCCGCGCAGAGTAAAGACGCCTTTGTCCTTCGACCAGAGCTTCACTTCGGTCACTATGTCCGAAAGCTGCCCGTCGTAGGCGCCGCAGTTCATGAATATGCCGCCGCCTATCGTCCCCGGGATGCCGTAGCAGAACTCCGCACCCGTGAGAGAGTTGTCGCGGCAGAACGACGCGAAGGACGAGAGCGTCTCGCCGCAGAGGCAGGTGACGAGCCCGTCTTTTTCGCTTATTCCTTTGACCGACGTGGTGATTATGACGTTTCCGCGTATGCCGCCGTCGGCGATGAGCGTGTTGGAAAGGTTGCCGAAAACGTATTCCGGTCCGAATTTTTCAAGCACGAATACGAGGTCATCCTCGTTTTCGGGCAGCACGAGAACGTCCGCGTTCCCTCCGGTGCGGAACGAAGCGCGGATCTTGAGACTTTCGTCAAAAAGGATACGCATACTCAGATGGCGTTGTTGAGCTTTTCGAGCAGCTCTTCGCAGTCGGTGCCGTGTACCTGGCAGGCTTCCTCGATGGTCTCGCCTCTGGAAGCGGGGCAGCCGAGGCAGTGCATGCCGATCTCGAGGAAGAATTTGCCGAGCTCGGGGTTGGCTTCGAGTACGTCTCCGATAAGAGTGTCTTTGGTGATGGTCATGATTTATATCTCCTTTTTATGATTTTTTGTTTTAGGCTCGAGCAGAAGCAGCGCTATCTGCACGATGATGAAGCATACGAGCGGGAGGATGGCGGATATCGCCGCGTCGATCGCGGAAATATGGGCGTATCCCATGAAATCCCTCACGGCGGGAACGCAGAGCGACGATACCGTCACGGCGGCGCCGATGAAGAACGAGATGAGGAAATTGTAGTTGTTGTAGAATCTGTTGAGGAGCACCGAGCGGGACGATCCCGACATCAGCGAGAAGAGGAACATCGAGATGACGTAGGGGATTATCGAAACGCTCACGGCGTAAACGCCGCTTGCCGAGATGAGCACCGGCGTGAGGAAGCACAGGAATCCGGCTACCGCCGAGTATATCATCGCTATGTAAATGCCCTTCGTCACCGTCATCGGCGTCAGCGCGTAGTTACGCTCGCTGAGTATCTTTCCGTCCTCGGGAGAAAACGCGAGGGAGGCGCAGAAGATCGGGTTGACGAACATACCGAGCACGACCGCGTCGGACACCCTGAACGGGATGCTTCCGTTGACGATGACCGAAAACAGCATCCAGAAGAACAGCGTGAAGAATCCGGCGGTCATATACTGGCAGGTGTTGAGTATTCGTTTGGATATGAGCTTGGACTGCTTGAGGCATTCCTCGACCGCGTCGAAGCCGTCAGACGTGAATCTTACGTCACAGGCGCCGAGCAGCGAATCCTTGCTCTTCTTTTCAAGCGCGAACGACGCCGACGCTTCGCCTATCAGCGCAGTTTCGGTTATGTCGGAGACGCCGACGAACACGTTGTGGTCGTTCATGTTACGGTATTTGAGTATCTTAAGCCATTCCTCGCTCGTGATACCGTTGAAAAGACGGTATTTTTCATTGTCGGCGATGAAAAGCCCCTCTTCGGTCGTTCTCATGCGCTCTCCCGTGCATATTTCGGCTTCGCTGCTGATTATGCAGGCGTTTCTGGCAACGTTGAGGGATGTGTAATATTCGTCGTCCGTCGTCACGGCGATGTCGATGCCCGCCGAGTTGAAACGGAAGACCGACGACGCGGCGTCCACTCTGGTGGAGGTGTGGAATCCCACGAAGCCGAGGAATATCAGCTTCTTTTCTACGGTCGCGTCGCGGAGCGTTTCGGCGGTCGTGTAGCCCATGGCTATGGCGATGGGGACCTGCGTTTTCGACATTATCGCGGCGTCTTCGAGTATTCTTTGCTTTGCCTTGTCGTCAAGGCGGTAATTCTTGCCGTCGCGTCTGTATCCGGCGCAGCGGGTCACGACGTTTTCAACACCGCCGCGTAATATCACGCACGGCTTGCCGTCGACGAGCCCGAGCACCCTGCACGCTTCACCGGTGCTGTCGAACTCGGCTTCGATGCGGTAAAAGTCCTCGCGGACCGACGAAAGCGTCATGCCGTTCGCCATCGCGGCACGCAGGGCAGCCATCGTATGGTCGCCGCCCGAATAGCTCACGACGCGTTCGGTCTTTTTCTTTTTGGCGTTTTTCCTTTCGCGGTAGGTTTCCTTGAGCGACGAGCAGAGCAGCATACATTTCACAAGGTCGGTGACAGCCGATTTGCTTTGCCTGTCGTATTCCGACATCGAAAAGCAGGTGTAGACGTTTGAAAGCCTCACTTCGGCAGGCGGGAACGCGATATCCTTGTTGCACATCACGGTGTCGGCGTCGGCTATCCTCGATACCGAGTCCATGTTGACGAAGAAAACGCCCGCCTTCATCGCGTCGCGCATACCCTTTGCCTCGGCGGAGACCGAAAGCGAAAACGCGGTGTCGCATATCGCGCTCGAACCAACGGCAAGCGACACGAGGAACGTGTCGGTGAGCCCCGAAAGACGGAGCATACCCGAGAGGATGAGTATCAGCTCGGCAAATACGGCTATGAGCGAGATGAGTCTGCCCGCTCTGTAGACCGTCCGCAGATACTGTGGCAGCGCGAGAATGGGGTCTTTGACCTTTTTGGAGTTTATCTCGGCGTTTATGCCGGTCGCGGTCACTATCGCCGTCGCTTTTCCCGACGTCACGACGCTGCCGGCATATACCATATTGGGATAAAATTTTGCTTTTTTGTCTTTCGCGATGAACAGAGCGTCCTTCTGCACCGACTCACGGGCACCGTTTACGGGCGTTTCGAGCACCGTGAACGACGCACATTCGATAAGTCTCGCGTCGGCTGGGACGATCATGTCGCTTTCAAGCACGATTATGTCGCCCGGAACGAGCGAACGGCTGTGCTTTGAGCTCTGTATTCCGTCGCGGATGACCTCGGCGCGCGGTGACGAGCGGTGGCGGAGCGAGCTGAACGTCTTTGCCGCGTAATGCTCGAGCAGCGCGTTGACGAGCATCGAAAGCGGCACGAACAGAGCCGTGATGACAAGCCACTTGTCGCCGCGGAAAAAGGCGAAAAGCAGCGATACGCACATAAGCATCACGGGTATCAGGCTGCGGAACTGACGCGCAAGCGAGTTCCCGAAGCTTATCGGCAGGCTGAGCGCCGAGTTGTCGCCGTAGGAAGCGCGGCGGGCTTTAACCTGCTTTTCGGAAAGACCGAGAGTGACGTCCGAATCGAACGACTCGGCGACCTCGTGCGGGTACATTTCGGGAAAAGTCAGCTTTTCGTCGGAAAGGCGCCGTGCCGTCGCGGCGGTAAACGTATTAACTTTCGGAAAATCCCTGTTGGGAGAGAGGTTTATGTCGGACATAGGCACCTTTTACGTTTCTTTATTTTATAAATTCGCATTTTACGGCATTTTCGGTGTCGTCGGAAACCGAAAGGATTATCTCCTTTATCGGGTTTCCGTAGCTTTCGATTATTTCGCCCGCGGCGACGTCCTCGATATCCTTCTGGATGACGCGTCTGAGGTTTCTCGCGCCGTATCTGTCGCTGTAGCCCTTTGCGGCTATCGCTTCGGCGCTTTCTCTCGTATAGGTGAGGCGTATGCCTTTTTCGGCAAGAGATGCCGCAAGGTCGCCGAGCATGATCATGGCGATATCGGTGCAGTCGTCCTTGGTCAGACGGTTGAACACGATTATGTCGTCAACGCGGTTGAGGAACTCGGGGCGCAGGAACTCCTCGAGCGATTTTCTCACCTTTTCGGTGTCGGACGAACGCGACGTCACGGTGAAGCCCGCGGACGACGAAACGTTGGCGCTGCCCGCGTTGGTGGTCATTACTATAACGGCGTTCTCGAAATTGCAGACTTTCCCGTGCGAGTCGGTTATCCTGCCGTCGTCGAGTATCTGAAGCAGGATGTTGAGCACATCGGGGTGCGCCTTTTCGATCTCGTCGAAAAGGACCACGCTGTAAGGTCTGCGGCGTATTTTTTCGGTCAGCTGACCCGCGTCGTCATAGCCGACGTAGCCCGGAGGCGAACCGACCATGCGCGACACGGTGTGTTTTTCCATGAATTCGGACATATCGAGTCTGATGAGCGAGTCGGGCGTGTCGAACAGATAGTTCGTGAGCACCTTGACGAGCTCGGTCTTGCCGACGCCGGTAGACCCCGCGAAAATGAACGACACGGGTTTTCTCTTGGGCGAGATGCCGGCTCTGCTGCGCTTTATCGACTTGGTGAGACGGTCAACGGCTTCGTCCTGACCGACGATGCGCTTTTTCAGCTCGGTCGAAAGTCTGTCTATCTTGGCAAATTCGTTTTCGGTGATGTTGGAAGCGGGTATCCCCGTCCAGACCTCGATGACCTTGGCAAGGTCGTCGGTGGTGAGGTAAAGGCTGTCGCGTTCTTTTGAAAGCACGTCGAACCTGTTTTCGCACTGAAGCAGTCTCGTCTTGCAGTCGGCGATCGTGCGGTAGTCGTCCTCGGTCTTTTCTTCCTTTGCCTCGGCGGCTTCCATCTGCGCTCTCAGCGCGGTCAGCTCGGCGGAAACGGCTTCGAGCTCGTTGACGACGGTCGAGCTCATGGCAAGGTGGCTCGCCGCTTCGTCAAGCAGGTCTATCGCCTTGTCGGGGAGGAAGCGGTCGGTTATATATCTTTCGGAAAGACGGACGATCTCGTGGATTATCGCGTCGCTTATCTTTATTCCGTGGTAGGTTTCGTAATACTTCTTGACGCCGCGGAGTATCTTTTCGGCGTCCTCCATCGAAGGCTCGTTGACCATCACCGACTGGAAACGGCGTTCGAGCGCCGCGTCGGTCTCGATATATTTGCGGTATTCGGCAAGCGTAGTCGCGCCGATGACCTGTATTTCCCCGCGGGAAAGAGAGGGCTTGAGGATGTTGGCGGCGTTGAGGCTGCCCTCGGCGCCTCCGGCACCGACTATCGAGTGTATCTCGTCGATGACGAGTATGACGTTGCCTGCTTTTTTTACGTCGTCGATGAGCCCCTTCATGCGGCTTTCGAACTGTCCTCTGAACTGCGTGCCCGCGACGATCGCGGTCATGTCGACGAGGTAAACCTCCTTGTCCTTGAGCTTATACGGCACGTTTCCCGACGCTATCTTCTGTGCGAGCAGCTCAGCGACTGCGGTCTTGCCGACGCCGGCTTCGCCTATCAGGCAGGGGTTGTTCTTCTGACGGCGGCAGAGTATCTGCATGACTCTCGTTATCTCGGTGTCTCTGCCGATGACGTCGTCAAGCTTTTTCTCACGCGCCTTTTCGGTCAGGTTTTGGCAGAACACGTCAAGGTATTTCGTCTTTTTCTTTTCGCTTTTTTCGTTCTTTTCGCCTTTGTCGGACGTCTTCTGATCTTTTTCGCCGTCCTTTTTCGCGGGCGGGTTTCCGAGTCCGCCGAACAGCGACGCAAGGTCGAGCGCGGGCGCTCTGCCTTCGTCGTCGGGGTCTTCTTCGTTTTCCATAAGCTGAGGAAGCATTTCGTTGACCTCCTCCGCCATTCTTTCGAATTCTTCTTCCGAAATACCCATTTTCTGAAGTATCTCGTTCTGGGGCTTTATGCCTATCTCTTTGGCGCACTGGAGGCAGAGGCCCTCGTTCTGAACCTCGCTGCCGTTTTTGCGGGTAACGTATATGACGGCAACGCGCTTTTTACAGCGATCGCAGAGTTTTCTTATCATTTGTCGGTCCTTCCGTCGACGGTCCCGTGACCGTCATCTTTTATGTATTTATAGAATATGCGGGTAAAGTACATTATAATGGTGAACAGCATCATGCTGCCGGAAATCGCCGCCATTATTATCGAAAGCGCGCAGTTTTCGAAATACAGTATCATGACGCTGATGGTGATCGCGAGGACGAAGGTGTTGAGCTTGCCGTACCATTTCGACACGATGAGATCCTTTGCGCCCTTTTTCGCGAGAACGATGCCGCCGATGAGCATGAGCATATCCTTGACGCATATCATCGCGGCGATGATGAGCATGACCCTTGTCTTGATGGCGAGGCAGACGAACGCCGTTATCTGCATCATCTTGTCGGCAAGCGGGTCAAGTATTTTTCCGAAATCGGTTATCCAGTTGTTGCGCCGCGCGAGATAACCGTCGATCACGTCCGTGATGCCGGCGGCTATGAACACGATGAGAGCGAACAGCCTGTGATGCGCGAATTCCTCAAAGAACAGTATCGCAAACACCGGCACCATAAGCAGTCGTATGAACGAAAGGATATTCGGTATTTGTCTTTTGCTGAAAATCTTCATAATATTTATACTTCTCCAAAGTGAAATTAAACTTGAATCAGTCGAACAGCAACGAAATGAGGCTTATATTTTCGAGCCATTTGAAAATTATGGTCTTCGATGGGTCGATGTTCGAAACGAGGACGATGCCCTTGGTCTGCAGGTAGGGGAGCAGTTTTTCGACGATGTAGATGAACGCGCTCACACGCAGCCACGCGAGCACTATTCCGAGCAGGCAGCCGAACAGCTTGTTGGCGGTCTTCAGCACGGGCAGCGCGAATATCTTGTCGAGTATGAACGCCGCGAGCTTGAGCACGATTATCGTGCCGAAGAAGAGTATGATGAACGAAATGAGAATGGCGATGCCGTTCATCAGCGGGTCGGCGATGTAATTGACGAGCTTGTCGCGCAGGTCGTCCGACTTGTTCGCTTTCCACTCGTTCCACGTCTTCTCGAATTCATCGCTGTCGATGCCTACGATGTCAAGCAGCTCGCCGAGCTTGCTCTTTTCGTTCACGACCTCTTCGGGGTCGTATTCCTCGTCCGCCTTTGCCGAAACGATGGAAGCGAGTTTTTCGTTGACCACGTTTCTCACGGATCTCGCCGCCGAGGAGTCAAGCAGCTTTGCTTTGAGATCGGACGTGAACAGCGCCACTACTATTATTGCCACGATAATGCATGAAAAACTGACGAGAGTTTTGATGAATCCGTTTTTTATCGCGAAAAAGATCGAAAGTCCGATTATGAGGACCACTACGATGTCGAGAATTGCGCTCATTTCTTATTTCCTCCGTTATCATTGTCTTTTTTTACGTCGTAAAATACCGTTTTGCCCTTGCGGAGCAGTATGAGTCTGTTGTTTGCCGGGTCATAGACCGAGGTGATGTAGTCGCTTCCGAGGTCTTCACGGCTGACCTCTTCGGCTTTTTCGGTGTCTATCACGCAGAGAGAACCGACACTGTAAATATATGCGTATTTTCCGGCTATGTTTATGTCGGAAACGTCGTTAGGACAGTCGTAAGTCCCTTTGAGCTCGCCGCTTGCCGAATAGAAATACAAGGTGGTCGCGTCCGAAAGACCTGCGGCGCGTGACGAAACGACGATCAGCCCGTCGGATATCGCGTAGCCCTTGAGATCGAGCGATCTCAGGCTGACTTCGTTCTTCAGCTCGCCGTCTTCTCCGTAGACGCGCAGCGCTTTGTTGGTGAGCAGCACGAACGAGCCGTCGCTTCTGTAATCTATCCTCCACGGGATCTCGCCGACGAAGTCGTAAACGTATATCGGGTCAGCTTCGGTCACGTCCCAGACATAAAGCCCGCCGAGGAATTCGCCGCTCTCGTTGTTGGTGAGCGTGCAGGCGGCGCTCTTCGTTCCGTCGTCCGAAATGCCTATGGCGACGATGTATCTGTCCGCGAAGAAGTAGTCGTGGATGATCCTGAAGTTGGAGTCGTACGTTTTTATCGCCGAGCGGTAACCCGCCGACGCCGTATTGACCGAATAATTTCCGGTCTTCGACGCCGCGAGCCCGTATATCGGGTAGGGGAACGTCTCGGAACTCACGTTCATATACACCGAATAGATGTCGAGCGTCAGCCCGCCGTATTCGCACACGAACAGGTTGGTCCCGTTCGAGGCGACGAGCGGCTCGTCGAGATAGCGCGTGTCCTTGAGGAAGCGGGTACCCGTCATGTCGAATACCTGCACTCCGTTGGTATCCACGACGGCAAGGTCGCCGCCGACGATGACCGACCGCACGTTTTCACCCGTGTCGAGAACGAAAGAGTCGCCCTCCGCTATCTCGGTGTCAACGTCGATGGACATGAATTTGAGCATATAGCGGAAATTCTCGATCGTCAGGTGATCGCTGAAAAACGTGAACCCGAACAGCACGAACAATATGAGCAGGAACAGAACGGCGTATTTCGTGTATCCGACACGCCTTGCGAGCGTTTCATAGAACTGACCCGGCGTGCGGGCGTCGCGTTCCGCCGTTTTTGAGCTGCGCTTTTTTTTGCTTGCGAAAATCGAAAAAGCACCCATGGTTTGAAGTAAGAGGTAATAGTGAAGAGTGAAGAGGTTCAGAGGAAGGTGATATCACCGTTACCGTTATCCTTTATATTATTATCAATAGAAAACTTTGTTGAGATACAGACCGTGCGCGGGGGCGGTCTTGCCGGCAAGACGTCTGTCACCGGCTTTTATTATTTCCTCAAGCGGCATTTTTATCCTGCCCGAGTGTATCTCGAGCACCGTGCCGACCATTATCCGCACCATGTTGTAAAGGAATCCGTTCGCTGACGTGTATATCCTCACGTGGTCGCCGGATCTTTCCGCGCGGAAGGTGTAGACGGTTCTGACGCAGTCGGTTATCTTCGAGTGCGCCGACATGAACGACCTGAAGTCGTGCTCGCCGATAAAGGCGGCACCTATCTCGTTCAGCCTTTCGACGTCGAGCTTTTTGGGGTACTGGAACGCCGTATCCGAAAGGAACGGGTTCTTTATGCGCGAATTCCATATATCATAGACGTATTCCTTGCCTTTGGCGTAGTATCTGCTGTGAAAATCGTCGTCGGCGGTGAACGAACGCAGCACCGCGATGTCGTCCGGCAGCTTGTTGTTTATCGCCATGGGCAGACTTTCGTCGGGTATGCCGGCAAGACAGTCGATGTGGCAGCAGTATTCGTTTGCGTGCACGCCCGAATCGGTACGGCTGCAGCCCGAAAGCTTGACCTCGTGACCGAGCGTCGCCTCGATGGCGTTCTGCAGCGTCTTCTGCACGGACGGTCTTGCGTTCTGCACCTGCCAGCCCGCGTACGCCGTCCCCTTATAGGCAATGACGAGCACCGTTTTCATAGGAAGGGCACCTCGTATGAGTTGAGGAATATGACGCCGACGCATATCGCGATCATCACGAAAAGGAATATGAAGTCTCTCGCGTGGAGATGGAGCACCTTCATTCTCGTTCTGCCCTCGCCGCCTCTGTAAAGACGGCATTCCATTGCGTCCGCGAGCTCAAGCGCACGGCGGATCGCCGAGTAGAAAAGCGGGATGAGTATGGGCACGAGCGCCTTTACGCGCTTGACGAGCCCGCCCGTGTCGAACGACACGCCTCTCGCCTTCTGCGCCGAGATTATCTTGTCGGTCTCCTCGACGAGCGTCGGTATGAATCTGAGCGCGATGGTCATTATCATCGCGAAATCGTGAACGGGTATCTTTATGTATTTGAGCGGGGAAAGCACTCTTTCGAGTCCGTCGGTCATGTCGAGCGGCGACGTCGTGTAGGAAAGTATCACCGATGAGCCCATAACGAGGCAGACGAGGCGGAGCATGAGCATCACGGAGTTGATTATGCCTTCCTTATATATCTTAATAAAGCCCCAGTGCACGAGCAGAGTGTCGCCTTTTACGAAGAAAAGGTTTATCACCATCGTGAAAATGAGTATGAAAATGAGCGGCTTCACCGATTTGAACAGTATCCTGAAGCTGATGCGCGAAATGACGAGCAGGGCGAGCGTCAGAACGGGGATGACGCAGAACGCCGCCGTCGACGACGCGCACAGCACCGTCACGAGAAATACGACGAGTATTATTATTTTGAATCGCGGATCAGTCCTGTGCAGCAGGGAATTCCCCGGGAAGAACTGACCGAGTGTGATATCCTTAACCATTTCTTTTCCTTAAATTCGGGCTTGAAGCTCCGTTTTCGTTTGTTTACGCCCGGTTTCCGTCAAGCGCTCCGAGTATCGTTTTGGCGGCGTAGCCCACCGTATATATGTCGCTTCTGTCAACGACGCCGCGTTTCTTCAGCTCGATGAACAGCTTGGTTATCTGAGGTACGTCGAGCGACGCCTCAAACAGCTTTTCCGCGTCGGCGAAGATCTCTTCGACCTTTCCCGACATGAACACTTTTCCGTCCTTCAGCACAAGAATGTAGTCGGAATATTTGGCTATATCCTCCATGCTGTGGCTTATCAGCGCCAGCGTCGCGCCGGTGTCGTCCCTGTATTTCACAAGGCCGCCGAAAATCTCTTCTTTTCCCATCGGGTCAAGTCCCGCGGCGGGCTCGTCGAGCACCAGGAATTCGGGCTGCATCGCCACCACGCCCGCTATCGCGGCGCGTCTTTTTTGTCCGCCCGATATCTCAAACGGCGACATTTTCAGCGTTTCGTCGTCGATGCCGCAGAAATACGCGGCTTTTTTGACTCTTGACGCTGTTTCCTCGTCGTCGAGCCCCATGTTGCGGGGACCGAAGGCGATGTCTTTTTCAACGCTTTCCTCAAAAAGCTGATATTCGGGGTACTGGAACACGAGTCCCACGCGGAACCTCGCCTTGTTCGTGAATTCCTTGTCCTTGTTTATGTCGTCGTCGCCGAGCCTCACGACGCCGGACGTCGGCTTGAGAAGCCCGTTGAGAAGCTGCGCGAGCGTTGATTTGCCGCTTCCGGTGTGGCCGATTATTCCCGTTATTTTTCCCTTCGGGAACGAAAACGATACGTTGTCGAGCGCGACCTTGCGGAACGGCGTGCCTTCGCCGTAGACCACGGTCACGTTTTCGAGAGTCATTGCGGAGCCGTTCATCTGAAAAGTCCCTCCGTCATATCGGCGGCTTCCATTGCGTGCAGCACGTTGGTGCCGCAGTTTTTGCCCGCCTTTTTCAGCAGATACATAAGCTCGGTGACCTGAGGAACGGTCAGCCTTGCGGACTGCATCCTTTCAACGTCCGAGAACACCCCGACCGGCGTTCCGTCCGCTATTATCCTGCCGTGATCCATCACGCACACTCTGTCGGCTTCGACCGCCTCGTTCATGTGGTGGGTTATCGTTATCACGGTCATTCCTTTTTCCTTGTTCAGCCTCTTCATCGCGGCGAGTATGTCGCGCTGACCCGCGGGGTCGAGCATCGCGGTCGCCTCGTCGAAGATTATGCAGTCGGGCTCCATCGCGAGTATCCCCGCGATCGCCACGCGCTGCTTCTGTCCGCCCGAAAGCTTATAGGTGGAATGCTTCGCGTATTCCTCCATGCCGACGGCTTTCAGCACCGAATCGACGCGCTTTCTTATCTCCTCCGACGGAAGCCCGAGGTTTTCGGGGGCGAACGCCACGTCCTCCTCCACCACCGACGCCACTATCTGGTTGTCGGGGTTCTGGAACACCATCCCGCATCTGCGGCGTATCTCATAGGAGCTGTCTTCGTCCGACGTGTCGAGCCCGCCCACGAGGATTTTTCCCGATGTCGGCACCTCGAGCCCGCACAGCAGCTTCGAAAGCGTCGATTTGCCGCTTCCGTTGTGCCCGATTATGGCGGTGTACGTGCCTTTTTCTATTTCAATGTCAATATTATGTATGACGTCGCCGCGTTCGTCGTTGTAGCGGAACGTGACGTCCTTCGCACTTATGAATGCCATTTTTTTCCTTTCCCGGTCAAGGTGTCGATCAAGGTCTTAAATGCAGTTTTTCGTCTGTCGATTCTTTCGCCGTGTCCTTCTGCAGCAGCTCGTACGCCACCCATGTGCCGCCCATGTTGAGCAGCAGGTCGTCAATGTCGAAAAATCCCGTCATAAACACGACTTCGCCGATCTCGACGAAGAGGAGGAGTGACGCCATCATCGCGAAAAATCCGCCTCTCGTGTTCGCTTTGCCGAATATCTTGGGCAAAAAGAGCGCGAACGGAGCAAACACGGCGAGATTCCCGAACAGATTCGTGAAGCAGAACAGAAATTCCGACGAATAAATGTGCTTGCAGTAATATTTCACTCTGCCGAACGGCTTCCATTCGATGTGCGCTTTCAGCCATTCGCTTTTTCCGTCAAACGGCAGGATGAAGCCGAGGCCGCGTCTGAACACCGTCGCCGTCAGTATGCCGACGAGATATACCGCGCAGGCGGCGATGATATATTTTTTCGCCTCTTTCGCGTTTTCAGCGAAATGAGCGCAGAGAACGAGGCAGCAGGACGCGAAAAAGCAGGGGATAAGATGCACGGTGTCGTGTCCGAGCGCGTAAAGCACGGCGGACGCCGCCGCAAGACACACCGACGCCGCGATAAGAAGCGTCTTTTTTGCCTTTGCCGTCATTTCGTCCACCTTGCGGCAGAGCCGCACGGCAGATAAAGCCCCGTTTCCTTTACGGGTAGCCCGAGCTCCTCCGCCTCGACGTGACCGCCGAACCGCGGACAGAGAGTTTTGCTGAGTATGTAGCCGCACACCGAGGGCGAAAGCCCCGTCGTGTACGAATTGAGAATGACGAATTCGGGTTTTTCGCTGAGCACGCCGCTTATCTTGCCGACGAGCTCGTCAACACATTCCTCAAGCACCCATTTTTCGCCCTTGGGTCCTCTGCCGAAAGACGGCGGGTCGAGGATTATGCCGTCGTAAAAGCTGTTCCTGCGTATTTCGCGCTCCACGAATTTGAGGCAGTCGTCCACTATGAAGCGTATGCTGTCGCCCGGCAGGTTCGAAAGGGAAGCGTTCTGCTTGGCGCGCTGCACCATGCCCTTGGAGGCGTCCACGTGGCAGACGAAAGCGCCCGCCTTTGCCGCGGCGACCGTCGCGCCGCCCGTGTAGGCGAACAGATTGAGCACCTTGAGCTTTCTGCCGGAATTTTTTATGAGCTCCTGCATAAAGTCCCAGTTTGCCGCCTGCTCGGGGAAAAGTCCCGTGTGCTTGAAGCCCATCGGGGAGAGCAGGAACTTCATGTCGCCGTAACCGACGGTCCATTCCTCGGGTATGTCTTTTTTTATCCATTCACCGCCGCCGGAAGATGAACGGCGGTATATGCCGTCCGCTTTTTTCCAGAGCGGATTCTTGCGCGGGGACGACCATATTATCTGCGGGTCGGGACGGATGAGGACGTATTCGCCCCATCTTTCGAGCTTTTCGCCGTCCGACGCGTCGATGAGCTCATAGTCTTTCCAGTTATCTGCTTTGAACATTTACGTGAATACCTCGGAAAATTATTGTTTGGTGTCAAAAACCACCTGTTCTCCGCCTGCCGTTCCCGCGGGGACCTTGAGGCCGAGATGATTATAGGCGGACGCCGTGACCGTTCTGCCGCGCGGAGTGCGGTTGAGGAACCCGAGCTGCATCAGATACGGCTCGTATACGTCCTCGATGGTGACGGCTTCTTCGCCCGTTATCGCCGAAAGCGTTTCGAGTCCGACGGGGCCGCCGCCGAAATGCCTGATAATTGCGGTCAGCATACGTCTGTCGACCGAATCGAGCCCCAGATAGTCAACGTCGAGCGATCTTAGCGCCAGGTCGGCGATCTCTTCGGTTATCACGCCGTCGCCCTTGACCTGCGCGAAGTCGCGCACGCGCTTCAAGAATCTGTTGGCGATACGCGGTGTGCCTCTCGAACGGCGGGCTATCTCGTATGCGCCCGACGGGGTGATCCCGGTGCCGAGTATGCCGGCGGAGCGAGTGACTATGCTCGCGAGCTCTTCGGGGGTATAAAGCTCAAGACGGAAGCTCATGCCGAATCTGTCGCGAAGCGGCGCCGAAAGGCGGCCCGCCTTGGTCGTGGCTCCGATGAGCGTGAAGCGTTTGAGCGGAATCCTTATCGAACGCGCCATCGGCCCCTTGCTGTTCATGAGATCGAGCGCGAAATCCTCCATCGCGGGGTAGAGCACTTCCTCCACCGTGCGGGGAAGACGGTGTATTTCGTCGATGAAAAGTATGTCGTTGGTGTTCAGCGACGTGAGGAGCGCGGCAAGGTCGCCGGGCTTTTCTATCGCGGGCCCCGACGTTATCTTGAGATTTACGCCGAGCTCGTTCGCGATGATGCACGAAAGCGTCGTTTTTCCGAGTCCCGGGGGACCGTGGAGCAGGACGTGGTCGAGGTTGTCGCCGCGTATTTTGCACGCCTCGATGAAGATCTGCAGGTTTTCCTTGACCTTTTCCTGACCGACGTATTCGTCTATCGACTTCGGACGCAGCGACGTTTCGGCGTCGTCCACGTCGTCCATATAATCGCCGCCGGTGATACGCGATTCGTAATCGTATTCGCCGTCGCCGCCGTAGTACGGATCGTTCTGGTTTATGGGCATGAATGTCCTCCTGTCGTAGACCGAAAAACGGTGTTTTTCGGTCAGTGAAATAGCCCTTCGGGCTGTGATATACGCCTTGCGGCGTGAAATGCGCTTCGCATGTTTCGGAAGATTTCCGCTTCACGCGGAAATCTTCCTGTTTGCTTAAGGCTTAACGGCTTAATGCTTTCCGGCTCAGAACTTGCTCAGTTTTTTGAGCGTCAGCGTTATGATGTCTTCGAGCGGAAGCGTGGGATCGATGCCGCGGAGCGCCTTTTCGGCTTCGGCTCTGGTGTAGCCGAGCACTATGAGCGTGTTCACCGCGTCACCGAGCGAGCCGCCGGCAGCACCTTCACCGTCGCCAGACGACGAAAGGTCGAGCTTGCCCTTGAGCTCGATTATCACTCTCTGCGCCGTCTTCACTCCGACGCCGCTTGCTTTTGCTATCGATTTGTCATCGCCTGACATGATGAGCGACGCCAGACGGTCGGGGGAATAGAGCGAAAGTATCGACGACGCCGCTTTGGGCCCGACGCCAGAAACGGAAAGCAGCTTCACGAAGGTGTCTCTTTCGTCCTCGTCCGCAAAGCCGAAAAGCTCTTCGGCGTCTTCGGCAACACGCAGATAGGTGTAGAGCATCGCTTCTTTTCCGAGAAGGGAAGCCATTTTCGCGTAGGTGAGCTGGGTGACCCACAGCTTGTATCCGACGCCTCCGGCGTCTATCACCGCAAAGGTGTTCGCGAGCTTGACGAGTGTGCCTTTTATGTAGTAGTACATAGTTTTTTCTCCGTGATGAATTATTTCAGAATTTGTGAAGCATATAGTTGCCGTGGCATATCGCCGCGGCGAGCGCGTCGGCGGTATCGTCGGGCTTGGGGTCGGCTTTGAGCCCCAGGATGACGCGCGTCATATAGATGACCTGCTTCTTTTCGGCTCTGCCGTAACCCACCACCGACTGCTTTATCTGCAGCGGGGTATACTCGTAAATGTCAACGCCCTGCTTTCTCCCTGCGAGAAGTATCACGCCTCTCGCCATCGCCACCGCGACCTCCGTTTTCTGGTTGGTGTTGAAAAACAGTTCCTCGACCGCCATGCAGTCGGGCTTGTGGCGTTCGATTATCTCCGTCAGCTTGTCGTATATCTGGGCAAGACGGTTTTCTATGAGCTGATGCGGCTTGGTGATTATCGAGCCGTATTCAAGCGCTTTGTAGTTGCCGTTGTCGGCTTCGATGACCCCGACGCCTATCGTCGCGAGTCCCGGGTCAACACCGAGGATGATCATTACAGTATATTATCTCCATTATCTAAATTTTAACATCCTATAATATCATAAATTCGTCGTCCCGTCAATAAACAGAGCGCATAAATTTTGTTAAAACTTGTAAAATTTATTTTATTTTCTTCAAATTGCATTTTGCTATTGCAAAATTCAAAAAAGCGTATTATTATTATTCGTGCCGTATTATGTCGGCAGAAATCGTTTCATTACATCCGGAGGATAAAAAAGTGGATAAGACCGAAATAAAAGAAATGCTCGCCCGTCAGCTTCGCATCGACGTCAATGAGATCGAAGACGATTCCAACCTTGTCAACGACCTCGGAGCCGACTCCATCGACCTCGTCGAAATGCTCATGATGATCGAAGAAAACCTCGGCATCACCATCACCGACGAAGAAGCGGTCGAACTCAAGACCGTCCGCGACGTCGTGAACTTTATTGAAGAACACGAGTGAATCACAAGCCTTAAGGCTCTGTTTCGGAGGAACCAATGCAATCGATAGCCCATTTTGAAAAAGTGACCGAGAGCATAAGCGGCGTACCCGAATGTGACGTCGTTCTGCCCACGCGCGCCACCATAGGCTCCGCCGGCTATGATTTCCGCTCCCCGATCACGTTCACGCTCGCTCCCGGGGAAGGCATCACGGTGAAGACCGGCGTCAGATGCCGCATGGAAAACGGCTGGGTGCTCATGCTGTTCCCGCGGTCGGGGCTCGGCTTCAGATACAGACTCAGACTCGACAACACCGTCGGCGTCATCGACAGCGACTATTACCGTTCTCCCAACGAGGGGCATATAATGGTCAAGATATGCAACTGCGGCGAAAAAACGTTCACCGTGGAAAAAGGCGACGCGTTCTGTCAGGGCGTGTTCCTGCCGTTCGGCATCACCGACGACGACTCCGTGACCGAGCTTCGCAACGGCGGACTCGGCAGCACGGGGAAATAAAAAGGTCGTTACCGACCCAAGAAAGAGGAAAAATTATGAAATGTCCTGCTTGCGCATACGAAGAAAGCAAAGTAGTCGATTCGCGTCCGTCCGCTGACGGCTCGACCATAAGACGCCGCAGGGAATGCCTTGCGTGCCAGAAGAGATTCACCACGTACGAAATAATCGAGACCGCGCCTCTCGTCGTCGTCAAACGCGACAAATCGCGCGAGCCGTTCGACAGAAACAAGATACTTTCGTCCATCATCCGCGCCTGCGACAAACGTCAGGTGTCGCGCAAAGAGATGGAAGATATGGTCAACGAGATCGAGAGCAAGCTCCAGAACACGCTCCGCGGCGAAGTCGCGTCGACCGAGATCGGCGAAATGGTCATGGAAAAGCTCAAGACCGTCGACGAAGTCGCCTACGTCCGCTTCGCGTCCGTCTACCGCCAGTTCAAGGACATCAACGACTTCATGGACGAGCTCAAAAAGCTGCTCGAAGAGAAATGACCGACACGAAAATTTCATAAATAAGCAAAAAGCTCCGCGTTTGCGGAGTTTTTTGCTTTTATTTTGTCTGTATTCCGAAATTACTGAGCGGCACGGTACGAGACTTCGGAGTTTCTCAGGGAAAATCATAACCTCCGCCGTCCGTATTGCATCGCTTCAGGCGGCATATCCCCTTGCGCAGTCCTTTTATCAGACCGTATTCTTCGACGGCGAGGATCATGTATTCGGAGCATGAAGGTTCAAAACGGCATTTGTTTCTTACCGAGTCGGGCGCGTATCTCTGGTAGATCCTGACGGCACAGACGACCGTTCGTTTCAGTGTCAGAATGATATACAGCACCAGAACGGCGGATGCGATGAGTATGGCGGCTTTCAGCGAAATCCCGAAACAACTGAGGGCGAACACGAGAGCGGCAGCCGCCAGAAGCGGGATGATTACGTTGAGGATTATCACGCCCCACCGTATCTTCGGACGGTTCAGCTTACGGACGTAAGCTGAACTTCGCGGGTCGTTTTCATCGCTGAACAGTTCTTTGCTGATCTTGCCGAGATCGCACAGCTCGTCTTCTGTAAATATAACGGTTTTCAAATCTTGTTCCTCAAAATATATGAAATCTCACACATAAGTTTTGCCAAATCAAAATTTATACTTCTTTTACGAAAATCAACATGTAGTAGTTTACGGGAATGGGCTGTTTCATACAACCGGGTTTTTCGGTCACGGTGAGGTTTTCCATGGAATGGTATTCCCATCCGCCTGCCGCTTCACGGTTGATGATTTCAGCGAAGGAATTGAAAGCCGACTGGGTATCGCCTTTGCTGACATTGAAGCTCTTGGGACCTGCGACTGCTTTGTACTGTTTCATATTTTTTTACTTCCTTTCACGGCAAACTTATGTGTGAGTTTCATGACGTACGGATGTTCGTTCCGGATCGCTCCGGGACCACGAAAAAACGATTTCCCGGTTCGAAACGGTTTCCCGATTTTGTGCGGAACTCCGCCGCAACGGCGAAAAACGTTTTTATTATAATATTAATTATACACTGCCGCAAAGATTTGTCAAGACGTTAAGCGAAAATGACGAAAAAAGTCGGATGATTTCCCGATCTTTTCCGACATGGTACAAACGACTTTGCGACGTCAAAAAACCGACCGTTCTCCATTCTGCGGACAGCGCGGGAAAGCTAAAACGCGTTTCAAAGGAGCCTGTACGATCACCGCTCGATATAATAAACGACGTCTCCAAGCGTGTCCGTTCCTCTGTAAACAGTGTCTCCGCAAATATAAAAAATGATTTCGCCGACGACCGACACGCCTAAACGAATATAGTTTCCGTCAATGGTATAAACTTCGCTGCCGTGCGCCCCTTGTATTTGATTGCCCACGATGTAATAAAGAATACTTCCGTAAGCATCCTGAACCTGATTGCCGACTACGTAAAACACTATTTCGCTGTAAATACTATAGCCCCTGTGGATTTTTATACAGCTGCCATACTGACTGCTGCCTGCGGCCCCATATGCGTACGTTCCTTTTTTTGCGTCCTTGAGTGCTTTATAGAAGTTTTTATATCCTCTCTGCTTTTTCCGGTGCCTTATGCTCATACGGATCTCGTCTATTATAAAAAAAACCAGATAACAAGCCACCCCGACGATTATTCCCGTCAGAACGCTGCCGGAAGCTTTTTTTCCGGCTATTCCCGCAAAAACAACAATACCCAAACCTATTACGGCGAACCAGTCCATAAGATACATCTCCTGAAAGTCAATTCAAAATATATATAACAATTTATACGATTTTATACATTATACCATTTCTTTTCGGATATTTCAATATTTTTTGCATAAAACGAAACAGCGTACCCATTCTGCGGACAGCGCGGAAAAAGCGAATAAATGACGAATAACGAAAAGCCGCGGCGCGATCCGCGTAAAAGCAAGAAGTATTTTTGACCACACCATACTCAATCGGCGGTTGAACGTCAAACAACCAATTGATTGTTGATTTCCCGGCTTTTTGCGTTTATACTGTTATCAAGCCGGCCGGATAAAACGATCAAAGGAGAAATTTTTATGAAAATCAATATCGGTGAACGAATCAGGGAACTTCGCCGTCGTGACGGCAGAAAGCAGGAAGACCTTGCCGCAGCCGTCGGTGTGACGGGGCAGGCGGTCTCGCGCTGGGAATCGGGTGTTTCCCCAAGTTAAAGAAACTGCCACAAAACCCACGCTTACGATGCTTCCAGAATACAAATATGGAGGCACAACCTATGAAAAGACTGATTTCCTGTGAATACAATATAGATACCGCGTGCGTAGAATTGAAGTA
>JAZRXG010000040.1:0-4856 GCA_045600105.1 Eubacteriales bacterium
AGGGAAAGCAGTCGAAAACGGAGCGTTAGAATAGCGATTTTCCTTGAAATATCAGGGATTATAGAGGATTAGGATAGACAAATGCGGATTTATCGAGATCATTATAACACAATTTCGTGAGCTTTTCAACCGACTTTACGCAAAAAAGCCCTCGGCTTCCGACTGCTGCCGGTTTCCGAGGGTGATGTGATGTTTGCCCTGACGGGCAAGTGATGTTGTTCGCTATGCTCGCAGTGATGTTTTGCGGCTTCACCGCAAAGTGATGTGATGTGTTCCGCCAAAGTCACCTTCACGCGCGAAGCGCACATCACGTCCGAAGGACGCATCACGCCATCACGTTCCGCGCAGCGGAACACATCGTTCAAAAAAACGCCTTTTCTCCGGTAGACAAAAGACGTTTTTTTGTGGCGCGGAAGGAGGGATTTGAACCCTCGCGCCAGTATACCCGACCTACACCCTTAGCAGGGGCGCCTCTTCACCACTTGAGTACTTCCGCGTGTTGGAGCAATAAATGCTATTCGATTAGGTGACGGAAAAAATCTGGCGGAGAGAGTGGGATTCGAACCCACGGGCCATCGCTGACTCACTGGTTTTCAAGACCAGCTCCTTAAACCGCTCGGACATCTCTCCGTGCCGCGACGCATATTCTAACATAATACACACGCTTTGTCAATAGCAAAACGCAAAAATGTTTTTTATTGTGTGTCTCTTTTACGCATTTTTCCATGCCGTTGACAAATCGTCGTTGGTGTGCTATATTTTTTTATAAGATAAGGTCGATGAACGGAGGACTCTGATATGCCGCTTTTTATCGTAAACAATGATATAACGAAAATGAACTGCGACGCCATCGTCAACGCCGCGAACAATTCGCTGCTCGGCGGAGGCGGAGTCGACGGCGCGATACACAGAGCCGCGGGCAGCGGATTGCTTGCCGAGTGCCGCACTCTCGGCGGCTGTGAGACCGGAGACGCCAAAATAACGGGCGGCTACGATCTGCCCGCAAAATACGTCATCCACACCGTGGGGCCCGTATGGCACGGCGGCGGACACGGCGAAAGGGAAAAGCTCGTTTCCTGCTACCGCCGTTCGCTTGAACTCGCTTACGCAAACGGCTGCGAAAGCGTCGCTTTTCCGCTCATCTCGGCCGGCGCTTACGGATATCCGCGGCAGGCAGTCATCGCCGCCGCGTCCGAAACGATAAAAGAATACCTTCGTGACCGCGATATGCTCGTTTATATCGTCGTTTACGGCAGTCCGTCGCCCGTCATAACGCCGGATGAGCTTTTGGGGCTCAAAAAGTATATCGATTCGTTCCGCATAAATGAAAAAGAAAAGAACGTCTTTTTCCGTCCTCTGCCGAAGGCGCAGAAAAGGGAATCGTTCGCGGCGGATATGGCGGAATGTGCGGAAGTACGCGCTGAATGTGAAAAAGAATCGTCCCTTGCCGACGCCGTGAAAAGCCTTGACGAAAGCTTTTCCGAAATGCTGCTCCGCAAGATAGACGAAAAGGGCATGACCGACTCCGAATGCTACAAAAAAGCCAACGTCGACAGACGTCATTTCTCAAAGATCCGCGGCGACAGATTCTACCGCCCGGGGAAATCGACTGCTATCGCCTTTGCCATCGCGCTCGAGCTTCCGCTTGACGAAATGAAGGATATGCTGATGAAAGCCGGCTACGCGCTTTCGCACAGCAGCGTTTCGGATATCATCGTCGAATACTTCGTAAAAAACGGCAACTACGATATTTTTGAAATCAACGAGGCGCTATTCTCATTCGATCAGGCGCTGCTCGGCGTGTAAATGTCGCCTGCCATGCGACCCTAAGCGAAAAAATAATGTTAAAATGTGGACGTAAGGTCAGAAGACCGAACGCCCACGATTATTTTTTACGGAGGAACAAAACATGAAAAACAACATTACCGAACTCGTATTCATCCTTGACAAAAGCGGCTCCATGGCAGGGCTCGAAAGCGACACGATAGGCGGCTTCAACGCCCTTATCGAAAAGCAGAAAAAGGAAGACGGCAGATGCTTCGTCACGACAGTGCTCTTCAGCAATGAAAGCGTGACCGTCCACGACAGGCTCGAACTCGAAAAAGTCCCCAAAATGACCGACGAGACCTACTTCGTCGGCGGCTGCACCGCGCTTATTGACGCCATCGGCGGAACGGTAGACCACATTTCCGCGATCCACAAATACGCCCGTCCCGAGGACGTGCCCGAAAAGACCGTGTTCGTCATCACCACCGACGGACTCGAAAACGCGAGCAGAAAATACACCGCCGACAAAGTCAGAAAGACCATCGAAAGCAAAAAGAACGAAAAGGGCTGGGAATTCCTCTTCATCGGCGCCAACATCGATTCCGTCCGTACCGCGCGTACATTCGGCATCGACGAGGACAAAGCCGTCGACTACGTTCCCGACGCCGCGGGCACCCGTGTCGTATACGAAGCGGTCGCGGAAAGCCTCGTGCAGGTGAGACAGTCCAAGCCTCTCGGCGGAAACTGGAAAAAACGCATCAGCGAAGACTATGAAAACCGCGGAAAATGAGAGCTATTTTATTTTTTCGTTCAGCTTCTTAACGCTCGAACGGATGCCGAGCCAGATGAGCAGCCACACGACGGCGTAAGAGGGAATGAAGACGCAAACGAATATCCAAAGCTCCGACGGAGCTATCCAGCCGTTGAGCAGATAGACAGCAAGGTACGACGCGAAAAGGGAAAACGAGTGGATGAAAGTCGAAGCGAGCAGAGGCAGACGTTCCACTGTGTAAACGACCGACATCCCGGCGACGAAGAACGCAAGCAGATACGTCGAGAATATGCCGAGGCAGACGTCCGACGCCTCTATGTTTTCGGCGACGATTGCGTATATGACCGCGAGCACGACGGGTCCGAGTCCGGCGAAGACGGCACCGCGCAGCAGAAAGCTTTTTACGTACTTTTTCATTTCAGGTCCCTCCTTTTGATATCGGCAAAGCAGCGTCTCGAAACGTAATCGACGTATCCCGAACGGAAATGCGCGTTTACGCCTCCGCTGAACGATACTCTGAATTCCTTTATTGCTTTTTCGTTGGCTATCGCCGACTTGTTTATGCGGATGAAGCAGGAGGGAAGAAAGCTCTCCAGCTCGTAAAGACGGAGGCGGCTCACGTATTTTTCGCCGTCGGAAGCGACGACGTACGTCCTGCCGCCTTCAACGGTGATGCATTCTATTTCGGCGTAGTCGAGGAAACGGTAAGTGCCGAGCTTTTCGCTGTACGCGTTTATGCGCGTGTCGCCGGAGTATTCGCGCACGAGACGTTCTATCGCTTCGGTAAGTTCGCTTTTTTCGTGCACGGATGCGATTATCTCCTCGTCCTTGTCCGGCGAGATGACAAGACTGAATTTCATATCCTTCTCCTTTCGTTTTTTTGGAAAAGCGGGAAAAGAGTTTTATATTTACATTATAGCGCCGCTGCGGAAAAAGTCCACACTTTTTCGCCGAACGGCGGTTTTCGGCGCGTATTCGGTCATCACCGATACGAAAGTTTGAAGAAAAAATCAGACTATTGCAAAGTGAAAAACGGCGTGATATAATAAAAAAGGTGATATTATGAGCATATTCGGAAGACTGTTCGGCAAAGGCGAAAAGCCGAAAGTCAGATATTCTTTTCGCGGAAAAAGTGAATTCGACTATTCCGCGTATCCGGAAAACTTCATAGTGAAAATGGAGTCGGGGATCGATTACACCGTAAAACGCGGAAGCGAGGTGTTCAGCTTCAGCGTGTGCCTCAAGCCCGACAAGATCATGGATTCCTACGGCAGCTGCCGCGTTATATGGAATCATATCGTGCGTGAGACCCGCGTACTGCGTCCCAAAAAGTTGGTTCCGTACCTCGTTCACGCGGACGGATGCGATCATCTGTATATGTACGAGCACCGCGCCGACGATGTGACCGCCTCGTCCATCGGTTTTACCGAGCTGAACGACGGGGAATACGTCATTTACAGCGACTATACGCAGAAAGGCTTTCTTTCCGAGCCGACCGATCCGTCGCACGTCCTCATCGCCAGGCGTATATATATCCTCGGCGGCGTTTACGCGCCCGTGGAATATCACGTTGCCGAACATGGAAAACTCGTGGAAAACGAGAAAAAAGAGTATTATTACTGCGACGAAAAATTCCGGAAGCAGAAGTTCGTCACGATCCGCGATTGCCGCGTTCCGGTGTTCACGTCGCGCGAGAGCAGAGAAGCGACCGAGCAGATTTTGCCGCGCGGCAGCGTCTTCACACGGCTCCGCACCGACGACGTCGAATCGACCGATCTGCTGCTTGAAGACGGCAGGGTATTCCGCGTGACGGAAAGATATCTTTTCAGCGAACCGCGCCCGTTCATGGAGCTTACCTGCGCCGACGGCGGGCAGTTCGAATATAAGGAACTCGCAGAGTGATTTCAAACGATCAGCAGTCGAATCGAAACGATGCCGGACCGAAGCGCCTTGCTTTTCCGCACCGATTTCCCATAGATTTTTGTTATTGGTTTTCGCCGTCGTCTCGCAAGATCGCTTTGATCTGTGCTGAAAATCATCGTACCTGCTTCCGAAAAACGTACTGCGGAACAGCTTCTTTACGCGTACTTTGAAAACACGCACGTGAAAACATTTGAAAATAATGTTTCAAAAACCGCAAATTGTTCTTGATTTTTCATATTTGTTGTGATATAATGCAAAAGTCGTCCGAAGGGAAGGCGAATTGAATATGGAGAGGTATCGAAGTGGTCATAACGGGGCTGACTCGAAATCAAATCAGGTTCGTCACTCGTTTCTTTCCGACGGTTTTCAAAAATGCTTGTATATCAGGCAAAAA
>JAZRXG010000041.1:0-108724 GCA_045600105.1 Eubacteriales bacterium
TTTTTCTTGACTTTGTGTCATAATATGCATTGGTATTTATATTGTTTTTCACAACTCAATTATACCAGAAAACAGAGCCTTTGTCACTACCTTTTGTAGTAACTTGGCTCTGTTTTTCTTCGGGACTTTTGCTACAGCCCCGCGATTTTTTTATAAAACCGAAGGCAGGGGAACAGAAAATCCCCTGCCTTCTCTATTTACACCTAATTAGATAAAATACACAGGCGTTTTCTTCAATTGCGCGGACGGAACGAAAGTGAGGGCGCGAAGGGATCGCGGCCCGCGGCGAGGCTGCAGCCGAGCACATCCGCGTGACGCGATCACGAGACGATCGCCCGAACGCGTTCTGAGAAGGTGATGCCAGAGAGGGGAGAGCAGGGAGCAGCGAGGCGACGAGACGCGGGAGCGCGAAGGTCGCCGAGCGGCCACCCCAGACAAAAAGCGCGTTCCTCTTTGGGAGCGCAGCGACCGCCGCAACTGAATAAAACGCAAGTTATGCACGGCACCAAAAAAACATCCCACGCGTTTTTTTGTGCCGCTTGCAATTGACGGCTCTGCCGTCAACTGTGCATAACCCTGCGTTTTATTGCGCAGCGGACAATTGCGGCATTCAAAGAGAAGCGCTTTTTGACCCCCGGACGCTTGCCAAAGCAAAAAAAGGTCGGTACATTGCTGTACCGACTTTTTTTGAGCCTCGGACCTTGCGGTCCTCGTTCCCCTGCAATGAGCAGTGTATCACACTCACCGAGGTTTGTCAAGTCCTAAATTGAAAAACGTTCTCCTGCGCTCCCCCCACGGGGGGGACGGGAAGGGGGCTCTCCTCCGCCTGAGCGCAGCGAAGCACCCCGTGAGAGTACCGGCGACGCACAAAGCAGCCGGGGGCGCCCACGCGGGCCGAGGAGCGGAGCGCGTTCCGAGCCCGAAGGGCGAGAGCGCGGAGCGACGAGAGCGCCGGGCGCCCCCGGCGGGCCTTCCCGCAAACCCGAGGCAAGCGGCGGCGACGCCGAAGTGAAGCGGTGGCGGCTTGCCGACCACCGCGAACGAAGGCGGCGCAAGTGAGCGGAGCGAACGTGAGCGCGGATGCGCGAGCACGCCGCGAAGCCGAGGTTCCCCCCCGAGCCTGCGAGGAGGGGGCGGAGGGGGCAAGCCCCTCGCCTGAGCGCAGCGAAGGTCTCTCGTGACGCACAAGCTTCAATTACTTGATTTACCTCACATTATTCCATCAAAAGGAGGTTGGCAAAGATGCCACAAACCCCTGCAAACACTAAGCAAACGGCTTTTTACAACACGCGCGTCAAGGTCGATTGCTTCGGAAACATCACCGAAGTCCTGGTCTTCCCCTGGAAGACGTTCAATCCCGAACAGTTTGAAGTGGCAAAGACCGCAAACGAACAAATGTTCGATTGTGTGGATAACTATGTGGATAATCCCGAAAATCCCCAAAATGGGGAAGTTTCCATTCGTTCCGCAAACAGAGCGAGAGGACGCATTCGCGATCTGATCTATGCAAACGCCGATCTTGATCACTTTGTCACCCTGACGCTGAACAAAGAGAAGGTCGACCGCTATGATTACGCCCAGGTAATAGGGAAGTACAATACGATGCTGTCAAACCTCGTTCAGCGGAAGGGGCTGAAATACGTGCTCGTGCCGGAGCTGCACAAGGACGGTGCGATACATTTTCACGGCTTCATCAACGACGCCCTGGAGCTCACGAACAGCCGGCACAAAAACAAAGCCGGTCAAACCGTCTGGAACGTCGCCGACTATGGGCTCGGATATTCGACAGCCGTGAAGGTAAACGAGAACCGTCAGGCTTGCGCCAATTACGTGCTGAAGTACATCACCAAGCAGCTTGTCACGGGGATGATCGGCGGAAGGTACTATCTGCACGGCGGACGGCTTGAAGAGCCTCACGCGTTCTTTTGCGACGTACAGTACGAAAGTATTGACATCCCGCCCACGGTGCTTGACAACATAAAATTCAAGCTGTGGACGCCTGAGCGTGCGTACGCGAGCGAGGATTGCAAATTCAGAGTTGACAGTTTGTACTGTCAACTTGACCGCGATCACACCTATGAAAAGTGAATGGTTAAGTCCCGCGGCCTTCGAGCGCCTTTTCGACTTCATGCAGTACGAGAATATCGTCGCGATGAGGGTAAGCCTCGAAACGGGGCTTCGTATCGGCGACGTGCTCGAGCTCAGACGCCGCGACATCATCGGCTGTAAAATACGTTATAAAGCGCAGAAAACGGGCAAAGAAGGCGTCAAAACCATCTCAAAAGAGCTCAAACGGCGTCTTGACGCGATTATGCCGCATTCTGACGACGAGTACATTTTCCGCGGCAGACGGGGCGGACACCGAACACGGCAAGCCGTGTGGCAGGACATCCGGAAAGCCTGCCGCAAGGCAGGCCTTGACGTGCACGTGAGCCCGCATTCCGCGCGCAAGGCGTACGCCGTGCGCATCCGCGACGAGCAGGGGCTCGAAGCCGCGCAGCGTGAGCTGCAGCACGACAAGCTCAGCACAACGATGTTGTACGCGTTCAGTGATCTGGCAATAAAAAAAGACTGCGCCGAAGCACCGAATTGGGACAGAGTCGCCGAGCTCATCGCTGACCGCGTTATTGAGAAGCTGAAAAAGTTCTTGACAAGCGAAGAAATGAGGTGTACAATGACAGAACCGTGAGCCCATCGCTTACCGAGCCGACCTGCACGATGGGCGAACGGTTATGACATATGCCTCAGCTGACAACGCAGCAGCGCAACTGGAGAAAACATGTATTTTATCAGGCGCCACAGACGGGGAACGGATGGGCGCCGTTAATTAGCCGTAAGGCTAATTAGATAAAATACAAATTTTCACTAAATAAGGGTAGTGGTAAACGAAAAAAATAACATGTTTTACTCAATTATCGGCAAAATGCCGCCGTAATCGTACAATTGGCTGTTTCCGAGCGAAATGCAGTCCACGCCGTGATTTGCGCAGAAACTTTTTATATCCGCGCAGCTTTTGTACGTTTCGAGCTTTCCGGTAAATACGAGCTCGTTTTTTGAAATCTTTCCGGCGCAGCCTCCGATAAATCCGCAGCTGAAACCGTTCAGCAAAATTCCTTCGTTGCTTACTTTCAGTACGTCACAGCCGAGAGTTTTCAAAACTTTCGCTATACCGTCGTCCGACGTTATATATGCCGATCCATCCACAAAAACCGTGGAACATTTTACGTAGCCCTGGTTCACACGGATCGTTTTATATTTGTCCTCAAGAAAGCTCACGTCGGCTTTTTTGCCGCATATCAGCGTATCTTTTACAAACATCATATTAAAGGCACAGTCCGCGGGATACACGTTTCCGAGCTTCAGTTTTATTGTTTTCTGACCGTCAAAACCGTCGTAACCGTCTTCACAATACCATATATTATCGGGCGTATTAAGCGTCAGAATGTCCGGATGATATCTGAGCTCGCTTTCAATTCCACCGGACGGATTCATTTTAACCCCGAAAACGCCTTGATTTTCAAGGCTTTTTTCGATTTCACGTGAAATAATATATGAAATATGAGCTTTTTTGACTCTGATTTCCGGCAAATTCGGTTTTATTTTCTCCATAATTGTGAATGAAATATGAATATTCGGTGCACATTATTAACAAAATCAAAAAGAGGGATCGATTTGTTTATAAGATGCACCGAAAAATGTATTTATCAGGCCGACGGCGAATGTATCAAAGAAAACTGTTACGTTGATTATAACAACACGCCGACGGGTGATGCGGAGTGTTTATACGGTATTAAGAAAAAATCTTCAAAAGTTCAAACACCGAGCGGACGTAAGTCAGTTCGATATCCATATACTTCCTTTTGAGCTTTGAAGCGGCCTGATACGGCAGGATTATCTTTTTGAATCCGAGCCTGCGCGCTTCATTGACTCTGACGTCGGCGGAATTCACGTTGCGGCATTCACCGGCAAGTCCGACCTCGCCGAACGCAATGACGTCCATCGGGACCTCAACGTCCTTAAGCGAGGATATAAGAGCGAGGGCTATCGCAAGATCGCAGGACGGTTCTTTTATATCAAGCCCGCCCGCCACGTTCACGTAAACGTCGTCGACACCGTAATGAAGTCCGAGCCTTTTTTCGAGAACGGCAAGAATGAGATTGATGCGGTTATAATCGACACCGGTGGTCAGTCTGCGCGGAGCAGGAAAAACGGTGGGCGTCACGAGAGCCTGCACTTCGGCAATTATCGGACGCGTACCTTCCATGACGCATACGGCGCAGCTTCCGGAAACGTGCTCGGGACGCTGAGAAATAAGCATTTCCGAAGGGTTCGGTATTTCTTCAAGTCCTTCGTCGCCCATTTCGAAAACGCCTATCTCGTTGGTCGAACCGAAACGGTTTTTGACGCTGCGTATGATCCTGTACGAATGCCGTCTGTCGCCTTCGAAATAAAGCACCGCGTCGACCATGTGTTCAAGCACCTTCGGACCGGCGATGCCGCCGTCCTTGTTGACGTGGCCGACCATTATCGTCGGGATATCGCCTTTTTTGGCGGCGTCTATAAACGCGAGCGCGGTCGCTTTTACCTGCGTCACACTTCCGGGCGCGGGATTGAGCTCTTCGTCATATATCGTCTGTATCGAATCGACGAATACGATATCGGGTGAATTCCCTTCTATTTCGGGTATTATGGTTCCTATCTCGGTCTCGGCGAGAACGAGCAGATTATCGCTGTTTACGCCTACGCGTTCAGCGCGGAGCTTGAGCTGCGACGGAGATTCTTCGCCGCTGACGTAAAGCACACGGTACGACTTGCACAGATCGGCGCAGATCTGCAAAAGCAGCGTCGACTTCCCTATGCCGGGCTCGCCCGCGAGAAGCACCACGGAGCCTTTTACGAGCCCTCCGCCGAGTACGCGGTCGAATTCATTCATACCGGTCAGATATCTTATGCTGTCCTGCTGGCGGATGTCGCCGAGCTTTACGACCTTCGACTGATCGGGCACAAAGCTTTTTTTCGCCTTCTTTGCGGAAGACGTCTTTTTTTCTTCTTCAGCTTCACATTCTTCTATCGTGTTCCATTCGCCGCAGTCGGGGCATTTGCCGAACCATTTGGCAAACACGCTTCCGCAGTTTGAACACACGTAATTAGTTTTCATCCGTACCTCCGAGATATTGTTCGGAAGCGCAGTATATCAGAAAAGCAAGACGCTTCTGATACGCTTTGTCCGAAAGATTTTCGGCGTCGCCCGTGTTTGAGATAAATCCGCACTCAACGAGTACCGCCGGTAAAGACAGGTTTTCGAGAACGTAGATATTGTTTCCGCAAGGTTTTATGACGCGCTTGTTCGACGGATCGAGATTTTTTGCGTTTTGCTGTATCAATTCCGCGAGTATTCTGCTTTCTTCATTGTGCCGCGAATAGAACGTCTGAAGCCCTTTGCAGCTTTCAAGCGGAAATTTGTTCATGTGTATGCCGATATAAATACCGTTTTCGGCGTTTGACGCTATGTCACAGCGATTTTTGAGGTCGTAGAACTTCTTTCTGTTTTCCTCTCCCGCGTTATAAAGCAGAACATCCGTGCTTCGCGTCATCATAACGTTCTGTCCGGTAAGGTCCAAAAATTCCGCGACGTAAGACGCGACGCTTAGATTCAGCGTCTTTTCGACGTATTCGCCCGATACCGCTCCCGGGTCTTCACCGCCGTGCCCGGGGTCAATAACGAAAGTACGAACAAAAGTTTCATACTCGCTGACCGAGGCAATGACTTCCCTCGTTCTTGACGCGTCAGTCTGTTTGTATCCCACGGACACGACGAACGACGCGACACAAAGAAAAACGAAAAACAAAACCACCGAAATAAAGAACAGTATAAGACAGACGCGCACGCCCTTGTTTTCATCGATCATACAATATCTCCGAATATCGTTTTTTATATTGTATGATAAAGGACGGATCGGTTATTCCTTATTTATCTTGACGGAAAGCCCGAAGAACGAACGGAGATATTTGTCGTGAGACGAAAGGTAGTAGCCGAGGAACGCAAAGAAGGTCGTGATAAGGATTCCCGCGGGAAACGCAATGATATTGATCGAATCCGGAAGGATGAAGAAAAGTCCGCTGTACATGGCGTGTATTATCACGTTCATTATAAGGCTCGTGACGGCGTATCCGTTGCCTACGTTGATGAAAAAGAAAACGAAGGCAAACAAGGTTACCGCGATGGTGGGCGCATACGCGACCGCGGTTATTTTCAGAGCCTTGTATTTATCGTAAACCGCGTTCTGGTGATTGACCTTGATATAATCTCTGGCGCCGAGCTGATAGAACAGATCGTATATCAAAAAGCAGAAAAGCCCTCCGCAGAACAAAAACGCGAAAAGTTCGGGCAATATGCCGAGAGACGGCTGATTTTCGGCGAGTACGCTGAGCGGCCACGTCACCATGACTCCGAGGAGCGATATGGCAAACTGGTTTACCCAGAATTTGCGCAACAGCGTCGAATTTGCAACGTATATGGATTTTATCTTATTGAACATATACTCACACTCCGTATGTTTTTGTTTTATTATACCGATATTTCGTCTGTTTGTCAATCGTTATAAGCATTGTTTACGAATATTCCATAATTAAAAAGCCGTGGCGCATAAGCGTCACGGCAGTCAGATCATCCGCGGTCGACGAATACGGGCTCTTCGCCTTCGTCGTCCTTTTTATTCTTCTTGTTTTCGTCTTCGACCGGCTTGATCATATATTTATATATCACTGGATAGCAGCAATACGTACCTATGAGATATATGAAAGCCACGGTGAAAATGAACACGATGAGAGCGCCCGCCATCGGGAACAGAAGCGCAAGATAAACGCTGATGAACACGGTGATCGCGATGAATATCAAAGCGCAGAAATTACGTTTGAAGCCGAGGATAGTGAAAATGGCGGCGTTCTTGATAAGCTTTTTCAGCTTGAGATTGAAATTGATGAGCATGAGATAAAGGTACATTCTCGCGATAAAATAGAAGAACGCGAAAAATATCGAAAAATAGAAGCAGACGCTCATCAGGTATGAGGTGCGGTTGTAATAATAGAAGAGGATGGCGTTATAAAGCAGATATATGATGCCAACGTCGGCGATGCCGATTATAAGTCCCTGCTTCCAGTCGCGTTTGATGGCGTACCAGAAATCGTGCCATACCGAAACGTAATCGCGTCTGACGATGCCTCTCGTAACGTAAGCCATTCCGATATTGGAAAGACCGAACGTAATGATGAGCGTAAACGAAGAATAGTAAAGTATCTTCGTCCAGATCGTCCACACCGAAAGAGTCGTGGTAGTACCGAATACGTTGAAAAGCGCCGACGCCTCATATCCGTTGGGATCGTATTTCAGAGCTCCGTAAAGCTGCTGATAAAGGCTTGACGCAGGAGCGGGTACCGCTCTGTCAAGGTTGCCGGAAGTCGCGAAAAGGACGAGGATAAGCGAAAAGTTGAGAAGGAAAAACATCAGATTGAGTACGGTAACGTCACCGAAATGACGTTTTAGAAAGACAAAGAAATTAGCGAAATCGTATTTGCCGTTGAATGCCGCTTTTTCTTTGGTAAGTCCCGCGTTGTTTCGTGATTTGGACTGGGAAAACAGCGAAAAAAGTTTGCCTTCTTTGTTATTTGGAACAGTATTTTTAGACATTTGGTGATCCTCATTAAGTAATCAAGCGCGTGGGTGGAATTTGATGTAACTTTTGCTGACTTTTTCCTTAAGGAACTGGGCGTATCGCTGCGTTGAAGAAATATCGCTGTGCCCTAGTATTTCCTGGATATCGTGTATATCGGCACCGTTCTGCAGCAAATGCGCCGCAAAAGAATGTCGGAGCGTGTGAGGAGTTATATCGGCTTTTATATCCGCTTTGGCGGCATAATACTTGATAAGCTTCCATACTCCCTGCCTTGTCATGCGTTCACCGTTGCAGTTGACGAACAGAGCGTTTTCGTTTTCTCCCGCAACAAGCATCTTGCGTGAAACGAGAACGTAGTTCTGCAGGCTCTTAACTGCAAGCTTATAAAGCGGGATGAATCTTTGCTTATCGTCGTTTCCTACCTTAAGGAACGATATCTGAAGGTTGAGGTCGTCAACGTCAAGCGCGATAAGCTCGGATACCTTTATGCCGGTCGCGTAAAGAAGTTCAAGCATAGCCTTGTCCCTGATACCCTTTATATCCTTCAGATTCGGCTGGGCAAGCAGAAGCTCGATATCTTTTTGCGAAAGAATGTTCGTGTCGCGTTTTTCGGGCTTATCGTTATGTATCTCCTTGGCGGGATTGGCGTTTACCACCCCATCGGCAAGAAGCCTGCAGAAAAAGCTGCGAAGCGCCGAAAGCGTCCTGCTCGACGATGAAACGGAAAGACCCGACTCATTCAGATATTCTTTGAAATCGGCTATCGTGTCGCTGTCAACGTCACAGATATCGTTTATATCGTGCTCGAACGCGTATTCGGCAAATTTTCCGAGATCGCGTTTGTACGCCTGAAGCGTATTTCGCGACGCAGAACCCGATTCTTCGATGTCGGCTATATATTCAGTTATCAGTTGTTTAACGTCATTCGTTCTGGTCGTCATTGAATCCTCCGCCGCTTTCAGAGAAGACCCGAAAGCAGCAATGTAGATAATAGGAAAATAATGGTCATACACGAGACCGAGATCACGCTTCTCGCTTTGAAAATCTGTCTGACGCCGTATTTTGCTCTGTCATAACACAAATAAAGCTCCGTGAAATACACAACGGATATCATTATAATGATCGAAATAAAGAAAGCGTCAAAAATTGATGAATGAGAAAAAATAAAAGCAAGAAACGTACAAACGCCGGAGAACATAAAAATGGATAAAACGGGAGAAAAGATCGTAAAGGACGATAAATAAGACGCAAGAGTCATTACGGGAAGCCATTTTTTAAAATAGCTTTCGTAAAGAAGCACTTTTTCCGGACTGCTTTTCATTCCGAGCGAATACCCGAAAAAGAAGAAAAATGCGAAAAAAAGCGAAAAGAAAAGGTACATACGTTTCCTGGACTCGAAGAAAGAACGCAAAGCAGCGTTTTTTCTCCTCTCCGGGGCGTATGGTACCAAAGAAAGCGCAGACTTGTCCGTTTCGTTCATGAGCATACCTCCTTGAAATTCATTCAAGGATATGCGGCATCCCCGTCATTCAGAACATAATTCTTTTGTTATTTCGTCGGCCCTTATCGAGCAGGCGTTCATCGCCTCTTTGATAATGCCTTCAAATTCACGCTTTTCGAAAACCTCTACCGACTTGGCGGTAGTACCGTTGGGAGAAATAACGTCTTTTATAAGTGTGTCGATGTCTTTGCCGGATCTTATCACCATCCTGCAGCTTCCCTCGATGGTTTTGAGAATAAGAGGAAGCGCGGATTCGGCGGGAATTCCGGATTCGACCGCGGCGTCAAGCATAGCCTTGATGAAAATGTAAACGTATGCGGGAGACGAGCCGTTGACGGCGATCACGTCGTTCATTTTTGATTCGTCAAGCTTTACTACTTCGGCTATATTTGAAATAATACGGCATATATACTGGAACTGCTGCTGAGTAACTTTTGCGTTGGATGCTATCGCTGCGGCGCCGCTGCCTACGAGCAAAGGCGTTGACGGCATCATTCGTATAACGGCGAAATCCCCCCCAAGGCATTTACAGATGTAGTCCGTGGGGACGCCGGCACAGATACTTATGAAAACCTTGTTTCCGAGGTCCGCGCCAAGCGATCTTATCTCCGCACATATCTGTTTTACGTCTCCGGGCTTCACGGCGATAAACACGTAATCCGCGTCGAGTATTTCTTTTATATCATCGGCTTTCCTCAGCTTCAGAGTGCCGAAATTATTATATTTGTCTTTGAATTTATCGAATATTATTATGTTACCTTGTTCGACGGAATTTGACGAGATAAGGCCCTTTACGATAGCCGATCCCATGTTTCCTACTCCGATAAATCCGATGACAGGGTTACCTTTATGTGTCATTTTCCTGCTCCATTCGAATTGGGTGTATTATTAATATATACCATTGGCGACGATTTTTCAAGTCATTTTTTGCAATTTCCAAAACATTGTACATTATCACCAATAATTATGTAAACATAATTATGTAAACCAATGCAACCAAACGATATTTGGTGTACGTCGAAAACGTCTTCAACAAGATATTGGAATCGAACTGTTTTTGAACGTGAAAACATTATGGTAAAAATGCCCAATGAATCAAGTCGTTTTATGTTGAATTTTATGCATGGCGAATGGGGACAAAAAAAAGAGCGGGTTTCCCTGCTCTTTTGTTATGACGTTCGGTTTACTTTTTCTTCTTTTTTATTATCACGGCTATGGCGATTATCGCTCCTGCCGCGACGACAGCCGCCGCTATACAAATGATCGTGCCTCCGCTGCCGGATGATTCGGACTTGACCGAAAGTTCAAGAGAAGCGTTTTTGCCTCTTACGTTGCCGATAGCTCCTTCCGAGCTGACAACGGTGCAGTTCACACCGCTTTCTCCGTCAAACTCAACGGAAGTCTTTTCGGAAGACGCAATGCATCTGAATTTTACGTTAACATAGACCGATTCGTCTTTTACCAAAAGCGGCTGCAGATCATCGTTCTCGATGGGAGCGACGTATACTAATCTGATTTTTCCGGTCTGTTTGCCGTCGTCATCCTTGAACAGCTTTTCGAGCTTTTCCGTTCCGTCGTTCCAGTTTTCGGGGAGAGTCGGCTCGGCAAAAGTGCCGTCTGCTTTTTCGATGACCTCAAGCACTTTCGGATCGTATTTCAACGAAAATTCATAACCAATGAATCCCTCACCCTCTGCGAGGTCGATATTGGTAAGTGATATCTTGATATAGAACTCGTCACCGACGCCGAATGAATCGGAGCTCGTTTCGATCACCGCCGTGAACTTCTCTTCTCCCACGGCAGCTGCCGAAAATACAAGCAGGCAGAAAAGAACGGATAGCATCAAAGAAACACAAATAAATCTTTTCATACAAGTATCTCCTTAATCAGTACATATTCTTTTTATATTTGAATCGAGCCAATCCTTGCGTATCGCCATATAGTCACGCAGTATCTTGAACTGCTCTTCCATCGTAGCCGCTTTGGCGACGTTGTCGGGGTTATCCCAGACATATATGCCGAGTATCTTCCATCGCTTGAAATTTTCCTCGTACGCGTCCTTGTAATCCTTTTCGAACATATCGGCGTATTCATACAGCTTCGGTATGGTGTTTTCAGAAAAATTCGTCCAATGGTCGAGAAGCGTGCTTTCGAACAGATCGATCTCACAAAGCTCGTTCCACCACATCGAATGCTTTATCGCCCATCCGGTACCGGTGTAGTTGGCGGCAGCGAGATAGTTGCCGAACGCAAGGTCGAAGTCCCATATCGGACCTATGCAAAGCTTGCCGTCGGAATTCTTGTAGAAGAAGACCGAAAGGAACATCGCGCAGTCGTTGTTGAGTGAAAACTCGTTCGTTATGAACCAGTCGGTGAAGCTTTCAACGTCGATATAATCGAATACCTTCGGATCTTTTGCCTTTATGAGCTTGTCAACTTTAAGGACGTAATCACGAATGTACTCGAACTGTTCGTGTGTTATTTCTTTGGGCTCCTTGATGCAGAAATACGCATTATCGACCATGAAGCAGTTTTTCCCTATCTCGTAGCCTTCTTCGTAATAACGCGCGTCGATCTCGAGGAAAAAACCGCATTCGGTTATATCGGTGTCTCCGATCTCGATTTTTCCATCCGCGACTTCAACGTGATGTCCGAGGTCGTAAAGCCCCCAATAATTGCCGTCGATGAACAAGCGGACCTGCTCCATATCGGGAACGTATGTCTGTCCGGGAAGCTCTTTGGCGATTATCGTGGCGAGATCCGTATGGATAAGCGACTTATCGCTGTAGTTTGCAAGCAGCACCCAGTTCTTGAAAGAACCCATATCTCCGAATTCGACCGGATAGCCGAACTTGAGACGAAAAGGCTTCTTTTCAAATCCGGATGTAGAGTTGCCTCGTATCTTCATATTGACGCCCTGAACGTATTCGCTGTTTTCTCCGTCCAGATACGTGACGTCCACGCGTATGTAATTCTCGCGGTCAAAGCCCTGCATCCTGTTGTTCTTGGTGATATAAACGCACGGGATGAAGAACGAAGGCTTTTCGAGTTTCACCGTATACTCCGTTACGTTTCCGTTTTCGTCGCGTACGGCAAGCTTCTCGCCGTCGGCAAGAACAAACGTGACTTTTGAGTTCACGTCCGATACGTACACGTCGGCGATCACTTCACAGCCGTATGCCTCATCGATGCCCAGACGGCATCCGATCTCTTTTTTATCCTCGTCAATGTCGAAAAGCAGGCTTTTCGGCAGAAACCGGTTATCGGTCTTCAGCACGTTGATCCTCTCGATGACGGGGCCGACGCCTTCGGTCGATCCGCCGCTATCCCCGGCGTATACCGCAAAACCGACTGCAAGTATCGCCGCGAGGATCATTGTTATAATTAAAATCGTTTTTCTTTTCATAAAGCTTTGCGTAAAACGTATTCCATATTTCCGAGTCCGATCTTTTCGGCGTGTTCAAGTCCGACCTTCCAGTCGGTATCGGGAGAAACGTCCTTGAAATGATCTCCATGGCATTTCTCCGCTTTGTCAAGCAGACTTCCCTTTACGGGAGACTGAGCGTTGACGGCGTCGGCGCACGCTTTGTCAAGCGCTACGGGGTCGAACGACGCGAACATTCCGACGTCGGGAACGATGGGAATGTCGTTGAGCGAATAGCAGTCGCAGTACGGTGAAACGTCGCAGACGAGCGATATGTGGAACGAGGGACGGCCGTCGACCACCGCTTTGGTGTATTCGGCGATCTTTCTGTTAAGCACATCGTTTCTCGTGTCGTCGCCGGCGCTTACGGCGTCGTGGTTGCACGAACCGATGCATCTTCCGCAGCCGACGCAGATATCGTGATTGATGTGCGCTTTGTTGTCGATGAATTCTATCGCGTTATGAGCGCATCCGCGCAGACACAAACGGCAGCCTACGCAGCGTTCGGTATGCACGACGGGCTTGCCGTCGCTGTGCATTTCCATTTTGCCGCCTCTCGAACCGCAGCCCATACCGATATTTTTGAGAGTACCGCCGAAGCCGGTGGATTCGTGACCCTTGAAATGCGTTAGGGATATGAAGATATCCGCGTCCATGACCGCTCTGCCGATCTTGGCTTCTTTGACGTATTCGCCGCCTTCAACCGGCACGGCTACGTCGTCGGTGCCTTTGAGACCGTCGCCTATGAGAACGTGTACACCCGTACCGAACGGGTTGAAGCCGTTTGTATAAGCGGAATCGAGATGCTCAAGCGCGTTCTTGCGTCTTCCGGGATAAAGCGTGTTGCAGTCAACGAGATACGGCTTTCCGCCGAGCTCTTTGATGTAGTCGCAAACTGCTTTCGCGTAATTGGGACGAAGATAAGCGATGTTGCCCGGTTCACCGAAATGCATCTTCACCGCTGCAAAGCGGTTGTTGAAGTCTATTTTATCCATTCCCGCCGCTTTGAGGAGTCTTTTGAGCTTTTCGGGAAGATTGATATGATGCGCTGAAAAATCGGTATAGAATACTTCGGAAGGAGCCATTGTGAATTCCGCCTTTCATACATATTTATTTAAGTTATAATAACATATCAGATATGACTTGTCAAGATTTTTCGTGTGGTTGCGGCTTCTTAAAAAAGACGGAAGGCATCCGATTCCGGCATCGACGCCTTCCCTGCTTTCTGCGTTTTATTTCTTTCTGCGTTTGATCATCATTATCAATATGGCATTGACATTCTTTTCGGCTTATGGTATATTTTTTTTGAAATATCAATATCGTGAGGTAAGATATGAAGCTGCTTATTATTGCCGAAGAACGTACCGACCTTTCCGACGTTCTCGAAAAAACCGTAAATTCAAAATGCGTCACGTTTGCCGGATGCGAAGGCGAAGACGTGAAGAAATACGACGCATACTGCGTCATTTCCAACGGAAAACTTCTGTCTCCGCTTTTCCGTGAAAAACTCGAAGAAGAAGTAAAATTCGGAAAACGCGTATTCACCGTCGCTCTTCCCTCGTTTCTCGACATATATTCCGCTTCGGCGATCAGCACCACGAGAAGCAGGCTCGTCTGCGTCGATGACGGCATCGACGGGTTTGACGTCGGCGATATCGTTGACGACGAATGCAATCTCACTGACCAGCCTTATTGGCTGCCGTCGGGAGCAAGGCCTCTTTTCGTTTATAAAACGCACCTTATCGCTCATCGCCATACGTCGTCGGCACGTGACGATATAATGAAAGATTCAAAGCACGGCATATGGATGTGCGGTGACAACGTCATGATGACGTCGTTCCGCATCGCCGATTTCAACAAAGCCCGATTCGCTCCGAGGGAAAGCTGGAAAAAGCTCATCACGTACGTCACGAAATGGCTCACCGGTGTTTCTCCCGCGTTATATCCGTCGCCTATATGTGTTTACGACCGCGAAAAAACGGTACTCGAAGCCGCCAAACGCGGAACGGAATGGCTGAAGCGTTTTCTCGTCTCGGACGGAAAAGGCGGCATACGCGAAGGGCTCAGGCACGAAGTGACTCACACGGGAAAGCAGATGATCGCAGACGCGATCCGCACCGACTGCAGCGGCGAAGCCTCGGGCGCGTTCGGCTTTATCGCCCGCGTAAACGATGACAAAGAAGCAGCGGAAATCAGCAGATATCTCAAAGATTTCGTTTTCGGCCCCATGCAGATAAAGGGCGGCATCTTCGACGGTATGCTTCGCTGGACCGACAGCGCGTGGACCGTCTGTTATCCCGACGACGCCGCGAGAGCGATGATACCCACTCTTATTGAAAACTATCTGTTCGGCGAAAACGTACACGAAGCCGAACTGAAAAAGGCTCTTGATTTTCTTCTGAAGCTGACGAGCGCCGACGGTACCCCGAAAGCGAGATTCGACTGCCTGAACTCGACCGAAGAAACGCTCACATCTCTTTCAAACGCCGCAAACGGTTATCCGAGCGCTCATTATTCGGCATATTACCACGCGTCCCTCCTGCTCGGCTGCCTCTGCTTCGGCGAGAATAAATACCTTGACGCCGCGAAACGCGGACTCGAGACGCTGATGACGCTTTATCCCGATACCAAGAGAGAGCAAAGCGAGACCGAGGAAGAATGCCGTCTCGTCTTCCCTCTTGCCATGCTTTACGGCATCACGAAAGACGAAAAGCACCTTGCTTATCTTGAGCGCGTCACTGCGGACATAACGTCACACCGTCATCCGAACGGCGGGATATGCGAATGGGATACCGGTTACAAAGCGTCGTGCTCGCGTGAATCTACCGGCGAATGCTCGGTGCTGACCGAAAACGGCGACCCCGTTGCCGATCTGCTCTATTCGGTAAACTGGCTGCCGATGGGCTGCGCGTGGGCGTACTACGTCACCAAAGACGAAAAGTACGACCTTCTCTGGAAGGATATCGCTTCGTTCTTCACGAAAGTGCAGACGGATAGCGAAGACGTTCTTCTCGACGGATGCTGGAACCGTGCCTTTGACCTCGAACTGTGCGAACCTTACGCCGCGCCGCATGACGTGGGCTGGGGACCGCTCGCGAGCGAAACGGGCTGGACGGATTCCGAAATAATCATGGGACTTCTTCTCCCCGAGCTCATCAAAAAATCAGGTAAATAAAACCATCCCCCCGGATAAGACGAAACGTCTTCCGAGGGGAAGTTTTTTATTCGGGTGTTTTCTTTCCGAGCGTTCTGCGTCCGCAGCGGTTCGCCCAGGATTCGGTATAAAACCTGTAATAGGAAATATGCTTTTTCTTCCTCATTTTCACGAAATACGGAACGAACGCCCAGCATACCGACGGAAGCGCGATGAAGAGCAGATAAAACGGGCCCAGGATGACCGACTGGATCGTGTGTCCGAATTCGTGCGCCATTACGGGCGACGACCCGATGTCGGTATTCTTTCCGCAGAAAATGAACATACCAACGCCTCCGGACGACGACTTGTTCCATTTTATCGCGGCGGCGCCGTGATAATACCGTTTTTCGCGTTTGGGGTCACGTGCAAGCAGGAACAGATAAAACGCTCCGCCCGCGATGTTCTGGACTATCCCCCAGGTCCATTGCAAAACAGTATACAGGCCTACGAAAAACACGTTTTTCATATCACTTCGCAAGATGCGCGCCCGTCGTGTTCACCACGGCAAGCAGGGTCCCGTTCTCGTCGGTTATGTTGACGCGGTAAAAGCAATTGCGTTTTCCGTCCTTAAGGAGCTCGCTTTCGCCTATCATTCGTTTTCCCCTGCAGATATTCAGGTAACTTATGGTGCTGACCGTCGTCACGGTGAGCACGTCTTTTCCCGAGTTCGTCGCCACGGCGAAAACGAAATCGGCAAGCGTATAAGCGACACCGCCCATTATTTCGCCGGCGGCGTTGAGATGCCTTTCGTCAAGGTCAAGGGCGCATTTCGCGTAATGATCTCCGACTTCGAGTATCTCTATCCCCGTCGCCTTCGTTGCGTATATGTCTTTTGAAAAAAACTCTTTTGCTTCTTCAAGTGTCATTACAGTCCGTACACCTCAGTGAATTTTTTCGCAAGATATTCAACGAAATACTCCGGATCGAATTTGCCGCAGACAGATTCGAACAGCTCGACGGGATCCTTCATGCAGCCGAATTTCCAGATCTTTTCCTCAAACCACGCGTTTATCTTTGAAAGATCGCCCGATCTTACGGAACCGTATACGTCGAATTCCTTGTTCATCTCGTTCAGATACTGCGCGCCGTAAGCGGAGCCGATGGCATAGGACGGGAAATAGCCGATGTTGCCGTTCGACCAGTGCGAGTCCTGAAGAACGCCGCTTCTGTCGTCGGGAACATCGAGTCCGAGGTATTCTTTATAAAGCGCGTTCCACGCGTCCGGCATATCGTGAGCGTTCAGAGTACCTGCAAACATGCGCTTTTCGAGCTCGTAGCGTATCATAATGTGCAGACAGTAGGTAAGCTCGTCCGCTTCGGTACGGATGAGGGAAGGGCCGGATCTGTTCACCATGCGGTAGAACTCATCGTCGGTGACACCTTCAAGCTCGGTCGGATATTTTTCCTTGAGGAAGCCGAAAAGGATGGCGCAGAATTCTCTGCTTCTGCCGATGATGTTTTCATAGAATCTCGACTGGCTTTCGTGTATCGCCATCGAAACGCCGCCTCCGAGGGGCGAGAACTGAAGCTCGTCGCCGGTGTGGAGCTCGTAGAGAGCGTGACCGCCCTCGTGTACGACGGAATAAAGCGACGACGTGAGCCAGTCTTCTTTATAATGCGTCGTGATGCGTACGTCGTATTTGCTGAAATTGGTGGTGAACGGGTGCTCGGTCTCGCCGATTATGCATCTCTTTTTGTCGATGCACATAACGTCCATGATGAAATCGGAAAACTCGCGCTGCTTGGATATATCGAATTTCTGCTTGAGCTTGTCGTCGCTGACCTTGTCCGCGTTTGCGACGACCTTTTTGATGAGAGGAACGAGCTTTGCGCGAAGGAGCGCGAAGAAATCGTCGCAGGTCTTCACGGTAAGTCCGCGCTCGTACATGTCGAGCATGGTTTCGTACGGTTCTTTGTCGGGCTCGATATATTTCGCGATACGCTTGACGGTGTCGAACATCTTCTGCAGATACGGTTCGAACATCGCGTAGTCGTTCTTTTCCTTCGCCTCGTGCCATACGGCGTCGGCTTCGTTCTGGATGTTCGTCCACGCGATATATTCGTCAACGGGTATGCGGCGGGTTCTGTCGTATTCACGGTAAAGCTCGGTCACCTTGCGTTTTGTGACGTCGTCGAGCTCGTCCTTGCAAGACATGAGCGTTTCTATCATTTCGTTCGTCTCTTTTGACGTGGTGAGCTCATAGCTCATCCTCGAAAGTTCGGAAAGCGTGACGCTCCTTGCCTTGAGAGAATCCTTGGGAGCGATAGTGGACGCGTCGTAATATATAAGTCCCATCGCGTGTCCGAGCGAGAAGTTCGTTTTTTCAAAAGACGCGAGTTTTTCGAGTGCTTCGTTCTTCGTCATGAAATTTCCTCCGTAAATAAAATCAGATTCAGTAAATTCTTAACTGAATCCGATTATATATTAACGGAAACGATTTGTCAAGTGACGGGAGGGAGCTTTATGATATGCTCGCCTTTCGGTATATCGAGCGGAAAAACGCACGCATTTCCGTCAAGCGTCGCGCATTTTTCGCGCTTTGAAGAAATCACCTTGAGCTTATAGCCGTTCCTCTCGGTGATAAAGGTATATTCCCTGAGCGGTTTTACCGAGACCGTGTTGAAACCGTTCGTGAAATCAAGTCCGAGAACGACCTCGGTCATTATCCTGAAATACCACGAAGCCGAACCCGTATACCAGCTCCAGCCGCCTCTGCCGCTCGAATAAATATCTGCCGGAATAACGTATGATTCGAGCTTGTATACGTCGGATGAAGAATGCGAATACGGCATTATCGAATCGAGGACTTCGATCGCCTTTGCGTATTCCCCGACAGACGCAAGTCCCCACACGCCCCACAGAGCGCCGTGAGTGTACTGACCGCCGTTCTCGCGAATGCCTTGCGGATACGCCGAAATATAGCCGGCGTCGATTTTGTCAAACGGCGGATCGAACAGACGGAATATCTTTTTGTCCTTGTCAAACAGTCTTCCATACGCCGTGTCCATTGCCTTGATGGTCCTTTCGTTCTTCCCCATCACTATCGCGGCAAAGCTCTGACTCAGCAGATCGATCTTACATTCCTTAGCGTTTTCGACTCCGAAAAACGTGCCGTCATCGAATGTTCCTCTCGGATATCTGTCTCCGTCCCACACACCGTTCACGGCACTTACGGTCTCGAAGCATATTTCTTCAAGATACGAACGGCTTTTCGGGTCTTTCATGAGTTCGCACATAGGAATAAACGCTTTTGCCGCAAGTGACAGAAACAGAGTCGAAAACACCGATTCACCTTTTCCTTTTTCACCTGCCGCCGAAATTCCGTCGTTCCAGTCGCAGCTTCCCATAAGGCACAGTCTGTGCTCTCCCGTGCGGCTGTACGCACGGAATATCGCGCGCAGGCAATGCATATAAAGGCTTTCACGGTCTTTCGCGTATTCCGGCGTTTCGTATCTTTCATTTTCTTCAAGAGGCGGCGAACACATATACGGAAGCCTTTTCGTGAGAACCGAAATATCGCCCGTCTTCCTGACGTAGTCCGCGCACACGAACGGCAGAAAGAGCAGGTCGTCCGAGCACTTGCTCCTTATTCCGTGGCTTTTTCCGTTATCGGGGAACCACCAGTGCATGACGTCGCCTTCGCGGTACTGATGCGCCGCCGAGCGGAAAAGATGCGTCTTTACGACGTCGGGACGCGAATAGACGAGGCAAAGGCAGTCCTGAAGCTGATCTCTGAAGCCGAACGCGCCGCCCGTCTGGTAGAATCCCGTCTTTCCGAAAAATCTCGAGAACGCCGTCTGATACGGTGAAAACACGCGGTATATCGCGTCTGCTTCTCCGTTATCGGTATAAAGCCCGTGAGGAGGAATGAACGAATACGCATACCTCACGGCTTTTTCGCATTCTTCGTCAAAACGCCGCCTGTCAAAAAGCGAAATTATCTTTTCAGCTGACTCGATGCACGGTGCAGCACCGAGCAAATACAACGACTCGCTTTCTTCGCTCACGCACCATACCGACGACGGATCGTTTTCATCTATCTCGTATTCGTTCCCCGTATGGCACGATGCGTTTCCGATCCCTTTGATAAACGCGGCATACGACGAATACGGCGCTTTCAACCCTTTGAAAAACGCTTTTCTTCCGCTTTTGGTTATCCCGACACAGCTTCTTTCGGAAGGCGTCACGCGGTAAGCGGTCTTCACGATTTTGCCGTAAAAATCGACTTTGATGAGCTTGATCGGAAACGACGGAGAAACGCAGACCGTGACCGTATAATCCGCTCCGGGAACAGCGCCGTAGTATATCGCTTTTCCCGGTCGGAATTCGACCCTTTCGGAGATCGCGACGATATCGTATATTCCGCTTTCGGTGTAAGCGAGCAGTCTTTCGCCGTAACATTCCGAATACGGGTCGCCGTCAAAACGTGATATTCGTTTGTCGTGCGCGTTGCCGAAAAACGTAAATCCGAGCGTTTTTGAAGTCAGAACGGTACCGAGTGAGCGCGACGCGAGAACGAACGAACGCGGAAGAGGATGTTTACCGCTCACCGATACGTTGTCGGCGATGATACGCTCGGTACGTTCGGAATCCGAACGTGTTTTTATCATCTTATATTCCTTGCTTTTCGGCTCGTCACGCGGACAAAGCGAATCGGATTCATGAAAGATCGCCGAATACGATCTGATGAATTCCGTTTCTTCGTCTGTGAAAGCCGACAACGACGCGATAAAAATACCGTTTCTCTTAAAAAGAAAACGCTCGCATCCCATTTCGGCAACGCAGTCCTTCACAAGATCCGAAAGCGGCGTCGAATAAGACGGTTCTTCATTGACGAGAAAAAGCAGTTCGCATCTTTCAAAGCTCGTCGTAAGTGCTCTGAACGCGCTGATGAAAGACGACACCGCCGAAACGCTGCCGCTTATCACGACGAGAGTCATTAACGGCACGTCGCCCGAAACACCGGATTTCCACAAAACGGAACTGTCGAACCTCTTAAAGCCTTTCACGTTTCTTTTCTCAAGACATCGCGAAACGCATATATCCGCAAGCTCGGTCATTGCCGCCGCGGAAGCAGGATTTTGCGGTGAAACGCGCAGATCCCTGACCCAAGAAACGCATTCCGAAACACCGTATGACGGAACGATGAGAAACGTGACTTCGTTTCTGCGCGGGACTTCGGTCTTCACGAAGCAGGCCGGGTTCACACACGTTCCCGTTTTTTGGTCATAAGGAACTTCGAACAGACTTCCGTCGTATCTTCTCGAATGTGCGCAAAAGCATTCTTCATCAGTCCGGAAATCAAATTTGAGCTGCGGGTCGCAAAGCGCGACGCCGACGAGCGGGTCTTTTGAAAACGGACGGCCTTTTCGCCTGAAGATAATAACGCCCTCATCCGCGATATATTCCGAAACGACGAACAGTTTTGAATACGCCGGATGCGACGCGTATTTTTCCGCCTTGTCGAGCACGGGACGAAAATACATACATATCTTCGTTTTCTTTGAGTTATCGGTCCTGACGTTTATGACGAACGCCTTTCCGTCGTCGGATAAGCCGTAACGTACCACAGACGGACACGACGGATCGGCAGAAACGAGCGAAAAACCGTGTTTTTCTTTTCTGACCGTCACATTGGTTCCGGGACTCGGAAATACGGACGCGGCTCCATTACATACCGCGCCGAAATATATTCCGTATCCTTCGTCGTCGTTCACGCGGTATGAACCGTAACGCAATGACACGCGTCCGTCACGTGTGCAGAATATCGAGGCGTTTCCGCTTCTTATCACACCTCCGCACCGCGCGTCCTCACCTTCCTCACGTCCGTCACGGCGGAGACCATTTAACTTCACGTTTTTCGCCCTTTTATAAAGTCTTACGCCCGTCGGTATCTTTTCGTCAAGCAGCTCCGACGACGCGGCGATCCTTTTGTCACGCATGAAACGTTTTGTAAAAATTCCGTCAAAGCACACGTTTGCGCACGCGACGACAGACATACCGATATGGTGCGACATATAGCATCTTACGTTTTCACTTCCTTCGGTAAGATCGATCGATTCGAAAAAGCCGTATTCACCGTAGGAACCGCGTTCCGCCGTTTCTTCGAGCTGACGAACACACGCCGACACGTCGCGATTCATCATAATAAAAAGTGAGTAAGGCGAAACGACAAATTCCTTCTCGTCATACTTTTTCATCGCCAGCGAAGGAACGCCGTGCGCTTTGTACTGATAGTTCATATCCGTGTCGAATGAATAATACGCGCTTTCGGATATGCCCCAAAGTCCGTTTCGTTTATAAATGCGCTGATTGTAAAACGCGAATTCAAGGCTTTCGTCAATGAACGAGTTCGCGGGAGTCGCGAGAAATAGCTCGGGCATAAAGTATTCGAACGCCGAGCCTGACCACGAAAGCATACCGATATAACCGTTTTTAGCGCCGACGTCACGCGAGAGCGAAAACCACATATCCGTCGGAACGATCCCGTACGCGCACAGATAATAACAAGTCGTCCTCACTTCACTCATCAGCATATCGTAGCTTATCCCGTCAAGCCCGTTTTTTTCAGAAAACCCGAGCGAGAGAAGCTTTTTGCTTTTGTCGTAAAGGAAAGAAAAATCCGCACCGTACGCAAGAGAACGCACCCTTGACGCGGTCGCAGAGGCGCCTTGCGTGTTATATCCGTCAAGCGTTTCGGCAAGCGTGATCATCATCGTCACAAAGTTTCCGGAATCCACCGACGAAACGTATTCGTTTCCGATGACATCAAGAGAACGCGTGTCGTACCAGTTATAAAGATGCCCGCGGTACTTTTTTAGTTTTTCCACGACAAACACCGTCTTTTTCATACGTTCGACGGCATCGTCACGCGTTATGAATCCGAAATCGGCTGCCGCAGCCGTACTCAGCAGATAAAGTCCGATGTTGGTCGGCGATGTCCTTTCGGCGCTCCTGTCAGACGGCGAAAGCTGCACGTTGTCGGGCGGAAGATAATTGCTTTTCGGACCTACTCTTTCGTCAAAATAGCGGAAAGCGTCACGTGCCCATTTGGTTATGAGCTTTTTGTTCTCGGAGCTGACTTTGACCGTTTTTTCGGGTATCACGAACGACAAAGCGTAGGAAAGAAGCGGAAACGCAAACGTGAAAAAGCCGAAAAGCCTGAACACGGCGTTTGCGGAAAACGCAAAAAGAAGCACTCCCGCAAAAGCCGAAACGATGAGTTCGGAAACGTGACAGGCGAATCCGCTTCCCTTTCCGTCCGATTGACTGAACGTGACCCATTCAAGCAGCTTCTTTTTCGATACGCAGGTCCTCCATACGGTCCTTATTATCGCGTCGGCGCTTCGGTATGCGTTTTCGACAACGGACGAAAGCTGCACCGTAAGCCTTACCGCGTTTTTCCAGAGAGACGTAAATGATTTGGTGAAATACCTCCTCGGCGTGTACGCTTTGCCGAAAAGACGCGCGAAAAAAGCCGACAAAGACGGCAGAATAAGGCTGCTTTGCGATACGGCGAAAAAGAGTATCGCCTTCGCTTCGCCGAAAGCCCCCGAAAAAGCCGAAACGAATATGCCGACGGATGAAAGAAGCGGCGACGAATGACGTATCATATTCTCGATGATCTTGAATTTTCCGACGCCGTCGATATGCTTCGATAACAGAAAATACGCGTTCTGCATATCGCCTCTTATCCATCTGTGAAGCCGAGTGAACGACGACACCGCGTTTTTCGGTCCCGAATCGGTGAAAACGACATCGGAAACGAACATACATCGGAGTATACAGCCTTCGGGTATATCGTGCGAGAGTATGCGGTTCTGCGGAAAAGCGGGAATGATATATTTGCGGAACAGCTTCACGTCGAACATGCCTTTGCCGCAGAACATACCCGTACCGAAAAGCGACTGATATCTGTCATATGACGCCCTTTCGTAAAAGCCTCCGTCCTCGGATTCGAGGAGAGTGTAATACGTCGAATAGCTCGCGCGGAATCCCGTCTTCATCCTCGGCTGAAATATTCCGTATCCCTTCACGATCCGTCCGTCTTTCTCCAATGGTCTGTTTGCCGGATGAAGCGCGACGTTCAGAAGGTCAAGCACTCCGTTTATCGGAAGATTCGTGTCGGAGTCGAGCGTCATAACGTAGCGGATACCCGAAAGGCATCCGGCGTTCACGGTGAGCGAAAAACCGTTTCTCCCGTCAGTTATATATTCGACGAGATCGCATACCGCTCCCCTTTTGCGTTCTCTTCCTCCGTACGTACCGTCGTTCGCGTTCAGCGTTCTGTCACGCAGAAGGAACACGAACACATCGCCGTATTTTTCGTTTAATTCCTTTATTCGTTCCGACGCGTAAAATGCAGCCGACGCGTCGGAATGAAGGCATTTTTCCTTTGAATCGGGAAAATCCGCGAGTACGCCGAAATACACGTTTTTCTTCATGTTTTTCAGATAAAACGTTTCGAGCTTGTCAAATAGCTCCGAATCCTTCTCGCGTCCGAAAAGAAGTGACGCCGTTACGCACAGAACTCCCGCGTCATCCGGGACCTCGGTGAGCCCGAGACGGAGCGGAGGTGCCGAACGCAGGCAGCGCGAAAAAACGCGGTCGCATATAAAGCACGAGGAGAGATACAAAGGCACGGCGATGAAAACGGTCACCCATCCGAAATACGCGAATGACGAAGCCGTGAGAAAAGCGAAAATCAAAAAGCAAAGCGTATAAAACCACGCCGCGCCTCCCTTTTTCGTTTCGGTCAGATCGTACACGCTTTTCCCGTTGTCGGCAAGAAAAGACAGCGCCTCGGATTCGGTCATCTTTTGATCTTTCGCGTATCTTATCAGCGCGTCACGGCATCTGTCCTTGCTTTCGTCGTCGTTGTTTTCGTATTCCGGGGTCATCATCTTGAGCGCGTTTTCGATCGGGCAGAGTTTTTCAAAGCATTCTCCGGAATCGAAACGCGACGTCTTGTGCAGGGACAGCACAGAGGAGATCAGTTTCTTCCCGTTCATTCTGCGTCTGGCGGACGAAGCGTTTATCTCGTCCGCGATGGATACTATGAGCGACGCCGAAAGCGCGCTCTGAAGCGCGTATACTTCCGACAGAGTAAATCCGGTACCCGCGAAGAACTCGTAAAAACTCGCTTTTTCGTATTTCCACGCGTTCCTCGCAAGATACTTTTCGATTCTTTCATAAACGCCGCTTTTGTCAAGACATTTCTTTCCGATAAGCCGGTACGCCAACGAAATGATGTGAAAGTTTTCCGACACCGTTTCGTGTTCGGCGGATAAGTCGTCGGATCTTATATATTTCTCTATCACCGCAAACGAAGAGCTCAGCCTTTTTGACGTCTTTTCTTTCATAATGTCCTCCAATATTTTCCCGAAAGCGTGCTATATGATATGTTTTCCTATAATTTGGAAAATATACGGATTGACAAAAGACGCAAAAAATAATATTATGTTTTTATAAAAAAACGGGAGGTGAAAAAAACGGCGCTTTACAATCTTTTGTTTCCGCGGACGTGCCTCGGCTGCGGAGAGCCGGTGCTGACGAACGTCCCCTTCTGCAATGAATGTATCACGCTTTTCTCCGATATCCTCGTCGAAGCCTGCCCGAAATGCGGTTTTTCTCCCGCGGAATGTACCTGCAAGGGCGATGAAAAATTTTTGTTTTTCTATTATTCCTCTCTTTCAAAGAACGTGCTTTTCAACTTCAAGCATTTCGGGAATCACTGCGCATACGATTTTTTTGCCGCGATGATATATAATAAACTAAGATACGAAAAGAAATTTGACTGCGTCGTTTATCCTCCGCGTTCCGAAAAAAACGTTTTCAAATACGGTTTCGACCAGATGGAAGAGACGGCGAAGTCGCTGTCGAAACTTTTCGGCATCCCCTGTGTAAAAGCGTTGGAACGCGTCAGAAAAAGCAAGGAGCAAAAGCTGCTTTCGGCGGATCAGCGCAAAACCAACGTACACGGCCTTTTTGCCGCCGACAAGGACGCCCTGCAGGGTATGAAACGTGTTCTCCTCATCGACGACGTGCGTACCACGGGCTCGACATTCCGTTCCTGCAGAAGCGCGCTTCGGAGTGCGGGAGTCCGCGAGATAGTTTCGTTCGCGATATGCAAAACGCCCAAGATACACAAAGAGCAGGCAGTGAAAAAAGTCAACGGCAAAAGCGGAAAATTCGTGATGACAAAAAATGCCCGATGAAAAGAGAGCTTGTTTTCCTCTTCATCGGGTATCTTTATACTTATTTGTAAACGCATCAGACCTGTCTGAAAAACACTTCGTCTATGAGCGAATCGAATTCCGCTTTTGCGCTCATCGTGTTCACTCTCTGCCTCACGGAAGCGGAGCCCGGGATGCCTTTGGTATACCACGAAATCTGCTTCCGCATAGTCAGAAGATACTCGTTTCCGGCAAAGCAGGAGGCGATCTCAAGCTGCTCACGCAACATTTTTCCGATTTCCGGCATAGTCGGCTCCGTAAATTTTTCGCCTTTCAGCGCCGCTTTTATCTCGGCAAAAAGCCACGGTCTGCCGAGACATCCTCTGCCGACCATTATTCCGTCGCAGCCGGTATCGCGTATCATCGATACCGCGTCATTCCCCGAACAAATATCGCCGTTTCCGATGACGGGGATCGAAACGGAAGATTTTACCTTTCTGATTATTTCTCTGTCGGCTTTGCCGGAATACATCATTTCCCTTGTTCTGCCGTGAACGGTAATGGCGGACGCTCCGCCGTCCTCGCAGTATTTCGCCACTTCGTCGGCGTTGATATGCGCCGCGTCAAAGCCCGCGCGTATCTTGACGGTGACGGGAACGTTCACCGCTTCAACCACAGCTTTGACGAGTTCTCCGCACTTTTTCGGCTCTTTCATAAGTGCCGAGCCGTCCCCCGACGACACTATTTTCCTTACGGGGCAGCCCATGTTAATATCGAAAAAATCGGGCTTGAATACCATAAGCTTTTCGGCGGCTTTGGCAAGATACGCTCCCTCGCTGCCGAATATCTGTATTCCCGCCGGGCGTCTGTCTTCCTCGAGCGACGCGAGACATTCCGTCTTTCTGTCGCCGTAGCAGACTCCCTTGGCAGACACCATCTCCGTTGTAACGCAGTCCGCTCCCTGCTTTTCGCATATCACGCGGAACGCTCTGTCGGTGACGCCCGCCATAGGCGCGAGAAATATTCCGTTTTCTATTTCAATATTTCCGATCTTCATTTCAGTTAAGCGTGTTGTTTTTCAGATTTTTAAGCCACAGACGGTCGGATTCTTCGGCAAGACGCGAATACTCGTTCTGTGAAAGCAAGTCTTTTTCGACAATCGTATCGACTACTGCGCGTGTCTGCTCAATGAGCTCGATATCGGCGATGCTCGCGACGCGGAACTTCATTTCGCCCGACTGGCGCTCGCCGAAAAAGTCTCCGGGACCCCGGAGCTTGAGGTCCGTTCTCGCTATCTCAAAGCCGTCGTTGGTGCGGCACATCGTTTCGATGCGTTCTTTGGATTTGTCGGACTTGCCTGAATAAATGAGTATGCAGTAAGATTTTTCGCTTCCTCTGCCTATTCTTCCGCGAAGCTGATGAAGCGTCGAAAGCCCGAATCGTTCGGAGTTTTCAACGACCATGACCGTGGCGTTGGGCACATCCACGCCGACCTCGATGACCGTCGTCGAAACGAGGATATCGATCTCTCCGTTTCTGAACGAAGTCATCACGGCTTCTTTTTCCTTGTTTTTCATTCTGCCGTGAAGCAGTCCGCATTTTACGCCCTTCAGTTCACTTTTTATCTCTTCAAATCTTTCGGACGCCGATTTTGCCTCGCTCTTTTCGCTTTCTTCAACGAGCGGGCAGACGATGAACGCCTGAAAGCCTTTTTTTATTTCGGAAAGCAGGAATTCGTTGACCTTGTCTCTGTCGGAATCACTTACCGCCTTTGTCGTGACGGTCTGACGTCCCGGCGGAAGCTCATCGAGTATGCTTATATCGAGGTCGCCGTAAAGGATAAGCGAAAGCGTGCGCGGTATCGGCGTTGCCGACATAACGAGAGTGTGCGGCGTCATATCGTCTTTTCCTTTGTTTATGAGCGACGCGCGCTGCATGACGCCGAAACGGTGCTGCTCGTCCGTTATGGTAAGCGCGAGGCTGCGGAATTCAACGTCACCTTGAATTACGGCGTTGGTGCCGATTATGACGTCTGCCGTTCCGTCGGCTATCGCCGCCTTGGTGTTCTTTTTCTGAGACGCCGTCATGCTTCCGGTTATAAGAAGTACGTTTATTCCGTAGGGCTCGAGAAAACGCGCAAACGTGTTGTAATGCTGCTCGGCAAGTATTTCGGTCGGCGCCATCATAGCCGCCTGATATCCGTTTTTGACGCAGAGATACGCCGCCGAAAGCGCAAGAACCGTCTTGCCGCTGCCGACGTCGCCCTGAATGAGACGCATCATCGGAACGTCTTTCTGCATATCGGCGAATATTTCTTTCACAGTACGCTGCTGAGCGCCCGTGAGCGAAAACGGAAGAGATTCAAAAAACGTCCTGACACCCGAATTCTTCAGACTCATCGCGTAAGCCGTCTTTTTTTCGGTGCCTTCACGCAGCTTGCGGAGCGACAGCTGAAATACCGTCAGTTCCTCGAAAGCAAGCGTTCTCACCGCCTGTTTTACGTCGTCGGAATTTTCGGGAAAATGTATTTTCTTCAGTGCTTCGCTTTTGGGAACGAGCGCGAACTGACTTCTTATCGCTTCGGGAAGCACGTCGTCCACTCCGTCCGCGAGCGGGATCACCGCCGAAACGGATTGGGATATGAGCTTCTGCGTGAGATTTTCTGTGACGGGATAGATGGGGTATATTTTTTTGAGATTGGTGCCGAGGGTTTCCATAATTGGATTGACACATTCCCTCGCGTACATACCCATGGTGAATTTTCCGTATACGCGAAAAGTCCTGCCCGGAGTGAGCGACGACGTTATCCACTTGTTGTTGAAAAACGTGATATACACCGTTCCGGTGTCATCCGACGCGGATACCTTGACGTAATATATCCCGGATTTGCCGCGTGCTTCCTTGGGCGGCGCGTCTATCGTAACGATGACCGACGCGGTCTCGCCGTCGGGGATATCGAACAGTTTGACTACGTTTCCTCTGTCCTCGTAAGCGCGCGGAAAAAACGTCAGCAGATCCGACGCCGTGCAGACGTCGAGCTTTGCAAACGCTTTTGCCCTTGCTTCACCTATTCCTTTGATCGAAAGTATGGGTGTGGAAAGTTCCATTACTGCTCCAGTTCAAGAATATTTACGTTATCGGTCAGTTTTTCGAGTATGAGTCTTTCACGGCTGTGACAGGTGAGAATGATAATCTGTTCTCTTTCGGAAAGAGCAACGAGTTCCTTTAACATCGTCACGAGACGTCCGTCGTCGAGTCTTGAGAAAGCGTCGTCAAGCAGCATGAACGGCTTTTTGTGCTCGTAAAGCAGTTCGATGAGGGCGCATCTCAGGCACATATACGCCGTGTCCTGAGCGCCTCCGGAAAGGTACTCGACCGACTTTTCGGTCTTTCCGTTGGATACCGACATATTCAAATCGGTCGTCAGCGTCATTTCGGGGTATTTTTCGTTCGTCGCCGACGCGAAATAGCCCGACGCGAGCTGCGCTATCTTGGGAGATATGGTCGATTTCATATAGTCGCCCGACTCCTCGATGACTTCAAGGGCGAGTCCGAGAGATTCGTATTTTATACGGTACGACGCGAGCTGCTTCTTTATCGCGTCGCGTTTGCCGTAAAGAACTGACGGTGACTGCGTCTTCGCTTCAAGCGCGGCTTTCTGCTTTTCCAGGTCGTTTTCCTGCGTTCTCGTTGCGCTTATCGCCGACTTATAGAATTCCATCTGACGCTTTACAGTATCGATATCGTGCTCGGGAACCGAAGCGTTTTCGGCATCGGCTCTGAGTTTTTCAAGGTCTACGCCACCGAGTTCTTTTTCGAGCTGCTCGGAAAGCGAAATGTATTCCGCTTTATAAGAGCCCGCCTCGATGGAATTGTTGAGCATCTTCTGTATCGTGAGCCCGTACGCGGTGTCGCCGACTGACATATATTTGCCTATCCTTTCGTCGATCGAAGCTTTGAGCGCGTCGCGTTCGAGGCGTGTTTCACTCAGAGAAGACTCAAGGGCTATGATGCGTTTTTCCTTTTCGCCCGCCTTGGCTTTTTCAAGCGGATACTCTTCTATCATCCGCATGACTTCGGCCTTGGAAGAAAGTCCGAGCTTCTTTACGACGGAAGGCTTTCTGACCGACATGATAAGACCGGAGACGATGAATACCGCCGCTGCCGCGCAAAGCACGTAAAATGGGATTCCGATGCCGTCAAGCACCATGAATACAGCCGCTCCGCAGAGGCAGAGCACGCCGATGACGAACAGTATTATCGGCAGCGTTTTTGCGGATTTTACGGCTTTTTTCGCTTTTTCGGGATCGTTCGTGAAGAACGGATTCGATTCCTTTATGGTCTCGAGACGCTTGGTTTCGGCTTTTATTTCGCTTTCAATGTCGCCCGTCTTCTTTTCGGCAAGAGACAGCGCCGTGTTGTCGCTTATGAGATTCTGCACCATTTCGGTGTCGGGGATGTCATCGTTCTTGAACTCCGCCATACACCTGTTGTAATTGTCTTCTGCTTCCTTCTTTTTGAGAGCGAGCTCGGTGAGAGAATCGAGTTTTTTCTTCGATTCGTATCTGACGATGTTTTCGGCTTCTTCCTCAAGCGAAGCAAGCTTCTTTTCGTTGAAAGCGATGCGGTTTTTGCGTTCCTCAAGAGATACGACTATCGAATCGAGCTGCTGCTTTATTTCGAGCGACTCCGTAAGCTTCGCTTCGTATTCGGCAAGCTTGTTTTCGAGGTCGGGTATCTTCCCTTTTTTCTGATTGTTTTTAAGCGACGCGCGAAGCTCCTTGAGCCTTTTTACCGCTCTTTCGGTATTGGTTTTTTCGTCTGCCGAAAAAATGAGGTTCTGTATCTGCTCGGCAAGCGCGCCGTCACCGTTCGTCTGACGGAAAAGCTGCTTGAAATAAAGTATCTTTTCAAACGATTCCTCACCGACGCCGAAGAATACTTCGCCGGGTACCATCCCGCTGAATACGTTCTTTCTCGTGGCGGTATCGAAAATTTCAACGCTTTCCTTTGCCCCGCTCACCGTTCGTTCCACCTTGAATTTGCCGTCGGGTGTCACAAGCGTAACGCTGCCGGCGATGCGGCTGCCGTCCCACGGCGAATAATGCTGCTTTTCGTTTTCGGCGATCGAGTTCTTCCTTGCTCCGGAAAAACCGTAAAATACGAACTTTATGAAATCGGCAAGCGTCGATTTGCCCGATTCGTTGGGAGCGGTAAGCACGTTTATACCGGAAGTCGGCGTAAGGACGAGATTTTTGAGTTTGCCGAACGAGGATATCTCGATACGTTCGATATACGTTCCGTTATTCATTGCAGTCCTCCTCGTCGAAATCGGAAATATTTCTGTCGTAAAGGGCGGATATCCCGTATTTGAGGGCAGAAAGCGTCTTTTTGTATTCGTCGCTGCCGACCTCGCATTTTCCGAGCCGTTCGTTCATTTTCGTATAGAAAACGCCTTTTATCGTGGTATCCGCCTCAATTTTCGTGTAATCGATCGCGGGTACGGTAGAATCGATTATTTCGATTTTATACGGGTATTCGTATCCGCTGCCGATCTCGGACGGATTGATTATATACGGCTCGGATACCGTTCCGGTGACATATACGCGTATCGACGTATCGTTGCCGTAGGGGCGTATATTGCTGCGTATCATTTCTATCGCCATCGATTTTGTGAACGCGCCGGTGACGTCGACGGTTATCGTTTCGTAGCGTCTTTTGGAAAATCTGATTTCTTTAAGCTGGACGTCGCCTTTATCTATCGTCCCGACGAGCGCGCCGTGATAACCGGGTTCGTCATAACTTCTGCCCTCAAGACATCCGGGATAAGCGAAATAGGTATTCCCCTCGCGCAGGACGCCCGACTGGTTATGTATATGACCGAGCGCGATATAATCGAAGCCGCTGGAAGCTATCTCCTGCCTCGTTATGGGACCGTCCTTGGACATGGGTGCGTCCACGAATCCGTGGCAGACGAGTATGTTGACGGCGTTTTTGTCAAGCGGACCGTAGCCGACGACGGGGCTCGACATATACGAATTCGAGGTAAAACCGACGCCGTACACGTTGACGTTGAGCTCGGGGATCGAAACTTTTTCCTTTTCCTTGAAAACGTGGACGTTCGACGGGAAAGGCATTGTTTTGTAAGGCGACACGTCGTTATAGGGATCGTGGTTGCCGGGAGTGATGAAAAATCTGCATTCGGGAAAAGAATTGAAAGCGTTTATGACGAGTTCGACCGTGTCACGCGTGACGTACTGCGATTCGAACATATCTCCCGATATTATAAAAAGGTCGACTTTTTCCTGCTTCGCGACCATTATTGCCGAGGTGAACGCGCTGCGCAGTTCTATCCTGCGCGTTTCCGCCTGAGACGGGCTCGAAAGTGAAAAAGGAGAATCAAGGTGAAGATCGGCGCAATGCAGTATTTTTACGCTCATATTCGTGCCTCCGATAACATTTTTACAAATTATTATATCATACTAATATATCGTTGGCAAGTATTTTTTGAGAAAACAAAAACGAGAGCATAAAACTCTCGCTTGTGATTCATTAAAGTATATAGTCGGTGATGCAGTCGTACCAATGTACATAGGTTTTTCCGTTTACGATGAATCTTTCGTTCTCCGGCAGCAGAACCGACCATTTCTTTTTGTAAAGGTCGATCGCCCAATCGTCACGGTTGAATCTGCGCCACAGGATCGTTCTTCCGTTTTTATCAAGAAACTGTTCTGTTACAACGCCGGGGTTGTATGTTTCAAGATCAATAACACAGACGGTGTCGTATTCTTTTCCGCAGATCTTTACGGTATAGCGCCCGACTATATCGATAAGCCATTCCTTATCAACGCTTTCGATGATATTTCCGTTTCTTTTTATATCGCCTTTTGCGGAAATATCGGTATTGTTCCCGTAATTGTTGTAACCGTAACCCCAATTTGTCAGAAAATCCTCGTCGTCATATGTGTAATAAATGTTAGCGTCGTCTTCTTCGTAGGATGCAGCAAGCAGTCGGCACTGCTTTTCTGTCAGCTGAGCAATAAACGTATAATCGCCGGCTTTGCTGTTCCCCGACACGTCATTCCCTTTTGCTTCTATCTGCACTCCGTCGTTTCCGTTTATCCTTGCTTTTCCCGTTACCTGCATATCATAGAATGTGTCGCATTTCCTTGACGGAAGATCGTACATTCCCCAGGAAAGCTTTTCTCCGGTTTTCGGCACTAAAAACCATCCCATGATCTCTTCCCATTTTGCTGAAAAAGGTTTTTCATCGGATTGTATTATTTCATATTCGGGCAATATTTCCGGTAATTTTTTCATAGTATGAATTCCTTTCGTTTCGTTGACTTTTTTCGGAATATGAGGATAAGGGTATGGGTATTTTGCTTTGAAATGATTTTTCGCGTTATGCAGGCGACTTTTGACGGTCCCTATCGGGATATCCAGTCTTTCCGCAATTTCCGACTGCGAAAGTTCTTTCAGAAAGTAATAATCGAGTATTTTCCTATCGTTATCACCGAGTACGTTCAAAGTTTCTCTTACGGAATTTACTACGGGATCTCCGCCTCTGCCGCATGGTACCGAATCCAGATCCGTTTCTATTGCCGGTATTTCGGGAGAAACGCTTTTTGAGCGGAAATAGTCACTGCACTTATTTTTTGCGATACTGATTATCCATGGCTTAAAAGCGTCTTTGCTTTTAAGCTGTGAAAATTTCCGAAATGCCGTTATGAATACTTCCTGCAAAACGTCTTCCGCGTCGGCGTGAGAACTGATACGAAATTTCACATACCTTTCGACCGCCAAACTCTCCGACGCCAATAATTCTTCAAAGCTGTCCATATCCTCATCTCCCATTTTTGATGTATTTGAAACCGGTTTCACTTTTATAGACGCAATTCTCGATCCAAAGGTTCACTAAAAGAAAATATTTTTCGGATTTTTTATACTTAATAACCATAATGGAATATCGTCAGCAAATAGTTTTTCGGAAAACGGCAAAAAGAAAAGCGGCTGCCCCGAAAGCGCAGACGCATTATATTCCGCTCCTTCTTATACTGCGGTTATATGTCCCGTTCGCAGCCATGGGCGGATATGATTGAAAAAAGCACTTGCATTCACAAGTGCTTTTTCGTGGTGACCCGTAGCAGATTCGGACTGCTGTTACCGCCGTGAAAGGGCGGTGTCTTAACCACTTGACCAACGGGCCTTATGTATGTCGTTTTAAGCAGGGTTGGTTGGTAGCGGAAGTCGGATTTGAACCAACGACCTGCCGGGTATGAACCGGATGCTCTAGCCAGCTGAGCTATTCCGCCATTTTTGCCCCGCGTCGACGACTGCTATACTATATCATATCGTTTTCGATTTGTCAATACCCTTTTTCACTTTTTTTATATTTTTTTGTTTTTTCGCATTTTTCACTTTATTATTTAAAAATATGAATAAACTTCCGGTAGAAAAATCAACAAGCATCTTGATTTTATTATAATAATGTATTATAATGCAGATTGGTCAATTTTTGACACGGTATATCCCGCGGTGTTAAGGTTCTCACGACTCAATTTTGTCACGCGGGATACAAAGCGATCCGACGGCACTTCTTCTCACGAAGCGCTGCCGTGTATTTTTGGTTTGATATGACAGAACTGAAAAAGTTTTCCCCCGCGATAATCGCTTTTTTCGGTGAAAAAGGACTTGCGAAGGATGAGTTCCTCGTTACCGCCGAAAGCGATATGGGAAAAGACGGCGTATATAAAAACGTCTACATAGTGCTTACCGAAAAGCTTCTCGCCGTCGCCGAAGGAGCCGTTACCTTCTCCGGCAAGGCAAAGAGCACGGAAAGAGTCGAGACCTTCACCGTCTCCGACTACCGTGAATTCCTCCTTGAAAAATGCGAGGACTTCAAGGTAGAGCTTTTCATTTCGGGCGGGCGTGCCGTTTGCAAGGAAGACGGAGAGGACTGCGAGGTATTACGTTTCACCTCGAGCTGCCGTCACGACGTGAACGTGATATGCGATTCGGCAAATTCGCTGAAAAAAGACGGCAAGATAGACGAAAAGAAAACGAAGGACGAAAACGAGGAATCGCATTTCTGTCCCAAGTGTCACCGCCGCTATCCCGATCCCGAACGCAAGATATGCCCCAAATGTATGGAAAAAGGCAAGCTCATCAAAAGGCTCGCCAAAATGTTCATACGTTACAAATACTATATCCTTCTTATTTTCCTCACCTTCTTCCTCGTGTCGGCTCTCGGCGTCATCACGCCCTACGTTTCCAACAAGATGTTCATAAGCGACGTGCTGACCGAAGGCGGATCGATGTACGGTGAAATCGGAAAAATAATCCTTCTCATCATCGGCGTCAGACTCGTGTCGCTCGCCATTTCCGTGATAAACGGCATTATTTCGGCGAGAGTTTCGGCGGAAGTCACATACGACATCAAAAAGAACATTTTCGATACCATCGGCAGACTTTCGATGCGCTTTTTCACCAACCGTCAGACCGGCGGTCTGATGACGCAGATAAACTCCGACGCCAATACCATCTATTGGTTCTTCTGCGACGGATTCCCCTATCTCGTAACGAACGTGGTACAGCTCACCGCGGTAGTCGTCGTTATGATAATCATGGATCCGCTGCTCACCCTCTTCACGTTTATCGCCCTGCCGGTATTCTTCTTCGCGTTCAGGATAACCAATACCCTTTTCAGCAAGCTGTACGCGAGAAGCTATTCAAAACGCAGATCGTTCAACTCGCTCATCTCCGATGTTCTCAACGGAATGCGCGTCGTCAAATCCTTCTCGCGCGAGGACGAGGAAATGAAGCGTTTCCGCAGACGTTCCGAAGCGCAGGCAGAGTCGCAGCTTGAGATCAGCGTGTCGTCAACGTGGATATACCGCGTGATCAGCTTCGTGATGAAACTCGGCATATACGTCGTGTGGGGCGTCGGCGGTTATCAGATACTCAAACACACCGGACGCATGGATTACGGCAAGCTCGCCACCTTCATCGCCTACGTCGGCATGATATACGATCCGCTCGATTTCTTCTCGGACGTTTCCAACTGGTGGGCAGAATGTCTTAACGCGCTGCAGCGTCTGTTTGAAATAAGCGACTCCGTCCCCGACGTCAAGGAATCCGAGAACCCCATAACGCCCGAAGTCATCAAAGGCGAAGTTGAATTCAAAGACGTGGTATTCTCATACGAAGAAAACAGAACGGTCATAGACCATGTCTCGTTCAATGTACCCGCGGGCTCAACGCTCGGCATCGTCGGACAGACCGGTGCCGGAAAATCGACGCTCGCAAACCTGCTCACCCGTCTATACGATCCGACCGACGGTGAAATATCCATCGACGGAATAAACATCAAAGACCTCTCGTTCGAAACGCTCCGTTCGTCCATCGCCATCGTATCTCAGGAGACGTATCTGTTCCGCGGCACTATAATGGAAAACATCAGATACGCCCGTCCGGACGCTACCAACGAAGAAGTCGTCGCCGCCGCAAAAATAGCTTCCGCTCATCAGTTCATCATCAAATACCCCGACGCGTATGAAACGATGGTCGGCTTCGGCTACAAAGACCTTTCCGGCGGTGAAAAGCAGCGCGTATCGATAGCACGCGCCGTGCTCCGCAACCCCGAGATACTCATACTCGACGAAGCGACGGCGGCAATGGATACGCAGACAGAACGTCAGATACAGGATGCCCTCGATAATCTGACCAAGAACAGGACGACGATAATAATCGCCCACAGGCTTTCCACCCTGCGTGACGCCGACAAGCTCATAGTTCTCGATAACGGAAAAATGCCCGAAGAAGGCACCGCGACCGAGCTGCTCAAGAAAAAGGGCAAGTATTACGAGCTTTACAAGATGCAGGCGGAAGCCCTCAAAACGATAGGAATCGAGGAATAGCTATGAGTAAAAACGATTTTCTTGATATTGTAAAAGTAATATATTTCACACCCGAAAACGCAAAATTTTCCAAAAGCAAAAACGGTTTTCCCTGCCTTGAGGCATTCATCCCGAAGGTGAAAAAGGACGACCTTGAGGAAGATGTTTCGGACGAGCCGATATGGCAGGAACTCGGACGCGTGTTCTTCCACCGCGCGTTTCCGTTTGATGCCGCCGATACTTTCGTTTCGGTCACCGACAAGGACGGCAACGAATACGGCATCATCCGTTCTCTCGACGATTTCGAAGGCAGCGGAAAAGACATCATAGCCGAAGAGCTCGGACGCAAATACTTCACTCCGAAGATCAAAAAGATCCTTTCCGTAAAGGAAAGATTCGGTTACTCCTACTGGGAGGTCGAGACCGAGTTCGGCAAAGCCTCGTTTTCGATGCATGACACGTTCAGAAGCATCGCAAAGGTCACCGAATCTCGTCTCATCCTGACCGACGTCGACGGCAACAGATACGAGATCACCGACACGATGGCTCTTGACAGAAAGAGCTACCGCAAGATAGAGCTTTATCTCTGAGGTGACTTATGCCTCCGAAACTCAAAATCGACAAAACTCTGTATGACAGGGCGATAAACGGAGTCAAATCATCGTTTGACGAAGAAACGTCCTTCATATTCAGATTCAACCTTACGCGAAGCAACACGTACAGCTGCGGCTGCGGCGGAGTCGTCGGCAAATGCCTGCACATATACACCGACGAGAGCGGTATCACGTCGTACAGCATCGACGAAATGGAAGATATCGACTACGTCCAGTACGTCGGATGCGCCGCCATCGAATACACTTCCGACGGTGAAAGATGCGAGCTCTGCCGCTCGGATATGAAAAACGCCGTCGCTCTGCAGAACACGGTCAAACGTCTCAGGATAATACACGCCGGAAGACGGCTCGGACGCGTCAGTGAAAAAGACGACGAGACCGCCTGCCCGATATGCGGCACGCCGTACCGTGCGGGATCGAAGATATGCCCCAACTGCGCCGACAGAAAGGCGCTGCTTTCGAGGATGCTTCCCTTCCTCAAGCCGCATCTCATACCGCTTTTCATAGCGTTCATACTGTTTTTCGCGTCTACCGGCATCAGCATCGTGAGTACGGAAATAAACCGCGACCTCATCGACGGATACCTTCAGACCGACACCCCGGGAACCATGACGGGATTCTATACGGTCATCGCGGCAATGGTGGGCGTCGCGTTCCTTACGGCACTCATACCGGTGATAAGACAGATAATCCTCGTCAAGGTCGGCACGAAGATAACGCTCAAGCTGCGTGAAACGGTCTACGCCAAAGTTCAGGAAATGTCGCTCGCCGGCATCGGAAAACGTACCGCGGGCGAAATCATCACGCGTATCACCCAGGACTCGGACGTAATGCGCGACTTCCTCGTTTCGACGATACCGTCGATCCTGAACATCTCGCTGACCTTCATCGGAATAAGCATCGTGATGTTCATCATGAACTGGAAGCTGACGCTGATGATACTCGTTCCCGTTCCCCTCATCATCGTGATGTTCTATTTCCTGCGTACCTTCATGCATTCGATATATCACCGTCAGTGGATGGCGGAATCGTCCGTCAACACCCTGCTGCACGACGTATTCTCGGGTATCCGCGTCGTCAAGGTCTTCGGCACCGAAAAATACGAAAGCCGGAGATTTGACAAAGCGGCGCGAAAGGTCGCCGATATATCGCAGAAGAACGAAAGAACCTGGGCGCTGATAATGCCGTTCGCGAACTTCCTGCTCGGCATCGGCGAATACGCGGTCCTGTTCTTCGTCGGTTCTGAAGTCATCGCGCACACGACGTCCCTCGGTGAGCTTTCGCAGTTCCTGACCTTCGTCGCGATGATATACGGTCCGCTACGTCAGGCGGCTTTCCTGCCCCGTCAGTTCGCAAGAGCAATGACATCCGTCGCAAAAGTGTTCGAGCTCATCGACGAAGAGCCCGACGTCGCGAACTCTTCCGAAGCAGTCGACCGTGAAATCATCGGAAACATATCGTTCAACAATATGTACTTCGGCTACAACAACTACGAAGACGTTCTCAAGAACATCAGCGTGGATATCAGCAAAGGCGAAATGGTCGGTATCGTCGGCAGAAGCGGAGTCGGCAAATCGACTATGATAAACCTTATAATGCGCCTTTACGACGTATCCGACGGCTCGATAACCATCGACGGCGTCGACATCAGAAATTACGATCAGCATTGTCTGAGGTCGCAGATAGGCGTGGTATTGCAGGAAACATATCTTTTCAAGGGCACGATATATTCCAACATCGCATACGCCCGTCCGGGCTGCAGCGTCGACGACGTGATAAGAGCCGCGAAGCTTGCAAACGCGCACAATTTCATTATGAAACTGCCGGACGGCTATAACACGATAGTCGGCGAAAGAGGTCAGACTCTTTCGGGCGGTGAGCGTCAGAGGATAGCCATCGCGAGAGCGATACTCAGGGATCCGAAGATACTCATACTCGATGAAGCGACGGCGTCGCTTGACACCAAGACCGAAAAGCTCATTCAGGACGCCATCAACCAGCTTATTTCGGGCAGAACGACCATCGCCATCGCGCACCGTCTTTCCACGCTGCGCAACGCAACGAAGCTCGTGGTGCTCGAGAAAGGCGAGATCGAAGAGGTCGGCACACACGAAGAGCTCATAAAGAACCGCAAGCGTTACTTCAAGCTCGTTATGGCACAAAGACAGATGTCTAAAATGAAGAAATAATAATATTTCAAGGAGTTATATAATAATATGGTAAACACCGAAAAAACCATGGACAAAATCGTATCGTTCTGCAAAGGCAGAGGCTTCATCTTCAGCGGAAGCGAGATCTACGGCGGCCTTGCCAACACCTGGGACTACGGTCCTCTCGGCGTTGAACTCAAGAACAACATCAAACGCGCCTGGTGGAAGAAATTCGTTCAGGAATCTCCGTACAACGTAGGTCTCGACGCCGCCATCCTCATGAACCCGCAGACCTGGGTCGCGAGCGGACACCTTGCCGGATTCTCCGTTCCTCTTATGGACTGCCGCGAATGCCACGAACGCTTCAGAGCCGACAAGCTCATCGAAGACTGGTGCGCCGAAACCGGCAATCAGCTCGAAAAGCCCATCGACGCCTTCACTCAGTCCGAAATGAAGCAGTTCATCGAAGACAACAGCATCCCCTGCCCTTCCTGCAAGAAACATAACTTCACCGACATCCGTCAGTTCAACCTTATGTTCAAGACCTTCCAGGGCGTTACCGAAGACGCGAAGAACACCGTATATCTCCGTCCGGAGACCGCTCAGGGTATCTTCACCAACTTTGTCAACGTTCAGCGTACCACCCGCAAAAAACTCCCGTTCGGTATCGGCCAGATAGGCAAATCGTTCAGAAACGAGATCACTCCGGGCAACTTCATTTTCCGTGTCCGCGAATTCGAACAGATGGAACTCGAATTCTTCTGCAAACCCGGCACCGACCTTGAATGGTTCTCCTATTGGAGAAACTTCTGCCGCGAATGGCTGCTTTCCATCGGTCTCAAGGACGAAAATATCAGACTCCGTGACCACGTTCCCGAAGGGCTCTGCTTCTACTCCAAGGCTACCACCGACTTCGAATTCCTCTTCCCGTTCGGATGGGGCGAGCTCTGGGGCGTCGCCGACCGTACCGATTACGACCTTACCCAGCATCAGACCGTGTCGGGCAAAGACCTCACCTATTTTGATCCCGACACCAACGAAAGATATATTCCCTACGTCGTCGAGCCCAGCCTTGGCGTTGAAAGAACCGTTCTTGCAGTTCTCTGCGACGCTTACGACGAAGAAAACCTCGGGACCGACGGCAAAGACGACATCCGTGCCGTACTTCGCATCAGTCCCGCACTCGCTCCCGTCAAAGCCGCCGTTCTTCCTCTTTCCAAAAAGCTCGGCGACGGCGCGAGAGAGCTTTACACCGAGCTTTCCAAATACTTCATGGTCGATTACGACGAAGCCGGCTCCATCGGCAAGAGATATCGCCGCGAAGACGAGATCGGTACTCCTCTCTGCATCACCTATGACTTTGATACCGAGACCGACGGCTGCGTGACCGTACGCGACCGCGATACCATGGAACAGGTCAGGATCAAGATCGAAGACGTAAAGAAATATATCGAAGACAAAATAGCGTTCTGACAGATCAGAAAACGGCACGGAGGCATTTCCGCGCCGTTTTTTTCCGAATTTCAATAAGATTTACATAATCTATTTCAATATGGGTATTGACAATAAAGCAAACTTATGTTAAAATATGATGAACAATAATGAAAGGAGTTCAAACAATGAAAAAACTTATTTCCCTTGCGCTTATCATCGCGATTGCCGCTGCTTTCTGCATGGTTTCCGTTTCTGCGGAAGACACCCCCGGCGTCCCCTCTCCGAATCCCATCGGAATCACTTCCATCACCTTCTCCACCGTTGACGGCGCTGCCAAAGAAGCTTATCAGGGCGGTTCCACCGCTGCCAACCTCTTCGACGGCGAAACCCTCATCGATGCAGGCGTTTCCACCTTCAGCACCGCCGGCATCCTCCTCGTTCAGAACCTCAACGCAAAAGACGCTGACCTCGGTCCCGTCGCAAGCTGCAGCTTCACTCTCGAACTTGAAGAGATCGCAAGCATCCTCGCAGTTACTTTCGACACCTATACCGAATCCGGCGCTATGATCGGCACTGCAAAAGACGGCAAAGTTACCGTTGAATATTCCATCGACGGCAGCGAATACATCCTTTCCGGCGACTATGATTTCGCTCCCACCGCTTCCGAAACCGCTCTCGTTGAAGACTTCTATGTAGAACTCGATGAGATCGTCGAAGCTAAATTCCTCAAGCTTACCTACGTATTCGGCGATGTTCCCCCTTATCAGGGCGACCCCAATTATTGGACCACTACGACTAACTATGGCTACACCGCAGCTGAATGGCTCGGCTTTACTGAATTCGGCATAGAACTTTTCGAGTACGTTGACGAATCTTCCGAAGAAGAGCCCTCCGAAGAACCTTCCAAAGAAGAGCCCTCTGAAGAGCCTTCTCAGGACACCCCCATCCTTGGCGAAAAGACCAACGTTGCCGACGGCAAATCCTATGAGATCGCAGGCAACCTCGAAGGTTCCTACACCGATAACGGCAGCAAACTCACCGACGGTGAGATTCCCGAAACCGCAAGCTATTCCGAACCCGGCATCGTCGGCTTCAACTCCGGCAGCGACTTCTACAAAGAAAACGGCTACGCTCAGGTAGTTATCGACCTCGGCGAAACCTTCGACGTTACCGAAATTTCCATGGTAGCCAGCAACCTCGGCTCCGCAGGCGTAAACGCTCCCGGCACCGTAAAATATGCTTATTCCACCAATGGCAATGACTTCACCGAAATAGGCGAAGGCGAATACGACAAAGACCTTTCCGAAACCGGCATCAATGTTATCAACACCGTCAGCAAAGCTGTTAAAGCGAGATACATCAAAGTTATGTTCTCCAAGGCTGAAGGCGCAGGCAACTGGATGATGATTTCCGAAATCCAGGTCCTCAACAACGGTACCGCTACTCCTATCCCCGATGAATCCGAAGAACCCTCCAAACCCGCTCCCACTCCCAAGACCGGTGACGCTGGCATGATCGCTCTCGCAATCGTTTCCGTCATCACTCTTGCAGGTGTTGTTATCGTTAAAAACAAATAAGCTTTGATGCTTGATAAGGGATGGCAGATATGCCATCCCTTTTGCTTTTGTATAATACTTTATCTGCCGCCGCAGCAGGAGCGTTCATCGTCGCGCGGCGTATTGCCGGCGTAAGGATAAAATTCCCCGTACGGAAAATTCATTTTACCGAATACCGAGCAGGGGTCGGCGCATCCGTCGGGAGTGGATTCCTTGTCGGGCAGACAGAAATTCGCCGCGGGAAGCACGAGCTGAACGGGACGTTCCATTCTTATGACGTTGAACATCCCAACCGTAACGTATACACGCTTCGAGCCGACGTCATCGGTAAAGTTGCCGTCAAAGCGTCTGCCTATCCTCTCGGGAATGGCTTCGGGCTGCAGGCAGCAGTTTCCGAACGGGCGGCATCTTTCCATCGTTTTCAAATCAAGGCACACGGGTGTCGCGACCTCTACGGTAACGACGGGAAGCGTGGGCTCGGTACGGCACTCGATTTCGCGGTCGGGGCAGAACGTGTTGTTTTCGGGATCAGACGTGAATACCAACACGTTCTTTTCGCTGCCGAAAAGTATGATTTTTTTGTCAAAAGCCGCAAGCCCCTTTACTTCCTCGGTCTTTCCGCTGCAAAGGCAGCATTCGAGCGTGACGCAGAAATAGTATCTTATCGACACCTGATAAAAGCCCTTGTTGAACGGCACGGCTTCAAGTGCGATATTGGTATCTATTACTTCAACGTTCTTGCATCTTATGGCGTTTGCTCTGTCGATAAGCTCCTGATAGCAGTCGCAGAAGCATACTCTGAGGTCTTCGAGACAGTCTTTGTCTCTCGCGGAGTCGAATATTTTGTTTACGCTGACGCAGCAAAGCTCGTTGGGCTTTCCGCACAATGAACGCGCCGGCTTGTTTTCGACCATATATCTCATTCCTCCATATCTGAATAATGCGGAAAATGTCTTTCCTCGCTACAGATTATGCCATGTGTCGATATGTGTGCGAAAAATTGACACGAAAATCAAAAATCACTTGACATAACGGGAAATACGTGATATATATAATATGTAAATTTCTTATCAAGAGAGGCGGAGGGAACTGCCCTGTGAAGCCCGACAACCTGCGTTTGAAGTAAGGTGTCAATTCAGCGAAAGCATTGCTTTCGGCAGATGAGAACAATATGGGGAACCACTTGATTTCGTCTGTCTTTGCAGGCGTTATTTTTATATTCCCAACACCGGAAAGGACAATATGATCAAACATTATTTTACATCAGAATCGGTCACCGAAGGACATCCCGATAAGATCTGCGACCAGATCTCCGACGGCGTTCTTGACGCGATCCTCAAAGAAGACCCCATGGCACGCGTTGCCTGTGAGACCGCCATCACCACGGGACTCGTTCTCGTAATGGGCGAAATATCCACTTCTTCCTATGTCGACATTCCCACGATAGTCAGAAACACGATACTCAATATCGGCTATGACTCGTCCGAAAAAGGATTTGACGCCCGTACCTGCGGCATCATCACCGCCATCGACGAGCAGTCCTCCGACATCGCTCTCGGCGTTGATAAATCGCTCGAAGCCAAAGCCGGTGAAGCCGCCGAAGACCTCGATACCGGAGCGGGAGATCAGGGTATGGTATTCGGCTACGCCTGCAGCGAAACGGCATCTCTCATGCCGCTTCCCATCTATCTTTCTCACGAACTCGCGAAAAAGCTGACCGAAGTCCGCAAAAACGGTCTTCTTTCATATCTGCGCCCCGACGGAAAGACTCAGGTGACCGTTGAATATCACGACGGCGTTCCCGCGAGAGTCGACTCTATCGTCGTTTCCTCCCAGCATTCCGCCGACGTTGAACTCGAAAAGATCAGAAAAGACATTATCGAAAACGTCATTTACAAAGTTATTCCTCCCGAAAAGAATTTCATCGACGAAGACACAAAGATATACGTCAACCCCACCGGAAGATTCGTCATCGGCGGTCCTCAGGGCGACTCCGGACTTACCGGCAGAAAAATAATCGTCGATACCTACGGCGGATACGCCTGCCACGGCGGCGGAGCGTTCTCCGGCAAAGACCCCACCAAGGTCGACCGTTCCGCGGCATATATGGCACGTTACGTCGCAAAGAACGTAGTTGCTTCCGGCATCGCTTCCAAATGCGAGATCCAGGTCGCTTACGCCATCGGCGTCGCGCATCCTCTTTCGGTCCGCGTCAACACCTACGGCACCGGAAGTGCCGACGACGAAAAGATCGCCGAAGCGGTCTGCAAGGTCTTTGATTTCCGTCCTGCCGCCATCATCAAAAAGCTTGACCTTCGCAAGCCCATATATCAGAAGCTTGCCGCATACGGTCATTTCGGGCGTGAAGAACTCGGCGTAAACTGGGAAAAGACCGATATGGCTGATAAGCTCAAAGAAGCGCTCTGCAAATAAAAATCCCCCAAAATTATAATCGGAGGAACGAATAATGAAAAAAACGTTATCCTTTTTCCTCTCCTTTGTGCTGACTCTGTGTTCGATCACCGCTTTTCCGGTGTGGGACGTATCGGCTGATCCAAGCGGTGTTTATACCGACGCATATACCGCCATTTGTGACGGACTGATGAATTTTGATGAAGAAATCGACCTTTCGTCTTTCGGAATACACGGATATATCGATGACGGTTATCTTGAAAGTCCCGATTACGTTGATCTCATACACGACGTTCTTTACATGAATCCGCAATTGTTTTACGTTGATTTCGACAACATTTCGATATCATATTCTCCGTCGAGCAAAACAGTCATAGGTATTTCTCCGGTGTATCTGATGGACGAAAACGGCGCAAAAGAAGCTCTATCATTTATTGACGGCGAAATACAGAGGATGCTTGACGATCATCCCGACCTGAAATATATGTCGGATATCGCGAAATGTCTTACGGTCCACGACGTCATCATCAACAATTTTGAATACGACCACGATTACGTCATTGCCGATCTTTACGGTATGATACTCAACGGCAAGGGCGTCTGTCAGGCGTACACGCTTTTGTATAAATACATCCTTGACGGTCTCGGCGTGAACTGCGCGTATTCAAAAAGCGAAGCCATGGATCATTCCTGGAATCTTGTGCAGATAGGTTCCGATTGGTATCATGTTGACTGCACCTGGGACGATCCCGGAGATAGCTATGCGCTCGGACGCACGTCATACGAATATTTTCTCAAAAGCGACGCCGCCTTCATCAACGAAAACGACAAAAGCACGCACTACGGAGTTGAAGACGATTATGAATGCAACAACACTGCCTATGACAATTATCTGTGGAGCGATCTGACGTCTCCCGTCATTTTCACCGATTCCGATACGCTTTGGTACGTCGACGGAAATGACAGCGTCCTCAGAAAACGCGCAGGCGGTATGGAGAACGACGTTTTTGAATTTGAAGATAAGTGGCTGTATTACGACGAGTCCGGCGGCATTACGACTTATTATTACAATTTCTGTTACTCCGGTCTTGCTTACCGCAGCGGAAGCCTCTATTTCAACGGACCTTACGACATCTACCGTTACGATACGATTTCCGGAAAGACCGAACTTATCAAAACAGTTGAACGCGAAGACGGATGTATCTGCTCGATATGCCTGCGCGGCGATACGCTTTACTATTGCGTGTCCAAAAGCATTTCTTCCGTCGGCAAGGTATATTCGTTGGTTCTTGAAAGCGATGACCCCGTTATATACGACGATATAACCGACGTCATTCCGACTGATTCTACCGTTTTCGAGTCAGACGGCGTAAAATACGTCAGAATTTCCCGCGACCGCGCGTCTTCCCTTTCGCTGCCCGAATGTGCTTTGCTGCTTGCGGGAAACGGAACGCCTCTCAAAGGCGACGTGCTTATCACGACCGGTATGCAGATCGCCCTGACGGACGGATCGGAAACCGTTGATTCCGCTGTTATGGTCGTCCTCGGTGACGTAGTTACCGATGGTGTGCTTGACGAAGCGGATTATCAGAAAGCAAGGTCTTTCGTTCTCGGCGGCGTAACGCTTGATAACGCCGCGGCCTTCGCTTCCGACTTTGACGGAAACGGATATACCGATATGGAAGACTGCATTTCCATAAGATTAAACGCAAATAAATAATAAAGGAGCATAAAAATGGCTTATTTGACCGACATCGAGATCGCACAGGCGTGCAAAATGAAACACATTACGGAAATTGCCAAAACAGCTGACGTCGATGAAAAATACATCGAACAATACGGCAATTACAAGGCAAAAATCGATCTTTCGCTTCTCAGCGAAACGAGCAAGGCGGACGGAAAGCTTATACTTGTGACCGCCATCACGCCCACCCCCGCAGGCGAAGGAAAAACCACGACTACCATTGGTCTCGCCGACGGTCTCAAAAGGATCGGCAAAAACGTTACCGTTGCGCTTCGCGAACCGTCTCTCGGTCCCGTTTTCGGCGTAAAAGGCGGAGCAGCGGGCGGCGGATACGCTCAGGTCGTCCCCATGGAAGACATCAACCTTCATTTCACGGGCGACTTCCACGCCATCGGCGCTGCCAACAACCTGCTTGCCGCAATGCTCGATAACCATATTCAGCAAGGCAATGCTCTCAACATCGATCCTCGCCGAATCACCTGGAAGCGCTGCGTGGATATGAACGACCGCCAGCTCAGATTCATCGTCGACGGTATGGGCGGCAAAGCCAACGGCGTCCCCCGTGAAGACGGTTTCGACATCACGGTCGCAAGCGAGATAATGGCGGTATTCTGCCTCGCAAGCTCCATCAACGACCTCAAGGAACGTCTTTCCAAGATCATTGTCGGTTACACGTATGACGACAAACCCGTCACCGCGGGCGATCTCAAAGCCGTAGGCGCTATGACCGCTCTCCTCAAGGACGCGCTCAAGCCCAACCTCGTTCAGACTCTCGAAGGCACTCCCGCGTTCGTACACGGCGGCCCGTTCGCCAACATCGCGCACGGCTGCAACTCCGTAATCGCAACCAAAATGGCTCTCAAAATGGGCGACTATACCGTTACCGAAGCAGGCTTCGGCGCAGATCTCGGTGCTGAAAAGTTTCTCGACATCAAGTGCCGTATGGCAGGTCTCAAGCCCGACGCGGTAGTCGTCGTCGCGACCGTCAGAGCGCTCAAGATGCACGGCGGACTCGCAAAAACCGAACTTGCGAACGAGAATCTCACCGCTCTTGAAAACGGTATCCCCAACCTTCTCAGACACGTTTCCAACATCAAAAACGTATACAAGCTTCCCTGCGTGGTCGCTGTCAACCGTTTCCCCACCGACACCGACAACGAGATCGAATTCATAATTTCCAAGTGCCGCGAGCTCGGCGTCAATACAGTTCTTTCCACCGTTTGGGCTGAAGGCGGCAAGGGCGGCGAAGCACTCGCAAAAGAAGTCGTCAGACTTTGCGAAGAAGAAAAAGGCGATTTCACTTTCTCCTACGGTCTTGAAGGCACTATTGAAGAAAAGATCGAAGCTATCGTCAAAAAAATATACGGCGGATCCGGTATCTCGGTACTTCCCGCCGCAAAGAAACAGATCGAACGTCTGACCGCCCTCGGATTCGATAAGATCCCTGTCTGCATCGCAAAGACTCAGTACAGCTTCTCCGACGATCCCACCAAGCTCGGAGCTCCCGAAAACTTCACCGTTACCATAAAGAACGTAAAAGTTTCCGCAGGCGCAGGTTTCGTCGTCGTTCTTACGGGCGATATCATGACGATGCCGGGACTTCCCAAGTCTCCCGCCGCCGAAAGGATCGACGTTGACGAAAACGGACGCATAACCGGTCTGTTCTGATAACAGTCACACAGCAAAAATAAAAGCTCCGCTTCGGTTGTGAAGCGGAGCTTTTTGTTCTGTTAAATATCAAGCGTCGCAACGTACGGTCTGTGATCGGAAGCGATGACTGCCGGAATGTCGGCGTTGAGTATCTTTATATCGTCCGAAACGAAAATATAGTCGATCTTGACGTTCGGATCGTCCGACGGGAAAGAAAGCAGCGGCTTTTCGAAAACGTCCGCGGTATCGGCAAGGATAATGCGAATCGGATCGAGGATGGGGCTTTCGGGAGAAAGATTGAAGTCGCCCATAAGTATCTTCGGCGTGCTGACCTTTGAAACGTTCTTTACGATGGTTTCGGAAGCGTTCATCGCCTCTTCCGGAGAAAGTCCGAAATGCGTGACGAAGACGGTCACGGGGCGTCCCATAAAGTCTATGACCGCTTTGAGGATGCATCGCGTTTCATACCAGCGGCCTTCCACTCTGACTTCGGGATCGGGGTCGGGGATGGGGATATTTTCGCATTGAAGGATAGGATATTTGGAAATGAATGCGTTGCCGTAAGGACCTCTTCCCTTTATGTTGATGGCGGGAGCGAAGCAGTAGTTCATGCCGAGTCTGTCGGCTATTTCTTTTGCCTGCTCCTGAAACCATACGGTATCTTCGCCGAGTCCGCGTACCTCGTTCAATCCGCAGATATCGGCGCCCATTGCGGCTATGGTATCTGCCATAACGTCAAAGTCGATGATATCCTTGGGGCGGAAATTGTAATTGCGGCAATGCTGGATGTTGAATGACATTACTTTGATTTTCATTATTTGTAATAAACTCCTTTTTCAGAGAGAAATGCCGAGTATGCTGATCAAAAGTCCGCCGATGACACCGGTAACGTATAGAAGACCGAGAACGGCGAAGTTTTCTTTTATGCTTCTGTTGACCTTGAACAGTATGAGAAGCCCGACGCCGGCTCCCACAAAAAGACCTGCCATCAGAGAGCCGAAGCCAAGCAGCCCTTCGAGGTAAAGCTCGGTGATGATGACGGACGCGGCACAGTTCGGAATGAGTCCGACGATCCCGCTTATCGCTTCGCCGAGTATCGGCTTGTCGAGAACGATGCTTTTTATATTCTCTTCACCGACGTAATATATGACGGTGTTGAGGATCAGGGATATGACGACTATATAAAGAATTATCTCGCCGGTGTGACGGAGTGCCGGGATGAAGATGTTGTCTTCACAGTGGCATTTCTCATGCTCGCAAAGCTCGTGGATACGGGGTGACTCGTTTTTGCGCCTGACGATAAGGTCAATGGCGAATCCGATGAGCATACCGTAAACGATCTTGATGCCGATAACGGCGAATATGAGCTTTGCGCCAGCGCGTTCCGATATCATAATGGGCAGCATCTCGTCGGACGTGGAAAGATATACCGAAATAAGAGTTCCGAGAGTTATCACGCGGCAGGCGTAAAAGTTTGAAGCGGCAGCCGAAAAACCGCATTGCGGAACGCAGCCGCAAAGCGAACCGAAAAGCGGTCCGAGGCGTCCGGAACGATGTATTATCTTTTCGGTCTTCTCGCCCATTTTATGCTCGATGAACTCCATAAGGAGATACGTCAAGAAAAGGAACGGAAGAAGCTTGAGCGCGTCAAGCAATGTGTCAAGAATAATATCAAGCATATATCAAGGTTATTCCTCTACAAATAAATTCATTATATTATATCACATTTTTTTGATTTGTCAATATTCAGCTTTTCTTTGAGATATAATAACACAAAATTAATACTTTGTTTATTGTTTTTACGTGTACAAAAATATATAATATATATGTAATAATTTTAACGGAGGTTCGTTTTGTATAAAAGCAGCGCGTTCAAGGACAAGATGCGTGAATCCATCGCGTCCGTCATACCCATAACCCTTATTGTCGCCGTTCTTTGCCTGTTCCTCATCCCGGTCAGCAGCGGACTTATGCTCTCGTTCGTGCTCGGCTCGGTGATGATCATAATAGGCATGGCACTTTTCAATATAGGCTCCGAGCTCTCGATGACCAAAATAGGTTCAAGCATCGGTGCAAAGCTGACCAAATCACGCCGTCTTTGGCTGATACTCGTGCTCAGCCTGCTCCTCGGTACGATCATCACAATAGCCGAGCCCGATCTTTCGGTGCTTGCGTCAAACGTACCGGGAATAAATTCATTCGTGCTTATCATAACCATCTCGGTCGGCGTGGGCATCTTTTTGCTTATAAGCATGATGCGGATACTGTTTTCGATTTCGCTCAAATGGCTTATTCTCGGCTTCTACGGCATACTTTTCGTTCTCGCGATATTCATTGATCCGCAGATGCTTTCAGTCGCGTTCGACTCGGGCGGCGTCACTACGGGACCGATGACCGTGCCGTTCATTATGGCGCTCGGCGTCGGCGTCGCGTCGATACGAAGTGACGTGAAAGCAAAATCAGACTCCTTCGGTCTTGTCGCGCTCTGTTCCATCGGCCCGATAATTTCGGTCATGATACTCAGCTTTATTTATGACGCCGGAAGTGCCGAGACCGAGACCGTCATCGACAGTTTTGAAGATACTCTGCAGCTCGGCAGCGCGTATCTGAACGGCTTTCCCGAATATATGCTCGAGGTAGCAAAAGCACTGCTTCCCATATTTGCGTTTTTCATAGTTTTTCAGCTTTTCTCACTCAGACTCAAAAAAGTTCCGTTTATCAAGATCCTCATCGGAATCGTCTTTACTTACGTCGGTCTTGTGCTTTTCCTTACCGGCGTCAATGTGGGATTCTCCTCGCTCGGTTACGAGCTCGGCTTTAACATTGCGGACGGAAAATTCAAATATCTTCTCATTCCCATCGCGATGATAATGGGCTGGTTCATAATCAACGCCGAGCCCGCCGTACACGTTCTTAACGCTCAGGTACTTGAACTCAGCGCAGGCGCGATATCCGAAAAATCAATGGGACTCAGCCTTTCGATCGCGATAGCCGCCGCAAACGGTATCGCCATGCTGAGAGTGCTTACCGGAATATCGATAATGTATTTTGTTGTCCCCGGTTATCTCATAGCTCTCGCTTTGTCATTCGTCGTTCCCCCGACGTTCACCGCCATAGCGTTCGACTCGGGCGGAGTCGCGTCCGGCCCGCTTACCGCGGCGTTTATGCTGCCGTTCGCAATGGGCGCGTGCTCGTCTCTCGGCGGCAACATTATGACGGACGCGTTCGGACTTGTTGCTCTCGTTGCCATGATGCCGCTTATAAGCGTGCAGGTGATGGGTGCGGTCTACGTTCTCAAATCGCGCAGAAAAGTCACCGAAGTCGTGCATGAAGATATCGACGACGAGGTCATCGAGCTTTGGGAGGTGTGAACGATGGAACTTTATATGATCATAAGCATAACCGACCGAATGAATTCCGCTGATATGCTTGATATCTGCAATGAGCTCAGCCTGCCGATGACGTTCACGTCACTCGGAAAAGGCACCGCGAAGAGCGAGCATCTCTCGCTTCATAATCTGAGCAGCAGCCCGAAAGCGGTTCTTTCGGCAATAGCGGGACACGACGATATGAAGCGTATGATACGTCTCGCAAAAGAAAGATTGTATATAGATATTCCCGGAAACGGCGTCATAATGGCCGTTCCGCTCAAAAGCGTCAGCGGCAAAAAGACGCTTGAATATCTTTCAAACGGTGTTGAATCGAACGGAGGTGCGCCGAAAATGGAATTTGAACACGAACTTATCATAGTGATCCTCAACGAAGGCTATTCGGATACGGTCATGGAGGCCGCCGTTGCGGCGGGTGCGGGAGGCGGCACGGTCCTGCACGCGAAAGGCACGGGCAGAACGAAAGCCGAAAAATTCTTCGGTGTCTCGCTCGCCGAAGAAAAGGATCTGATCTATATCATTTCCCCAAGCAAAAAGAAATCCGCGATAATGAACTCGATAACAAAAAACGCGGGTACGTCCACAAAAGCCGGTGCCATCTGCTTTTCGCTTCCGGTAAGCGAAGTTGCGGGACTCCGCAAGCTTGACGAAGAATAATTTTTTCTGGAGAGGTTAAAATTATGAATTTTTCAAACGCGGTAGTAAAACTCAGGATACCGATAATTATCATCATCGTTCTTCTTCTCATTCCGTCCGTTTTCGGAATGATATCGACGCGCGTCAACTACGATATGCTCACCTATCTTCCCGAGGACATCGAAACGGTAAAAGGTCAGAACGAACTGCTTGATGAATTCGAAAAAGGTGCCTTCACCTTCATAATATTTGAGGATATGTCGGATGAAGACGTAGTAAAACTCGAAAACAAAATAGCAAAAATCGATCACGTCGATACGGTGCTTTCGGCAAACAAGCTCGAAAAAATGGCGATACTTCTCGGACTTCCCATCGAACTGATGCCGGCTGAACTTTTTGGATTGTTCAAAAGCGAAAACGCGTCTATGATCGCCGTCTTTTTCGACACCACCACCTCAGCCGACGCCACTATGGAAGCGGTCGAAGAGATACGCTCAGCATGCGGAAAGCAATGCTTCGTTTCGGGGCTTACCGCTCTCGTCGTCGACCTCAAGAATCTGTGTGAAGAAGAAGAGCCCATATACGTCGGTCTTGCCGTCATCCTTGCGCTCGCGGTAATGACGCTGCTTCTCGACAACTATCTCATCCCTTTCGTTTTCCTCGGTTCGATAGGCGTGATGATACTTCTCAACCTCGGTTCCAACTATTTCTTCGGTGAGATCTCCTACATAACCAAGGCGCTCTCCGCCGTCCTCCAGCTTGCTGTCACGATGGACTACTCGATATTCCTCTGGCACAGCTACAACGCAAAATGCGAGACCGAAAGCGACCGTAAGACCGCGATGGCAAAAGCCATAAGAGAAACGCTTTCGGCAGTCATCGGAAGCTCCGTTACCACGATAGCCGGATTTGCCGCTCTTTGCTTCATGGCGTTCACGCTCGGGCGCGACCTCGGAATCGTTATGGCAAAAGGCGTTCTTCTCGGAGTTATCGGCTGCGTCACGTTCCTGCCGTCGCTCATACTCGTCCTTGACAAGCCGCTCCGCAAAACGCATCACAAGCCGCTTATCCCCGACATAAAGAAATTCTCCGCAAAAATCGTCAAGATATTCCCGGTGTTCCTCATCGTTTTCGTTATCATCACCATCCCTGCTTATTACGGATACAGCGAAGCAAATGACGAAGTCTACTATGACATCGGTCAATGCCTCCCGCAGGACATAAATTTCGTCATCGCGAACTCCAAGCTGCGCGATGAATTCGATATCGCGACCACGCACATGGTACTCGCGGACGCCGATTTGCCGACCGAAACAGTTGCCCAAATGGTTTCCGAAATGGAAAAGGTCGAAGGCATCAAGCACCTTATCAGCCTTGAATCTGTCCTCGGCACCAAGGTACCGACGGAAGCCGTTCCCGACGCACTCAAAGGCATGCTGAGAAGCGAAAATTACGAGCTGATTCTCATCAACTCGGTATACCGCGTGGCGAGCGACGAAGTCAACGCACAGATCGACGAACTCGAATCCATAATGAAAAAATACGATCCCAAGGGTATGCTCATCGGTGAAGCGCCCTGCACCAAGGACCTCATCGAGACTGCCGACCACGATTTCAGAGTGGTAACGTTCATTTCGGTGATCGCCATATTCATCATCATACTGCTCGTCGAAAAGAGCCTCTCGCTTCCCTTCATACTCATCGCCATCATAGAAGTCGGTATTTTCATCAACCTCGGACTTCCCCACTATCTCGGTCAGAATATGGCGTTCATAACTCCCATCTGTATCAGTACCATTCAGCTCGGCGCCACAGTCGACTACGCGATACTTATGACGACGCGCTATAAATCCGAAAGGATAGGCGGAAAGAACAAATATGACGCGGTTCACACCGCTCTCCATACGTCGTTCCCGTCCATCATCGTTTCCGGCTTCGGGCTTTTCGCAGCCACCGTCGGTGTCGCGATATATTCCGATATCGAAATAATCAGCTCGATGTGCATGCTTCTCGCAAGAGGCGCGCTTCTCAGCATGCTGCTCGTGCTGTTCGTGCTCCCCGCGGCGTTCATGTTGTTTGACAAGATCATCTGCAAGACCACGCTGGGCATGACAAAAATAAAATAGCAAAAACGCAATGCAAAAGACCTTCAGGTTGCCCGAAGGTCTTTTGTTTTGTCGTTATATCAATAGCTGAAAAGCGAGGTCGAAGGAACCGATCTGTCGTTGGAACCGTTTGTCGATGCCCATGTCGAATCAGCACCGTCGATATACTGGATCTTCACGCCTATCGCTCCGCCGTTACCGCTTTCGGGAGTCTTGATGCCGATGGCGTCAAACGGAACGGTGACGAGAACGTAATCGTCGACCGACTCAACATTGAAAAGATCAAGTTTTATCTTATCCGAGCCTTCGCCGCCATTTGCCCAGCCTTTGGACTGTCTGTGCGCGTAGAATCTTATGCCGTAATCGCTCTGCGATACGTCGCCGACGGTAGTGCCGTCAGCAGTCATCCATATCTGAACAAGGTCGTCCTTGCCTTCCCACCATTGTCCTTTGCCATAGCTTGCGGTTTCGTCATTCGTCTTGATGACGATATAAAGGTCATTGTCGTCATAGCAGAGCGCGAACTCGGGAGTTCCCGCTTTGTTGCCCGCCTGGAACGCCTTGTAATCAAGTGACGTCACGTCGTTGATCGTAATTGTCTTTTTCTTCAGGAATCCTTCGTTATACTTGGTATCGTGCTTGACGGGATCCACGTTCTGATTGCCGTTCGACCTTTCCACGACTCTGCCGTCGTCGTTTATAACGACGGGTGAATCGGCGTCGTCTCCGGCTTTGTCAAGAGACGCGAAAGTCGAATAGTAACGTATGTAATCACGCATTATCCTCGTCTTGTAATACGCTTTTTCGTTATTTACGGGGGTTACGGGGTACTGAGTGAAGTAGTGCGGGATATCGAATACGATTATCGTGCCCGAAAGCTTGGCTTCGATGCCGAGCGTTTTGACGAGCTCGTCGTAACGCTTGGAAGTGTATATCTGTTCAAACACCTCGGCGTCGTGCCAGAATTCGGCGCCTGCGCGTCTGACCGCCTTTGCCCATTCGGTGCAGTAGGTATTGAACGAATCGTAGGTATTCTTGGGTACCGTAAGCTCGCTCGTTCTGCCGAGGCAATCCTGAGCCGCTACGATGTCCACCACGGGCCTTTCGCCGTCATTGTCGGGTGCTATAAGGCGATAGAGGTTATCTGCGCCCTTGACAGCGTCACCGCTTCTCCAGATGGCAGGCGCGATCATCACTTTGGCGTCGGGAGCGATCTCGTGAATGTAATCGGACTGTCCTTTGTAGACTATCCTTCCGGCTTCGACGCCGCCGTTGTAGTTGAGCCACTGGTCGCATTCCTCGTCCGAGAGATAATAACCGGCAAACGATTCGTGGTGTGAATACTTTTCGTATATGTCCTTGATGACGGGCTTCGACGCTTCGACGATGTCGTAATAGAACGGCTTGTTGGTGATTGGAGAGTTGAAATCGCTGTCGTGTATGGTGCCGAGGTAAACTTCCATTCCGAGCTTGTCGGCAGCGGTAAGTATCGCCTCGTATACATCTGCCGAGCCGTAGCCGCCTACGTATCTGAATCCTGCCTTCAGCGCGTTTTCTCCATTGACGAGAGTGGTCTTTGCGTTGAAGTTCGCGGTGTACTGCATTACGACGTAATCCATCCCGAGGTCCTTCATGCCCTTGAGCATAAGATACCACGAATAGTCGCTGTTTTCGGACGACGCGCCGCCGCCGTTGCCGCCGGTAGGCATCTGGAAGAAGCCGCCTCTTACAATAGGAAGCTGAGCCCTTCCTTCGTATATCGAAACTTCGGTGAGGCTCGTCTTGGTGTCTGAGTCGAATTCGACCGTCACCTTGCTGCCGGGGAGAGCGTCAAAATAAATATTGAAGTTCGTTTCGCTTCCGACTTCGGTCTTATATGTCGTGATCCCCGTTGCTTCCTTGCCGTCCACCTTGACAACAACGTTGTCGGCGGTGCATTTTTTGCCGGTGAGCGTAACGCCGCAGATGGCTTTGCATTCGGAAGATGCGGTTATCTCGAGAGTGTTCCTGCCGTCGGCGCATTTGACGGACGAAGAGAAGGTCATATCGACGAGCGTCTTGGAGTCGGTTCCGTTAAGAGACGCTTTCGAGAACGCCGCGACGTTCGAATTGGAGAACTGATTCTTTCTGTTTATGAATCCGTAGTCGGGTTCGCTCACCTCGTTCTCCGCGCCGTAAACGTAAACCTCATCGGTGAGGAAGGTGCCGCTTATGTAATCGTATATTCTGATGTATCTTGCTTTTACGGTGTGGTTGCGCGTGACGCAGTAAACGTTGCAGGCGCTTCCCTTCTGTCCGTCGGTGCTTCTGAGGAACGACTGACCGAAGTCCGTCCAATTTTCACCGTCGGAAGAATATCTTACGTCTATCTTGTCAGGGAGAGTGACCGACGTTCTTGCCGGACGGTACGCTTTGACGTACAATTCGGAAACGTTCTTTATCTCTCCGAGATCAAGCGTGAGAACCGCTCCGGTCTTGCCCGTGAGGTCGTCCTTGACGCTGCCGTTTATGACCGTGATAGTATCTTCGGACACGCCGTCAAAAGAAACGCCGTCGGTGAGTTTTGTGCCGTTTTCGTCGGGATATTTGGTGCTGCCTTTTCCGTCGTAGCTGTACTTCGCGCCCTTTGAAACAAGTATCTTCTCGGCGCTTTTGGTGCCGTATACGGCAATGTCGGAAATCTTTATTTCTTCGCCTGCGTCAAGCGGGAAAACGAACATTATTCCCTTTGCCGTGAAAGCGATATCAACCGAAAGCACGTTTCCGCTGTATTCGCCCATCTTTCCGGCGTAAAACGAATAGTTGTATCCGTCGGTAGAATAGAATATCTCGCATTCTTTTCCCGAATACTGCTCGAACGTGACGGCGAATTTGGTAACGTCAGCCATAAAGCCGAGGTCGACGCTGATCGCCGCGCAGTCGTTTACGAGTTTTTCTTTTCTCGGGCTGCTGTTCCAGTCAACGAACGAAAGCTCGTATCCCTTGCCGTCCTTGTCGAACGCGTGGGCGAGAGTGACCGAGGCGTCGTTTTTTCCGTCCGTGAGAACGGTCGCGGTATTGTCGCCTGTTATGGTGATCCCGCAGTCGTAAAAATACGGGCATCCGTATGCAATGTTTCCTTTATCCACGGGTATATCCTCCGAAGCTTCAGACGTTTCCGCTTGTGATGTGACGCCGGACTGTTCGCCCGGCGTTTCCGATACTTCTCCGCCGCTTCCTCCGCATGACGCAAGGCAAAGCGAGCTGAGCAAAAGTGTCGTGACGAGCAAACGTGAAATCGCTTTTTTCATAGACGCACCTCCTGATTTTATGATTATATAATACCACAAAATATCAAAATGTCAATGACGAGGTTCGAGAAAGTAGCGAAACCGTCTTGACAAAACGCATCCACGGTGGTATTATATACAAGTCGCAGGCGTAGTTTAGTGGTAGAATTTCAGCTTCCCAAGCTGACTGTGCGGGTCCGATTCCCGTCGCCTGCTCCAATAAAAATGCGCTTGTATTGAAACGGTGTTCTAAAGGACAGTTACAAAGTACAAATGCCTCATAAGTGGTGAGTAAGTGCGCACTTATTAAAGAAACAGACTGATAAATCAAAATATCAGTCTGTTTTTAGTTTTCAGCAGGTGTTTATTTCGACATAGCATTTTAGTGATGTTTGCCCTGACGGGCAAGTGATGTTGTTCGCTATGCTCACAGTGATGTTTTTGCTTCGCAAAAGTGATGTGATGTGTTCCACTCACGCGCCGTCGAGGCGCACATCACTCGCCACAAGCGAACATCACGCCGTAAGGTACATCACGTTCCACGCAGTGGAACACATCGTTCGCCGAGTGTCCTTAAGAGCACTCGGCGTTTGCAAGTGCTTTTTTGAATGATGTTTGCCCTTTCGGGCAAATGATGTACGCTTCGCGTATGATGCTGCCTTCGGCAAAGAGACTCCCACTGCCCTATTCAAACGGCAGTGGGAGTTTATATATATATCAATTCTTCTGTTTTTTGCCGAGACGATTTTTGAAATCCTGATATCCGAAATCCGTCAGCTTTTTCAGTTCCCCGGATTCCGTTCGTAACCAAATGTCCGGAAGCTGCATTCCGTTGAATGTGTTGTTTTTACAGGTCGTATAAATCGCCATATCTCCGAATGTCAAAACCTTTCCTTCCTTCAAAGGCGCATCAAAGCTGTAATCGCCGATCACATCCCCGGACAGACAGGTAGGTCCGCCCAGACGATAGCAATATGGTTTTTCGCCGTCTTCTCCGGTTCCGAAGAGCGGCGGTCGATACGGCATTTCCAAAACATCCGGCGTATGGCAGGCGGCACTCATATCCAGAATCGCAAGCTGTATATTGCCGTTTTTCGGAAAGTCGAGTACCCGCGTGACGAGGTATCCCGCATTCAGTGCCCATGCCTCACCGGGTTCCAGATATACTTCCGTTCCCCATTTTTCCCGTGCGTAACGGATGCAGCGTTCCAGTCTCGGAATGTCATAGCCCGGACGTGTAATGTGATGGCCTCCACCGAAATTCACCCATTTCAGACCGGGGAGAATATCGCCGAACTTATCCTCAACGGCATACAGCGTGGTTTCCAATGCATCGGAATCCTGCTCGCACAGCGTATGGAAATGCAGACCGTCCAGAAGGGCGCACAATTCACCCGTCATGGACTCATTCCACTGCTGACGTGTCGTTCCGAGACGGCTGCCGGGCGCGCAGGGGTCATATATATCATGTCCCTCCTGCGTGGAGCATTCCGGATTGATGCGCAGACCAACTGATTTTCCCGCAGCCTTTGCCAAGGCGCCGAATTTTTCAAGCTGTCGGGGAGAATTGAATACGATATGATCGGCATACCGCAAAAGCTCGCCGAAATCCTGTTCTCGGTAGGCGGCACAGAAGACATGTACCTCTTTTCCGGGCATTTCTTCCGCGCCGAGATGTGCTTCAAAAAGACCGCTTGCCTCGGTGCCGGTCAGATAAGGGGAAAGCACAGGATAGAGGTCGAAATTGGAAAAAGCCTTCTGCGCGAGGAGGAATCTGGCGCCGGTTCGCTTCGCCGTTTCGGAAATCAGTTCTCCGTTGCGGCGAAGCTTTGCTTCATCCAGAATATACGCAGGTGTCGGAATGCCGCGAAAAAGCTCTGACGGATCTTTGCCGTCGAGTGATGCAAAAGGCGCGCGATGATCTGCAGCCATCAGTCAACAAGCACCGGCGCGTGGGTCTCACTGCGCGGCAGACCGTATTTATCCAGCGCATCGAGGAACGGGTCGGGATCAAATTCCTCTACCGTATGCACGCCGACGGTGTTCCATTTTCCGGTAAGCAGCATCAGCGCGCCGCACATTGCGGGAACGCCGGTGGTGTAGGAAATGGCCTGAGAGCCGACTTCACGGTAGCATTCCTGATGGTCGCAGACATTGTAGATGTAATAGGTCTTGTCTTCATCGTTCTTTTTACCGGTAAAGATGCAGCCGATGTTGGTTTTGCCGTGAGTACGGGGTCCGAGGCTTGCCGGATCGGGCAGGAGCGCTTTGAGGAATTGAATGGGAACTATTTCTCTGCCTTCGAACATCACGGGAGCGGTGGAAAGCATCCCGACGTTTTCAAGACACTTCATGTGCGTCAGATAGCTCTGACCGAAGGTCATAAAGAAGCGGATGCGCTTTACCTCCGGAATATTCAGCGCGATCGACTCGATCTCCTCATGGTGGAGCAGATACATATCCTTCTGCCCGACCTGATCGAACTCATATTCGCGCTTGATGGACATTGCCGGGATCTCGACCCAGTGACCGTCTTCCCAGTAGCTGCCCGGAGCGCTGACTTCGCGGAGATTGATTTCGGGATTGAAGTTCGTGGCAAAGGGATAACCGTGGTCACCGCCGTTGCAGTCGAGAATATCAATGGTATCAATGGAATCAAATTCATGCTTTTTTGCATATGCGCAGTACGCCTGAGTGACGCCGGGATCGAAACCGCAGCCAAGCAGGGCAACCAGCCCGGCTTTTTCGAACTTTTCACGATATGCCCACTGCCAGGAATAATCGAAATAAGCCGAGAATCCTGCCTCTTTGCAGCGCTTTTCATATATTGCGCGCCATTCCGGATCGTCGGTGTTTTCCGGCTCGTAGTTTGCAGTATCCATATAGTTGACACCGCAGATCAGGCAGGCGTCCATGATGGTCAGATCCTGATACGGAAGGGCGATGTTCATAACAAGGTCGGGCTGATAGTTTCTGATGAGTGCGACAAGTTCATCTACATTGTCCGCATCGACCTGTGCGGTGGTTATTCTGGTAGAAGTTTCAGGGGCGAGCTTTGCTGCCAGCGCGTCGCATTTGGATTTGGTACGGGAAGCGATGCAAAGCTCCGTGAAGACCTCGCTGACTTGGCAGCACTTGGTAATGGCGACAGATGCAACGCCGCCGCAGCCGATAACTAATACTCTGCTCATGTTTATGTCTCCTTTTTTAATGTTTCAATAATGCCAATAGCAGTTCCCGCAATACTTTGCAGGCAGCGGCTGTCGATGTGCCGGAGCTGTCAAGCATGGGGGCTAATTCATTGATATCCGCGCCGACAATGCGGCAGGCGGCTGTTGTCCGAATCGCATCCAATAGCTGCAGAAAAGTGATTCCTCCCGCTTCCGGTGTTCCGGTTCCGGGAAAAACGGATGGATCAAGACAATCCAGATCAATTGAAAAATATACGGGTGCGTCCGCTTTCCGAAGCTCCTCTGCTGTTTCATTCAGACCGTCCAATGTCAGCGGGTGCATATCGGTATGCTCTTTCGCAAAACGGAATTCGTCCCGCTCGCCGCTTCGGATGCAGAACTGATGGATGCGTCCGTCTCCCAAAAGATCGTGACAGCGGCGCATAACGCAGGCATGGCTGAGCTTTGCACCGAGATATTCGCTGCGCAGATCGGCGTGTGCGTCAAAATGGATGATGTGAAGATCAGGGTATTTTTTCAGTACCGCACGGACGCTGCCAAGTGTCACAAGATGCTCGCCGCCGATCAGAAGCGGCAGCTTCCCGTCCGCTAAGATCGTTTGTGCCCGTTCTTCGATCGCGTCGAGCGCACATTCAGGGCTTCCGAAGGAAAGCTCCAGATCTCCGCTGTCAAAAACGGCATGATCCGTCAGGTCAGCATCCTGATAGGGGCTGTAGGTTTCCAGTCCGAAGCTCTCGTGCCGGATTGCAGCAGGACCGAAACGCGCTCCGGGACGAAAAGATGTGGTGGAATCAAACGGTGCTCCGAAGAGGACGATATCCGCATTTTCGTAGGTGCTGTCACACCCGATAAAGGTCTCGATATTAGGCTGCAAGGGCATCAGTTTTCCACCTCCATGAGCATTTCCTCCAAAAACGCGGGGAGCGCAAACGCGCCGATATGAAGACGCGGCGTATAATAACGGGTATGCAGATTCAATTTCAGCCATTCTTCCGCATTAACGTCGTTGGTCGGATGATACTTTTTGCTTGCAAATCCGAAAAGCCAGTACCCTGCTGCGTAGGTCGGAATATGTGCCTGATAGACCTTACTGATCGGGAAGGTTTCCACGATCCGCTTGTGGCTGCGCTTCATGGCTTCGGCATCGTGCGTATAAAAAGGGCTGCCCTGCTGATTGACCATGATGCCGTCCGCTTTCAGCGCATTATAACAGCTTCCGTAAAATTCTTTTGTGAAAAGCCCCTCTGACGGACCGAAAGGGTCGGTGGAATCCACGATGATCAGATCGTATTCGCCTTCGCATCTTCGTATAAAGCGAAGCGCATTTTCAAAATAGATGTGAACTCTTCTGTCATCCATCCGGCAGGCGTTTCCCGGCAGAAATTCACGGCACGCTTCAACAACCTGCGGGTCCATTTCAACCAAATCAATGCGCTTGACACGATCATAGCGCGTCAGTTCCCGGACAACGCCGCCGTCTCCGGCACCGATGACCAGAATATCCCGAATCCCCGTGTGAACGGACATGGGAACGTGCGTGATCATCTCGTCATATATGAATTCATCACGTTCGGTAAGCTGTACATTTCCGTCAAGTGCGAGTACACGACCGTATTCCGGCGTCTCAAAAATATCGATCTGTTGGAAATCACTTTTTTTCGCGTAAAGATGTCTGGCAACACGGATCGAATGCTTGACATCGGGTGTATGAAATTCACTGAACCACATTTCCATAGCCATTTCTCCTATTTCAACACATTCAGACGAAGAATCGAGGGGTCTTCGGGGCCTGTCATGCTGCAGCCCTTGCTTTTTGCATATTCAATATAATCCAGAATTTCTCCGGTGATCCGCTCACCCGGCGCAAGGATCGGTATTCCGGGAGGATAACACATAACGAATTCACTGCAGACCTGTCCCTCCGTTTCACGAAGAGGAAGACTGACTTTTTCGGCATAGAACGCCTCCTGCGGAGACATGACAACGATCGGGTCGATATATTCCTGGGAGAGCAGTCCGGAACCGTCCTTTTGAAAACGTCTGCGGATTTCCGCAAGAGCGCTGACAAGCCGTTCAAGCTCCTGCGGGCGGTCCCCGATGGAAAGATACGCGAGAATATTGCCGATGTCACCAAATTCGATCTGAATGTCGTATTCATCACGCAGAAGATCATAGACCTCAATCCCCGCAAGTCCGATATCCAGCGTATGAACCGAAAGCTTTGTTGCGTCGAAATCAAATACGGAATCGCCGTTTCGTAATTCACGCCCAAACGCATAATATCCGCCGATCGCGTTGATTTCTTCGCGTGCATATTCCGCCATATCCGCGACCTGATGAAATACCTTCTTTCCGCGCAGAGCAAGATTTCTTCGTGAGATATCCAAACTGCTCATCAAAAGATAACTGCCGGATGTGGTCTGTGTCAGGTTAATAATCTGTCGGACATAACCTTCGTTGACATTGGGTCCGATCAGAAGCAGGCTGGATTGTGTAAGACTGCCTCCGCTTTTGTGCATTGAAACAGACGCCATATCCGCACCGGCTTCCATAGCGGACATCGGGAGACCGTTTCCGAAATAAAAATGCGTTCCGTGCGCTTCATCTGCGAGACAAAGCATTCCGGCTTCGTGCGCCATTTTTACGATTGCCCGTATATCGGAGCAGATTCCGTAATAAGTAGGGTTGTTTACCAAGACCGCAACGGCACCGGGATGTTCACTGATAGCTTTTTGCACGGCCTCACGCGTCATTCCGAGTGAAATGCCGAGTCTCTGATCAACTTCGGGATTTACATAGACAGGGACGGCACCGCACAGAACAAGCGCATTGATCACGCTCCTATGAACATTTCGTGGCATGATGATCTCATCGCCGCGTTTACAGGCAGTCAGCACCATGCCCTGAACCGAGCTTGTCGTGCCGCCCACCATCAGAAATGCATGGGAAGCGCCGAAAGCCTGTGCCGCAAGTTCCTCTGCTTCTCTGATCACCGAAACGGGGTGACAGAGATTGTCAAGCGGTTTCATGCTGTTGACATCGACTTCAAGACATTGCTGCCCCAAAAAAGCAGTCAGCTCCGGATTTCCCCTCCCGTGCTTATGTCCCGGTACGTCGAACGGTACGACGCGCATATTCCTGAATTTCTGTAATGCTTCAAAAATCGGTGCACGCCGCTGATCCAGTCTGGTATCTTTCATAATTTCTCCTTCCGTATAACAAAAAAACCCAGTCTGCATAAAGCACAGACTGCGTGTATCAACTACAAAACACACTCCCACCATAATAATATGGGAGACTTTCGTATTGTACGGGATTTTCAGAGTCTATATAGCAATAACTTTTACTACTCTTATTGACCGTTTCACAAGTTTGTGCTTTTAACACCGGTTTTAAGTAACCAACTCATAAAATTTGCGCTTCTAACGCAATCAACAAGGCATTACGCCATTCGGCATTGGACCCGGCTGTCCGTATGGCCTCGATCCTCAAGGAGGATGGTCCGTGAAATTGCTTGAATAGATACTCGCATATAACCCGTATCGATTTTCTATTCCTGTGAATATAATATCATATATCTCGATTCTTGTCAATGGTTTTTGAATAATATCTGATTTATGATGAATAAATATTTTTTATAATTTAGCGGTCACTGCCCGACGTACCGGCCCGCGCTGTAACGGACCGTTTTGGCTTCGCCGTAGAAAACAGCGGTCTCGGTTTCGACGATGGGGGTCAGTTCAAACGTGATCTCTCCGACATCCGCGGGAAGTCCGTCCACGGTCAGAGCGCAGAGATAACTTCCGAACAGATCCTCCGGCGTTACGGATCCCATCTGTCCGTTTTCACTGGCGGCGTTGATGCTCTTGTAGAGACTCAGATCGTATTTTGTTTCGCTGAATTCAACTTTTTCCGTTCCGTTCATATAGGAATATCTGAGTTTATAACCGATCTTGGTATAATTTGCGGTATTCAGCGCGATTATGAAACGTACGCGGTATGTTCCGTCTTCGGGTTCGGTATTCTGAACGCCGCGGAGAACGGGAGACGCGATAACGGGAGCGTTCTGTTCATTCAAAGTAAATTTCATATCAGGGAACATACTTTCGAGAAGTGCGACGGAAGATTCGGGAGAAACCGCGGCAGTTTCTCCGACGCCTTTACTGTTTCCCGCGCTTTCCGGGGCGATATATTCAAGGCTTTCCGCTGAAGCGAATTCCTTCGATCCCGTTCCGGCGAAGGGACCGACGTTTGCCGCCGTACCAATAATATTGCCGAACGCGAAACTGTTCTTGACTTTCATTGTCTCGACGTTCACAACACCTACGAAACCGCCGATATTGCTCGATCCGCTCAGAGTTCCGATATTTGCGGAATCCTCAACGGTCACCTGCGCGTTCGTCCAGCCGAAGAAACCTCCGGTGTGAGAGAAGCCGTTCAGCGAGCCGGTGTTCAGGAAAGATCTCAGTTTGATGTTTCCGCCTCCGGTACCGACCGCGCCTCCCGTGGTCGCGCTGTTCATTTTTCCGTGGTTCGCACAGTTTTCGATATTCAGATTCCCGCCGGTGCTTCCGACTATTCCTCCGCCGTTGTTCTTAACGCGGGAAATCGTTCCGAAATTCACGCAGTTTCGGATCGCGGCGCCCGCTTCGGTCTGTCCGACGATACCGCCGAGATGATTTCCCGCCGAAACCGCACCGTAGTTTATATCGTTTTCAAGGATGGGGGACTTGCTCCAGAAGTTGCCCGCGATACCGCCGATCCTCGTATTCGTTACGTCGGCTTTTCCGGATACCGGAGCGTAGTTGACGCAGTTCACGACTTTCGGGCCGGCAGTGGATCTTCCGAGTATCCCGCCGCAGCAGGTCTCGGAGCCGACGATGTTTCCGTGGTTTTCACATCCGTCAAAAGTCAAAGTCAAAGAATTGCATTTGCCGTCGTCCAGACCGTAAATGCCGCCGACGCCCTGATAAATATTCGGATCCGTCAGCGAAACGGTACCGAAGTTCGCGCAGGAGGTGAACGTGATCTTCGCGTCTGCGTTCTCATTGGCGTTCTGGCAGCCGTAGATACCGCCTGCCGCAGACTTTGCTTTTACGCTGCCGCAGTTGACACAGTCGGAAAAATCTCTGACGACGCCGGAGCTTATCTTTGCGTAACCGACGATACCGCCCGCGTTGTGGGCGGCGGAAGTGATAAGCGCGTTATTCGTAAAGCCCGAAACCGTGCAGGAGCCCTGCATCTCGCCCACGAAGCCCGAAGCGCTTCCGTTTGCATCTACAGTCCCCGCGAAAGAACAGTCGGCAGCGTTTATCACGCCGGTCGCTTTGAGTATCCCCGCAAAGGGAGCGGCTGCTCCCGACGCGGATTGCGTAATGACCGCGTCAACCGTGCATCCTGTAAAAGTATGTTTTCCGCTCATAGCGGAGAAGACGGCACCTGAATAACATTCGGTGCTGCCGGTGGAGGTGACAGACGCGTAAAAATGAACGTTTGTCCAGGTCACGACATTGTTTTTCGTATCGTTCGCAAAGATCGAGCACCCCTGTTCGCTTGTCACGGCGATGGGAGAAGCTTTGCTCCCGAAGGTGAGATTCTTTATCTCGATCCCGGTCCCCGAATCGGAGAAAGCAAACAGCGCGGCTCCCGAGGAGCCTTTGAGTCCGAGGATCGAATGACCGTTTCCGTCGATGGTCGTACCGCCGGCAATGGTCAGTACGGTTTCGGTCTGAGCTTCGTCGGAAAAGGAAATATCATTTGCGAGAATATATTTTCCCGAAGAAGTCGCCCCCTTCAGATCGGATGCGGAACGAATGATCGTCCACGTGTCCGATCCGATCGTCATCGTACTGCCGCTTTCCGGAATATCGGCAGGCGAAGCATCGACCGGGACGTTGGAAAAGGTAAAGGAAAATGCCAGCACAAGGATCAGAAATGCGGAGACAGTCTTTTTCATATTATTCACCATAGCGTATCAGTATATGGGATGCACGGGACCGAATCCCGTTTCATCATCGGTTTTATAGTTGATCCCTCCGGATTCTTCCGCTAACATCTCTGCCCAGTTTCTCGCTTTCCCGCTCACGGACGATTTCAGCGTGATCTCGCAGTAGACCGCGGGATGGTCGGAAGGCATGGTTCCGTTTATCTCGTCTTTCACGTATACCCAGTTTGAAGCGGCGCAGGTATCGGGGGTATAGAATACCCAGTCGATATTGCCTACGCTGTGTCCCGCGTATACGAACTTGCATCTTGTCAGAAATTCCAGACCTTCCTCGGTGATTCCCGAGTTCATATCTCCGGCGAAGATCATCGCGTCGTTCGGATACAGTTCGTTGAGTATCTCGACGATCTTGACGATCTCGCGTTTTCTGATGGAATGATGCGCCGTATCCAGATGGTTATTGACCGCAACGAACGTCTTCCCCGTGGTATTATCCTTCATCTTTGCGTAAGTAAGGATCCTGTAATAATCCGCTTCGGCGAATTTGGAAACCGTGTCGGGAGTGTCGGAGAGCCACTTGGTACCCCACTCGATCACTTCGTATCGGTCTTTTGCGTAAAGGATGGGCTGGAAGGAGTTCGCGCCTCTGGCGCCCTCGGCATCGTTATTGACACCGTGACGCTCCAGACCGTAAACAAATCCGTAATGCTCGGAAAGATTCGCTTCAAGCCTTGTCATCCAATCTTCTGCGGGTTCCTGCAGAAAAACTATATCCGGCATATAAGACCCGATAAGCTGCGATACTGCGGCGGTCCTTTCTTCGGTCACGTCAAACCCGTTGATGTTATAACTCATCACCGATATTTTTTCGGCTTCCGATTCGTCATTTTCGTCTTCGGATACGGTTATTTCGGCTTCAGACTCATAGGACGAGGCTTCAGCCTCGGATCCCGCGGGTTCGGGATCGGGCGTGGTCGAGCAGGAGCCCATAAGGAGAGCCGTCAGCATAAATGCAAGGGCAAGACACAGAAAATTAGTTTTCCTCATTTTCACTTTTTCCTTTGATTAGGGATTGGCTGCATTGAAAAGCGGGTAACGCAGCAACCGTACGCATTACACCCGTATACGGAAATCAGCTGTTCACATATCCGTCAGCGTCATTCTAACATCGCAAAAAAGCGTTGTCAATAGGGGGTAAGATATTTAGCCGGAAAATAAGTGAAAGGGCTTGAAATAATCTTGTGAATATATTATAATCCGAGAAAAGAAAATCACAAAACCCTGTAACGACGCTTTCGGAAATCACTCTATACAAAAAGGAGAATTGTTTATGTACAGCAGAGCAGAACACCCGAAGCCCCAATTTGAACGCAGCACGTGGCTGAACCTCAACGGCGAATGGCAGTTTATGATCGACCGCGGATGTACCGGCGAAGAAAGAGGTGTATACGCTGACGATATCACGTTTGACGGAAAGATCAACGTGCCGTTCTGCCCGCAAAGCAGGCTTTCGGGCATCGGCGACGTGGATTTTATGAACTCCGTATGGTACAAGCGTACCGTGACGCTGACGGATGAAAACGTAAAAGGCAAAACGTATATCCATTTCGGCGCCGTCGACTATAAAGCGACGGTATACATAAACGGAAAGAAATGCGGGACGCACCTCGGCGGATATGTTTCCTTCAGATTCGACATAAGCGATTACGTAAAGCCGGGCGTCAACTATATCTGCGTCAACGCGGAAGACGATGAAAAAGACCGTCTCATCCCCTGCGGAAAGCAGAGCCGCTCGTACTATTCTCAAGGCTGCGATTATACGAGGACGACGGGAATATGGCAGACCGTCTGGCTCGAATTCGTCGCGGAAACGCATATAGAAAAAGTTAAATATTTCCCTTCGGTCGAAAATCAGTCGCTTACCGTCATCGCCGACGTTGCGGGAGACGGCATTTTTACCGTCACGGCGTCGTACGCCGGAAAGCCGATGGGAAGCGTTTCGACCAAGTCCCGCGGCGAGCAGATAACGGTAACTCTCCCTCTTGCCGAACAGCATCTTTGGGAGATAGGCAAAGGCGGGCTTTACGATCTCACGCTCACGTACGGTGACGATAAGGTGAAGAGCTATTTCGGTCTCCGCTCGATCTCCTACCGCGACTATAAATTCTTCCTTAACGGCAAGAGCGTTTTCCAGCGTCTCGTACTCGACCAGGGGTTCTATCCGGAAGGAATATATACCGCTCCCTCCGATGCCGAACTCGAAGCCGACGTAACGCGTTCAATGGCAATGGGCTTCAACGGCGCAAGGCTTCACCAGAAGGTATTCGAGGAAAGATTCCTCTATCACGCCGATAAAAAAGGCTATATAGTGTGGGGCGAATACCCTAACTGGGGACTTGACCACAGCTATGCCGACTCGATCTACGGCATACTTCCCGAATGGCTCGAGGAAGTCGACCGCGACTTCAACCATCCGTCGATAATCGGCTGGTGTCCCTTCAACGAGACGTGGGATCTGGACGGCAGAAAGCAGTTCGACGGACTTCTTGCCTCCGTATATAAGGCGACGAAAGCCGCGGATCCGACTCGTCCGTGCATCGATACGAGCGGAAACTATCACGTTATCACCGATATATACGACGTTCACAACTATCAGCAGGACCCCGTAAAATTTGCCGACGATTACAAAAATCTTGCCATCGACGGCTCGCATTACGACTGCTTCGGAAACCGTCAGCACTACGACGGAAAAATGCCGTTCTTCGTAAGCGAATACGGCGGTATCCGCTGGACGGACGACACGGATGGATGGGGCTACGGAGAAGCGCCGAAGACGACCGAAGAATTTCTTGCCCGTCTCAAGGGACTTACCGACGTGCTGCTTGATAACCCGGGAATGTTTGCGTACTGCTATACTCAGCTTACCGATATCGAGCAGGAACAGAACGGGCTTTACACCTACGACAGACGTCCGAAATTCCCGCCCGAAGTCATTGCCGCGATCCTCGGCAGAAAAGCCGCCGTTGAAGACTGAGGCAGCACTGTAATACCATAACATAGCAAAAAGCATCCGAACGGGTGCTCTTTGCGTATGGTTTTATCTTTTCGTCTCATCTTGACAACAACGCTTTTTTCTGATAAAATTATATAAGAATCAGTAACAGGGTGAGCAAGTGCATTGCAATTTTCAATGGCGCACTCCCTTCCATGACGCTGATTCTTTTTTATCGCAATTTCAAAAGGTTCGCGGTAGTCTGCCGCGAACCTTTTTATTCTATCTTTTCTTATCGAACGAAGGGTTATAGGCGTAGAAATTCTTTGAGTTCAGGTCGTCCTGAATAAGGCGCAGACCGTCGCCGAAGCGCTGGAAATGGGTGACTTCCCTTTGCCGTAAGAATCTGAGCGGATCGATAATATCGGGGTCGTCGGTGAAACGGAGCAGGTTGTCGTAGGTGGTACGCGCCTTCTGTTCCGCCGCGAGGTCCTCGAATATATCGGTCAGCGCGTCGCCCTTTGACTGGAACGCCATGGCGCTGAATGGTACGCCGGAAGCAGACACGGGATAGATGCCCATGGTGTGATCGACGAAATAGGCGTCGAGCCCGCCTTCTTTGATCTGTTCGGGAGTGAGTCCGCGAGTGAGCTGATATACCATCGCGGCTATCATTTCCTGATGCGCGAGTTCTTCCGTTCCGATATCCGTAAGGATCCCGACGACTTCTTTGTTGGGCATCGAATAGCGCTGCGACAGATAGCGCATCGCGGCGCCGTTTTCACCATCGGGACCGCCGAACTGCGTTATCATCAGCTTGGCGAACGCCGGATTCGGGTTTTTGATGTTTATCGGGTACTGCAGTTTCTTTTCATAGCTCCACATACTTCAGCCCTCCTTCTCGTTCTGCCAGGGCCACGGACCGTCCGTCCACGTCCATCTGCCGTTTCTGACCTGAGTGTAATCGATGGGACCGTATTTTTCGGTGTATTCCTTATAAAGCTTTTCGCGTCCTTCGCCGACCTTTTTATAAAAGTTCAGTGCCTTTGCGTTGTTCTTGTGTCCGTCGAGATAAAGCACCGTTTCGTGGAGCACGAAATCGGTCTCCATTATCTTCTTCAGAAGAGCGTTCTGTTCCCTCGTCATCATCTTTCTCCTTTTCCGCCGTAAAACGGCTTGACGAGCGGTCTGAAAAGTGAACCGTTCGCGAGAGCTTCGGAATAGTCTTCGTAAAGACCGTCGAACCCTTGGGCGGGAACGTATCCCATGGCAAGCGACATTCCGCTTTCCGGATTTACGTTTTCGCTTTCTCCGCCGTTTCCGCTGTCCTCGCAGAAAGGACAGCTCCCGTTTTCGGGAAGCGGAAAAAGACCTTCTCCGATATCGGGGAACATATCAAAATCAAACATGATCATTTCTCCGTGAATTTATTGAGCTCTGACGCTCACTAAAGATTATGCTGACACTTCACGTTTTGACAAAATATCGCGTTTTTCGGCACAAAAAAACAGGAAGAGCGAAAAAGAATAAAAATTAATTTGCGTTTTTGACTTTTTTTCCGCAAAAAAAGAGGATTTTTCATTATTTTTGCGTATCTTATATTGTATGATTATTTTTTATCGGGAGGACTGTGCCTTTATGAAAGAACAGGTATATGAAGCGGAACGGATATTGTTCTGCAAAAACGCGTTTTTCTCGGAAAACACCGCAGGCAGACTCGTCCCGACAGAAGAATGTCCGCTGCGTACTCCGTTCCAGCGTGACCGCGACAGGATAATCCACTGCAAATCGTTCCGCCGTCTCATGCACAAGATGCAGGTGTTCCTCGCTCCCGAGGGCGACCATTACCGCACGCGGCTGACGCATACCCTTGAGGTGACGCAGATAGCCCGCACCATCGCACGCGGGATGCGGCTCAATGAGGACCTTGCCGAAGCGATTGCTCTCGGTCACGACCTCGGTCACACGCCGTTCGGTCATTCGGGTGAACGCGCCCTTGACAAGCTCTGCACGTTCGGCTTCCGTCACAACGCACACAGCATAAGAGTCGCCGACAAGCTTGAAAAGCTCAACCTTACGCTCGAGGTACGCGACGGAATACTTCAGCACACCGACGGTATCGCCGCCACCAAGGAAGGGCAAATCGTTCGTTTTGCAGACAGGATAGCATACATAAATCATGATATAGACGACGCGCTCCGTGCCGGGATACTCAAAAACGAGGACATCCCGACGGAAGCCAACGAGATACTCGGAAAAACTCACGGTCAGCGCATTTCGAGCATGGTGAACGCGGTCATAACCCACGGTTCGGACGGCAATATCGGCATGGACGAGCCGTTCCTCACCGCGACGAACGACCTTCACTCGTTTATGTTCGAGCGCGTTTACCGCAACCCCATCGCAAAAAGCGAGGACAGCAAGGTCGAAGCGATGATCGCGTCGCTTTACGAGCACTTCATGCAGCACCCCGATTCGCTCCCCAAGGAGTATTTAAGCAATCTCGAAGAAGACGGTATCGAAAGAGTCATCTGCGACTACATCGCCGGAATGACCGACAGATACGCTCTTTCCGTGTTTGAAAATCTTTACGTTCCCAAGGTCTGGCAAGGAAAATAAGGAGTAGAAATGGCGTTTTCAAAAGCTTTTCTCGACGAAGTAAAAGAGAGAAACGAAATAACCGAAATAATAAACCGTCACGTTCCGCTCAAACGCGCCGGCAGCAACTTCACGGGGCTTTGTCCTTTCCATTCGGAAAAGACGCCATCCTTCACGGTCTTCCCCGCGACGCAGAATTATTACTGCTTCGGCTGCGGTGCCGGAGGCGACGTGGTCACCTTCGTCATGAACACCGAAGGTCTCGACTACCCTTCCGCCATCGAATTCCTCGCGAACCGTGCGGGCATCCCCATGGAACGCGACGACAGATCCTACCGTGAAGCCGCACCGACCGTAAAAAAAGAACGAGTTATCGAGGCGATGCGCGAAGCGGGAAAATTCTTTTACGCAAAGCTTCTGTCGCCCGAAGGCGAAAAAGCCCGCGAATATCTTAAAAAGCGCGAGTTTTCCGACCTCACCGTCAAGCGGTTCGGCATCGGCTATTCGCCCGATTCGTGGGATTCTCTGACGAACCACCTGCTTGCAAAAGGCTTCACCGCCGAAGAGCTCAAGGCGTCTTTCCTTTCGGGTACTTCAAAAAGCGGAAAGCTTTTCGATATATTCCGCAACCGCGTGATGTTCCCCGTTTTCGACCTCACGAACAACCCCGTCGCGTTTTCTGCCCGCCGCCTCAACGAGGAGGACGAGCGCAAATACGTCAACACGTCGGATACTCCGGCGTTCAAAAAATCAAAGATACTTTTCGGTCTCAACATCGCCAAGAACAACAACGACGGCAGCATAATCCTTTGTGAAGGCGCCGTTGACGCGATAATGCTGCATCAGGCGGGATTTTCCAACGCCTGCGCCACTCTCGGCACCGCCATCACGAACGACCACGCGAGGATAATCGCCCGTATCGTGAACACGGCGTATCTCGCGTACGATATAGACAAAGCCGGCAGAAAAGCCACGGACAAGGCGATAAGATACCTTAACGAAGCGGGGATAGCCACAAAGATCATAAATCTCGGAAGCGAGACGAAGGACCCCGACGAGTTCATAAAAAAATACGGTGCCGACGCTTTCAGACGCCGCCTCAAGTCATCTGAGGGACAGAACGAATACACGATAAACACGATAATCGGCAAATATTCAATAGACATCCCCGAAGAAAAATCTTCTGCAGCCCGTGAAATATGTGCTTATCTTGCCACATTATCTTACAAACCCGACCTCGATATATTTACAAACTTCGCTGCAAGTAAGCTAAATATACCTCAAAAAACCCTCGCGGAAGAGGTTGAACGAATAATTCTAAAAAATACAAGAAGTGAAACCAAGAAATTCGGTGAAGATATTGTATTGTTAGCGGAGGGATATGGCGACAAAATAAACCGCGACAAGGTGAAATTCTCGTCGGCGGCGACGATAGAGGAAAAAATACTCGGCATACTGCTCACGCATCCCGACCTCGGTCCGGACACCGTACCTTCCCTTTCGGCAACGGATTTCGTAACGTCGTTCAACGCGAAGATATACGAAAAATTCCTTGACGATTTCAGAAACGGAAACGCGGTCAACATTTCGTCCGCGGGGCTCGAAAGCGCCGAAGTCGCCGCCGTGTCGCGTATGATGGCGGAACGCGAAATGAGCTCCGACAACAGCAAAAACGCGCTGAACGAGCTTATAACGAAGCTGAAACGCCAGAAGGAAATATCGGAAGCCGATTCAAAGCTCAAAGACGATCCGTCCTCACTCGCGGATTACATAAACAAACTCAGAAATAAAAAATAAAATTACATAGATGTGTCAAACCACATGAAAGGAATCCAAAATGAACGAAAAGCAAAATGTTCTGAATGACCTTGTCGAACACGGCAAATCAAAAGGAACTATCACGGCATCGGAAGTTCTCGAAGCTCTTGACTGCACGGACTGCACGCTCGACCTTCTCATCAAAGCGTGTGAAATGCTCGAAGCGAACGGCATCGAGATAGTCTGTGACATGAGCGACCCCGACGCTTTCGACATCCCCGAAGACGAGCTGCTTGACGAGCAGATCGACGAAGACCCCGAGACCGTCGTCAACTATCTCGCTCAGGAAGGCGTTTCGATCGACGACCCCGTGCGTATGTATCTGCGCGACATCGGTAAAGTTCCCCTTCTTACCGCCGACCAGGAGCTTGAACTTGCCGAGAAGATGTCCAACGGCGACACTGCCGCAAAGCACGCGCTCGTCGAAGCCAACCTCCGTCTCGTCGTCAGCATTGCCAAACGCTACGTCAACCGCGGTATGTTCTTCCTTGACCTCATCCAGGAAGGCAACCTCGGACTTCTCAAAGCGGTCGAAAAATTCGACTACGGCAAAGGTTATAAATTCTCGACTTACGCGACCTGGTGGATCAGACAGGCGATCACCCGTGCGATAGCCGATCAGGCGCGCACCATCCGCATCCCCGTCCACATGGTCGAAACCATAAACAAAGTGCTCAGAGTTTCGAGGCAGCTCCTGCAGGAGCTCGGACGCGACCCCACCGATGAAGAGATCGCCGCCGAAATGGGCATTCAGGTAGAAAAGGTCAGAGACATCCTCAAGATCGCCCAGGAACCCGTTTCTCTCGAAATGCCCATCGGTGAGGAAGAGGATTCCCACCTCGGTGACTTTATCGCCGACGACAACGCTCCCGCGCCTCAGGACGCGGCGTCTTATTCGATGCTGCGCGAGCAGCTTCTTGAAGTGCTCCACACGCTCACCCCGCGTGAAGAAAACGTGCTCAAGCTCAGATTCGGTCTTGAAGACGGACGTCCGAGAACACTTGAAGAAGTCGGCAAGGTCTTCAACATCACGCGTGAACGCATCCGTCAGATAGAAGCAAAAGCGCTCCGCAAGCTCCGCCATCCGAGCCGTTCCAAGAGGCTCAAGGATTATCTTGAATAAAATATAGTGAGGAATTATCATGCTTGACAAACTTAACGAAATAGAAGCTTCTTCGCTGACAGAAGTAGCGTCCGCGTCTTCGACCGCAGAACTCGACGCGCTCAAAGTAAAATATCTCGGCAAAAAAGGCGCTCTCACCGCGATACTCCGCGGACTCGGCTCGCTTACGCCCGAAGAACGTCCCGTTATCGGAGCCGCCGCAAACGTGGTCAGACAGAAGATCGAGGAAAGCATTGCCGCAAAAACTGAAGAGCTTTCGGCTCTCCAGCTCAAGGCAAAACTCAAGAGCGACGCGGTCGACGTCACGCTTCCCGGAAAGAAAAAGGAACTCGGGCACTTACACCCCCTCCGTTCCACCGAAAACAAAATGATCGAAATATTCGTCAATATGGGCTTTGACGTAGTCGAAGGTCCGGAGGTCGAATCGATACATAACAATTTCGACGCGCTCAACGCGCCCGCCGACCATCCGTCGAGAGACGAGACCGATACGTTCTATATCACCGACGACGTCGTTCTCCGCACTCAGACTTCCCCCGTTCAGATCAGAGCAATGCAGACCCGCAAGCCTCCGATCCGCATAATCTCCCCGGGACGCGTTTATCGCTGCGACTCCCCCGACGCCACCCATTCGCCCATGTTCCATCAGCTTGAAGGCCTTGTCATCGACAAGCATATAACCCTCAGCGACCTCAAGGGCATCCTCGATCAGTTCGCGCAGAGTATGTTCGGCGAAGGAACGAGAACGAGACTCCGTCCGCATAACTTCCCGTTCACCGAACCGTCCGTTGAAGTCGACTTCTCGTGCTTTGCCTGCGGCGGAAAAGGCTGCAAGCTCTGCAAGGGCGAAGGTTGGATCGAAATGCTCGGCGCGGGTATGGTACACCCCAACGTGCTTTCGGGCTGCGGTATCGATCCCGATGAATATACCGGATTCGCTTTCGGTATGGGCATCGAACGTATCGCCATGAGAAAGTACAACATCCACGACCTGCGCATCGTTTATGAAAACGACGTACGTTTTCTTGAACAGTTCTGAGGAGGTAAGCGCAAATGAAAGTTTCACTCAATTGGATAAAAGATTACGCCGATTTCCCCTCCGGGATCCGCGAATATACCGAAGCCATGACCATGTCCGGCACCAAGGTCGAAGGCGCCGAAACGCTTTACGAAACCACCACCAATATCGTAGCGGGCAAAATCCTGTCTGTTGAACCCCATCCGGATTCCGACCACCTCGTTGTATGCAAGGTTGACGCGGGACAGGAAAAAATACTGCAGATAGTTACCGGCGCGTCTAACGTCAATGCCGGCGACATGGTTCCCGTTTGCCTTGACGGCGCTCATCTCCCCGACGGCAAGGTCATCAAGACCGGAAAACTCAGAGGCGTCCTTTCCGAAGGTATGCTCTGCTCAATCGGAGAACTCGGACTCACGACTCACGATTTCCCCTATGCCATCGAAGACGGCATATTCATAATGCAGGAAGACTGCAAGCCCGGCGACGACATCCGCGACGTGCTCATGCTCCGCGACACCATCGTTGATTTCGAGCTTACCTTCAACCGTCCCGACTGCCTTGCCTATCTCGGTATCGCACGCGAGACCGCTGCCACATTCGGGACCGAATTCAAATACAAAGAGCCCGTTATCGCCGAAAAGAACAACGGCGAAAAGGCGTCTGATTACGTATCGGTAAAAGTCGAAAACGACGTTCTCTGCCCGAGATATACCGCGAGAGTCGTCAAAAACGTCAAAATCGGCACTTCTCCGCTTTGGATGAGAGCAAGACTTCGTGCCTGCGGCGTTCGTCCCATCAACAACATCGTGGACATCACCAACTACGTTATGCTCGAATACGGTCAGCCGATGCACGCGTTCGACTACAACTACATCACGAGCAGATCCATCATCGTAAGAAACGCCAAGGAAGGCGAAAAGATCACCACTCTTGACGGAGCCGTCAGAGACCTCGACACCTCGATGCTCTGCATTGCCGACGGCGAAAAAGCCATCGCGCTCGCAGGTGTCATGGGCGGCGAAAATTCCGAAATAAACGAAAACACGACTACCGTAGTGTTCGAATCCGCCAACTTCAACCGTGAAAACATCCGTTTCACTTCCCGCGCCGTGGGTCTTCGTACCGACGCTTCAAAGAGATTCGAAAAGGGACTTCCCGCGTACAACTGTCTGCCCGCCATCAACAGAGCGTGCGAACTCGTTGAAATGCTCGGCTGCGGCGAGATCATCGACGGCGTCATCGACGTCTGCAGCGCGAACATAAACCCGACGAGAGTCAGATTCGACCCGAAGAGGATCAATCAGATCCTCGGCACGTCGCTCACCAAGGACGAAATGGCTGACATCCTCGCAAGAGTCGAGCTCATCGTCGACGGCGACGAGGTCATCGTTCCGGCATACAGAAACGACATTATCAACACCGCCGACCTTTCCGAAGAGGTCGTACGTCTTTACGGCGTGAACAGGATCGACGGAACTCAGTTCGGGTGCAGCGCCCGTGAAGGCAGCCTCACTCCGAACATGAAATACATCCGCGGGATCGGAGACGCCTGCGTATCTCTCGGATTCTCCGAAATATATTCCTATTCGTTCGTCAATCCCAACGTCTATGACAAGCTCGGCTATGCCGAAAACGACGAAAGACGCGACGCGATAAAGATCAGAAATCCTCTCGGCGACGAAACGTCCATCATGAGAACGGTTGCTCTCCCCTCGCTTCTCGAATGTATGGCGACGAATTACAGCCATCACAATCTTGAAGCAAAGCTTTTCGAAACGGCGACCGTATTCAGAAAAGCCGACGATATGTCCGATGAGAGAAAGATCCTCTGCTTCGGCTTCTACGGAAACGAAGACTTCTTCGACCTCAAGGGCTATACCGAAGCCATTCTCGATTCGCTCCGCATCAAAGGCTACGAATTCGTCAAGAACACCGATGAGTGCGCTTATCATCCCGGAAAATGCGCTTCCGTCGTCGTGAACGGCAAAAAGATCGGCGTCATCGGTCAGGTGCATCCCACCGTTGCCGAAGCGTTCGACGTCAGATGCGACGTTTATGCCGCCGAATTTGAAGTGAACGAAATGATGGCACTTTCGGAAGCCGAACCCCGCTTCACCCCGATCCCCGTTTATCCCGCAAGCGAACGCGACCTCGCGCTCGTTATGGACGAAGATATCGAAGCGGGCAAGGTCATCGGCATTATCAAAGCGAACGGCGGAAAGGCGCTCGAAAGCGCATCCGTATTCGACGTATACCGCGGAAAAGGCGTTGACGAAGGCAAGAAATCCATCGCGTTCAGACTCACCTACCGTCTTGCCGACAGAACGCTGAACGACGACGAAGTCGAAAAATCGGTAAACAAGATACTCAAAAAGCTCGAAGCGGAAGCGATCGTGCTCCGTTCATAAAATTGGTACTTGAAATATCCGTTATATTGTGATATAATCAACACATAAAGTAATCTGACAGGAGGCAAAAGCATGGAGAACAAGGCAACGAAAACCAGGATGTTCAGCATAAAAGAACAAGAAGAGATCCAGATGCGGCAGACATTGCAGTGCGTTTACGACTCCCTCATGGAAAAAGGCTACAATCCCATCGTACAGATCGTGGGCTATATCCTTTCCGAGGATCCGACGTATATCACCAACCACAACAACGCACGTGCGCTTATCCGCAGGATAGACCGCAACGAGCTTTTGCGTTCCCTTGTGCAGAACTATCTCAAACTGTAAGAAAGGGCTAACCATGAGTGAAGAAATCAAGACTCTGACCTACAAGGGCAAACCGCTCGTAAGGCAGGGACAATTCGTCTTTTACGGCTCTCCCGAAGATAAAGCCATACTTTTCATGAATATTCTGGAGACCAAAAAAAGCGGTGATCTCGACATTGCCACCCGCGTTCTCGTACAGATACAGTCCACCGACGAAAACGTGAGTTTTGCGAACAAGGTCATCAAGCAATGCGAAAAAAAGAGCTTTTACGATGCCTTTGAAATAGGTATGATATGGCTCGAACGCGAACTCAAGAAATAAAAGTAAAATGCCACCGTGTCAAAGCGGTGGCATTTTAGAAAGTGTGTTTTTATGAAACTTACTTATCTCGGAACCGCCGCGGCGGAAGGATGGCCCGCGGTCTTCTGCCGGTGTGAAAGCTGCACGCGCGCTCTGAACGCCGGAGGCAGGAACATCCGCACCAGAAGTCAAGCGATAATAAACGACGATTTTCTGATAGACTTTCCCACGGACACCTACGGCCACATGCTCAAAAACAAGCTCGACCTTTCAAACGTCGAATACGTGTTTTTCACCCACAGTCACGTTGACCACTGCACTCCGATCGATCTTGAAATGAGACGCTCCGTGCTTGCTCACGGCATGACGAAAAAGCATCTCACACTGTACGGAAGTGAACGCGTAAAAAAGCGCGTATGCGACGTCACGGACGTTTTGGGGAACGACCTTTACGACATATCGTTTGAAACCATCGAACACTATAAGACTTATGAATGCGGCAGATACAGAGTGACGCCGCTGAAGGCATTTCACGTCACGCAGGACGATATGGTATTCATCGTTGAATCTGAAGGAAAAACGCTGCTCTACCTCCACGACACGGGCCCTCTTTACGACGAAGCTATAGATTACCTTGTAAAAAACAAGGTGCGCGCCGATCTCGTGAGTTACGACTGCACTTTTGCTTCGCGTCCCGGGGTGGGAGGTCATCTCGGGCTCGACACCGCGACGGCACTTCGCGATAAATTCATGTCACTCGGCATCATCGACGAAAAAACCGTGAACGTGCTCAACCACTATTCGCACAACGGTCAGGCTATATACGACGATTTCGTCCCCGCTGCCGCCGAAAAAGGCTTTATCGTTTCGTACGACGGTATGACGGTCGAAATATAAAAAGCATAAAAAGAAGACGGATATGACATCAAAACATATCCGTCTTTTGCTGTTATATTGACTTATCAGTCAGCGCTTTCGCGTTTTTTCTTTCTGATCTTAGAGAAAACGAAGAGAGCGATGAGCGCGACTACGATGACCGCGCAGATGATAAGAAGCGGCGACGTGCCGGATTCCTCGGTGGTGACGATCTTGAGGCTGTTCCAGAGATCGGTCATTTCGGCGAGTGCTTCGTCATCGAGCTTGTGGAAATAGAAATCGTTTGTATCTTCGCCGGGGAACAGTACGTCGTAGTCGGGGTACATGATCTCCATGGCGTCCGGATGCATATCCGTGAGGAACGCCTGATAATCTTCGTTTTCGACAACGGCGGTGTTGGGGCAGGTGTAGCATATCGTTTCGGCGATCTCAAGTGCTACGTTGGGATCGAGCAGGAAGTTGATGTAAAGCTCGGCTGCCGCTTTGTTCTTGGCGGAAGTCGGGATGCAGATGGAGTCAACGAAAAGGTTGAACGGTTCCTTGGGATAAGCGAACGCGAGGTCTTCGTTGTTTTCATACATGGTGAAGAAGTCGCCTGCGTAATACGGAGCGACCGCGGCGGAGCCGCCTTCCATCTTGTTGAAAACTTCATCCATAACGTAAGCTTTGACGAAGGATTTCTGCTTGATGAGAAGCTCCTGCGCCTTTTTGAGTTCGGCTTTGTCGTTGGAGTTGATGCTTATTCCGAGATACGCTTCGGTGATCGCGAAAGCATCGCGCTGGTTGCCGAACATAAGGATCTTTCCGTCAAGGTCTTCGTCCCAGAGAATGTCCCAACTGTCGGGCTTGTAGCCTTCGACGCCTTTGAGCTCGTCTACCATCTTTCGGTTATAGATGATGCCGACGGTGCCGCCGGTGTAAGGAATGCTGTATTCGTTGGTGGGATCGAAATAAAGATCCTTATAGGTATCGGAAATATATTTGTAGTTGGGAACGTTTGCAAAATCGATTTTCTGAACGAGGCCTTCCTTGATGAGCTGTTCGACCATGTAGTCGGACGGGATGATAACGTCGTAGGACGTACCGCCGCTGACCAGTTTGGAATACATATCCTCGTTGCTGGTATAGTTGGTGTAATTCACCTCAATACCGGTAAGACGCGTGAATTCCTTGTTGACGTCAACTGTTCCCTCTGAACCGTCGGCAATGTATTCGCCCCAGTTATACACGTTTATGCTCATTCCGGCATAAGGTGAATAATCAATGGCCGCGGTTTCTTCGGTCACTTCGAAATCGGATTCTTCTTCCCCGCAGGAAACAAGAAATGCGGAAAGGATAACGGCTGCCATCAGAACAAAAACAAGGAACTTTTTTTTCATTTATCTATCTCCCTTACTGTTAAATTTTTTATTTTGATTTTTCTGATGCCTTTTTGGAATGTGACTCGTCTTTCGTCATTATGTTCCTTACCAGAAGGAGCAGGAAAATGACAACGAACACAATTGTGAAAAGCGCGTTGATATCCGGCGTTATCTTTTTCTTCGTCATCGAATAAATGTAGATGGGCAGCGTCTGGAAGGACTCGCCTGCCGCGAAATAACTGATGACGAAATCGTCAAGCGAAAGAGTGAACGCCATGAGAAGTCCGGTCGCGATGCCGGGCAGTATCTCGAAGAACTCGACCTTGAAAAACGCCTGAAGAGGCGTGCATCCGAGGTCCATTGCGGCTTCCGGCAGGTTTTTGTCCATCTGCTTCAGCTTGGGCATTACGTTGAGTATGACGTAAGGCAGGTTGAAGGTTACGTGAGCGATAAGCACCGTCCAGAAACCGAAAATGCCGGCGTGTACGAGTGTCGCGACGAACGCGAAAAGAAGCATTATCGAAACACCGGTAACGATATCGGGATTCATCATCGGGATATTGGTTATCATCATGACCGCGCTCTTGAGCCGTTTGTTTTTCATATTGAAAATGCCGACCGCGGCAGCGGTGCCGATGATGGTGGAGATAAGTGCCGAAAGAACGGCGATGATGAGCGAATTGAAGAGAACTTCAAGCGTTTTTTCGCTTTTGAAAAGCTCGGTGTACCATTTGAAGGAAAATTCCTCAAAAACCGCCGTACTGTTGCTTTTGTTGAACGAAAATACGATTATGATGACTATCGGCGCGTAAAGTATGAGAAAAATGAGCGCCGTGTAGATCTTGCCCCACGTTTTCATACGAGCACACCTCCGTCCGCACTTTCATCCGAGAAGTGGTTCATGACCGCGAGACAGATGAATATGAGTATCATCAGCACGCAGGAAATGGCAGAGCCGTAGTTGTAAACGCCCGCACTCGACTTGATGGAGCTTTCGATGACGTCGCCGATGAGGACGAAGTCAGTCGGACCGAGCTGCTGAGAAATATAGAACGTGGAAACGCTCGGAACGAACACCATCGTGATCCCCGAAACGATTCCGGGAAGAGATAACGGAAGTATTACCTTGATAAGAGTTCTTATCTTGTTGCAGCCGAGGTCTTCGGACGCTTCGATAAGGCTTTTATCCATTTTGGACATTACCGAATAAATGGGAAGCAGCATATACGGCAGGAAGTTGTAGATCATGCCGAGTATGACGGCGCCCGAGGTATTTATCAGCTTTACGTTCGAAAGACCGAGAAGGCTCAGCAGTCTGTTGATGAGTCCCGCGTCTTCAAGCAGGAACGAAAGCGCGTAGGTGCGAAGCACGAAGTTCATCCACATCGGAAGCATGAAAAGCATTATCAGCATATTCTGATGCTTTTTCTTTGCTTTTGTGATGAGGTACGCAAGCGGATACGCGATGAAAAGGCATATCGTTGTCGAAACGAGCGCAAACGCAAGCGATATCATAAATACCTTTGCCGTATCGCCGTTGAACATTTTGGCAAAATTGTCAAACGTGAAGCTGCCGTCTCTGCCGGTGAAGGCGTAATAAAGTACGAAAAGGAGAGGCGCAACGACGAAAAGTACCGACCACACTACGTACGGTGAGGAAGAATATTTTTGTATCCACGTTCTCTTGGTCTTCATTCTTTTGCCTCAACGTTTTCGGAAAGCCCGTCAAGCTCATCGCTGTATGAGCTGTAGTCGCCGAATTTTCCGGAATACTCGGATTTTTTCATGATATGGATGTCGTCGGGGCCTATGCTGAGACCGATCGTACTGCCGACGGGATAATAATCGGTGGTCTGGATCATCCATTTGAAACCGCGGATATCCACGATTATCTCAAAATGGACGCCCTTGAACGTGACCGACGTGACGACTCCCTTGAGCATTCCCTGCTCGGCGGGAACGACGTCGATATCCTCGGGACGCACGACGGCGTCAATGGGTTCGTTGGGAGCAAAGCCCTTGTCGCTGCACTTGAACATCTGACCCGCGAAGGAAACGAGGTAGTCTTCCTTCATTATGCCGTCGAGGATGTTGCTTTCACCGATGAAATCGGCAACGAAAGCGTTCTTGGGTTCGTTGTAAATATCGAGAGGAGAACCGATCTGCTGAATGTTGCCGTTATCCATTACGACTACGGTGTCGGACATCGAGAGGGCTTCCTCCTGATCGTGGGTAACGTAAATGAACGTGATACCCATTCTCTGCTGAATGTTTTTGAGTTCGACCTGCATATCCTTGCGGAGCTTGAGGTCGAGCGCTCCCAGCGGTTCATCGAGAAGCAGCACCTTGGGGTTGACCGCAAGTGCTCTTGCAATGGCAACGCGCTGCTGCTGACCGCCGGAAAGCGAGGTGATGTCGCGTTTATTGAATCCGGACAGGTTGACGAGCTTTAGCATCTCGTTTACCGTCTGTTTGATCTCTTTTTCACTTTTCTTCTGTATACGAAGTCCGAACGCAACGTTTTCGTAAACGTTAAGATGAGGGAACAACGCATACTTCTGGAAAATGGTGTTTACCTGCCTCTTATACGGAGGTACGTCGTTGATTTTTGTGCCGTTAAAATAAACATTTCCGCTGTCGGGTGTCAAAAAGCCCGCAATGATCCTGAGCGTTGTGGTCTTGCCGCATCCCGAAGGTCCCAGGAGAGTTACGAACTCCTTGTCCTTTATTTCGAGATCGATGCCCTTCAGTATCTGATCGTCATCAAAACGCACGGAAATATTTTCCAGGCGCAAAAGGATATTTTCCATTTATCATCCTCCTCTTTTTTCACGTTTTCACCCATTATGGTGATAATCAATAATACATTCTTTGTCGGGGTTTGTCAATATATATATCAAAAAATGATCAGCATTTTTTTGAATATTTTTGCATATGATTCTGCGGTGATCCAATGTCATTTTTCCGATACGCATCAAAGTGTTTTGCCTGCGGTGCGGCAATGTGTTTTCCGGGGCTCAGCGGGGCAAGTACGGCGTCTCTGCTCGGCGTTTACGGTGACATGCTTGACGTCTCATCGGGCATTATCAGGAATCCCAAAAAGCATTTTCTTCCGTTCGTCGGGACTGCCGTATCCGTGCTTTTAGGCGTCGCCGCGTTTTGCGCCGTATTCGCGGCACCGGCACGCACGCATCCAAAAGCGTTCCTGCACACCGGAAGCCTGATAATGGCATTCTCTCTTCCCTTTTTTATCAGAAGATCGCCGCTTTTGCGCCGTCTTCCGTCAAAAGGTACTGCCGCGTGTTTCATATCGGGCATTCTTCTGCCGCTTACGGAAAAGCTGCTTGAAAAGCAGAACGTTTTCATCGGAAAATCGTCCGATCTCTTTCTGCTTGCACTATGCGGAGTTTTTCTGTCGATATCCATAATACTTCCCGGAATAAGTTTCACATATATGCTCTCGTTCCTCGGACTTTACGAAAGGCTGATAACCGACGTGGGAAGCGGAAAATTCGCGGCTGTGATCGCAGTGGGCATGGGCATTTTTCCGGGCTGCGCGGCGTTGTCGTCGGTGCTGTCGCGTTTTATGAAACGGTATCCCGCCGAAAGCGACGCGTTCATAACGGGGTTTATATTGTCTTCGCTGATAAATTCGTATATTTAATATGAAAATTAACACAAAATTAATCAATTCCGCGTTCACCGATGATATAATAAAATGAATAATATATCAAGGAAGTGTTTGATATGATATCAAAATCTTTGGAGTTTTTTGCGTCCCTCACAGGCCTTAAAGCGGGAGAAGACAGCGTCTTCGGTATATACGGCGATTTCTTCATCAACGTTACCGAAAAAAAGTCAAAAAAGATCGCCGAATTCTCGTGCTATGTAGGCGATAAGGATGAATACGCGGACGATTACCTCGAGCTCAGCGATTCCATAAGAGACGTCGTTGACAGGTTCGGGATAACCGATTATGCAATAGATGAACATTCGATCAAAATAACGTCAAACGCGGCGGTAAATGTTTTTACCGAAATGACTGATTTCGTCATAGGGCTTCTCAATGAAAAAGAGATCCCCAACGCGTCTTTCTGCGCCTGCTGCGGCGAGCAGTTCAAACCGGGCGAAAAGAGACGCATCGTCACCGTATCACGCGGAAGCAGCGTGACGAAATCGCTCGTATGCGAAAAATGCGCGCTCGAAACGGCTGAAAACGCCCAGAACGCCGAAAAGCCCGACGAATCCACAGTAAACGGAAATTTCAAAAACGGTCTTATCGGTTCCATAATCGCGGGCGTCATATCCGGCGGTCTTTACATACTTCTCTTCTGGCTCACCCGTACCTGCAGCAGGATCGGCATCTTCAGATTCGCGTCCTGTCTGTTTGCGCTTCTCATCAGCATTTCGGTCTATTACGCGTTCAAACTCGCTTCCCGCAAGGTCGGCTCCAAAGGCATGATATGCGTGTCGGTCGTCACTTCCGTTTTCACGCTGCTCGCTCACTTTTTCGGTTGCGCGCTCGGAGCCGCCGCGTACTTCGGCAAGCGTGACGGGATCCCGTTTTACGCATTCAAAAACGCGTTCGGCGATCTGCTCTCCCTTCAGTTCACCGACAGCAAATCGCTTATGTTCCTCATTCTCGGCGCGGTCGTCGCTCTTTGTGCCGCGTTCATCGCGATAGTTTTCTTCTGGAGCTCCGTCAGCAAGGAAGAAAAAGCCACCGAGGAAGCGAAAGTATCCATTCAGACCGTAAAATAAATAATCAAACGCAGGCAATGCCTGCGTTTGTCATTTAAGCCGAATTTAATGATTTTATGTTTTAATTTGCTTTGAGGATGTGATGATATGAATATACTCGTAGTTGACGACGAAAAGCATCTTGCAGACAGTATATGCGAAATACTCAACGCAAGGCACATAAACGCCGAAGCCGTGTACGACGGGAACGACGGATACGACTACGCTTCGTCGGGAATATACGACGTGATACTTCTTGATATAATGCTGCCGAAAATGAACGGCTTTGAAGTGCTGAACAAGCTGCGTTCCGACAAAATAACCACACCGATAATCCTGCTCACGGCACGCGATTCGGTAGGTGACAAAGTCAAGGGACTCGACCTCGGCGCCGACGACTATCTCACGAAACCATTTTCGAACGAAGAACTGCTGGCGCGAATACGCGCCGTTTCACGCAGAAAAGGCGAAGTGGTGCTGAACGAGCTTGAATACGGCGACATCTCGCTCGGCATCGACAGTTTTCTTCTCAAATGCGGCGAGCTTTCCGTTCGTCTCGGATACAAGGAATTCGAAATAATGAAGCTTCTCCTCACGAACCCTGACGTCATCATCGGCAAAGAAGAACTCATCACCAAGGTCTGGGGCTATCTTTCCGACGCCGAAGACAACAACGTTGAGGTGTATATTTCCTTTTTACGCAAAAAGCTCGCGTTTCTCAAGGCAAAGGTGAACATCGCGACGGTACGCAAGCTCGGTTATCATCTGGAGGTACAGTCTGATGATAAAAAAGCTTAAGATAAAGTTCATCGTTACGATAATGATGATCGTCTTCGTCCTTCTTTCGGCGATGCTTTCGTTCGTTTACATAAGCACGAAGCATACGCTGGAAAATGAAAGCGACGAGGCGCTCGAATGGTATCTTTCTCAGGATCCGTCGATGGTTTTCAACGACAGATTCGACACTTTTTTCTCGGGAAAGCAGAAATTTTCTCACTACAGTGTCTTCATATTCGACTATAACTATCTGCTCCGCACGGTGACGCCGTACGGATTTGAAAACGAGATAACCGAAGACGAAAAAGAATACATATTTTCACTTATGAACACCGTGCTCGAGCGAAAAGCGTACTCGGGTATACTCAGGGACCGTGAGCTCAAATACCTCGCTTCCGATCTGAGGAACGGCGTGAGGATCGCTTTTCTCGATACGAGATACGAAGATCAGACGCTTTCAAAGCTTTTCTGGCTGCTGCTGCTTATCGGCATCGCGGGGCTGATCTGCTTTTTCTTCATAACTCTGCTGATAGCGGCAAAAGCGGTCAGACCTCTCGAAAAGTCGTGGAAGCAGCAAAAGCAGCTCATTGCCGACGTATCGCACGAGCTCAAGACACCGCTCGCCGTCATTTCGGCGAACACGTCTATCATTGAATCGCACCATGACAGCACCGTTTCGGAAGAAAGCAAATGGATAGGTTTCATCAAGGACGAAACCGACAAAATGAACGAGCTCATCGCCGGGCTTCTTTACCTTGCGAAAAGCGACGAGACGCAGTCCGAGATCGAAAAAGAAAACTTTGATCTGAGCAGCGTGATAATGGCGTCTCTGCTTCCGTTTGAAAGCGTATGCTTTGAAAAAGGGTTGATGCTTGAATACGATATCCGGCCCGACGTACCGTTCTGCGGAAACAAGGAACTTATCTCGCGCCTCGTTTCGATCCTCACCGACAACGCGTGCAAATATTCGCACCCTGCCACTCAAATCACGGTAGACCTTCACACCGCTGCCGATAAAGTGATATTCTCGGTAAACAGCAAGGGCGATCTTCTTTCTCCCGAAACTCTCAAGCATATATTTGAAAGATTCTACCGTTCCGATCCTTCCCGTGCTTCATCGGGGGCGAGCTTCGGGCTCGGACTTTCGATCGCGAAGACCATCGTCGAATCGCATGACGGAAAGATCAACGCGTACAGCGACGTCGAAAACGGCAACACGTTTGTCTGCGTCTTCAAAAAGTCATAGCTCGGCGCGTATTTTGCCGAGCGCGCTCTTTTCAAGCCTCGACACCTGCGCCTGAGATATGCCGATCTCATCCGATACCTCGTTCTGCGTCTTTCCTTCGTAAAAACGAAGCGACAGTATGCGCTTTTCACGGCTCGTCAGTTTTTTTATTGCTTCCGAGACCGCGATGTTCGTTATCCAGTTGTCGTCCGTATTGACCTTGTCGCTTATCTGGTCCATCACGTAAAGGCTGTCGCCGTTATCGGTGTAGACGGGTTCGTAAAGCGATACCGGCTCCATCACGGCGTCAAGCGCCGCCGTCACTTCTCTGCTGCTCACGCCGATCGCCGACGCTATCTCTTCCGGGGTCGCGTCGCGCATCAGCTCGGTCGACAGCTTTTCACGAACCGAAAGCGCTTTATACGCGACGTCGCGCAGCGAACGCGAGACCCTCACGTACGAATCGTCTCTCAGATGTCTTCTGCATTCACCGAGGATAAGCGGCACCGCGTAGGTAGAGAATTTCACGTCGAGCGACAGATCGAAATTGTCGATCGCTTTGAGAAGCCCAATACATCCGACCTGAAACAGGTCGTCGGCACACGAAGCCCGCGACGAGAACCCTTGAATGACCGAAAGCACGAGTTTGAGATTTGTGTTCACGAGTCTATCCCGCGCCGCTTTATCGCCGTTCCTGCTCTTTTTGAGCAGCTCCCTCTTTTCGTCCTCGCTGATCGTAACGAGCTTCGATGTGTTCACTCCGCATATTTCAACTTTATTATACATGGCATCCTCCGGAAAATCTTCTTGTTTCTATTTTTCCCTCGTTTTCCGAAAACGAATACCCATCGATAAAATGATACATTTTTATAAGGAGTTATACAATGTTCTGGTCTGTTGACGAAATAGAAAACGGCATCGTGACGATAGTCGGCGACGACGGATCGAAAGCCGTACTGCTGCAATCCGATTACGCCGTCCGTTTCAAAGTCCGCGACGTCCTGCGTTTTGCCGATCCCTGCACGCTGTGCATCGACGGTGCCGAGACCGAAAAACGCATTGGCGACGCAAAAAAACGGCTGAACGCACTTTTCAGCCGATAATATTTCTTATTCTTATCCAGACGTCGTTTCTGCCTTGCGGAAACAGACCGTCGCTGACGGTCATAACGTAGTTTTCCGATTTCAGCGTTATTTCAGATAATTTCTCGTTCTTGAGAACATTCAGGACTTTTATTGCCATATCGCAAAAAGCGTTCCTGCTTCCGCCGTCGGCAAGTGTAACTATCACTTCATCCGGAACGATCTCTTCCGAAAGCCGCAAAGCGTCGCGGACAAGGCATAGTTTGTTTTCATATATCACGTGAACGTCCTCCGCAAGCACTCCGGAGGACGTTATTTTGTTTGTCATTCTGCCGCGCACCAAATAATAAAGTACCCTTGAAGAGACTTCCGCGTAACCGTCCGAAAACGTATTGCTTTGCGTATCGTATACGAAATCGGCTTCGACTCCGTCAGCGTCACGTGTACGAAAGACGTATCTTCTGCCTGCGGCGTCGTATTCGCAGCCGATTTTTTCAATGCTGCCGCCGTACTTTGAAAGACTTACCCTTTTGAGTTCTTTGAAAGTAAAAAGAAAGGCGTAGACATTGCCGACCGCGGCATACGTTACGAGCGCCGCCGCAAAGAATACAAAAAGCACTTTTGCGAATCTCATATCCTCACCTTTAGGTATTATTCCGACGAAAAGCGAATATAATCCAGAAGGGATATGAATATGAAGCGGAAAAAGAAAGCAAAAAAGATATGTTTTTCCATACTTGCTTTTGTCGTCATCATTACTGTGACGTTTTGCGTTCTTCTTGACAAAGCGGCAGAGGAATACGCTTACAGCGACGTCAGAAACGCGCTTTATGCGCGCATCAACGAAATATTCGTTTCAAATCTCAATAAGCATTCCGACTCGATCGACGGCGCGTTTATCACGCAAAAAGAAAGCGGCGACGTCAGAAGCGTCACCGTTGAAGCGTATAAACTTGATTTATTCGTGTCCGATATGATAAACGACACGGCGATTTGTCTTGACGGGACGCACGACTCCTTTTCGTTTCCCGTCGGAAATATTTTCGGGATAAAGCTGCTTTCAGGACGCGGACCGCGAATACCGTTCAGGGTGATCCCTCTCGGTCACGTCAGCGCCTCGATCGACAGCGAAATAACGTCCTCGGGGATCAATCAGAGCCTTTACCGCGTCGTTCTGAGGATAAACGCGCTTGCGAAACTGATGTCACCGTTCGGCGGCAATGAAATTGAAATAAGCATTGAATACGCGCTTTGCGAAATTCTCATCATCGGCAAAGTGCCTGACGTTTATTTCAACCGCGACGCTACGCCGTAAATGATTATCGCCGCGGCGGAAGACGCGGAAAGCGACATTGCGTAACTGTTTTTGTAATCGATGGAGATCACGTCGTCGGCTTTTGCCATAAGAGCCTTATTGATGCCGCGCTTTTCGCCGCCTATGACGACGCATATCGGTGACGTGGGCGAATATTCCGAAAGAGCCACGGAATCGTCGGTCTTTGCCGTGCAGGCGACGCGTATTCCGGATCCGCGCAGTACGTCGCAGACTTTTTCGACGTCGTTGTAATACGCGACACGCATCAGCTCAGACGCGCCGGCGGAAGAGCGTATCACTATGTTCGACGACGTGAAATAGTTCCTTTCAGGAAGAAGCACGCCGTCACAGCCGCAGGCAAACGCCGTTCTGAGTACGTAACCGAAATTGAACGGGTCCTCGATACCGTCGATTATGAGAAAATATTTTCCCCTTTTCACGAGTTCTTCGGGAGAAAGCGTCCGTCTTTCTCCGACGTACGCGGCAATACCGCCGTAAGCCTCGCCGTTTGTGAGAGACGCGAACTCTTTTTCGCCGACGTATTCCACGGGAATATGACGTTTTTTGGAAAAAGAGGCTATCTCACGGTACTGCGCTTTTTCGGGATAATGATATGAGGCAGAGCAAATGCGGCTCTGCCTTTCTTTATCAAGTATTATTTTTTTGACTTCTCTGCTGTCAGCGTTGAGGACGGACGCGAGTGAAATATATCCGCCTATGAGAGTGTCATCCATTGACTTTTCCCGCCATTGCATTGATATTTTTGTAAATGAGTCTTCCCGCATTGGTGTTGTAGCTGATGATCAGAACGTCGTCAAACGAAGAAGCAAGGATATCCGAAATATCTTCGGTCTGGAGCGTGGAGTTGACGAACGTGATGCTGTCGTAATGCGGAACGAGAAGAGTCACGAGAGGAGACGCCGAAGTGTCACCGATGACGAGAAGCTTTTTGCCCGATTTGGTATTTGTCGCAACGTCGATCCTTCGTGCGTCCTCGCCGAGGAAGCAGTAGTAGGAATACGACGGCACGTCCGTGAAAATGACTCCGTCACGGTTGACGATGCCGGATTTTCTGTATACCTTTTCGCTTGTAGTATACGCGGAATCGATATCGTAATAATAAAGGATATCGGCGTTTTTCTTGACGCTTTCGCTGCCGGTAGCCGTATAGAATCTGCCGAGGAAGCTGTCGTCGACTATCTTGAGGTCGTACACGGTATCGCTGACCGCCTTGAGTCCCGCCGCCTTGCAGAATTCGGTATATACGGTATACGCGCCGAGGCACGTGTAGTTCGGGTCGGAATTGTAATACATATAATCGTTGGCGTCAACTCTTGCCGAGATGGCGTCGTATACGTTGACATTCACTATCTTGCCGTCGGTGAGCGAATAGACCTTTTCGGTGAAGTTCTTCTGGCTCGAGCAGTAAAAATCGTCTTCCTGCTTTATCGAGCTCGGTATACCGCCGAATTCACAGCTCGTGGGGACGAGTATGCTGTAAACTTTCGCGCTTCCGCATTTAGCCGCGAGGTTCGCGAGAGAAGACGCGTAGCTTTCGGCGATGGAAGAGCTGTAAGTGAACTGTTCGAATCCTCTGCCGTTGTAAAGGTAGGTGTAGCCGAGGTTGTTTATTACCCAGCCGTGTTCGGGCTCTCCCGCTTCTTCAGACGTTTCATCTGAAGATTCCTCGGAAGGCTCGGAAACTTCGGGAACGCTTTCTTCGGTTTTGGAAACGGGCTCCGCCGACTGTTCGGGCGTGCTCGCTTCGGGCTCCGAAACGTCTCCCGCTTCGGAGTTTTCCGTCACGGGAACTGATTCTTCCGATGAAACGTTTTCAACTTCGGAAATCTCGGGCTCTTTTGACACAGACGATTCGTTGTTTTGGGGTTCGTCCTTGTCAAAGACGAAGATATAAAGGCAAAGCGCAATGATCAGAACGACGAGCAGCCCGATGACGGCAAACATCAGACGCGAGTTGTTGTCGTTGTTGTTGATTCTGGAAAGCTTATTGTTTCCGTCCATAGCCTCTCCTTAAAACGGCCCTTTATTACCGTCTTGATCCGGCGCTTTCGCATCGTTTTCGGATGCTTGCGCCGCTTCTTTTTCTTTCTCTTCTTTTTCTTTTGCTTCTTTGGCTTCCTGTTCGGCCTTGTTGATGTTCTCGGTCTTGCTTCTCTGACGCTTTTCGGCTTTTATTGCGTCAAGCTTTTCAAACGAAGCGTCTTCTTCGAATACCGCAAGGAACTGGTCCTTATCCATGACTTCGTTCTTCACGAGGTATTCGGCAATAAAGTGGAGTTTGTCGATGTTTTCGCTGAGTATCTTTTCGGCGATCTCGAAGCCCTTGGTGATGATTGCGTGGACTTCTTCGTCTATCTTGGCGGCGACGGTCTCGGAATAGTTGCGGGTGGACGAGAAATCTTTTCCGAGGAAAACTTCGTCGTGACCGGTACCGAATACGATGGGACCGAGTTCGTCGCTCATACCGTACTGAGTGACCATCTTGCGTGCCAGCTCGCTCGCACGCTGGATATCGTTGGAAGCGCCGCTCGAAATGTCGTTGAGGATGAGCTTTTCGGCAACACGTCCGCCGAGCATCATGGCGATCTTTTCGATCATTTCGTTCTTATAAACGTGGTTTTTGTCTTCCTGCGGAAGCGCTATCGTATAGCCGAGAGCCATACCGCTCGGAATGATGGAGACCTGATGAACGGGGTCCTGCGACGGGAGAAGATGACCGACGATGGCGTGGCCCGCCTCGTGGTACGCGGTGGCGCGTTTGTCTTCTTCTTTTATTACTTTGCTCTTCTTCTGAGGTCCGACGATGACTTTGATCTCGGCTTCTTCGATCTCTTCGATGCCGATGAGCTTCTTGCCTTTTCTTGCCGCAAGCAGTGCCGCCTCGTTCATGAGGTTTGCGAGATCGGCTCCGGTGAATCCGCTCGTGGCTTTTGCGATGGTCTCGAAATCGACGGTATCTTCAAGAGGTTTGTTTCTGGAATGGACTTTGAGTATCTCCACTCTTCCCTTTATGTCGGGATAATTTACGGTGACCTGTCTGTCGAAGCGGCCCGGTCTGAGAAGTGCCGGGTCAAGGATGTCGGGTCTGTTGGTGGCAGCCATTACTATGACGCCGTCGTTGACACCGAAGCCGTCCATTTCGACGAGCAGCTGGTTGAGGGTCTGTTCGCGTTCATCGTGTCCGCCGCCCCAGCCTGCGCCTCTGTGACGTCCGACCGCGTCGATCTCATCTATGAATATTATGGAAGGTGATGTCTTTTTGGCGGTCTCAAAAAGGTCTCTGACACGGGAAGCGCCGACACCGACGTACATTTCGACGAAGTCGGAACCCGAAATGGAATAGAACGGTACGCCCGCTTCACCGGCGACCGCTTTTGCAAGCAGCGTTTTACCGGTTCCGGGAGCACCCACAAGGAGCACGCCGCGAGGGATCTTTGCGCCGAGTGACGAGTATTTGGACGGGTCTTTGAGGAATTCGACTACTTCCTTGAGTTCTTCTTTTTCCTCATCCGCGCCGGCGACGTCGGTGAAAAGCACCTTATGCTTTTCGTCGCTGCCGAGCTTGGTACGCGCCTTTGAGAAAGAGTTCATTCTTCCGCCGAGTCCGCCGCCCGAGGCACCATTGCCCGATTTGCCGGATGCTTTGGAAATGAAATACCACCACATGGCAATAAACGCGATGATGACTATAACGAACGGGAGTATGCTGACCCACCACGGAAGTTCGGTAACGGGCTGATAGTCGTATTCGGTTATCGTGCCTGCCTTGTACTGTTCGTCGATCAGTTCGTGAAGGTCTTCGTAGAACACGTCAAAATATTTGAGCTGGTATTCGACTTCCTTCTTGTCCTTAAGTTTGAGAATAAGTACGTTGTCTTTGTCGATCACGAACGAGTCGACTTCTTCTTTATAAAAATAATCCTTTATATCGCTGTACGTCAGTTTTTCGACCTTACCATCGGACGCCGCGAGCGTTCCGATGATTATTATGGCAACGATGAAGAAGATGTAGAAAAATACGAGCTTGCGATTTGATTTCATAGACCTTTACCGACCTTTTTCAATACTTTTATCAGATATATCGAACCCGAAGCATACGATAAAACGGTTATTTTCACCGTCGCCTGCCCTGTATCCGTCGGCGACTCCGACGAAGGGCACGGCAATGACCGTATCTCCCGAACAGATGACGGGGATGGCGTCACGGTATTCCTTCGGTATCTTTTTGTTTATAAATTCTTTTTTGAGCGACTTTGTCATTCCGTTGATCTTTATGCCGTCGCCGTTATTGCGGCTCCTCGCATATATCTTACCGCTTATTTTAGCAGAACATAACGTGACTGTTGTTGAAAATTTGTTAAAATCGTAAGAATTTTTGGAAACATTTAGAAACACCGTCGTAGCGGGTCCGAAATGATTTTCGCCATCCTCAAGGTAAATATATTCAACTCGAGAACATTTTTCGTTCCTTTCGCTTTCGCAAATTCTCACACGTCCGTCCGAAATAACGAGTTTTCTTCCGCCGTCTATGTCAAACGAAATGTTTTTCTTTTCCTTGACCGCGTTTATCGCTTTTTTCAGCGTTTCACGCTCAAGCTTTCCGCATTCGGAAATTATCACCGACGATATGACTGCGGGATGGCAGGACGAAAGATCTTCACCCGCTTTCGCGGCGGATCCATCAACGAAATCCGAAAGCAGCGCAAAATTCCTGCTCGTATTTAAGAGCGTCTCGGAAAATGACGGGTTTATCTCTTTGATGAGCGGAATGACTTCGAGCCGCAGTTTATTGCGCGTGCAGTCAGGCAAAGCGTTTGTCGAATCAAAAACGTGGCTGACACCGAATTCGGACGCGTATTCGTCGATCTCTTTGCGGGCAACGTCGCGGAGCGGACGTATGATATTGCCTCTTTTATAAGGGATGCCGCTCATTCCTTTGAGATGCGTCCCTTTGATGAGGTCGTACAGCACGGTTTCGGCGTTGTCGTCCGCGTTGTGCGCAGTCGCGATAACGTCTATCCCGTTTTCTTTTGCCGTTCTTTCAAACGCTTCATACCTTGCGTCGCGCGCGGCAAGCTCAAGCGATTTGCCGCTTTCTTTGCAGAGAGCCGGCACGTCGGCGTGAGACACGAAAAGCTCCACCCCGTTTGCCTCACACGTTCTGCGGACGAAATCCTCGTCCGAATCGCTTTCATCTCCGCGTATCATGTGGTTTACGTGAAGAGCGTAAAGCGTGAACGAATACTTTTCACGAAGTGTCAGCAGAACGTCGAACAACACCGACGAATCGACACCGCCCGAAAAGCCGAGAAGCACGCTTTTCACGTTGTCGAGGAGTCCGTTTTCATCGATCGTCTTTATTACCTTCAGCCGCAGCGCGCTCCGGCTTTTGTTACTGCTTGGGTTCTTGTCTGTCATCATATTTTTCTTCGAGCTGAACGTATTTGAAATACTGACCGTACCACGCGAACTTTACCGTTCCCGTCTGACCGTGTCTGTTTTTGCCGATTATGCATTCAACTATCTGCTGTTCGCTCTTCGGCTCGTTTTTCTGTTCTTCGCCCGTGTCGTAATCGTCACGGTAAAGAAGCATGACGATGTCGGCGTCCTGCTCGATGGCACCCGAGTCACGCAGATCCGAGAGCGTCGGACGTTTTTCTTTCAGTCCTTTTGCCGGACGCGAAAGCTGCGACACGAGGATGATGGGTATCTTCATTTCCTTTGCCATCAGTTTGAGCGAACGCGTGAGGTCCGCGACTTCAAGGACGCGGTTGTCCTTGTGAGATTCGGACTGCATGAGTCCGAGATAGTCGATTATGATGAGTCCCACGTTCTTGAGGCGGCGCACCTTCGACTTCATTTCGGTGACCGTGATCTCGGACGTATCGTCAAGATATATCTGCGTTTCGCTTATCTTTGAGCAGGCGTCGGCAAGAGTTCCCCATTGTTCGCTCGTGAAAGACGCCTTTTTGATGGTGTAGTTGTCGATGAGCGCCTGGCAGGAAATAAGGCGGTTGACAAGCTGCTCTTTGGTCATTTCGAGCGAGAATATGGCGATCTCTTTTTCGGGATATTTTATCCCCACGTTGAGCGCGAGGTTGAGCGCGAACGTCGTTTTGCCGACACCGGGGCGTGCGCCGATAAGCACGAGGTCGCCTTCGCCGAGGCTGACGAAATATTCGTCGAGCTCTGAAAAGCCTGTCTTGATGCCCTCGTATATATCGGGGTTGCCCGCAAGGGTCTGGAATTTGTCGTAGTTTTCTTTGATCGTTTCGGAAATATGCGTAAGTCCCGTGCGGTATCTTTCGTCCGCGACTTCGAAAATCCTGCGTTCGGAATAATCGACGAGGCTTCTGACGTCGCCGCTTTCGGAATACGCCTTTTCGGAAATGTCTCTGCTGGCGCCGATAAGAGCGCGAAGAGTCGCTTTTTCTTTGATTATTCTGATATATTCGCCGATATTCGTGTTTTCGACGGCAACGTCGCAGATTATCTTTATGTATTTGGCGGCGTCGAAATCGGTGTCACCGAACGCCTTTTTTATCTCGTCGATAAGCGTGACGACGTCGATGGTGCGGCTTTCGGCAAACAGATTCTTTATCGCCTTGAATATCGTTTTGTGCGTTTCGGGATAGAAATGATCCGCGCTGAGTTCTGCAGCTTCGACAAGCTTTTCGGGGTCGATTATTATCGCGCCCAGAACAGCCTGCTCCGCCTGCAGCGAATGGGGCAGCTGTCTTATGCTGTCAAGTTCGCTCATGATATCATCACCCTTCGACGATAAGTTTGATCTTTGCGTTGATCTCCGGATAAAGTTTGATGCTCACCGTATACTCGCCGACGGTCTTTATGACGTCCTCGACGGATATCTTCTTTTTGTCAACGTCGATGCCGAGTTCGGCTTTTATCTTGTCGGAAATATCCTTTGCGGTCACGGCGGAATAGAGTCTGCCATCGCTGCCTCCGCTCGTCTTGTAAACGAGCGTGGTCTTTTCGAGTTTTTCTTTGTTTGCGGCAGCCGCTTTTTTATCTTCGCTTTTTCTGAATTCATCGGCTTCGTTTTTGAGTTTGATGTCGTTGAGTGCGGACGCGCTCGCTTCTTTGGCGAGTTTCTTGGGGAAAAGGAAGTTCATGGCGTATCCGTCGGATACGTTGACCACGTCGCCCTTTTTGCCCTGAGCCTTGACGTCCTGCAATAAAATTACCTTCATATCTGTGTTCCTCCGTTAGTTCTGTCGTTACGAATCACGTCTGCAAAACACTTTTTCGCAGACGTCTGTTTTACTCTGCTTCGCAGTATTTGACGATCGCGTCGCGAAGCATCGTCATTGCCTGCTTCATGGTGACACCGGTGAGCTTTGCGCCCGCGGAGTCGAAATGACCGCCGCCGTGGATCTGCTCGAGAATGAGCGACACGTTGACGCTGCCGTCGCTTCGTGCCGAAATGTGGATGGCGTCGTCTATCACGGTAAGAGTGAAGGACGCGCGTATACCTTCGATCTGAAGCATGCGTTCTGCCGCCTGAGCCGCGGTGATGCGGTTTTCGGGCGTGTTGTCGTTGTCGTACTGGGTTATCGCGAATATCTTGCGGAATACGAATATACTGCGTTCGAATTCGGCAAGTTTCTTGAACTCGCCCATCTTATACTTGAACATCGACTGCGCTCTCATGGTATTGGCGCCTTCGCCGCGCAGATAAGTAGCCGCCGCGAACGTGCGTATACCTACGCTGCGTACGAAATTCTGCGTATCAAGCAGTATTCCGGCAAGCATGAGTTCCGCTTCTTCCTTGCATATCGTGTTCGGCGGAAGCACTACCTCGAGCATTTCGCTCACTATCTCGCTCGCGGACGAAGCCGTCGGTTCGATGTAGGTTATCTCGTGCTTCCTATCGAATTCCTGCGTTTGTCTGTGATGGTCTATCACGACGACGTGCTCGGCTTTGCGGTATATCTCGGGAGACTCGAATATCTTTTCGTTGCTGACGTCGGTTATGACGACGAGGGTCTCGGGCGTGAGAAGTTCCTGCCCGTAGACCTTGTCGATGAACATATCGTCGTATTCCTTGATGGGAAGCAGACGCGCCGAGCAGAGCTCAAAATTCTGACATTTCAGGTCGGTGACCATCTTGACGTTCTTGCCGAGCCACAGCGCAAGACGCGCGATACCGACGCCCGACGCTATCGAGTCGAAGTCGGGGTTCGAGTGGCCCATGATGATTATGTTTGAAGCTTTGCGTATCTCGGACACGAGCTGTGTCGCGACGACACGCGATTTGATCTTGGTGCGTTTCTGTATCGTCTTTGTCTTTCCGCCGAAGAATTCGTTGTCCGCTCTCGTTTTGACGACCGCCTGAGCGCCGCCGCGCTGAAGCGCGAGCTGGAGCGAGTTCTTTGCCGCCTCGTCCTTTTCGGAAAGCGTTCCGTCGATCCTCGAAAGACCTATCGAGACCGTGAGGGGCACGCCCTCGTCGGTATCGGAAACGTCGTAAACCTTATCAAGAATGTCGAACTTGGAATCGAGCTGCTTCTGGATATAGCGTTCCTCGAGCAGAATGATGTATTTATCGCGCTCGTATTCCTTGATGACGCCGTTCATCGAGGCGACCCATTCGTTGAGCACGCCGGATATTTTCGCGGATATCTCGCGGTATCTGTCCTGCTGCATGCCGGACGCAAGCTCCGTGATGTTATCTATCGCGGCGTAAGCGACGAGCGTGTTGGAATCGAGATATTCCTTGTAAAGGTCTTCGTATTCGGTCGATTTCATCCATACGACGAGATAGAAGCTCTTTCTCATCGTTTCGATGAGATGCGGGCGTATGCGGTAATGGTCGCTGCCGATCTTCACGGTAACGTACTCCGTACCGTTTTTCTGCATCTCGGTAAATTTCTGTATATCGACCTCCCCGTTTCCTATCGTCCCGCATTGTTCGCCTATCTTGATGCCGTCGTTGTAAAGGTCACGGAGCGCCTCGTTGTACCACGAAACGGCACCGTTGGCGTCGCAGAGCAGAACGGGCATATCGCAGCCCGAGATGAAATCAAAGGTGTGTGACGCGAGCGACTTCCCTGCCATACTGTTCTTTACGTCACCGCTGCCGAAATAGAGGTAGATAAACACGTAAAGAACGTAAAGGAGCAGAAGAACGCAGCACATTATTCCCGCTTTGACGTTGAAAAGCAGCGCGATGACCGAAAGGGCGACCATGAACGCGATGCTTATTATGAAAGCGAAAAGATTGTTTTTGAAAAAATTCTTGGGATTCATATAATATCCCTCCCGTAAATGGAGCAGGCTTTACATCAGTTTCTGCTGCATGAATTCAATGTCGTCCTCCTCAAAGATCCCTCCGGTGGACGGAAGCGCGGTCTTGCGGTAGCGGCTCTCTTTTTCAAGCGGCCTCGTATCCTTGTCATAATACTCCGCCGACACCACCTTCTGATCTTTCTTGAGAGTGAATATCGCGGCTCCGTACGACGTGCGCGTCGATTTTTCGGAAAGCTGTTTATCCTTGATTATAAGCGCGCGGTAATTATCCGATCTTACGAGATATTCCTTGTCTTTTGAGGACGGAAGTATCGCGACGCAGGGAGAACCGTCGAAGAAAGCGTTTTTGAGTTTCTTTCTGTTGGTCTTGGTCTGGTACGTTTCGATCGAGAACTTGACGGCTTTTCCGTTTTCGAAGAAGAACGCGAGGTCGTAATCGTAGTTTCCGGCAGGATAACACGCGATTATCCTTTCGTCCTGCTCGAACCCGAGCATCGCAGGAACGAAGGTGCCGAGAGCGCTTGCCTTGGTGTCTTCGAAATCATAGGCGTGCGCCTTATAAAGCTGCGCCTTGTCGGTGAAGAACAGCAATTCTTCTCTGTTCGTGGATTCCACGGTATAAAGCAGGCTGTCGCCTTCTTTGTATTTCTGCACGTCGTTGCCTCTGAGCGACGCCGCGGTGCATTTCTTGAAATATCCCGCTTTGGTGACGAACAGAGTGACAGGATAATCTTCGATCTTTGACGCTTCCTCGAATATCTCGTCAACGTCATCATCGTATATGATGTCGGTGAACCTGGGCTTGCCGTATTTTTCTTTGATGGCGGTAAGCTCCTTGATGATATACTTCTTTATCTTCGAGTTGCTCTGTATGAGAGAGTAAAGCTCTTCGATATCCTTTTCGAGCCCTTCGATCTCGTCGATGTTGTCGAGCAGATATTCTTTGTTGAGGTTGCGGAGCTTGATGTTGGCGATATATTCAGCCTGTATCTCGTCGATGTCGAAGCCGTTCATCAGGTTGGGGATTACTTCGGCGTCTTTCGACGTCTGTCTGATTATACGTATCGCCTTGTCGATATCGAGAAGTATCTTTTTGAGACCTTCGAGCAGATGGAGTCTGTCCTTCTTCTTGTTCCAGTCGAAGGTGAATACCCTTCTGAGGCACTCGATGCGGAACGCGATCCATTCGTCGATGAGGTCGGGGATGCCGAGCGTACGCGGAGTCCCGCCGACGAGCACGTTGAAATTGCACTTGAACGTGTCCTCGAGATGGAGCTTGCCCATCTTGAATAGCTTGGACATGAACTGATCGGGATCGACGCCCCGTTTGAGGTCGATGGTGATCTTCATGCCGTTGATGTCGATCTCGTCGCGTATATCGGAAATTTCCTTTATCTTTCCCTCTTTGACGGTTTTGGTTATGGCGTCGATTATCTTTTCGGCAGTCGTGGTATACGGTATTTCGTATATTTCGATGCAGTTTGCCGCTTTGTCATAACGATATTTCGAGCGGAATCTGAGGTTGCCGACACCGGTCTTATAGACCTGGAGCAGCTTTTCGCGGTCGTAGATAAAGCTTGAACCCGTGGTGAAGTCGGGGGCCTTGACCGTGGCAAGCAGTTCCTCGTCGGTTATCTCGCCGTTTTTGAGCATTATTATCGTGGCATCGCAGATCTCGGCAAGGTTGAACGAGCATATCTGGCACGCAAGTCCCACGGCAATGCCTGCGTTGGGCGACACGAGTATGTTGGGGAACGCCACGGGGAGCAGCACGGGCTCGGTGGTGGTATTGTCGTAGTTCGGAACGAGGTCGACGGCGTCCTTGTCGATACCGGTGAAAATAGTGTCGCAGAACTTATCGAGCTTGACCTCGGTATAACGTGAGGCGGAGTACGCCATATCGGAATACTGCTTGCCGAAGCAGCCCTTTGAGTCAACGAACGGATGAAGCAGCGCGGCTTTACCCGTAGTAAGACGCACCATCGTTTCGTATATCGCGGCGTCGCCGTGCGGATTGAGCTTCATGGTGGCGCCCGCCACGTTTGCCGATTTCGTCCTCGGCCAGTTCATGAGCCCCATTTTGAACATCGTATAAAGAAGCTTGCGGTGCGACGGCTTGAATCCGTCTATTTCGGGTATCGAGCGCGACACTATTACCGACATGGCGTACGGCATATAGTTGGTCTCGAGTACCTCGGATATTTCCTGGTATATTATTTCCGCCGGTTTTTCTTCGACGGTCGGGGCAATTTTTTTCTTTTTAGCCATTGTCATTGCTCCTTATATATCTGCCATCGGCATATATTTCGCGCCGTAGTCTTCGATGAATTTCTTGCGCTTATCGATATCGTCGCCGAGAAGCGTGTTGAACATTTCCTCGGTCTTTTCTTCGTCCTCAAAGGTGATGCGGAGCAGGTGGCGCGTTGACGGCGCCATCGTGGTGCGCGACATCATATCGGCGTCGTTTTCGCCAAGCCCCTTGGAACGCTGGACGGTATACTTGACCGAACCGAGTTTTTCGATTATTTCGTTCTTTTCCTTTTCGTCGTACGCGAAATACGTTTCGTCCTTGGTGTTTATCTCATAAAGCGGGGTGAGCGCGATATAGACGCAGCCCTCGCGGATGAGAGTCGGCATAAGACGGAAGAACATCGTAAGTATGAGCGTGCGGATCTGATATCCGTCCTCGTCGGCATCGGTGCAGAGTATTATCTTGTTCCAACGGAGAGACTCAAAATTGAAAAGCTGCTGACCCTTGAGCTGCTTTCCCTGCATTTCGATACCGCAGCCGAGGACCTTGATGAGGTCGGTGATTATCTGGCTGTCGAGGATATCGTTATAGGACGCCTTGAGGCAGTTGAGCGTTTTGCCTCTGACGGGGATAAGCGCCTGGAATTCGGCGTTTCTCGCAAGCTTGCAGCTCGAAAGAGCGGAGTCGCCCTCTACGATATAAAGCTCGCACACGTTCTTGTCCTTTGAACGGCAGTTGACGAACTTTTCGACGGTGTTGGTTATGTCGAGGCTCGTGGTAAGCTGCTTTTTGAGGTTCTTTCTCATCTGCTCGCTGTTCTCACGCGATCTCATATTGACGAGCACCTGATTGCAGATCCTGTCGGCAGACTGCGGGTTTTCGATGAAATACACCTCGAGCGAGTGCTTGAAGAACTCGGTCATCGCCGTGGTGATGAATTCGTTGGTTATCGCCTTCTTGGTCTGGTTGGCGTATGACGTCTGGGTCGAGAACGAATTGGAAACGAAAACGAGGCAGTCGCGCACGTCGTCGAACGATATCTTGTTCTCTTTTGCCTTGTATTTGTTGTTGGTTTTCAGATATTTGTCGATGACGAAGGTGAACGCGCTCCTCAGCGCCTTGTCGGGAGAGCCGCCGTGCTCGAGGAACGAGGAGTTGTGATAATACTCTATCATCTGCACTTCGTTGGAGAAGCAGAACGCGAAGTTCATTTTGAGCTTGTAATCGTTCATATCCGCTCTGTCTCTGCCGACGCGTTCGGCGGAATAGAACACGGGCTCGTTGAGATAGTTGACGCCGACGTTTTCGCAGATATAGTCGACGATGCCGTTCTCGTACGAATACTCGGTCTCCTCGAATTTGCCGTCGGGGTTCTGATAGGAAAGCGCGAGCACAAGACCCGAGTTGACCACCGCCTGCTTTCTGAGTGTGGACTCGAGGAATTCCTTGGATATGTTTATATCGGTAAATACCTTGATATCCGGTTTCCAATGTATGACCGTGCCGGTCTTGTTCTTGGGGCAGGGCTCCTTGGAAAGCTCGGTGACGGGATTTCCCTCTTTGAAGGAGATGGAATATTTCGTTCCTCTCGTGTACGCCGTGACTTCCATGAATTCGGAAGAATACTGCGTGGCGCACGCGCCGAGTCCGTTGAGACCGAGCGAATACTCGTAGGCACCGCCGGACGCGTTCTGATATTTTCCGCCGGCGTAAAGCTCGCAGTAAACGAGCTCCCAGTTGTATTTCTGTTCTTTTTCGTTCCAGTCAAGAGGAACGCCGCGTCCGAAATCCTCGACCGTTATGGATTTGTCTTTATAAAAAGTGATATTGATACGGCTGCCGTAGCCTTCGCGGTATTCGTCGATAGAGTTTGAAAGTATTTCAAAAAACGAATGCTCGCAGCCTTCGAGACCGTCCGAGCCGAATATTACGGCGGGACGTTTTCTTACTCTGTCCGCTCCCTTGAGGGACTGTATGCTTTGTTCGTTGTAATCGCTTTTTTTAGCCACTTTTTCCTCCGATGATCAAAATAATTGGGGGGCATCAAGGTCTGTAAAAACCAACCTTTTTATAAACCTTGGAAAGAGTTCTGTACGCGAGCTTCGCCGCGTTTTCGGCGCCTTTGGTGATAACGTCGTTGAGGTACGCCTTATCGGCAAGAAGTCTCTTGGTCTCTTCGCGTATCGGCGACAAGGTATCGATGACGGCGTCGCCTACGGCAGATTTGAAATCGCCGTAGCCTCTGCCGGAGAACTGAGTTTCGATTTCTTCAAAGTTCATGCCGGTGCAGGCGGAATATATGGTCATAAGGTTGGAAATGCCTTTTTTGTTTTCGGGGTCATATCTGACGCAGGTCTCGCTGTCGGTGACGGCGCGTCTGAATTTCGCTTTGATGATATTCGGCTCGTCCATGATGAGAACGCTGCCGTTCGATTCCTCGGATTTGCTCATCTTGCTTTCGGGGTCGTCAAGGCTCATTATCCTGGCTCCTACCTTGGGAATGAACGGCTCGGGGATCTTGAACACGTCGCCGTAAACGCCGTTGAAGCGGTTGGCGATGTCGCGGCAGATCTCGACGTGCTGCTTCTGGTCTTCGCCCACGGGAACGAGGTCTGCCTGATAAAGCAGAATGTCAGCCGCCATAAGTACGGGATAATCGTAAAGACCGGCGTTGATGTTGTCAGTATGCTTAGACGCTTTATCCTTGAATTGCGTCATACGGTTGAGCTCGCCCACCATCGTGTAGCAGTTGAGCACCCAGCCGAGTTCGGCGTGTGCCGGAACGTGGCTCTGTATGAACAGTATGCACTTTTCGGGGTCGAGCCCCGCGGCGATATACTGCGCAAGCTGCTCGAGCGTGCGGCGGCGGAGAGTTGCCGGGTCGTGACGGACGGTGATGGAGTGCATATCCGCGAGCATATAGAGGCAGTCGTAGTCGTTTTCAAGCGCCACCCAGTTTTTGATGGCTCCGATATATGAACCGAGGGTGAGTTCCCCGGTGGGTTTGATTCCCGAAAGTATACGCGGTTTTCTTTCATTTTCCATAATGATACATCCTTCTTGCACAGCAGTCCATACTATGCCTATTATTATACAATCTATATTGTAACATATATTTTTGAGATTTTCAACAAAAAAATCAAAAAAGTCATTTACAAGCAAAAAAAAATGTTGTATAATACTCTGTCAGAAGAAATACATACGAAAGGACTATCAGCAATGAACAAAATTCTCGTTGAAACATCTGCACGTCACGTTCACGTTACTGCGGAATCCCTTGAGATCCTGTTCGGCAAAGGACACGAGCTCACCGTCAAAAAATATCTTTCTCAGCCCGGTCAGTTCGCTTCCGAAGAAAGGATCGACGTAGTCGGCCCCAAGAATACGCTCAAGAACGTATCCATTCTCGGACCCATCCGCAAGGCAAACCAGATCGAGGTTTCCCTTTCCGACGCGCGTACTCTCGGCGTTGCCGCCCCCGTACGTGAATCCGGCGACGTTGCCGGCTCCGCTCCCGTCAAGCTCGTAGGCCCCTGCGGCGAGATCGAACTCACCGAAGGCTGCATTGCCGCAAAGCGTCACATCCACCTCACCCCGAAGGATGCCGAAGAATACGGCGTTGAAAACGGTCAGATCGTCAGCGTCAAGCTCGACGATACCTCCCGTCCCCTCATCTTCGGTGACGTAGTCGTCAGAGTAAGCGAAAAATTCGCTCCCGCCATGCACATCGACACCGACGAATCCAACGCGGCAGGCTGCGCAGGCACCGTATACGGCGAAATAATCAAATAACGTCAATCAAATTAACGAAAGGAATACACTATGCTTAACTACTCCAAAGAAGTCAACAATATGTGCTGCATAGCAAAAGGCTGCGACCACGGTCCCGCCCCCATTCCCGAAGAAGGCAAATGGGTTCAGTCTAAGCAGATCACCGACATTTCCGGCTACACCCACGGCGTGGGCTGGTGCGCACCCGAGCAGGGCGCCTGCAAGCTTTCCCTCAACGTCAAGAACGGCGTTATCGAAGAAGCTCTCGTAGAGACCATCGGCTGCTCCGGCATGACCCACTCCGCAGCTATGGCAGCCGAGATCCTTCCCGGCAAGACCATCCTCGAAGCTCTCAACACCGACCTTGTCTGCGATGCCATCAACACCGCAATGCGTGAGCTCTTCCTCCAGATCGTCTACGGCAGAACTCAGTCCGCTTTCTCCGAAAACGGCCTCGTTATCGGCGCAGGCATGGAAGACCTCGGCAAAGGTCAGCGTTCCATGGTCGGTACCATGTACGGCACCAAAGCCAAAGGCGTCAGATACCTCGAAATGACCGAAGGCTACTGCACCAGAATGGCTCTTGACGAAAACGACGAAGTCATCGGTTACGAATTCGTTTCTCTCGGAAAAATGACCGACTTCATCAAAAAAGGCATGGAACCCAACGAAGCATACGAAAAATCAAGGGGCACGTACGGCCGCTTCTCCGAAGCCGTCAAATACGTAGACCCGAGACTTGAATAAGGAGGTCCCGACAATGGCTAATTTTGAAGGTTACGAAAGACGTGAGGCTAAGATCCTCGCCGTCCTCAAAGAATACGGTATCTCCTCCATCGACGAATGCAAAGAGATCACTCTCGCAAAAGGCATCGACGTCGACAACATCGTCCGCAGCACTCAGCCCATCTGCTTCGAAAACGCTGTCTGGGCTTACACCGTAGGCTGCGCCATCGCCATCAAATCCGGCTGCACCAAGGCTGCCGACGCCGCTGCCGCCATCGGTATCGGTCTCCAGTCCTTCTGCATCCCCGGCTCCGTTGCCGAAAACAGAAAAGTCGGTCTCGGTCACGGCAACCTCGGCAAAATGCTCCTTTCCGAAGAAACGAGCTGCTTCTGCTTCCTCGCAGGTCACGAATCCTTCGCGGCAGCCGAAGGCGCCATCAAGATCGCCCTCAACGCCAACAAGGTCCGCAAGAATCCGCTCCGCGTCATTCTTAACGGTCTCGGCAAAGACGCCGCTTATATCATCTCCCGCATCAACGGCTTCACCTACGTTCAGACCGAATTCGATCCTTACACCGAAACCGTAAAGATCGTTTCCGAAAAGCCCTTTTCCAAGGGACCGAGAGCGGATGTCAGATGCTACGGCTCCGACAACGTTCCCGAAGGCGTTGCCATCATGAAGCTCGAGAACGTCGGCGTTTCCATCACCGGCAACTCCACCAACCCCACCAGATTCCAGCATCCCGTTGCAGGCACCTACAAGAAATGGTGTGTTGAAAACGGCGTTAAATACTTCTCCGTTGCATCCGGCGGCGGCACGGGCAGAACGCTCCATCCCGATAACATGGCAGCAGGTCCGTCCTCCTACGGTCTGACCGATACCATGGGCAGAATGCACTCCGACGCGCAGTTCGCAGGTTCATCCTCCGTTCCCGCTCACGTCGAAATGATGGGCCTTATCGGTGCCGGCAACAACCCCATGGTCGGTATGACCGTGGCTTGCGCCGTTGCGGTTCAGGAAGCTTTCGAGAAATAATCAAATATCCGAAAGAATACAAAAGAGGCGTCTTCCGAGCGAAGGCGCCTTTTGTTTCGGTGATATGAAAAGAGACCGCATCGGCAGTCTCTTTGATTTTTATTCAGTTCCCTTTTCATTCAAGGGGCATAAAGTCTTTTATTGCCTCGTGATTCTTCTTAAGGTCCGGAACTATCACCATCATACCGCGTATGACGTCGTCATAATACGCACCCTTGACGGGTATCTGACCTTTGGTGAGCTTCATCGAACTGAGATGCGGCACGACGTCCCACAAAAGCGACATTATCTGACCGTTCGACATATTCGTCTTGACGTACGGCATCATATCGTTGATGAGGCTGTATATCGTTCCCGCGCCGGCGTTCTTGACGGACTCGAAAACGGAGGTGAGCAGCGCCTGCTGACGGCGCGTTCTGTGGAAGTCGGAGTCGATCTTACGTATGCGTACGTACGCGAGAGCTTCCTGCGAATTCAGATGATTGAGACCAACGTGCAGGTCCTTGAAATCGGGGCGGTTCTTTCTGAAATATTCGACCTCCTGCTCAGTAAGCTCAACGTCGACTCCTCCGAGCACTTCGATGACCTGCCGGAACGTATCGAAATTGACCTCGAAGCCGCCGTCTATCTTGACGCCGAAGTTCGTTTCGAACGCTTCGTAAAGGTACGGGAATCCGCCGAATCTGTACGCGGCGTTAAGACGGTTATCCTTATATCCCTCGTGCTGCTTCACGTAAAGGTCGC
>JAZRXG010000042.1:0-80107 GCA_045600105.1 Eubacteriales bacterium
AGGATACGGGCAACATCGAATACTGGAAGTGCACCAAGTGCGGCAAGTACTATTCCGACGCGGCTGCAGCCAATGAGATCACCGAAGCGCAGACCGTAACGGCAAAGAATCCCGCCAACCACGTCGGCGAGACTGAAATCAAGGACGCAAAAGAAGCAACCTGCACCGAGGAAGGCTACACCGGCGATACTTATTGCAAGTCTTGCGGAGCAAAACTCTCCGACGGCACCAAGATCGACGCGAAGGGTCATACGTTCAAGGACGGCAAGTGCACCGTCTGCGGCGCAGATGATCCCGACTACAAGCCCGAGAGTCCGCAGACCGGCGACAACTCGATGATTTGTGTCTGGCTGCTGCTCCTGTCCGGAAGCGGTATGGCGCTTGCAGGAACCATCGCATACGGCAAAAGAAGAAAAAGAGCTGAATAATCAGCGCTCGTAAAAACACCGAAGGGCGGTGCGGAATCAAACCGCCACCGCCCTTTTCTACTAAGGAGATACCGCAAATGGCAGAAACACCGGAACGCCCAACCATATCAAGGGCAGAATATAACAGACGGCTTGCCGCACGGAAAAAGAAACGGAGAAGGAAGAAAATCCGTACGGGGATTATTGCCCTTCTTATACTGGCAATTATGGTTGTCGGCATTGTGCTGATCTGCAAAAGCTGCTCTGCTGACAATTCCATTGAAGGGATATGGATTTACGATGAAAGCACCCATTATTGCTTTAATGAAGACGGAACGGGGTGCATGGGCGTCGGTAATGATGATTATGAATACACCTACACCGTAAAAGGCAACACGGTGTCGATCAATTTCGTACAGGACTTCCTGCACGACTGCAAATATATATTTAAGGTTAAAGGCGATACATTAACGCTTATCGGCGGAGAAGGAACTGTCGGCGGGGAATACGAACTCCGACGTTCGGATACGTCGGACTGAAATTGAAAATAATGCAAATTCATTATGTATAATTATTTTTGATTGGAGGAAACATTATGAAAAAGCGGATCATCAGTTTATTCCTGTGTTTCGTGATGCTGGCGGGAGTATTGCCGACCGGCAGTTTTACCGTCTTTGCGGAAGGGGAAGAGGAAACCGAGGAAGTCACAAGACCCACGGTGAACCAGTCCGCACAGACCGTTACGTTGTCGGACGGGACGGTGCTGTACTATGACGAGGCAATCACGGTGACGCCCTCAATGCCCTATGCAGAAGGGCACGAAACCGATGAAGTATACGAGTCATGCCTTTGGGCCCTGCATACGCTTCTGGGCAATCTGGACGCGGACAAGGTCTATTACATAAAGCTGGACACCAACTGTAAATTTTCGCCTTTTCAAACGGGCTGGCACACGATCGACTTTAATGGGGTCAACGTGATTCTGGACCTCAACGGGCACCGGATAGAGAACAAGGCCCCGGGCGTGACCACCTCGTTGATCAAGGTCAGGAACTGCGGACTGTTTGCCCTGATCTCAAGCTGGGAGAACGACGTAAGGGGCACCCTCCTGAAGGAGAATTCTCTCGACGGCGGTGATCTGCTGGACGTGCGGGACTCCAATCTGATTATCGACGGATACGTCCGGATCGAGCATAGCGGTCCCGCCAAGATGAACACCCACATCCACTACCTCCGCGCGGAGAACAGCAGCGTCAAAATTCTGGACGGTTCGTTCTATTCTTACAGCGGTCTGCATGCGGTCCGCTGCCCGGACGTCACGATCCGCGGCGGGTGGTTTGGCTCGTCGTGCGACGTCGAAGAGGCCGATGCGAACATCCGCCTGGAGGGCACGAAAACGAGCGACCTTCATATCTACGGCGGAACGTTTGCACGCGTCACCAACTATGCTCCGATTGTGGGAGAAGCCGTGTACTACGATAAAGACGAGCCGTACGCGTATAAGCTGCCCGACGGAGTGAAGGCGCTGCATTACAGGAATACTGACGATCTTGACGCCGAGGAGCCCGTGTGCGAATGGTCCGATAATCTTAAAACCTTAGCAGGCAAATATGTGACCAAGGTCACGACCCCGGAGGACGCGGAGGCGGAGGGCCTTTGGCACCAGCGGCGCTTGACGCTGCACGTATTAAAGCCCGAGGATTTTTACGAGCTCTATACGTTCCTGGAGGATACGCCGGCCAATTCCGGCAATGACGTAACGGTAATCTTTTACACGGACATGGCACTTCCGACCAATTTGCATTACGGCGGCGGAGAGGATTACGTTTCGTTTGACATCAATAAATTCGACAGGATCAAGTTGGACCTGAACGGATACGATATTTTCGTGGACGGCGGTTTCCAGATAGGGGCGTATACCGAGCTGACCGTGACGGACAGCAGCGCCAAAGAAGGACGGCGCCCCGGAAGCCTGAGCAGCGACAGTTCCCGCATTATCTACGGTAAAGGCACCACGTATCTGGACAACATACATATTTACTGTACGAATCCGAACGCGAACCCGACGCTGTTTTCCAATGATCTTGTCGATATATCCAAGGCATCCGTCAACCACGTGACGACGCATTTCAATCCGTTCTACGGATACGAAAAACTAAAAGGTGATATTTTAGTTTGGTGTGGGTCCTATTTATCCGACGTGACCGGCTGCACCGTGACGATTGACGGCGAGACCTACGATCTGAAGGATTGGGCGGTCTCGAACGGGTACGCGACCTATAAAAAGAGCAGAGACGCGCTCGAGTTTTCTTCTAAAGCAACCAGGGACCTGGATATTTCGGAGTGCCTGATCGACCGACATCCCACCATCAGCACCGACAGCACGGTCGAGACCGACAAAAACGGAGACCGCGTGATCTATGCCGACGGCTTCGCGCCCGTACTGAAAGCGAACAACGCGCTGCCGAGCAGCGAGGTGACGTGGGGATATCTTCCTCCCAATGGGGAGGGATACCCCTTCGCCATGAATCAGTACGTCGGTAACGTGACCGACAAAAACTGCGCGCTTGCCTATCATCCGGAGGGCGGCAAGTATCGTTACTTCCTGATCGTGGACGGAGAGGTCGTCGACGAAATCTGCGTGATCTATTCTCCTCTCAAGGGCATTCGCCTCATCTCGGAAATATCTCCCGAAGGCGTCTTCCTTGAGGAAACCCGTTCTACCTGCGCCAATCTCACCGCCAGTTACGCGGGCGCACTGCTGGAGGGCGAGACGATGACGTCTCTTACCTTCCGTATTCTGAACAGCATTTCCACGATGGCGTTCAATAAAGAAGTGACCTTGTATAATGGCGATCAGATCACCTTCCCGCAGGATTTCTATGTGAATTACCCCAGATACGAGGCAATCGATGGCGGCGTTTACCGCATTCAGGTCATCGGTAAGACCAGCACCGGCAGAACGCTCGAAGGCGGCATCGTCACCTTCCGCGCCGACGTTCCCGCGACAAGCGTCACCTTCGAATACGACTACCGCGATTTTTATAACGGCGCATATCACGTCTCCGATCCCGACGCGGGCATCGGCAGTCTCGAACTGAAATTCACGCCCGAAAACGCAAGTTCTCTGCCGGGCGGGCTCTTCCTTGAATGTGATACCGTCAGCGACGGCGGCGACGTCGTTGCGTGGGACGGCGAAAAGCTCGTCCTCACCGGCGTGCCCGGTACCACCACCATCACCGCGAAGAGCGGCAACGGCACGGTTTCTTCCGAACCGATCACCGTCGTGGTCCCCGTCACCGACGTCGAAGTGAACGGCGTCGTGCCGCCGAAGTACGGCAGCGAAATGAATACGGGTTATCTCTACGTTCCCGATGACGCCCCCTACACGATCCGGGACGCCTATTGGGAATATCCGGCTGATGACGGTTACGTCCGCGTGGAGGCAGGCTCAACGCCGATGCTCAATCGGGATTACCGCCTTAGCGTCGATCTGGCGCTCAAGCCCGGTTATCAGGTGCCCTCCGTCTATGAGGAAGGCACGGGCGAATACGCCTACGGGGCAGTGTACGGAAACGGTGTTTCCTGCACGGTCAGTGCCATGAATTCTCTCGGGCTCGGCGTACTTGACGCCTCCGCGAGCGGAAACACCAACGGAACGCCCTACGACCTTACGGACGACTATATCTCGGTCACCTACCATTACGGGTACGTCTTCAACGAGAACGCAACCGAGATCGACACGGTCTACGTTGAATTTGAGGCACCCCGCGACGGACAGACCTATGAACAGTGGTATAAGAGCGTGAAGTTCTCCTGCGCATACGCGGATGAAGTGGAGTGGGGGTTGAGCGTTAGTTCGAAAAACGAGATGTTCGAGGTTTTAGGCTGGAAGTTCGTCGGCAACATGTACTACACCCTTACGTTCAACGGATACCTGGGAGATTCCAATGGAGCCTTCCGCTTCGCCGACAAGGTCACTTTCATCGTCAACGGCGAGAGCTACGAGAAAAACTCGACGCTTGACGGCAGATATGTATTCTCTCCGAACCTCAGTATACTTGCCGTCGGTGATCCCGGCTACAAGCCCGTGACGAAGCTTTCCGTTCAGCCTGTCACGCTGACGCTCGACGGAAGCGTAAATCTCAACGACTACTATACGGTGGAGACCGAAGGAAAGCTCTCTGTCTTCGCCCACAGTTATTACTTCAATTACGACGCGGAAACCGGAACGCTTTCCGCGACCGAAGCGTTCAAGTCCTTTGCGGGAACGAATCCCGAATATATCAACGGGTTCATTTATCTGGAAATCGGTTTCGACAAGAATTCGGATGGCGAGTATAATATACGCTTCCGTTACAACATTCCCGTGCGCATCCTGTCGGGATCCCTTCCCAATGCACGCCAGTACCGCGTGAAGCTCGGAAACGAAGACGGATACGCTTATTCGTTCGCTCCGCTCGTCGGGGATACGATCTACTATCTGCCCGTGCAGATCGAAGGCAGCCTTGCAAGTAAGTCGACCTCCACTGCCGGCACGCCGGTCTACGACCCGATCTCCGGCCTCTATTCGCTGAAAACTCCGGATACGAGTGTTTCCGCCCGCAACGTTGTGACGGTATCCTACATTTCTGCGGAAGATGTTGATATGCTTAAGGGGCTGAACGACGCGGAAGATGCCGCCATCGTCACCGTCGACCCCGACTACCATTGGAGAGAAAGAAGCAGCGGCAATGCCGGCTGGCTGTACAGCATTGACGGCGTGAACTGGCAGGATTCCCCTCGCTTTGAAGGTTTGCCCACCGGAACCGAAATGACCGTGTACTTCAAGCAGGGCATATTCGGTGACATATATTCTGTAACGGGCACCACCGCGGGCGACCACGTAACGCCTCCGGCATCGAAGGGTTCTCTCAGCGGTACCGTAACGAGTTACCAGAGCGAAACCGAGACCGTGCTGATCCAGCTCATCAAGGAAGGCTCGACCGAAGCGGCGTATGAAGCGTCCGTGACCGGAAACAGCGCGTCCTACGAGATCAAAGGCATTGAAGCCGGCATCTACATGATGAAGGTCATGAAGAAGAACCACGTTACCCGCGAATATACCGTGGTCGTGCTTGATACCGCCGTCACGCAGGATGCAAAGATCCATCTGCTGGGCGACATAAACGGCGACGGCAAAGTGAATACCAGCGATGTCGGAAAAGCGAACGCGCACGCAAAGAAAACGGCGCTGCTCACCGGATACGAACTTGCCTGCGCCGACGTGAACGGCGACGGCAGAGTCAACACCAGCGACGTCGGAAAACTGAATGCCCATGCAAAGAAAACAAGTCTTCTTTGGTAAGAATTCATAACATAAAGGATGATGCGCTGACACTTGTCAGTGACGGCAGCCCTTATGTATTGAAAAATATAGCAACATATAATCCTCGCGGCAGGACTTCAAGTATGAAATCCTGCCGCGTTCCTTATATGTAGCTCAAATAGTTATTGATGATTTCTGTTGCCGTTTCACACACTACTTTTTTCTATGATGAATGCATATTTGGTCAAAATAATGATTGAACAAAAGAGGGACTCCCCGACATCCTATCGGAGGGTCCCTTGTTTGCTGTTCCTATTCGGTTTTTCTGATTTCTCCCGTAAGAACATCGGGCTAACCGCGCGGATTTTTCGGCAAGCTGCGCGACAAGCTCAGCTGGCTTTTGGGAAAAAGCGAAGCGCAGAAAAAATTCGACCGCAAATGCGACGTTTTCAACGCGAAAAAGAACGATTTTCTGAACAAAACTTTCGGCCTTGACATCAAGTTCGACAAAGATCTGCTGAATGATGAATACGCCGAGAATCACATAAACGGAAAAACCGCCCCGAAAAAAGAAGATGTCAAAAAAAGCGGCAGTCTCCTTATCGATGAAGAACCCGCAAAAGAAAAGACTGTTTATAACGAGCCGGCAGAAGAAGTCGTTCTCGACAGCAAAGAAGCTCTTGAAGCGATAAACAAAACCATCGAATGCCTCGACCGTCAATTTAAAATCTCTAAAAGTATAGATAATTCAATGGCACTCGACGGGCTTGATTATATCTCTGAAATGTTTAATAAGGAAACATATAAAAATCCCAAAACAGACGAAGATAAAAAAGTAAAAGAAGCAAACGATGAAATCAAAAGATGGTTGGTGAAATACGGAAAGGATCTGCGCGAAGGGAATGACAGTTCCGAACTGTCTAAAGCTTTCATAAGTAATTTCTGGAAAACTTGTCATAGCATAGGCGATACGGTAAGACTCAGCGGCAGACTGAGCAAATCAGAAGTTTTATCGGAATACCGCGATGCTGTAAAGTTTGGTACCTCTCCTATGAAAGCTTTGGAAAACCCCAATTACTATAAAGTTTCCGAACAAGCAAATGCCGACAACGTGCCGGAGAACAACATACCGAAGGACAACGTGCCGGATGGCAAAAAGATTCCGAGAGGGACTGATATGACGGCGCATGCGATAAGCGACGTTCTGGATGCCTGCATATTATCCGATCCCAATGCTTCGAAGCCGTCAAAAAAAGGCGCGGAATCGCTCAAAAAATATTTTGCCGACGCTTCAAATTTCGAAACAGAATTGGGGAAAGCCGTTTCAGACTGCATCATGGGCTTTTGGAACAAAGATCCCAATAACATAGCGACCGATGAAGCAAAAAATACCTGCAGAGCTTTATGCGGTACTATCGGAGTCGATTTGCTTTTCGAAGCGGATGCAGCACCTCAGACAATAAATAAAGCCGTCAAAGCAGCGGCAGAAAGCATTGGCATAAAGGCCGCGAACACTCCCATCGTATCCGACGAATCCAAAATAACGGAAAAGCAAAAAGGCGGCATTTCGCTCAATATTCCGCAGTAAACGCCCAAATTTCAAAAACGTATACAACGCAAAAAGGATTTCCGCGAAATCGCGGAAATCCTTCTTATTTTGCTTAACGGCTTGATGCTTAAAGAATGGGTTCCATCGGCTTGCCGTCGGCAAGAAGTCCGAGGATGCGGTCTATGAGCATAAGCATACGCGGGTAGTGATAGGGGCCTTTCCACATCGAGCCCTTCTGGGTGTGGCTGACGCTGTTGTCCTTGTGGAGGTAGCCGTACCATTCGCCGTTGTCGTTGTCGGAGAAATGACCGAAAGCGAAATCGGTGACTTTTTTGAACCAATTCCAATACTTTTCTTCGCCGGTGATGCCGTATGCGAGAAGAGTTGCGATGAGCGCTTCGTCGTGCACCCACCAGAGCTTCATATCGTGCTCAAGCTGTTCGGGCGGTCTGCCGTTGCAGTCGGTGAAATAGATGAAGCCGCCGTTCTGCTTGTCCCAGCCCCATTCGAGAGACCAGTTGAGTATGTTGAGCGCCTTCTGCATAAGCTCGTCGTCCTTGGAATAGAGAGCTTCGCTCATGAGGAACCAGGAGTTTTCCATCGAGTGACCGGGGTTGATGCAGCGGCCCGCGGGGTTATCGATGAATTCGCCGTTGGGACCTACGACTTCGAGGACGCAGTGGCGTTCGGGTTTATAATGATAGTTGATGATGGAATCGACCATTTCGCGGGTGATGGCGGTGTAGTAATCGGCCTTTTCGGGGTCGCACCTTCTGAGAAGCTGAGCGGACGAAACGAGCACCATGGGGACCGCGGAGGCTCTGTCCTGACGGGTGGAGGCGTAGGTCTTGGGAGTGATCTTGAAGGGATCCTCCTCGGGATGTCTGTAGAGCTTGAGCATGAGCTCGAAGCAGTCCTCCGCCTTTTTGATTGCTTCCTTGTCGTTCATCATAACGCCGTATTCTGCCATCGAGATGACGTAGAAGCTTTCGGAATACATATAGCGTCTCTTGCGGAGCGGTTTGCCGTCGCGGGTGACGGTGAAGAACATACGGCCGTCCTTGTCAACGCATTTTTCGTTGAGGAAGTCGACGCCGAGCTTCGCGGCTTCTACCCATTCGTCACGCTTGCCGTAGTTGTTGCAGAGCGCCGAGAAGGTCCAGAGGCATCTGCCCTGGAACCATACGGATTTATCTTCGCTGTACTGTTTGCCCTCTTTATCCACGCAGGTGATGTAGCCGCCGTACTCTTTATCGAGCAGGTCGCTCTTCATCCAGAACGGGATGCAGTCGTCAAGCAGACGGCTTCTGTAAAAATTCTGATAAGATTTGAAAAGTTCTTTGTTCATTTTTTTACACACTCCTTTGTCTGCTATAATATCACAACGCCGTAAGATTGTCAACCGATGTTTTGCTTTTTTCGCTCTTACTGCTTGACTTTTCGCCGCGTGAAAGTATAATGAAAACATAAAACAAGAAACGGAAGTGGATTTTTATGAAAGATATATCTTTTCTCTTTGAAGGCATGTCCCCCGTCGTCTGCCCCTGCAAGGACGGCGCGGTGCTTTACCGCGTCAACAACGCGGAAAGTGACGAGTACGACGAGCTGATAAGCAAAGCGTGCGAAAACGGCTTTGACGTGATTTTTTCAAATGTGATCGCGGGAAGCACCTTCAGAACTCTTTCGGAAAACGGGAACGCGCTTTACGCGTCGTATTCGGACACCGAAAAAGTGATACGCGTCGTTGCGAAAGAAGACGCGAAATACGCAAATGAACTCGGTTTTGACGGCGATAAAAAATACGATGTGCTGCTCACCCAGCTGTCGCAGCCTTATTACGCACCCGACTGCGGTATGTCATACCTCATTCGTCTTGCCGACGGCAGGTTCGTCGTCATAGACGGCGGATTCGATGAATTTGACAACGTCGACCACCTTTGGAACGTCATTTCGTCGCAGAACGAAAGAGGCGGCAAGCCCGTCATCGCCGCGTGGTTCGTCTCTCACGCACACGACGATCACTGCGGTGTCCCGCTCCGTTTCATAGACAAATATTCCTCTTCCGCCGAAATACAGAACGTGCTTTATAACTGGGCGGTGCGCATCGACGGCTCATCGAGGCACCCCGAAGTCAGATTCACCGAGGTATGCAGCGAGAACAACGGAGTCCTCAACGTAGTGACGCCCAGAAGCGGCGACAAATACGTTTTCGGCGGCGTTTCGTTTGAGATGCTTTTCGTCGGCGAAGACCTTTACCCTGCCGAAATAGCGTCGCTCAACGATTCGTCAATGGTCGTCAAGATGGTTTACGACGGTGTCACGGTGCTCTTCCCCGGTGACGCGCTTTCCACGGCGTCCGACCTCATGTGCGCGAGATATACTCCCGACGTTCTCAGATGCGACATCCTGCAGGTACCGCACCACGGCTACTACGGCGGCTCGGAAGCGTTCTTCAAAGCATGTGAACCCGAGGTGCTGTTCTGGTCCTGCCCGAACTACTGGTACCCCGTCGTCTGCAAATGGGGCGCTAATCCCATGCTCATCGAGTTTCCCACCACCAGATACATCTACTGCTGCGGCAGGATAGAAGCAACGCTTGACCTTTCGGCGGAAAAAGACCGTTTCCTCCCGTACAAAAACGATAACTATTACATCAAAAACAAGCACGTTCTTCCCTCGTTCGCGGATAAGCCCGGCGACACGGTATACGAGGAGACCTTCCCCGAAGGAAGGCTCGTCTCCGAGCTGCGCTGGTCGTGCCTCACGGGCGGACGCACGGGCTACGGAGCGGCAAAGATAGAACTTGAAAGCGGAAAATGCACCTTCGTGTCTCACGACGACAGATACGACGTCATCGAATTCGTGCAGAACTGGGTCATCGAAAAGGTGCCGTCGTTCACGCTCACGTTCAGCGGAAAGGTGGTCGGCGGATACGACACGTTCTCGCTCTTTTACGACTACGCGCTCCCCACCGTCTATTCCGACGAATACGCGCTGCCTCTCGGCATTGCCGCCGATTCGCCTTTTGACGTGAAACTCGTGACCGATCCCGAAAATAACAAGGCGATCTTCACCGTCAACGGCGTCACCAAGGAAGTGCCGTTCAGAGAGATCGGAGGGCTCCACTTCATTCTCAAAGGCGCGACCGTTGAATTCAATAACGTCAAGGTAGTCAAAAACTGATTTTTCACACCGCCGCTTCCGGAAAGCAGCGGTGTTTTTCTGCGCAAAAAGCGCAAAAATAAGTTGTTGATTATTGACATAAAACGAATAAAATGATATAATAACTTGATTTTGATAAAATTCCATTCCGAAAGGACGAAAAACGATATGCACAGTATGTCTCTTAACGAGCTGCGTGAAAAATACCTTGCTTTCTTTGAATCCAAGGGACATCTCCGCCTCCCCTCGTTCCCCCTCGTTCCCCAGAACGATAACTCCCTTCTGCTCATAAACGCGGGCATGGCTCCGCTCAAGCCCTATTTCACCGGCGAAAAGCTCCCGCCCAGAAAACGCGTCACCACCTGCCAGAAATGCGTCAGAACGCTTGACATAGAAAACGTCGGCAAGACCGCGCGTCACGGCACCTATTTTGAAATGCTCGGCAACTTCTCGTTCGGCGACTATTTCAAATCCGAGGCGATCCCCTGGGCTTGGGAATTTCTGACCAAAGTCCTCGAGATCCCCGAAGACAGACTTTACGTCACCATATACGAAAACGACGACGAAGCCAAAGAGATCTGGCTCAGGACCGGCGTTCCCGAAGACCGCATCTTCAGAATGGGCAAAGAAGACAACTTTTGGGAAATCGGCGCGGGTCCCTGCGGTCCCTGCTCCGAGATCCACTTTGACAGAGGCGAAAAGTACGGCTGCGGCAAGCCCGACTGCTCCTTCCCGTGCGACTGCGACAGATTCATCGAGATCTGGAACATAGTTTTCACGCAGTTCGACGGCGACGGCAACGGCAACTACACCCGCCTTGCCAACCCCAACATCGATACCGGCATGGGACTCGAACGTCTCGCCTGCGTCATGCAGGACGTCGGCAACCTCTTTGAGACCGACACCGTCCGCAACATCATGCTGACCCTCAGCGACATCGCGGGCGTCAGATATACCGGCGGCAGCACCAGAAACGACGTTTCTCTCCGTGTCATCACCGACCATATCCGCACCGCCACCTTCCTCATCGGCGACGGCGTACTTCCCTCCAACGAAGGCAGAGGCTATATCCTCCGCCGCGTGCTCAGACGTGCCGCTCGTCACGGCAGACTTCTCGGCATCAAGGGCAATTTCCTTGACAAGCTCTGCGAGACCGTCATCCATGAAAACGCTTCCGCTTATCCCGAGCTCGTCGACAGAGCCGGATATATCAAAAAGACCATCGCCACCGAAGAAGCACGCTTCAGCCAGACGCTCGACTCGGGTCTTGTGATCCTCGAAAAGATGATCGCCGACTGCAAAGCCGCTTCCTCCGACACCCTTCCCGGCGCAGACGTATTCAAGCTTTACGACACCTTCGGATTCCCGATCGACCTCACTAAAGAGCTTGCCGCCGAAAACGGCCTTGCCGTTGACGAAGAAGGCTTCAAGGCTCTTATGCAGGAGCAGCGCAAGAAGGCAAGAGACGCCCGCCTTGCTCTCGGCGATTTCGGCTGGACCGACGACAGCGCCAACATCGACAAGACCCTCGTTACCGAATTCCTCGGCTACAAGGCCCTCGGATCCGATTCCGAGATACTTTATATAATCAAGGACGGCGAACTCCAGTCCCGTCTTTCCGGCGGAAACGCGACTCTCGTTCTTGACCGCACCCCGTTCTACGGCGAATCCGGCGGTCAGGTGGGCGACACCGGCGTCATCTGCACCGAAAGCGGCAGGTTCGAAGTCACCGATACCAAAAAGACCGCGAACGGTCAGTTCATCCACATCGGTCACATGATCGAGGGCGAGATCTCGCTCGGCGCCTGCCATGCCGAAGTCAACGAAGCAAGACGCCGCGCCATCATGAGAAACCACTCGTCCGTGCATCTTCTTCAGGCTTCCCTCCGCAAGGTGCTCGGCACTCACGTAGAGCAGGCGGGTTCTTACGTTGACGACGCGAGAGCAAGATTCGACTTCACTCACAACTCCGCCCTCACCAAGGAAGAGCTTCTCGAAGTCGAAAAGCTCGTCAACGAAGAGATCCTCCGCGGCGACGCCATCGCCTGCACCGAAATGCCCATTGAAGAAGCCAGAAAGACCGGCGCGATGGCTCTGTTCGGCGAAAAATACGGCGACATCGTAAGAGTCGTGAAAATGGGTGACTTCTCCACCGAATTCTGCGGCGGTACTCACCTCGACAACACCGCCAAGGTCGGCGCGTTCAAGATACTCACCGAAACCTCCGTCGCTTCCGGCGTCAGACGTATCGAAGCCATCACCGGACTCAACGTACTGAACTATATCTACGACGAAGAAAAGATCATAAACAACGTATCCTCCACCCTCAAAGCCGCCAACGTCAACGAGCTCGAGCACAGAGCCGAAGGCGTTATGAACGAGCTGAGAGCCGCGAAGAAAGCACTCGACGCAGCCAACGAAGCGTCTGCCGTCGCCAGGATCAACGAATCCTACGATTCCGCTCTTTCCGTCGGCAGCGTAAAGATCGTCAAAGCGTCGTTTGAAAACATTCCCGTCGACGCGCTCCGCAATTCTGCGGACAAGCTCCTCGACAAGCATCCCGAGGTCGTCGCGGTTTTCGCAACCGTATGCGACGGCAAGGTCCTCTTCACCGCTGCCTGCGGCAAACAGGCACTCGCGGCAAAAGCCAACGCCGGCAAGATCCTTTCCGCCATTTCCCCGATAGTGGGCGGAGGCGGCGGCGGTCGTCCCGACAGAGCTTCCAGCGGCGGCAAGAACCCCGAAAAGCTTGCCGATGCCCTCAGCGCCGTCGACGACGTCGTCAGGACCCAGATCGGAGGTTAAGCATGGACTGCCTTTTCTGCAAAATAATCAGCGGAGACATCCCCTCCGCCAAAGTATACGAGAACGAATACGTTTACGCGTTCAAGGACATCAACCCCAACGCTCCCGTTCACGTGCTTGTCGTTCCCAAGACTCACGTCGCGTCCGTTGACGAGATAACCGAAGACAACATTTCGCTCGCGGCGGAAGTCATCAAAGCCATTCCCGTCATCGCGAAGATATGCGGTCTTGCCAACGGCTACCGTGTAGTCACCAACGTGGGCGAAGACGGCTGCCAGTCCGTCAAGCACATGCACTTCCACATTCTCGGCGGTACGAAGCTTGCCGAAAGACTCAACTGACGCAAAACAGGCGATTTATAAGTCTGTTGATAGCAAAAACACCTTCAAGGCGGGCTTTCCGCCCGTCCTCGCACCGACCAAACGAGCGGAACGCAATGAAGCGAGTGCGATAAGTGCGAGCAGCTCAATTGTAAAACTCGGTTTTACAATTGCCAATAAAAATCAAACGGGGGATCGAAATTGCTGAAAAACCGTCTTCTTCCGATCGGCGTTCTGCTTTTCGCGTGCGGCATCGCAATATCGGTCTGCTCCGACGGGATGATCCTCCCGTTGTGTTTTGCCGCGCTTACCGTATCGTGCAGTCTTCTCTGCGCGATACGGTTTCTTCGTTTGAGGACGGCGCTCATATTCGGGCTGCTGCCGCTCGCGGCGTTCCTTTACGTGAACCTTTATTCATCGCTGTTCATTCCACATTCGTCTGCTTCCGGCAGCGCCTACGCCGTGATAACCGAAGACACCGGCTCTTTCGGCAGCCGAAAGCTCACCGCGTCCGTCAAGTCGTCCGACGTCATCGGAAGCGGAAAAAACGTAGTTTTTTATTATCCTTACAATGAAAATATCTCATTCGGCGACACCGTATATCTCGAAGGAAGGTTCACCTGCCTCGACAAGTCCCCGACGCGGCTCGCGTCACGCGTTTATTACTCTTTCAGCGGCGACGCCCATTACATCGATGAAAGCAGCGGCTTTTTCATAAATCTGCGCAGAAAGATAATGGAAAACTGCGACAAATATCTCGGTGACGCTTCGTCGGTGGTCAAAGCCATCACCATCGCCGACAGATCGGGGATAACGTCGTCCGACTACAAGCGGAACAGCCGCGCCGGCACGTCACACATACTCGCGGTGTCGGGGCTGCATCTCACCATCGCGGTGATGGCGATATATTCATTCTTCAAAAAGAAGCTCGGCAACAGATACGTCGTGTGCGCTCTCGGCGCCGCCGTCGTATTCCTCTTTCTGGCGGTATCGGATTTTCCGCTTTCTTCCGTGAGAGCAGGCATTATGCTCTGCCTGATGTTCGTGTCTGATCTTGTCGGCGAAAAACGCGACTCGTTCACGTCGCTGTTCGCGGCGTTCGGCATTATACTGCTTTGCGACCCTTACGCGGTCGCTTCCGTTTCGCTTCAGCTTTCGTTCCTCGCGACTCTCGGCATCATCTCGGTATCGCATTCGGTATCCGCGTTCGCGAAGCCCGAAACGGGGTTCGGCAAATTTCTTTATGAATACGCCGCGTCCCCGATCAGATTCACTTTGTCGTCTCTCGTTTTCACGCTTCCGGTTTCTCTCACGTCGTTCGGGACGGTGTCGGTCATTTCTCCCGTTTCATCGGTCATCGTGAGCGTCATCTTTCCGTTCTGGCTTTCATTCTCATATATTTTCTGCTTTTTGTCGCTCGTCTTCCCGTTCGCTTCAAAGCTGCTCGCCTGCCCCGTGGTTTTCTTTTCGGATATATTCGAAAGCGTTCTCGACTTTCTGGCGTCGTTCAGATATTCTTCCGTGACGACAGACGGATGGAGCGGCAAACTCCTTCTGATAGTTTCGATTTTTTGTATTTTTGCGATGCTTATCATCAAAAAGAAGCGTTTCGCGATTTTGTTTTACGTTTCCGTCGTGGTAATGACGCTTGCCGTTTCGCTTCACATTTTCGTGTCGTCGTTTGAGGGGAGCAAAGCGTATTTTTACGATTCCTCCGACGGATACGCCGTGGTCGCCGTGTCGGGTAACGAATGTGTTTTCGTCGACGACGGAACCGGCGACGCCTTTGACTCGCTCGTGACAAGGGCGGGCAAAACGACGTGCGGAAAAGCCGTGTTCCGCGATCTCGACTCACGTTCGGTCGCAAAAGCAAAGTATTTCATGGAATGTATGGGAACGGAGGAGCTGTATTTCTTCCCTCCGGCGGACGAAGAAGAACGTTCGTGCCTTGACGCTATTTTATACTTGGCAAATGAAAACGGTTGTGATATAATATACAAAACGGTACACGTGCTGAACATCGGCGATATCACGCTGACGCTGACGACGAGCGGTACCGGGATATGCAGGAACGATTTTTCGGTCTGCGTTGCCGACGGCGACGTGACCGGAGGGCCGGTCTTTGAAGAAAAAACGGTGCTTCCGTCGTGCAACGCGGCACTTTCCGAGCTTTACGAAAACGCCTGCACCTACCCGAAAGGCAGCTTCACCGATCTGCTCGAACAGGAGAATTGACATGGGACTTCCCGAACTCACTTCCAAACTGAAAACGAAAAATATCACGGGCGTATATTTCTTTTACGGCGACGAGGAATATACCAAGGATTTCTATATCCGCAAGCTCCGTTCATACTGTGATTCGGCGCCTTATCCCGAATACGCCGACGTCGTATTGGACGGTTCGTCGCTGACGCCCGATTCTCTTGCCGACGCGATAGACACGCCGTCGTTCATGTCGGAATGGAAAATAATCGAGATCAACGAATTTCCGCTGAACCAGACGCCGTCGCGGCTCACCGCCTACGCCGATATCCTTTCGTCCGTCCCCTACGGCGTCGCCGTTCTGTTCATCTACCGTTCGGGCAATTTTGACCCGTCGGTCTTTGCCAAAAACAAGGACGGTGCGAACGAGCTGCTTGATTTTTTTGAAAAATCGTGTGTCAACGTCGGTTTTGAGCTTCAGACCGGCGACAAGCTCATCCAATGGGCGGCAAAGCATTTCAAAGCCGAAAAAGTCGAAATAACCGACAAGGCGCTGTCTTTTCTGCCCGAATACTGCGGGACCGATATGTATATACTGTCGGGCGAGATAGACAAGCTCTGCTCGTTCTACAACGGAACGCCGCTAACCGAAAGCGACGTGAAGAACGTGTGCTGCTCCAACAGCGACTACCGCCTTTACGACGTGGTCAACTGTCTGTCGTCGGGCAGCGTCAACCGTCTGAAAAGCGTTTACGACGGACTCGTCTGCGCCAAGACCGCGCCCGAAATGATACTCGGCACGGTTTCGGGATATTTCTGCGATATGCTCAGCGTCAAGACCGCTCTTGCCGAGGGAGTCCCGCCCTCCGACGTCAAAAAAAAGCTCGGTATGCAGGACTGGCAGTACAACCGCATGGTGTCTTCCGTCAGAAACGTGTCGGCACTTTTCATCAGCAACGCCATAAACGAGTGCCGCGAAGCCGACGCGGCAGTCAAGACGCACTCCTCGGACCCGTACGTAATGATAGAAATAATGCTTTTCAGGATATTGTCTTATGGAAAGAAAAAAGCTTGAACTCCGATACCCCGTTGTCGTCGAAGGCAAATACGACAAGATGCGGCTCGCGTCTTTCATTTCGTCGCCGATAATAACGCTCGGCGGATTTTCGGCGTTTGGCAGCAAAGAAAAACTGACCGAGCTCAGGGTCTTCGGCAAAAACGGGCTCATTATACTGACCGACAGCGACAAAGCCGGCGTTTTCATACGCGGAAAGCTCAAAGGGCTGCTCGGCGGCGCGGAGCTCATAAACGTCTACACGCCCGTCATCAGGGGCAGCGACTCAAGGCGGAACCACGTCGTAAAGGACGGCGTCCTCGGAGTCGAAAGCGTTGACTCCGACCTGCTTTACGGTCTGCTTCTGCCGTTTGAAGGCGAAAGGAACGTTTCACCGTTCCTTACGAAAAGCGGAGCGTTCGCCGACGGGATATGCGGGCGCGAAAACAGCTCGGAAGTGAGAAAAGCGCTCTGCCGCGTCTGGGGACTGCCCGAAACGGTGTCGGCAAATATGCTCATAGACTATATAAATTGCTTCACGGACGAAAAGACCTACCGTGAGACGCTCAAAAACATCGATATGGAGTCAGATAAATGAAAACCGTTTCATTCTGCGCGCTCGGCTGCCGCGTGAATCAATACGAGATACAAGCCCTGCGCGAGCAATTCATACAAAACGGATATTCCGTCGTTCCGTTCGGCAGGGAGTGCGATGTTGCCGTCATAAACACCTGCGCCGTCACGAAGGAAAGCGAAAAAAAGTCACGTCACACCGCGTCTTACGCGTCGAAGCACGCGTCAAAGGTGGTCATCACGGGCTGCTTTGCCGAGCTTTGCCGCAAAAGCGGCGCTTTTCCCAACAACGTCTATTATTGCGGCGGCTGCAGTATGCGTGACAAGCTGTTTGACGTGTGCGAAGGCAGGACGACCGCATACTCCGAAAAAACCGCCTACGAGCCGCTTTCGATAGGCAACACGGGGGCTCTCCCCAACGAACGGTTCCGCGCCTATGTCAAGATAGAGGACGGCTGCGACGGAAGATGCGCCTACTGCATAATCCCGTCGCTGCGCGGCAGGTCGTACGTGAGGGACGAAAGCGACATAATCGAAGAGATAAAACGGCTTGCCGCCGTCGGCGTTTCGGAAATAATACTCACGGGCATCGAGGTGTCGGACTACGGCACGTCGTCCCTTTGCTCGCTCATCAAAAAAGCATCTGAAATTGACGGTATAAAACGCATCCGCCTCGGCTCACTCAACCCGAACACGGTCAGAGCCGAGTTCATCGAGTGCATCAGATCAATGCCGAAATTCTGCCGTCATCTGCATCTGTCCGTGCAATCGGGCTGCACGAAGGTGCTGAACTCCATGAAACGCCCGTACAGCGCCGAAAAGCTGAAAAACGTCATCGCTTCCCTTTACCAAGAAATCCCGGAAATCATGTTGACTGCCGATATCATATCGGGATTTCCCGGAGAAAGCGAAGAGGATTTTGAAGAAACGCTTGAATTCATAAAGCGGAGCCGTTTCATGCACGTTCACGCGTTCCCGTATTCGCCGCGTCCCGGAACGGTCGCCGCCGGGATGGACTGTCAGATCCCCGAGGATATCAAAAAAAGACGCAATTTAACGATAATCGAGGAATCCGAAAAAACAAAAAAAGAACTCGCCCTGTCGCTTGTGGGCAAACAGGTCGAGATACTGGTCGAAAAAAACGTTTCGTCGGTCTCATACGGTCACACGGACGGATTCATGGAAGCGAAGATCGAAAACTCGTCCGCGAAAACCGGCAGCTACGCCGTATGCACCGTGACGGGATTCGACGGCGTGCTTATCTGCAAAGAGGTGTGATATGAGTTACGGTTTCAAGGACGCTTTCCTTCCCGACGGCATCGTCGGAAGCGACGGCATCGGAGTCGGAAGGTTCAGAACGAACGACCCGACTGTATTCGGTCTTTTCAGGTCTTTCACCGAAAAAAAGGGCGGCTCCGAAGGCGTGGTCTATCCATACGAGCTCAACGTATTCACGCTCTTCAGGCATAAAAAGTGCTTTTTCCGTCCGACGGACGTGATATACACGGCAGACGAAATAACGTCGTTCAAAGACGCGTCGAAAAAAGCGTGCTTTCTGTCGGTCGGTCTTTACGAGCTGTTCGTTTCGTGCCCGTCGTTCACCGTCGACACGTCGCTCGTCGGCAGCTCCGACGTCTCTTCCCTTGCCGAAAGGCTGTATTTCGTAATTCCCGCGGCAAAAAAACGGCTTGTCAAAAAAATCTCGTTCTTCACGTCTGGGCTCAGAAAATGCGGCGTGGTAACGTCCGACGGTATGATACGCTTCATTGTGAACGGGGATGCCGAGGAATTTGAAAAATCGTCCGTTCCCGCCGAGCAGCCCGTTACTCTCGTATCCCACGAAAACGGCAGCTTCAACGCCGGCTGCTTTGACGCGTTCGGCGAATATCTCGCAAAACTCACGAGATACGTCTTCCCCGCCGAATTCAGGTCGAGATCCGTCTTTAGTGACAAATTCACGTACAAGCTCGGCCGTCTTGCCGTATCGTCACGCATACCGTCAGACAAACGCCGCACTTTCGGCGGAGAAACGGGCGTGAATCACACGGGGTTCCACGTTTCGGTCATCCCGCTTCATACGGTCAACGGCATATTTCCGAGCGACTACGCGTTTTCGCTGCTCTCCGCGCTGAGGAACGAAGAAACGCTCCACAACTACTGCGTATTCAGCGCGTTCAGCGGCAGGCTTGAAGATTATGTAAACCGCCATCCCATTGAATCGGACAATGAAACGGCTGTACCCCGATCGGACGGCGGATACGTTGTGATCATATCCGACACGCCGACGGCGTACAGCCATATAGGACGAATTATCTGAGTTTAATATTTTATGCCGTTGAGGATCGAGTACATCTCATCCCACTTTTCTTCCATATCGGCAACGAGTTTGAACTGCGTACGGGTCCGGACCAGATTGTGGTCCGGGCTTTTTATGCGGAAATAAACGTCGCCCTCGATATAGTCGGTGAGGAATCTGACGCCGCATTCGAGAGTCATGAGCTTAGCGCCCCAGGGGAGAAGCTTGATCTCGTTTTCGGTGAGCGATCTGCCGCAGGCGGTAAGGAAGCCCTCGGCGTAGGTCTTGTAAAGAGACGGCACGAAGTTGACCTTGGAAAGGTCGCGTTCGTCTTCGGCGGCGCTGCTTGCGCCGAACCGGATGGAATCGCCGAAGTCGTTGACGGAAAGTCCGGGCATAACGGTGTCAAGGTCGATGACGCAGAGCGCTTTTCCCGTTTTTTCGTCAAGAAGGACATTGTTGAGCTTGGTATCGTTATGAGTGACGCGGAGAGGTATCTCGCCTTTGGCAAGGGCGTCAACGCAGACGTGAGCGTCGGCTTCGCGGTCAAGCGCGAACTTGATCTCATTGAGCACGTCCTTGACTCTGCCGCATTTGTCCGCTTCGATCGCCTTGCGGAATTTGCGGTATCTGTCGGGAGTGTTGTGAAAATCGACTATCGTTTCGTGGAGCTTGGAAGCGTCAAAATCGGCAAGGCTGCGCTGGAACATACCGAATCCGTACGCGCTCTCGTAAAAATCGCTTTCTTTTTCGACTTTTTCAAGGCATACGCTGCCCGTTATGAAGTCGTAAATTCTCCAATAGCAGCCGTTTTCGTCGTTGTAGAAGTTCTTGCCGTCAACGGTTTTGATAACGGTCATCGCCTCACGCGGGTCGTTCGCCTTGGAAGCGATGTGAGCGCATACGGCAGCCACGTTCTCCATGAGAAGGTCGGGACGCTTGAATATGTTGTGGTTGATCTTCTGCAGAATGTACTTTCTGCCGTCGTCGCATACGACGAGATACGTTTCGTTGATATGTCCGTTGCCGTAGCGTTCGCAGCTTACGGGAGTCGACTCAAGGCGGAATTTGCTTAAAATTTCTTTCATTTTTTTACCTCGTGATGATTTTTATAAGTTTATCGCAAAGCTTTTCGTAGTCGGGAACGGACACGGAAAGCATTTTTTCTTTTTCAAGCACGGCTTCCTCAGTGAAGAACGTCGTGACGTCGCTCGTGGGCATCACGCAGGCGTAAACCTCGTTCATTTCTTCGTCCGTTGCTTTTTCTTTTGCCATGCAGATGAGTTCGTAAAGCTCGGACGCGAAGCGCATTGCCTTGTATCTCACCGAAAGGAGGGGCTTGCCGTTACGCGACGGATAGACGAAGTTGATGTCGCCCACCGGGAAATTGGCGTATTTGATGCTCGTTCTCGGGTCGTCGGTGAGAACGGTGTAGTTCCAGCGAAGGAATCCGTCAAAGCCCATGAACGCGGTCAGCACGGGCAGGAACAGCGTTTCGCAAAGCTCGCTTCTGACGAACGTGTTGGGATAATGCGGCCAGCAGCAGACGTACCAGAGGAAGCGCTTGCCTTCCATGCCGAAATAGGAACGTATCACGTCGTACTGAGAGCAGACGCCCGAAATGAACGGAACGAAGTCCGAAATGACGTCCTTGAACTCGGCGATGAATTCGGCGTGATTGATGGCGGTCTTGAAGCGGAAACGCGGCGCGTTTTTGTGAAGTCTGCCGACCGACCTGCGGAACGCTTCGACGTCACCGGGTTCATCGGCGGCGATACGCACGATGTCGATGAGCTTTTTGCGGACGAAGTATCTCTCAAGTGCTCTGACGTAGCAGTCGATATCGGACGCCTTGCTCATGAATTTATAGGTCGAGGTCGCTTCGTCGTAGTATCTTATCCTTATTCCGTCGGGGTAACGCTTTGCGGGCTTGGGGAAAGCCGCGCCCGACCAGATATTGGCGAGTCCGTAAACGGAGATCTCGCTGTTGATGCCGTATCTGAAGCAGAGGTCGATGTAGCGCTGCATGCTCGTGTAATCGTAAACGAAACGGCCGTTTTTGCGTTTTGTGACCCTGATCATCGAATATTCGAACATATTCGCCTTTTCGAGGACGCTTATGCAGCTCTGACCAGACCAAGGGATCTCGGACGCGATGACCGTGACGGCTTTCTGACCGAGGTCGGCAAGCGTCCTGACGTAGCCTTCAAGGACCGCGAAATGCTCGTCACTGAACATGGGCACCTCATGCTTGCGCGCGAGGTTGGACGAATGCTGCCACAGATCGAGGTAGTATCTGAAATCCTTTCCGTCGGGCAGCGTGACGTCGATTACGTCGAGCTTCACTTTGCTCTTCGACCATTCGGCTTCGTCGCTGAACATATAGCTTGCGTAGGTGTTTATTTCGATATCCCCGCTCACGCTTTCGCCGTCGACGTCTATGTCTGCCCAAAGAGCGGCGGGCTTGTTCGCGGTAAGTTCGATAAATCTGTCTTCAAGCAGTATGTCGCATGCCGCGGGAAGTCCCGCGTCGTCGGGGATATATCCCTCGGGATAAACGCTGACCTTATTTGCGCTCTTTATGTCGAGACGGTAAGACGTGCAGCTGCACACCTGACGGAAATAAAGCGTGCCGTCGGTGCGGATGACCGAGTCTTCGTCGGAAAGCGCGATTATCTGAAACGCCGCCTTGCGGTTTCTGACCGTTCTGACAACGTTTATCTCGCGTATCGAATCGAAATCGGTGTTTTCTCTGAGTTTGAAAAGGCAATCGGTAATTTTGATCTTCAGCATTTTTTACTCCTTACCGCGGTCCGCGATATACGCCTCCGCGCACTTTATTCCGTCCGACGCCGCCGACATAATGCCGCCGGCATAACCGGCGCCTTCGCCTGCGGGGTACAGACCTTTTATTGAAGCTTGAAATGTATATTCGTCTCTCACGCACCTTACGGGGCAGGTACTGCGGCTTTCGACGCCGGTCAGCACCGCGTCGGAAGACGCGAATGACGGTATTTGTTTGTCCAAGAGACGCAGTCCATCGCGAAGCGTTTCGCACACGAAGGGCGGCAGCAGCTCGTTCAGGTCGCTCCCCGTGACTCCGCGCGGATAGGTGGGTCTTACGTCGCCGAAGGATGTCGTCGCTTTTCCGCGAAGGAAATCGCCGACGGTCTGCGCCGGAGCCTTGTACCCTCCCCCGCCGAGTTCGAACGCCTTCTTTTCGAGTTTTCTCTGAAATGAAACGCCGTCAAGCGGGCTGTCCCCGCCGATATCGGCTTTTTCAACGCTTACGAGAAGCGCCGAATTGGCGTTTTCGCCGTCGCGGGAATGATAGCTCATTCCGTTGGTGACAACGCTCCCCTCCTCGCTCGTCGCCGCCACGACGCTTCCGCCGGGGCACATGCAGAACGTGTAAAGCGCCCTGCCGTTCGGCGTATGAGCGACCGCCTTGTATTCGGCATTCGGGAGTCCCGGTTCGTTTCTGAACTCGTGATAGCGGGCCTCGTTTATGGCTTTTTGCCTGTGTTCTATCCTCACGCCGACCGAAAACGGCTTCTGCTCCATTTTTATGCCCTTTGAGTAGAGCATTTCAAAGGTGTCGCGCGCGGAATGTCCGATGCAGAGGAAGACCGCGTCGGTCTCGAGCCTCTCGCTTCCGTTGACGCAAACGGCTTTCACGCCGTCGGCATCGGCTTCGATATCGGTGAGCTTACTCAAAAAGCGGAAAGTCCCGCCGAGCGATTTTATTCGTTCGCGCAGTGTTTTGATGACGTTGCGGAGCAGGTCGGTGCCGATATGCGGGTGCGAGAGATAAAGTATCTCGTCGGGTGCGCCCGACGCCACGAACTCCTCGAGCACGTAGGCGCATCTGTTGTCCCTGTCCTTGATGAGCGTCGTCAGCTTACCGTCCGAAAACGCGCCCGCGCCGCCCTCGCCGAACTGTATGTTGGACTCCGTGTCAAGCCTTCCCGACGCGTTGAAAAGCGCGACTTTTTCGGCTCTGGTGTCCATTTCGTCGCCGCGCTCCAAAATGATGGGCGAATACCCGCACCTTGCAAGCATCAGAGCACAGAATATACCCGCGGGGCCGAAGCCGACTACCACGGGACGCAGTCCCGTCTTTCGGGTGACGGTCGGAAAAACGTATTCTTTTTTTACGAAAGGATATATTATCTCGCCTTTTGCTTTCGCCGCGAACTTCTTTTCGTTCTTCAGCTCGACGTCGGCATTCACTATCCAGCGCAGCGTTTTTCCGCGTCTGGCGTCGAGCGACTTGGAACTCATCTTAAGCGACAGTACGTCGCCGTCGGTGCAGCCGAACACGTTTTTGACGGCGCAAAGCAGGTCTTTTTCATCAAAAGACGGAGCAAAAGCGAGATTTTTGACTCTTATCATTGTTTGCTTATCTCGAAAGTGACGGGACGAACGCGGTTTTCGAGGCAGACGTGGTTTGCTTTGACGTCGGACGCGGTTATGTCTCTGGATCTTTCGATCTTATGTCCGACCTTGAGCGGGTTGATCTCGTAAAGGATGGGGCCGCAGTAGCCTATCCCGTCGAGGCAGTCGAAAAGCTCGTTCCAGTCGATGCCGCCTTCGCCGGGGAGCCAATGGCGCTCGTCAACAAAGTTGTAGTCCGAAACGTGGGTGGTTATTATCTTGCTTCCGACGTTACGGATGAAATCGGGTATCTTTTCGCCGAGCAGATGGTTGGTGTCAAAGCAGACGCGGAGTCTGTCGTCGGCGGAAACGAGATCGAGAAGCTCCTTGCTGCGGTTGCCGAGGCAGGTCCTCGGGAGGTCTTCGACGGCGATGGTCGAGCCGAAGGAAGCCGCGTATCCGGCAAGCTCGGCAAGCGATTTTTTGGAGGCCGCGAGTCTCGCGGGTCTGTCGGGATCGGCAATGGGTTCGCCGCTCGCGTGGATGACGAACAGGTGAACGCCGCATTCGGACATCATACGTATGAATTTTTTCTGATACTCAACGGCAAAAACGCGTTTCTCTTCATCCGTCGCGGAAACGTCGTAAAGCTCGAACGGGCCGAATCTGAGATGAAAGCTGTTGATGCGAAGTCCCGCTTCAGCCGCCTTGCGCGTTACTTTTTCGGCGTCGAATTCATCGAATTCCTTGTCACGCGGGGAAAGCTCGAGGCAGTCGATGCCGCTCTTTTTGAATTCGGGATAAGACGCGATGATATCGTCGCCGACGGGACGTGAATAGCCTGTTTCGCGTTTCATAATGGATCTCCTTATTTGTCATAATTTACATTGCCATATTATCACAAGCGTGTCAAAAAATCAAGTAAAAAAGCAAAGCAAACGCACAAAAAGCAAAGCAGACCCGCAAAAGTGCGGGTCTGCCGAAAAATTCAGTTTAGTCTTCCTGAAGCGATTTGAAGAGATCGAGAGTCTTGTTGAGGTCGCTTTCGAACGTGCCGAGCTTGCTCTGGAGGTGAGACTGGATCGACGTGCTGCCGGCGGAACGGAGCTGGTTGTAATACTGGATGCAGTCGCCCCAGTTGAAGATGACGGAGATATCTACCAATCTGTTTCTGAATATGATATCGAGCATTTCGGGCGAGTCTTCGTCGTCAACGAGACGTTTGAGCTTGAGGGTGAGATCGTAGTAAAGCGCGGTCACGTTGTCGTAGTTGTAATGAGCCATCGCCTCGAGGCAGAAGGTGATCTGCGGGATCTCCGCTTCGTTGATGGAAATGGGAATTGCCATGATGCCGAAGTGATAGGGGTTGACCATGGAAGCGTAATCTTCCTGACCCTCGGATACCATGGGCATGGGAACTATGCCGTAGCTGATATCGGCGTTTCTGAGTTTTTCGGAGTTGACGAGTCCGATATGTTCTGCATAGAAAAGTGCCTGATTCTGATAGAAATGGTCGGACACCTTATGGTTGTTGTCATAATCGTTCCAACGGAAATAGTCTTCGATGAAGCAGGTAACGCTCTTGTCGGCAACGACGTCGAACACCTTGAGGAAGTTGTTGACGTTCTGCTCGTTGAGCATTGCGAACTGCGGGATATCGTTGTCGTCCTTGCTGATCTGAGCAAGTCCGCCGCCCATGATGAACATATAGGTGTCGAACGAAACACCGACAAGTCCCCAGAAGTCGTCGCCTTCGACGTTCATGATCCCGTCTCCGCCGGGATGAGCGACTTCCTTCATCATTGCGTACATTTTGTCGATGTTCCATTCGCCGCTCTTTACGAGGTCGAACGGGTTATCGAGGCTGTACTGTTTGACGAGGTCTTTGTTGAAATAGAGGCATCTGGTGTACTGGTCGTCGGTGTAAAGGATATCACCCGAGATCATGTAAAGCGAATTCGCGATACTCATGTCTTTCTGAGTAACGGGATCCCACCATTCTTCGTCGAGTCTGAGATAGCTTTCTTCGCCGAGGCTGTAGAAATCGTAACAGAGACCTTCGGAGGTGAGAGGAGCGAGGAAGTTTGCGCCGCCGACGAGCACCTGATAGTCCGCGGTACCCGCTTCGTTATCGTTTCTGACCTTCTGAACGAAACGGTTGTAGCAGTCGTCGTCGCTGACGTTTTCGTTGATGATGGTGAAGCCGTATTCCTGCTGAAGCTTGTTGTTTCTTTCGGAAATGGCAATGATGACGGCATCGGCTTTTTCTTCGTCGAATTCTTCGGTATAGCCGATGATCTGCTCGTCATCGTAAAGCTGACCGGGAGCAAGAATGAGGAACTTGATGGTGTAGCCGCTGATGTTGAGTCCGGTGGGATCAAGTCCTTCGATGAGGGCTGTCGACGTCTCTTCGGACGTTTCGGGCTTGGATTCGCTCGCGGAGGACGTTTCGGAGTTCGTCTTGCTTGTTTCGTTGCCGTTTTCTTCGCCGCACGCGGTGACGAGCAGAGCGAGCATCATGATGAAAACAAGCAGTCCGGCAAGTAGTTTCTTTGACATGGCTGATTCCTTTCTGTGTGAAATTTTTATTTTATCATTCAAATGATTTCTTGGTGAGCATCGGGCACTCGTCGACCATCTTGAAGCCGAATTCGTTGGGAGCCGCCCAATAAACGGCGTTCTTTATGATACGCTGAACGTATTCGTTGTAATACGACGGGCAGGTCTCGTGACCGGGCTGGAAATAGAACACCTTGCCGGCTCCTCTGAGGAAGCAGCATCCGGTACGCATGATATAGCCGTCTTCGTACCATCCGCCGAACACGAGTGCGTCGGGCTGAGGAATGTAGAAGGGTTCGCTGTAAAGCTCTTCTTCGTCAAGAACGAAATGGTCGGGGATGCCAGCGGCGATCGGATGGGTCGGAAGCATCGTCCACATGACTTCTTTCTGATTCCTGCCCCACGAAAGGTTGCCGGAGGTGCCGACGATGGTGTCGAACGGTTTGGATTTATGCGCGGAATGAAGCGCGATGAATCCCATTCCTTCGGAATAAACGCGTTTTCTGATCTTCGCGACAAGGGCGTCGTTCACTTCGTGGTGAGCCATGTGTCCCCACCAGATAAGGACGTCGGTCTTGTTCAGAAGCTCGTCGGGGAGTCCCTGCTCGGGATCGTCAAGGGCGGCAAGCGTGATATCAAGATCATCATTGACGCTGAGGAAATCCTTAATGAACGCGTGTATGCCGTTCGGATAAAGTTTTTTGACTTCTTCGTTTGTTTTTTCGTGTCTGAATTCGTTCCAGATAACTACGTTGAGCTTTTTCATAATTACCCCTCCTGCTGTTTTCATTATGATACCATTTTTTCTCATTTTTGTAAATAGTTTTCGTGAAAATAAAAGTCAAAAAAGCAAAGCAGACCCGAAACGTGTCGGGCCTGCCTGATAAAATCAATGGTTCTTGAGTTCGTTATAGCTTTCGATGGTCGCTTCCATCGCGGCGTTGAACGCGTTCTCCTTGCTCTGGCAGAACGACACGACGCCCCTGTTCTTGTTGGAGCGGAGCTGGTTGTAATACTGGATGCAGTCAGCCCAGTTGAACATAACGGACATATCGACTATTCTGTTTCTGAATATGAGGTCGAGCATTTCGGGCGAATCCTCGTCGTCGATAAGGCGTTTGAGCTTGAGAGTAAGGTCGTAGTACACCGCGGTGACGTGCTCGTTGTCGTAACGTGCCATTGCCTCGAGGCAGAAGGTGATCTCGGGGATCTCTTCCGCGTTGATGGTGATGGGGATCGCGACGGTGCCGAAGCCGTACGGATTGACGGTGGACGCGTAGTTATCCTGCTCGACGTTCATCTTTGGCATCGGGAGGATACCGTAGTTTATATCGGCTTCTCTCATCTTTTCGGAATTGACTTTTCCGACGATCTCGGGATAGAAGAGCGCCTGTCCGTTATAGAAATGAGCGTATATCTCGCTGCATCTCGAGTCGTTCCAGCGGTAATAGTCGCCGGTGAAGCAGGTGGCTTCGCGGTCGCTGACAATGTCGAACACCTTGAAGAAGTTGTTGACGTTCTGCTCGTCCATCATGGCAAAGCGCGGGACGTCGTTTTCGTCCTTGACGATCTGAGCGACGCCGCCGCCCATAATGAGCATATAGGTGTCGAACGAAACGCCGACCATGCCCCACGTATCGTCACCCGCGACATCCATCTTTCCGTCTCCGCCGGGATGTGCCACGGCTTTCATCATCGTGTACATCTCGTCGAGCGTCCATTTGCCTTCGGCCACGAGTTCGAACGGATTCGCGAGATTGTATTCCTTGATAAGGTCCTTGTTGAAGAACAGACATCTCGTCTGGTTGTCGTCGGTGTAAAGGAGGTCGCCCGTTGCGAGATAGAGCGAGTTGACGATGGTCATATCCTTTTGGGTGACGGGATCCCACCATACCTCGTCGAGGCTGAGACGCGAGTTTTCGAGATCGTAGAAATCGTAGAACATGCCTTCGGCGGAAAGCGGAGCAAGGTAATAAGCGCCGCCAACTATCGCCTGATAATTGGCGATACCCGCCTCGTTATCGCTTCTTACGCGTATCGGGAAATCATCGGTCGAGGTAACGGATTCGGATTCGATCACAAAGCCGTATTCCTGCGTCATTTTGTTGTTTCGCTCAACGATGGCGGCTATCACGTCGTCGGCTTTGTCCTCGCCGGTGCTTTCGGTGTAGCCGATGATCTGCTCGTCGTCATACTGGATATTCGAAGCGAGCACGAGGAACCTCATGGCGTAGCCGTCGAGGTCAAGTCCCGCGGGATCAAGTCCGTCGATAAAGAGCTTCGACACTTCCTCCGAGCTTTCTTCGGCAGCGGATTCGGCACTTGACGCGTCGCCGGCTTTGCTCTCTTCTTTGCTGACGTCGCTGCCGCTTTCGCTGCAGGATGCAAGCATCACGGAAAAAGCAAGCACCAGGATAAGTAAAAACGCGATCGTTTTTGTTCTCATTTTCATTTCTCCTTTTCGTTTTTCTTATTGTATCACCGAAAACGCGTTTTGTAAATAGTTTTTTTAGGCAAAAAGCCGCTCCGCGTGAAGCGGAGCGGCAATAACCTATTGTTTATAAGTTATTATTTGTAGAATTCAGCCTTCTTGAAGGATACCCAGCCAAGGTTGGAGTAGAGGAAATCCTTAAGACCGGTATTTGCGAGGTACGGGTTGGTGTAGTAGTAAAGAGGAAGGATGGTGTAGGTATCGCGGACCCATTCTTCTGCTTCATACATAAGTTCAGCACGTTTTTCGGGATCGGCTTCGGTCTTGATCTTGCCGATGAGTTCATCGTAGCCTGCCCAGGTCTGTTTTCCGTCGGGTCCGTAGATGGCAGCGCTGCCCTTTTCACCGTCTTTGCCGAGGTGAGGATGGTTGTTGCCGGAACCGGAGAGAAGGATCTCGAGGAAGTTTACGGGGTCATCATAGTCGGCGATCCAGCCGAGACGGCACATAGTGAAGTCGCCTTCGGTAAGAGCGGTCTGGATAACGGACCAGGTACGGGTATCGATGGAAACTTCGATGCCGTATGCGGACCACTGGCTCTGGATAGCTTCGGCAATAGCGGTATTGCCGGAAGTCGGGTTGATGGAGTATTCGAATTTGGGGATGTCGGTGAATTTGCCGGAAGCTTCGTCGTAGGTGTAGTATTTCTTGAGGATCTCTACAGCTTCGGCTCTGTTGGATTCGAGGTCGGCTTTGTCGACGCTCCACCATTTTTCAGCTTCTTCACGGAAGATCTTGCCATTTCCGTCGCCCATTCCTGCGGGAACGAAGCCGTAAGCGGGGGTCTGACCCGCGGCGGTGATGTTTTCAACGATGTAGTTACGGTCGATGAGGAGAGAGAGCGCGTATCTGATTTCAGCGTCCTGCGGTTCGGTGAAGGTCTTTCCTTCGGGAGCGAGAGATCTTTCAACGTTGAATTCAAGATAATAGGTTCCGATGTAGTCGCCGATGAAGAAGTCTTTGTTGAATCTGTTGGCGTCTGCTTTGAGAACGGGGATCTGAGCTACGGGAACGGTGGTGGTGTACTGGATGGTACCGTTGGTGTAGTTGGCGAAGATAGCGTCGTCGTCGTCAGAGAGGAAGTATTTGAGGGTTTCGAGTTTTACGGAATCAGCATCCCAGTAGTTGGGGTTCTTTTCGAAAACGATGTCGGAGCCTACGGTCCAGGACTTCATTCTGAAAGGTCCGTTGCAGATGTAGGTCTCGGGTTTGGTTGCCCAAGCGTCGTTGCCTTCAACGATGTCTTTGCGAACGGGATAATAGGTCGGGAAAGCGAGGAGCTGATCGAAATAGCTGCAGTAAGCACCGGTAACGATGGTGATGGTCTTTGCAGCGTCGTCTGCAACTACGTTGAGGCTGCAGTCGTCTTCATAGGAGAAACCGTCGATGACGTCGAACATATAGCAATAGTCAGCAGCGGTAGCGGGAGAAGCGGCTCTCTGCCAGGAATAAACGAAATCGGAAGCCTTGAGTTCAGCGCCGTCGGACCATTTGAGGCCGTCTTTAAGAGTAACGACGTACTGATACTTGCCGCCTTCGAGAGCGGTCGGTTTGACGATTTCCTTTGCGCATTCGGCAATGATAACGGGTTTGCCGTTTGCGTCTGCTTCGTAGCCGTAAAGGCCCGCGAAAGCGTTGGTGAGAACGATGGCGCCGTCAACGGAAGAGTTGAGAGCGGGATCAAGGGTCTCGGGGTCGGGTCCTACGCATACGGTGATAGCTTTTTCACCGGTATACTCGGTAGGTTTTTCTTCTTCAGTGGCACAGCTTGCAAGAGCAACGGTCACCATGAGAAGAGCAAGAACGAGCGCGAAAATTCTTTTCATGTTGTTTCCTCCATATTTTTTATATTGAAACGTATTTTTTTACGTTACAACCTTGGTTATTTTTCGAAACAGGCGACTTTGTGTCCGGGAGAACGCTCGGTAAGCGACGGGCATTCGGCGGCGCACCTTTCGGTGGCGTGGGGACATCTCGTCCTGAACGGGCAGCCGCTCGGTACGTTGAGCGGGCTCGGCACATCGCCTTCGAGAACGATGCGCTGTCTCTTTCTTTCAAGCTCGGGGTCGGTGATGGGAACGGCTGAAAGAAGCGAGGTGGTATAGGGATGTATGGGGTTGCGGTTGAGCTCGTTCGCGGGAGCGATCTCGACTATCTTGCCGAGGTACATGACCGCGATATCGTCGGAAATGTGCTTGACGACCGAAAGGTCGTGAGCGATGAACAGATAGGTGAGTCCGCGTTCCTTCTGAAGGTCCTCGAACATATTGATCACCTGCGCCTGAATCGACACGTCGAGTGCCGATACCGGCTCGTCGCAGATTATCATTTCGGGGTTCATGGCAAGCGATCTCGCGATGCCTATCCTCTGGCGCTGACCGCCCGAGAATTCGTGGACGTATCTCGTCGCGTGTTCGGACGAAAGTCCCACGGCGTCCATCAGTTCCTTTATCCTGCGAGCGCGTTCCTCTTTCGTGGCGCACATCTTATGCACGTCGAGGGGCTCGGCGATGATATCGGAGACCGTCATTCTGGGGTCAAGGGACGAATATGGGTCCTGAAAGACCATCTGCATTTTGCTTCTCAGTTCCTTGACGTCCTTGCGCGTCTTTATCTCTTTGCCGCGGTAGATGATGTCGCCGCCGGTCGGCTCGTACAGATACATGAGAGTACGTCCGACGGTGGTCTTGCCGCAGCCGGATTCGCCGACGAGTCCGAGCGTTTTGCCCGCCTCGATCGAAAAGCTGACGCCGTTGACCGCCTTGAGCTGTTTGGATTTGAAAAATCCGCTGTTGATGGTAAAATACTTTTTAAGGTCTCTGACCTCAATAAGCGGTGTTTTGATTTCTTCACTCATTGTTGTCAGCTCCTTTCCCGCCGTTTGCTTCGGCTTCCGCCAGAGCCTTCACGTTCATCCAGCAGCTCGCGCTGTGGATGCCGCCGAATTCCATGCAGGGCGCTTTTTCGGCAAGGCATATCTTCATGCAGTTGGGGCATCTCGGCGCGAACGCGCAGCCTGCCGGCATACTGAGAAGATCGACCGGTGTACCCGCGATGGGGATGAGCCTTGTCTTTTCGTCGGACGCGATATTGGGTATCGACGTGAGCAGGCCCTTGGTGTATTCGTGACGCGGCGAATAGAATATGTCGTTGGCGCTTCCGCTTTCGACAATCTTGCCCGCGTACATTACGTTGATCTTGTCGCACATTCCGGCGACCACGCCGAGGTCGTGCGTGATGAGGATTATCGCCATACCGAACTGTTTCTGAAGCGACTTCATAAGCTCGAGTATCTGCGCCTGGATGGTGACGTCGAGCGCCGTGGTAGGTTCGTCGGCAATGAGGATGTCGGGCTCGCAGACGAGCGCCATGGCGATCATCACGCGCTGACGCATACCGCCGGAAAGCTCATAGGGATACTGCTTCATACGCTTTTCGGGGTCGTTGATGCCGCAGAGCGTCATCATTTCGACCGCTCTGTCGTAAGCCTGCTTCTTATCTCTGTCGGTATGGAGTCTTATGGCTTCGATAAGCTGGTTGCCGACCGTATAGACGGGGTTAAGGCTCGTCATCGGGTCCTGAAAAATTATGCTGATCTTGTTTCCGCGAATGGAGTGTATGACTTTTTCGTCACAGCCGACGAGCTCCTCGCCGTCGACCTTTACGCTGCCGCCGACTATCTTGCCGGGGCTCGTGAGGATCTGAAGGATGGAGTAGGCGGTGACGCTCTTTCCCGATCCGGATTCGCCGACGATGCCGAGCACTTCGCCCTTGTCAAGGTCGAACGAAACGTCGTCGACAGCCTTGACCTCGCCGGAATGGGTAAAGAAGGACGTTCTTAAATTTCTGACTTCCAAATAACTCATTTTTTCTACCTGCCTTTCCGCTTACGATTTTTCACGAAGCTTGGGGTCAAAGGCGTCGCGGAGTCCCTGACCAAGCAGGTTGAGTGAAAGAACGAGAAGGAATATGATGACCGCGGGGAGTATGAATAGGTATCCTCTGCCATCGATCGTCATCTGTCCGCGGTAGTTGGAAGCAAGCGAGCCGAGGCTGGGCATGGGGATGGAAACGCCGATGCCGAGATAGCTGAGGAAGCTTTCGGTGAATATCGCGGAGGGTATCTGCAGAGCCGCCGAAATGAAAATGACGGAAATGCAGTTGGGAAGCATGTGCTTGAATATTATCCAGCGTGCGGGAGCGTCGCAGGCCTTTGCGGCAAGGACGAATTCCTGCTCTCTGAGGGAAAGCACCTGACCTCTGACGAGGCGCGCCATGCCGACCCAGTAAAGGAGGGCGAACACGATGAGGATGCTCACGAGTCCGACGCCGCCGAGCTTGTCAACGACGGAGGAAAGAGGACCGTTCTGGAAAATATCCTTGAAAGCGACGGAAAGAAGGATGATTATGAGCGTGTCGGGAAGCGAATAGATGATATCGACGATACGCATCATGACAAGGTCGACTTTTCCGCCGAAATAGCCGGAGATCGCGCCGTAAAGCACGCCGATGATAACGACGACGACCGCCGCGATTATACCGACGAGGAGGGATACACGCGTTCCGACGATGATCCTTATCGCATAGTCGCGTCCGAGCTCATCGGTGCCGAGTATATGCGGGAACACGCTCTTGGTCTCTTTGGTGAGAGACGCGGCGGCAGGAACGACAGCGTCGCCCTTTGCGTATTTGAAATCGTCGACGGGAGCTTTTTCGTTGCTCATATTTCCGTCGAAAGTGAGTCTGTATCTGTCGGGTTTGCTCTTGCTGTTGTATCTGTAATTGACGGAAGCGCCTTCGTCGGCGACGCCGTCACCGTCGGAATCGGCTGCCCAGACGGCATAAAGCGTGGTATCGGACGAAACCGCGAAGTTCTTTGCGATGACGTCTTCGCTGTAAGTATCGTAATTGGACGCGTCGATCACGGGAAGGTCTGACTTAAGAGACCAGCCGGTGAACACGGCGCCGTCTTTTTTGAAGTCACCCGTTTCGTTGCTCGGGGTGATCTTGTCGGTCGAAACGTATTCGAAGGTGTCTTCGGGGAGAGTTCCCGTGCCGCCGTTCAGATCGTAAGTGATCTTGTATCTGGGAACGAGAACGCTTTCCGCGGTATTGTTGAAAAGGTCCGCGCCGAAATCGGCTTTTCCGTCGCCGTTCTTGTCAACGCCCCATACGGCGTAAAGCTCGCAGGTCGAATCGGAGAACGTAAGCGGAGCGGTAACGAAGTATTCTTTGACTTCGTTCAGATATTCTTCGCTGTCGATGACGAGAAGTCCGTGATAATGAGTGATGTCGTCTTTTCCGAGCGACCAGCCCATAAACACGGCATCTTCTTCCATAAGGATCTTTTCACGCGGTGAATACTCGAACGGGCCGAGAAATTCGCCGGCGATACTGTCGCGGCTGCCGGAGCTCGTACTGTAATCGTACGGATAGAAAAGCGGAACTATGAACGCCGTGAGCGTGAGGAACACGACGATTATGAGGCACGCCATGGAAAGCTTGTCCTTGCGGAGCCTGCGAAGGCTGTCCTTGAGGAAGCTCGTGCTTTCACGCATGTGGTCCTGCTGCGCTTTTTCCTCATCCGTGGCAAGCTCGAACTTGGAAAGATCGAGCTGCAGGCTGAACGGGTTCTTTTTCGGCATTTTGTCATTGGGTCTGTTGGAATTCATTTCAGACATTTTTCCGCCCTCCCGTTCACGAGAAATCCACACGGTGATCTATGACCTTGTAAAGCACGTCGCTTATAAGGTTCATGGCGAGCATAAGCACCGAAAGAAGCACGGTGGTGCCCATTATCATCGTGTAGTCGAGGTTTTTGATGGAATCTATGAAATATCCGCCGATACCGGGGACCGAGAAAATGCTTTCAACGACGAAAGAACCGGTAACTATGTACGCGATCATCGGGCCCGCGTAGGAAATGACGGGGGCAAGCGAGTTGCGGAGCGCGTGCTTGAAGAGCACCTTTCTTTCGGGGACGCCCTTTGCTCTCGCGGTCCTGATATAGTCCTGACCGAGCGAATCGAGCATGGAGGAACGCGTGAGACGGGTTATGTATGCCGCGGGATAGAGCGAAAGCGCGATAATGGGAAGAATGAGTCCCATAAACGAGCCTTCACCCGCGAGTATGCTCTGTATCGAGCTGCCCATGGACGGAAAAACCCTCCATTTGACGGTGAGGGTCCAGAGCGCGATAACGCCGATAACGAACGACGGCACCGAAACGGAAGCGGTCGAAAGTATGAGTATGAGCTTGTCCTGCCATTTTGAGCGCTTGATGGCGGCAAGAGAGCCGAAGATGAGCCCGATTATGATGGCGAGGATCGCGGCGCTGAGACCTATGAACGCCGAAGTCGCAAAGCCCTGCATAACGAGGTCTATCACGTTGAGGCCTTTATAATAAATGGACTGACCGAAATCGAGTTTTACCGCGTTTTTAAGATAAATAAGATACTGCGTGCCGAGCGGCTTATCGAGCCCGTATTTTGCGTTGAGGGCGTCCATCGTAGACTGAGGGATGGCCTTCTCGCCGACGAAGGGGCTGCCCGGGACGGCGTGCATGATGAAAAAGGTAACGGTGATTATGATGAAAAGGGTGAGCAGCGCAAGCCCGAGTCTTTTCAATATATAAATCAACATTTTTTTATCCATATCGCTCACTCCTTACATACCGGATACTGCTAAGCGTTTTTTGCATCGCGGTCCGCGGTCCGGCATTTTAGCCCCGAAAAATGGCGCCGCAAAGCCGTATGCAGACGCAGATACATTTTATTTATACACCGCTTATGCCTTTTTGTCAAGTATAAATGAAAATAATTGACATATTTTTCAAATGGAATTTCATTTTTTGTCTTTCGGAAAGCAAAAAGCCGGCATTGCATCCCCACCGCAAAAAAAGACTTGAAATGCAAAGAAAAAGACGCGTTTTACGCATCTTTTTTCCCTGTTTGCAGTCGGTTCATCTGCCGTAAATACGGTTCCATTCCGCAAATTTTTTCTTGTCGATATTTTTAAGCTGTTCTTTGGTGAGGCGGTATTCCCAGTTTCCGTCGCACGAGCCCGGGTGGTTCAGCCTCGTATCGCTGCCGTAAAGCAGCAGATCCTGAACGGGAAGCACGATGAGACCCGCGGAAGACGCGAAAAGCGTTCTGAGTATCGCGTCGTAGCAGTGATGAATGTCGTCGCTGTCGTAGCCGCAGTAATCGAAAAGTCTTCTTCTCTCCTCCGGCGACGCCTCCCAGACGTAGCCGAGCAGGGTGTTGTTGTCGTGAGTCCCCGTGTAGGCGATGCAGTTGTTCACGTAGTTGTGCGGCAGGTGAGGCGACGCGGGATCGCCGAGGAACGCGAACTGCATGATTCGCATTCCGGGAAATCCGCTGTCTTTCACGAGCTTCACCACGTCTTCGGTGATGTCACCGAGATCCTCGGCGATGAGCAGCTTGTCGGTGGCGCTCTTGAGCGCGTCAATGAGTTTCATTCCGGGACCCTTGAGCCACTTGCCGTTCCTTGCGGTCTTTTCGGACGCGTCGATGGCGAAATAAGACTCGAAAGCTCTGAAATGGTCTATCCTTACCCCGTCAAAAAGCTCGGTCATGAAGGAAATGCGTTCCTTCCACCAGGCAAAGCCGTCTTCTTCCATCTTTTTCCAGTCATAGAGCGGGTTGCCCCAGAGCTGACCGTCGGCGCAGAAATAATCGGGAGGCACTCCCGCGACGAGCGACGGACGTTTTCTTTCGTCAAGCAGGAAAAGATCGCTGTCCGCCCAAACGTCGGAGCTGTTCCAGTCGACGTATATGGGAATGTCGCCGATGATCGAAACGCCTTTTTCGTTCGCGTAAGCCTTTATCTCTTTCCATTGACGGAAGAACGTATACTGGGTGAACCTCCACGTGAGGAGGGTGTCGCCGTCAGCTTCGTCCGACGTCCATTCATCCCACGGCTTGCCGCCGTTGGCTTCGCGCTTTGCCATAAAGAGGCAGAACCGATCTGTCCTGCGGTGAGACGCAAAGAACTTTTCGAGTTCCGCGCTGTTGCCGAAACGGTGAGCCGCTTTGGAAAGAAGAGCGAATCTTTCCTTGTGAAGACGGGCAAATTCGCAGGTGTACGGTGTTTTCTGACGTGCGGAATCGAGTTCCTCGCGTGTCAGCAGACCTTTTTCAAAAAGGTCCTCGAGATCGATGAAAAACGGGTTCACGCTGAAGGCGCTGAAGGATTTGTAGGGAGAGTTATAGCCGTCGGGCAGGCAGAACGGAAGCACCTGCCAATAGGAAAAGCCCATTGACGCGATAAAATCTATCCATTCCTTTGCCGGTTTTCCGAAAGAGCCCTCGGAATGATCGCCCCAGAGGGACGAAACGTGCATGAGTACACCGCTGCCGCGCTTCATAAGAGATACTTCCTTTTTGCTTATTTCTTGAAGAGATTGCCGAGTCCGCCGAGCTTGCCCTTGATGTCGTCGATATCGATCTTTGCCTTGATGCCGTCGGTGAGCTTGTCAAGGACGTCGTCGGGGACCTTGTCGCCGACAAGACCTTTTACGGTTTCCTTGGGTCCGGATTTGAATTTGGCAAGAAGGTCTCCGCTGCCGGTGATCTTCGATACGAGTTCTTCTACTTTTGCTTTGATGTCCATGATTGTTCCTCCTGTTATGTTTTGTTTTATCGGATTTTACCACTTTTTATGCAAAAAGTCAATAGAACAGGGCGTAAATGATTGACAAATCGACGGGCGCATTGTATAATCATAAAAAAAGAACGATCGGGGGATATGATATATGGGCAACTTCAAAAGAATAGGCGTGCTTACCTCCGGAGGCGACGCGCCCGGCATGAACGCGGCGGTACGCGCCGTCACGCGTCTCGCGCTCGTCAAGGGCATCGAGGTCTTCGGCATCTACAACGGATATCAGGGACTCATCAACAACGAGATAAAGCAGCTTGCCGAACGCGACGTTTCGTATATAATCAACCGCGGCGGCACGATGCTTTACACCGCGAGAAGCGACGAATTCAAAACAAAGGAAGGCATCGCGAAGGCGGTCGCCACCTGCCGCAGCATCGGACTCGACGGAATCGTCACCATCGGCGGCGACGGTACTTTCCGCGGAGCGGTCGACCTGACCGACGCCGGAGTTCCCTGCATCGGCATCCCCGGCACGATAGACAACGACATCGCGTCCACCGACGCCACGATAGGCTTCGACACGGCGATGAACACCGTCGTCGACCTCGTGGACAAGCTGCGCGACACGGGCGAAAGCCACGCGAGATGCAACGTGGTCGAGGTCATGGGCCGCGAGGCGGGCGACATTGCCCTCAACACGGCCATCGCCGTCGGCGCCATCTGCGCGGTCATCCGCGAGATACCCACCAATTTCGACAAGCTTTTCGCCAAAATGATAGACGCGAGAAAGCACGGTAAACGCAATTTCATAATAATCGCGAGCGAGGGCATCGGCAGCGACTACTGCGAGCACCTCTGCACCGAAATACAGGAAAAAACGGGCATCGACACCCGTTTCGTGCGCCCCGCGCATATCCAGAGAGGCGGCTCGCCGACACTCCGCGACAGAGTGCTTGCCACACAGATGGGCTGCGCCGCGGTCGAGACGCTGGTCAGCGGTCAGATGAAAAAGGTCATCTGTCTGCGTGACAACGCGATCACCACGATGGACATCCACGAAGCGCTCTATCTTGACAAGATGATGAAGAACACGCTCACCACCGAGGAAGCCGACCGCATACCGCCCAACATCCTTTACGATATGCGCCGTCTCGTCGCAGACAAAATGGCGTACAAGACCTACCTCAACTATATGATAACGAATATAGTGTTGTGAAAAAGATCCGTCCGAAGAAAGCAAAAATCATTATTCCGGTCTGCATTGCCGCGATCCTTCTGTTCCTGTTTCTTCCGATCCCGACGGGAAGCTATGATGACGGCGGAACAAGAGAATACTCCGCCTTGACGTATAAGATCGTTGTCTGGAACAAATTTTTAGCGGAAGTCAACGGAGACGGCTCCGTAGGAGATTTTTACACTTATCACAAAACGTCGGTTTTCTGGTTTCCCGACAATTACAAAAGCATTGACGATTTGTGGAAAATGGAAAGAAACATTCCTTGATATACAATAAAATTTACAGCTCGTCCCGAATGCCACGGGTTGATAAGGATGTTTTTTGATTTGCTCTGTAATATCAATGATACGATATGTTGACAAATCCCGGTTTGGCAAGCCAAAAGAAACAACCCGCTGAAAAATACTTCTTTTCAGCGGGTATCTTTGTCTCATATCACAGCAAGCAGGGAAATTATATATAATTTCCGAGTGATGTTTGCCCTGTCGGGCAAGTGATGTTATGCCTTGCGGCATAGTGATGTTTTTGCTTTGCAAAAGTGATGTGATGTATTCCACCCACGCCCGCAGGCACATCACCCGCCGGAGGCGAACATCACGCACGAAGTGCACATCACATTCAACGCAGTGGAATACATCGTTTTCGGCGCGTGACGAAAATGCTTCAAAAAACATCCTTATGGGCACGCGCCGAAAAGGACGAGCCGCGTTTTTATAACGTGTACGACGCGTAAACGTTTCCTTCAAGGTCTTTGAACGTGAAGGTGTCGTTTTCGTAAATAATATAGCTTTTCCGGCTGTTTTCTTTGGGAATGGATACCGAACCGGGGTTGACGTAAACGAAGTTTTCGTGTTTTCTGAACGCGGGAACGTGCGTGTGTCCGCAGAGCAGCACCGTTTTTCCGTATATCTCGGGCGGATCATCCTCACCGTAAGTGTGTCCGTGAGTGCAGAACATTTCGGTTTTTCCGTCATAAATCAGCACGCAGGACGCGAGTATCGGGAACGGGAGCACCATCTGGTCGACCTCGGTGTCGCAGTTGCCTCTGACGCACAAGACCCGTCCTTTCAGCCCCGACAGCAGCGTTATCACCCTTTTGGGGTCGTAGCCCGACGGCAGGTCGTTTCTTGGACCGTGATAAAGCAGATCACCGAGAAGAATTATTTTTCCGGCGTTTTCGGCATCGACGCGGCTTGTCAGCTTTTCACAGCATACGGCGTCGCCGTGGATATCGGACGCGATAAGCAATTTCATTGTTTTTCCCTCATATCTTTTTGAATTTGCGGTACGCGTTCACGACGCATACCTTCGACGCGTTGACCATCGTTTCGCTTTCCTTTACGCAGTAAACCTCTTCTCCCACGGAGACGGCTGCTTTGACGAGAAACGCGTGATTGCCCGTGACGAAGCCGTAAACGTCTTTTCCGTCGGTGACGGCAAGAGCGCCGCGTTTCTCGTCGGTATCGGCAAACAGCAGCTTTTCGTTATCGGGAACGAAGCCCTTGCAGGCGTCGATGCCGATGACGCTGAATTTTCCGAGCGGTCTGTCCTTCATATTTTCGCCTCGATCTCCCTGCCGAGGCAGAACGAATAAAGGAGAGCGCGGCTGACTTTTCCGCCCGTCATCTGTTCGACGGCACGCACATAATAGCCGAGCTGGAACGAATGGCGCGAAAGCAGTGTTTCTTCGCCCGTGCCGCGTTTCACTCTGTCGGTCTTGTAGTCTACCACGGTGTAGCTTCCGTCGGGATTGCGGAAGAAGCAGTCGATGACGCCCTGCACCATGACCTTTTCGCCCTTGACTCCCGAGAAGGCTTCCGAATCCTCGATGACGTTGAACCGCTTTTCGCGGCAGACGTAATCGGACGCCGCCATATCACGGCAGAGCGGGCTTTCAAAGAACTTTTTGAGCTCGTTCGTATTGATGAGTTCCGCTTCGGACTCGGATATCATTTTTATCTCTTTAAGTCTCTCGATCTCGGCGTCTATTCCCTTTTTCATTACGTTTCCGAAATCGGCAAACTGCATGAACAGATGGGTCGCGGTGCCCGACGCGGCGCCGTCGGCGTCGCCCGACGCGAAAACGGGTCTGCGTCTCGCGTCGCTCTCGGAAAGCGTGCGGGCGTATTCGTCGTCTTCGAGTATTCCTTTTCTCAGCTCGGAGACCGACGCTTTGGAAGGAACGGTGCTGCCGCTTCTGTCGGCGCGTCCGGCTTCAAGCGCCCTGCGGAAGACGTCGGCGGAGTAGGTCACGGTCTTGACGGGCGGAACGAAGCGTCCTGCGGGTTTTTCCGCGCTTTCTTCACCTTCTGCCCTGCTTTCGCCGTCTGCCGCGTTTTCTTCCTCGTCGGCGTTGAAATCGTAAAGCTCAAAGCAGGGGCTTTCCGTCTCTTCAAGTATGGGATGCAGCCACATCATAACGCTTTCGGCGGTGAAGAAGTTGCCCTTTGTCCCTTCCTTCTTATACGCTCCGGTAACGATGAGCCGTTCCTGCGCCCTCGTCAGCGCGACGTAAAGGCACCTGAGCTCTTCGCGCGCGGTGGCTTTTTTCTCGTCCTCGTCAGCCATTCTCTTGACGAGCGGCTTGTATTCGACGATACCGTCATATGCGCGCAGATTGCGGTAAATAAGTCCCTCTTCGCTGATGAGCACTTTGCTTTCCGCGTCGTCGTAGTTGATTTTTTTACCGACAGCCGAAACGAAGCACACGGGGAACTCGAGTCCCTTGGACATATGTATCGTCATCAGTCTCACGCAGCCGGGTTCGACGTCCGTCTCGACGCTCTTGTCAAACGTTTTCGCCACGTCGCTGACGTAGGAAAGGAACGCCGAAAGTCCTTTGAACGACGATCTTTCGAAATCGAGAGAAACCGTATAGAGCTTTTTGAGGTTGGAAACGCGCTTTTTGCCGTTTTTCCCGACCGCGCAGAGCGGAATGAGGTTCGTCACGGAATACATGTTCCATATCATGCGGCTGCTCGGGCATTCGGCGCCCGGAGCGCGAAGGCGAAGCAGTGTATCGGCAAACGACGCGCATTTTTCAAGAGTCTTTTCGTTCGGATGCTCACCCGAACGTACGCCGTGCGGCATGAAGATGCGCTTTTTTCTTTTGATCTTTCCCTTTATTTCGGCGTAAGGCGTGTCGGAAACGTATCTTGCGCCTCTGTTTTTATGACGGCGGAAATACTCGCTTCCGCGTTTTACGCAGTCGTAAAGCGCATCGTACGCGAAGCAGCTTTTGAGCGCATAAAGATCGTCGGCGGTAAAACCGAAGACGGGGCTTCTGAGAGAGGCCGCGAGCGAAATATCGTCGAGCGGGTCGTCGAGTATACGCAGTATCGAAAGTGCAAGCATTATTTCGGGTTCGTTGATGAACGAGCTGCCCTTCGACATCGTGAACGGTATCCCGTTTTTCATGAACTCTCTTTTAAGCTGAATGCTTTCCTTGCCTATGGAACGCATAAGCACGGCGATATCGCCGTAGTCGTAGCCCTCGTTTTCGACAAGCTCTATGATCCTTGAAGCGATGTACTCCGCCTCGGATTCGGTTGCCTGCTGATTGCAGAAAGCGGCGACCTCGACGGGGAAAGCCGCGCCCCCCGCTTTTCCGCCGCAGATGAGGCGTTCTTTTTCATACGACGTGCCGACGTTCTCTTCGGTATAAAGGGAATCGAAGATCAGATTGACAAAATCGAGTATCGGCTTTCTGCTGCGGTAATTTTCCGAAAGGAAGACCTTCGCTTCGACGGAATCCGAGTCGACCTCCCCGAAATCGCGCAGATACCCGAGGAAAATGTCGGGCGACGCCTTGCGGAAACGGTATATCGACTGTTTCACGTCGCCGACCATAAAGCGGTTGTCGTTCTTTGAAAGCAGTCTGAAGATCATATCCTGAATGGGGTTGATGTCCTGATACTCGTCTATGTATATTTCCTTGATGCTCTCGCGGAGCCCCGAGCATATCTGCGTTCTGATGATGCCGCCGGGCGTGTTTTCGCCGAGCAGGGTCAGCGTGTACTGCTCGATATCGGAAAATTCGATGATGCCGCGAGATTTCTTGACGTCGGTGAACATTTTATCGACCTTGAAAATAAAGTCGTTCATCAGTCCGTTGATGTCAAGGGAGCTTTCATAGTCGGAAACGGTGCCTTTCTCATCGCCGGCGAAATACATTTTCGCTTCCGTTACTTTTTTGATCGCTTTTTCTTTCATTCCGCGGCACTTCTCAATGACGTCCTGATCGAGTCCTTTGTTGTAAGCGTTTTTGAAAGAAACCGAATAAAGCGCCGATTTGATATCGTCGTACGTTGAGCGTTCGTTCGCGATGACGGCACGTATGCCGTCGATACGGTCGCAAAGAACGTCGATCGGCTCGATGTTTTTCTCGGTATACGCGGCGACCGTGATGACTCCGTAGATGTCGTTTGCGATCTTTTTCGCGTCATCCATGAGGGAAATCAATTTTTTGCGCAGTTTCCCGCCGGCGTCGGTCGTCATAAAGCCGTTTTCTTTTGCTTTTTCGACTTCGCGTCTCATTCTTTCGTCGGCTTTGGTCACGTGGTCCTTCCAGAACGGGAAGGCGCGGTATTTATCGTACGCGATTTTTACGGTCTTCTTGAATTCTCCAAGCGATTTTTCGCCCGTGAACGCGTCGCAAAGACGTATGAATCCGGCGTCTTCGCTCTCGAAGCCATCGTCGATGCATTTTTCGATGCATTCGTCGAGCAGTATCCCGCCTTCGGCTTCGTCCGCCACTCTGACCGAGGGCGGCAGCGACAGCGCTTCGAAGTTGTTCCTCACAATATCGAGGCAGAACGAGGACACCGTGGATATCTTCGCCGAGGATATCCTGCATATATTGCGCGTGAGCCTTGCGTTCGACGGGTCTTTTGCCGATTCGGCAAGCAGCGCCGCATAGAGTTTTGCTTTCATATTAGCCGCCGCGGCTTTGGTGAAGGTCACCACGAGTATGTCCGAAACGTCGGTGCCCGCCTTGACGTGCTCGAGAATGCGCTGCGTCATCACCGTGGTCTTTCCGCTTCCGGCTCCCGCCGAAACTATCAGCGTTTTGCCTTCCGTCCGTATGGCAGCTTCCTGCGACGGGGAAAATCTGATGTCTTCACTCATTTTCTTCATCCTCCGCAATACCCTTTTTACATCTGACGGAAATATCGTCCGAAAGCCTGCATATCGATTTGAAGCCGCAATACGTACACGCGTTGTACGATTCGTTGTAACAGACGGGTGAGACCTTCATTTCGCCGTCCGCGATGAGAGAGGCTATCTTCTTGAGGCAGTTTTCGGTTTTTATTTTCAGCTTTCCGAAGCCTTCGGCGCTTTCGATGGACTTGATTTTCGCGTGAAACTCGTTTTCAGCCGTTATTTTGACGGGTATGAATCTTTTATCTTTCCCGTGTTCGAGTGCCTCGATGATCTCAAAGTCGTCCGTAACGAGTCCTTTTCTTTTGAAATTCTTATTGATCTCCGACTCGAGCGTTTTCGCGTCCGGCGGACAATATTCACATCCGGGTTTGTTTTCGACCTTTTCAAGTTTCGCGGGGAGATAAAGCACCGCCGCCGGAGAAGCGTCGCCGTGCGACGCGTTATAAGCGAACATATACAGAAGCATCTGCATATCGAGCCCGTAATCGAGCACCTTGCGTTCAAAGGTCTTGCTTCCCGTTTTGTAATCGGTGATACGGACGTAGGTCTTTCCGTTCGAAACGTATTCGTCGACGCGGTCGATGACGCCGTTCATCCTGACTTTCATACCGCTTTCCGTAACGTAGACGTATCCGTTGTCGGCAGCCGGCACTTCAAAGCCGACGGGGACGAAATCGGACGACGAAAGCTCGTCGGACACGTTTCGGAGCAGCAGACGAAGCGTCAGCTTGAGCCGCGATACGGCGTAGGCAAAGCGTTTGCTCATCGCCTCTTTCCCGCAAAGCGAGTATATGTAGTCCTCGCTGAGCTCGTCCACTCTCTTTGCTATCGTTTCGTCGTCGGGAGACACGAAAACGCCGTCCTTCATGCGTTCGGAAACGAATATCCGCAGCACGTCGTGTATGAACGTGCCTATCTCGGCGGGGCCGAATTCGGCTTTTTTGTTTTCGGCGAGTCTGAGAACGTATTTGCCGAAATAAGAGAACGGGCAATAAGCGTATCTTTCCATTCTCGACGGCGACAGGGTCATCGAGCTTTTACGCTTGGCGCTGAATTTGGCGTTCGGGTCGCAAAGCGGATATTCGCCCGCGCGTTCTATATCGTCGATGCCGTTTTTGCGGAGCAGTTCCCTTGCGAGAGGGTCGGCGAAAGACGCGTTTTCACGAGCGGACGCCGTCGAAAAGACGAACGATCTTTCGTCATCCGCGAAATTCACGGTCTTCGCGTTCGGGCAAAGGGCTCTCAGGCGGAGCGCGCCGACAGACGGGCTTTCGTTGTTTGAACGCGTATAAATGCAGACGAGTTTTTCGGACGGGAGAGTGCAGGCGGTGTAGAAAAACAGTTTTTCGTTATCGAGTCGGGTGTCGAAGCTTTCTTCAAAGCAGATGCCGTTCGACTCGAATTCTTTTATTTCATTTTCGTCGAAAACGCTCGAAAGAGCGGGTATCGCGGGGAACTCGCCGTCGTTCGCGCCGAGAAGTATCACCGCCTTGGGGGACGCGCCTCTGAACACGGACGCTCCGCCGATGACGACCGAATCGCAGAACGCGGGGACCGTGCCGAGCGAATATTCGCCGAGCATGAGCTCCGTTTTCGTCCGCAGTTCGCCGACTGTCATGCTTCTGTCGCCGATGACGCCGTAAAGCTGATCGAGCGAGTTTATGACGACGTCCCAAAGCTTCACGAGCTTGCGCGACGACGCCTCGTCGCCGCTTTTACGCAGTTTCGCCGCCTTGGCTCTGAGCGTTTCGGAAGCGTTCACCGATTCAAGCAGCGAATACACCGCTTTCGCTCCGTCTGACGCCGTCTTCATTTCTTTGAGTTCAAGGGCAAACGCCGTAAGAACGGACGCTATCTTTTCCCTTGCGTTATTTACGATGGAAAGCACCGACGATTCGTATGTAGTCATACCGCGCTTGTAGCCGGACGGGTTCATAAGCCAGCCCGACTCGCCGACCCAGCTTTTTCCGCGTATGTTCCAGGTGTCGGCGTAACGTATGACGAGCTCCCCTTCCCTTTCGGTTATGGGGAGGTAGCCGCTCAGGATGAGTTTTTTCATCACGGCACGCTGATAACCGTTTTCTATCGCTTCGATCGCCGAAAGGATGAACGTGGAAAGCGGCTTTATGAGCAGGCTTTCGCCAGACGAGAAGAAGCAGGGGATGCCGTGCTTTTCGAGCACGGTGTCGATGATGCCGGCGTAGGTATCGGGGGAACGGGCTATGATGACCACGTCGCCGTACTTGTATCCGCCGTCGGTAAGACGCACCACCGCGGACGCCGCCGCCTCGGCTTCGGAAAATTTATCGGCACATTCGATGAATCCCACTCCGCCGTCGTCTTCGACGGGAGCAGCGCAGTTGTTCCACAATTCCTTTTCGATATGCGCGAGGCTCGCTTTTTTATATCTGTGACATTCCGGAAGGAGGATATCTGACGTCTTTGTAAAGCGGCCGAGACGTTCGTACGAAAGACGCGGACAAGTGAAAGTGCCCGTTTTGTCGCTGCCGTCGAAGCAGAGCGAAACGTACATATCGTCGCACTGAGCCGCTATGCGGTCGAGCACGCGGTGCTGCTGCTCGGTGAACGAGTTGAACGAGTCCACGAACACGGTCTTGCCCTTGAAAAACGGCATTTCCTTCAGCGCCCCGGCATAAAGCGTCAGCGAGTCACGGCTGTCGCCGAGCCCGTTTTTGAGAAGCGACGCGTATTCATCGAGGATGAGCGCCGTTTCCGACGCCTTGGCGACGGTTCGCGGTTCGCCCGTAACCGAGGCGAAAACCGACGCGTCAAGTCCGTTTTCCTTGAGCAGCCTTGACGTATCGAGCATTTTCAGTATGAAATCGTTGTTTTTCGCAAGGCTCGAAAAAGCCTCGAGCCTGTCGGCGACGTTCTCCGCGGCAGCCGCCATAAGCAGCGCTCTGCCGCCGTCGTCGGCGTAAGAAACGGCAAGTCCGCCGTATTCGCGGTAGGTACGGTTGGGCAGACGCTCGAACGTAAGCACCTCGGTATTGAGGTTCGCCCTGCTTCCGAGAAGCGTGAAAACGTCTTTTTCGTATTCCATCGACTGCTGACCGGGTACTATGACGACGCACGGAATGCCTTCCGCGGTCTTTTCTTCAAGCAGCGTTCTGATGTATTCCGTTTTTCCGCTGCCCGCTCTGCCGATGACTCTGTACAGCATGTTTTTTCCCCCATTTTGTGATTTTATCCGAATAATTCAAGTATTTTCAGCCTTATTTTATGCTTTGCCGTTTTTTCCGAATACGCTGCCGCGACTTCCTTCGACGCTTTGACGATGACCGAGGAAGAACCGAGGCACAGCGGCGGGAACAGCACGCACCACCAGTTGTGACCTTTGGCTGACCCGAGCTTCACCTGAAGCGAAAGATACTTTCCGGCGGGAAACGTGATGCCGTCGTATTCACGCGTCGGGTACTCCTCGTACGCGAGCACCGCCCGCGAAAAGTAATCAAAGCCGTTTTCGGCAAGGACTTCGTCTGCTATCCTTTCTATCTCTTCGCAGGACGCCGCCGCGATCACCGCCGCCTCCCCGATGTCCGCTCCGCCGAAAAGGTCGGGCGCTTTTTCGAGTATCGCGTCCCGCACGAGCAGCTTGACGTTCTGGTCGGCGTCTTCGTCCGAATCGGCGATGACGTGCAGCCTTATGACGTCGGAATAGATCTTTTCCTCTTTCACGGGCAGGAAGGCTTCCGCCGCGAACGATACCAGCACCGTGAACACAAGACACAGCGCGAATGACAAAGTGAATTTTCTTTTTTCCATTTTTTACCACCTCGGCTTATATTATCGACGGGGCGGTTTCTTCATATTCATATACTATCACTTTTTCGTCCGTTTGTAAAGACAAATAAACGGGGCTGCGCGTAACAGTCCCGTTTTTGGTACGTTCAGTCGTATTCCGGTATATTTCGCACCGATGCCGCGAAATATTTTTCTTCAAGTGACTTCGCGGCAAAGTCGGCTTTTTCTTTCGTTTCGAAAACGCCGAAAACGCCGGTGCCGCTGCCCGTAAGCATCGTTCCGAGAGCGCCGAGCGACAAAAGACGTGTTTTTATCTCTTCACACTCGGGGCAGATGGCGCAGCAGACAGCGTCGAAATCATTATGTAAACTTGACGCAATTCCGTATACATCTGACTTTTCAAGTGCTTCTACCATTTCTTCGCTGCCGCATCCGCCGATATTATGTTTATCGATTTCGGCAAACATGGCTTTGGTGGACGCCCCCGTATGAGCGGCGCTGACGCAGTAATAAAAAGTGCCTTCGGTTTTTACGGGCGAGAGTATCTCGCCTATCCCGGTGCAGCGGTCGCATCCGCCGCAAACGAGGAACGGAACGTCCGCGCCGAGAGACAGCGCGAGAGAGCGCAGTTCATCGGCGTCAAGAGGCGAGCCGTAAAGTCTGTTCAGCCCTCTGAGAGCCGCCGCGGCGTCGGCGCTGCCGCCTCCGAAGCCTCCGCAGACGGGTATGTGCTTGCTTATGACGATATCCGCGCCGCCGTGGATCCCCGTTTTTTCAAAAAACAGACCTGCCGCCTTGTGACAGATGTTGTCTTCGCCCGAAAGCTCGCCGCACTCCACGTTTATGCCGTCGGCTTTTTCAAGCGTCAGCGTATCGCAAAGCGATATCGTCTGCATCACGGTGTCGAGCGTGTGGTAGCCGTCGGAACGTCTGCCCGTGATATTCAGCGTGAGATTTATCTTGGCGTAAGCGTGTTCGGTCAGCATAATTCGCGGTATACGGGCTTTCTTTCGCGGAACGTGCAGACGTGGTCGAAGCCGAGCGACGCAAGAAGCGCGTAGGTGTCCGCAAGGTCTGCGGCGATGTCGCAGGCGTAGTGGGCGTCGGAGCCGACGGTGATGTTTTCGCCGCCGAGCTCACGGTAGAATTTCACAAGGTCGGTCTGCGGGAAGGTCGTGCCGTCGTGCTGACGGAGTCCCGACGTGTTGACTTCGAGGCAGATGCCTTTTTCGATGATGCGCTTGAGTATCGGCTCGAACATTTCCCTGCCGTTTTCGAACACCTTGATGATGCCTTCCCTGCCGTGTCTGTGGAAATAGCGGTAAGGATAGGTGATGTGCGCGAGGGTGTCGAAATCGCCGAACTCGATGAGCTCCTTCATTTCGGAAAGATAGAGGTCCCACGCGTGGGCAAGCACGGCGTCGCTCATGTTTTCGTATTCCATATCGGAATAATCGGGGAAGCCGCGCACGCAGTGCACCGAACCGATGATGAAATCGTATTTGTATTTTGAAAGTATGTTCGCTGTCTTTTCGAGGTCATGGCAGGGCTGAGCGAGCTCGACACCATAGACGACTTCGATTTTGCCCGCGTACTTTTCACGCGCGGCGGTGATGTCGCGCTTTATTCCCTCGTGGTCGAGAGGCGGAAAGATATTGCCCATCATCTGGTCGATCTCAAGGTGGTCGGTCACGGCAAGAGAGCCAAGCCCGAGCTCGTACGCTTTCGCGTATATTCCGTCGATGGACGAGCCTCTGGTTTTGTCAACGTCGCCCGAATAGATCGAGTGGCAGTGTGTTTCGTGGATGATCATCGGGATATATGCCTTCTTTCAGAAAAATGTGATCTGGTTGGTTTCGGGAAGATCGCCGACGCAGCCGCGTGATCTGAGCAGCTCGAGCACCGATTTTGATATTCCCGCTTTGGTTTTGAGCTCTTCGAGGTTGGATACGCCCGACTTCATCGCCTCTTCGAGGTTGATGGCGGCGGCTTCTCCGAGTCCCGGGAGCGCTATGAACGGCAGCCGTATCCTGCCGTTTTCGGGTATGAACGCTTTGGCTTTGGATTTGAATACGTCAACGGGCAGGAACGTGACGCCGCGTGCCGCCATTTCGTTGATTATCTGCAGGCAGTTGAAAATGTCGTCGTCCTTGGCGGTCGCGTCGGCTCTCCCGTCCATTTCCTTAAGCGTTTCCATCATTTTGCGTTTGGGAAGCAGCGCAAGGTCGTAGTCGAGTCCGTCGGGGCGCGCCGTGAAATAGGTGGCATAGAATTCGACGGGACGGTAGACCTTGAACCACGCGAGTCTGAGCGCCGCGATGACGTAGGCGGCGGCGTGCGCCTTGGGGAACATGTATTTTATTTTGCGGCACGACGCGATGTACCACTCGGGCACGTCGTGGGCAAGCATTTCTTTTTCATAGTCGTCGCTGACGCCTTTGCCTTTACGGACGGATTCCATTATCTTGAACGCCGAGGACGGCTCGAGATGCTTGGAAAGCAGGTAAAGCATTATGGAGTCACGCGTTCCGATTATGGTGTCGATGGTGCATATCCCGCTTTTGATGAGTTCGTCGCCGTTGCCGAGCCAGATGCCCGTGCCGTGTGACAGACCCGATATCTGAAGCAGGTCGGAGAAGCGTTTGGGCTTGGCGTCCATCATCATTCCCCTGACGTAGGGAGTGCCCATTTCGGGAAGCCCCAGTGTACCCGTTTCGCAGTTGTAAAGGTCGTTTGGCGTGATGCCGAGCGCCGCCGGCGACGTGAAGAGCGTCATTACGTTCTTGTCGTTCATCGGGACGGAAAGCACATCGATGCCGGTGTATTCCTGAAGCACCTTGTACATCGTCGGCACATCGTGCCCCAGCATATCGAGCTTGAGTATGGTGTCGTGCAGATAAACGAACGCGAAGTGGGTGGTGACGACGTCGCTCGATTCCTTGTCGGCGGGATGCTGAACGGGCGAGAAGTCGTATACGTCGTACTGCTTGGGAACGACGATAATTCCGCCGGGGTGCTGACCCGTGGTGCGTTTGATGCCCACGCAGCCCTCGGTAAGGCGGTTTATCTCGGCTTTGGAGAGCGTTATCCCCTGCTCCTCAAGGAATTTGCGGACGTAGCCGTAGGCGGTCTTGGACGCGATCGTGCCGACCGTTCCGGCGCGGAAAATGTTCTCTTTGCCGAAAAGGACTTCGGTGTATTTGTGGGCGTCGGACTGAACGTCGCCCGAGAAGTTGAGGTCGATATCGGGCGCTTTGTCGCCCTTGAATCCGAGGAAGGTCTCGAACGGGATGTCGTGGCCGTCGCATATCATGGGCGTTCCGCACTCGGGGCAGTCCTTGTCGTCCATATCGAAGCCGCTTCCGTACGTTCCGTCGGTGAAAAACTCGCTGTAACGGCACTTGGGGCAGCGGTAATGAGGCGGCAGCGGATTGACCTCGGAAATATCGGCGAGCATGGCGATGACGGACGAGCCGACCGATCCGCGCGAACCGACGAGGTAGCCCCTGCTTTCGGAGTTCTGAACGAGCTTGCGCGCGATTATGTAAAGAACGGCGAAGCCGTGCTTGATTATGGCGTCAAGTTCGCGGTCCATGCGTTTTTCGACTATTTCGGGAAGCACGTCGCCGTACATTCTGTGCGCCTTTTCCTTGCAGCAGCTTATCAGTTCTTCCTCGGCGCCCTCGATCTCGGGGGTATATTTGCCGTCGGGGATGGGACGTATGCCGTCTTCGATAAGGCTCGCGATATAGCGCGTGTTGCTGACGACCACCTCGTACGCTCTGTCGCCGAGATACGAGAACTCGTCGAGCATCTCTTTGGTCGTCTTGAGGTACATCCTCGTCGGACGGAGAGCGTCCTTGTATTTCTGGCTGTGCTTGAGTATCTGGCGGTATATCTCGTCATCGGGGGTCATGAAATGCACGTCGCCGGTGGCAACGCACGGCTTGTGGAGCTTGTCCGCGATCTCGAGTATGCGCTTGTTGATCCTTTCGAGGTCGTCCTTGGACTTGACTATCCCCTCGTCGATGAGGAAGTTGTTGTTCGAATGCGGCATTATCTCGAAATAATCGTAAAACGACGCCGTTTCGAGCTGGTCGGATTCGCTTCTGTCGTTCAGCACCATCTGATAGACTTCTCCCGATTCGCACGCCGAGCCGAGGATGAGTCCCTCGCGATAGGTCTGGAGCACGGTCTTGGGGATGAGCGGGCTCTTGTGGTAATAGTTGAGGTACGAGAACGAGATGAGCTTGTAAAGGTTCTTTATTCCCGCCTGAGTGCGGGCGAGTATGGAAATGTGGCGCGGTCTCAGGCGCTTCGGGTCGGACTTTGCCGCCATTTCGTTCACCATTCCGCTGACGGTGGCGATACCGTCCGGTTCCATTTTCTTTATCATGCAGCCGAATATCCCGGCAAGCATCGCGCAGTCGTCGCAGGCTCTGTGATGGTTGAATTCACCGAGCTTGTAGTAGTCGCGCAGAGTATCGAGCTTGTGGTTCTTTGAATCGGGGTTGATGTGCTGCGATACGGCAACGGTATCGAGATAGGCGTTTGTAAACGGCACCTTGTTGTCGTTGCAGACTTTTCTGATGAATCCCACGTCGAAGTTGGCGTTGTGCGCCACGAGCATGGTATCCCCCGCGAAATCCAAGAACATTTTCACGGCGTCTATCTGCGACGGAGCGTCTTTGACCATTTCGTCGGTGATGCCCGTGAGAGAAACGATCTTCTCGGGTATCGGCATTCCGGGGTTGACGAAGGTATCGAACGTGTCGGTCACCTTTCCGCCGCAGTATCTGACCGCGCCGATCTCGGTGATGGCGCAGGTGAGCGGCGAAAGTCCCGTGGTCTCTATGTCGAAAACGGTGAAAACACCCTCGGAAAAGCTCACGTCGTTTTCGCTTCTGAACTCGAATACGGCGCGTGCCGTGTCGTCGACGAGGTAGCCTTCCATTCCGTATATCGGCTTGACGTTGGGGTGCTTGACGGCTTCCTTCATTATTTCGGGGAATCCCTGCACGTTTCCGTGGTCGGTGACGGCTATCGCGGGCATACCCCATCTGTCGGCGGTCTTCACGACGTCGGCGGGGTCGCAGAGCGCGTCGTTTGCCGAAAGCGTGGTGTGCAGATGGAGCTCCACGCGCGTCTCTTCGGCGCCGTCCTTGGAAAGCACTTCCTTGACTTTATAAAGCGTGTTCGTTCTGACCATGACTTCGCCGTCGTATTTGTCGATGGCGGCGCTGCCGCAGACGAGCAGCGCGGCTCCGGGCTTGGGTGCCTGGAAGCCCGCTTCCTTATCGACGATGAGTCTGACGTTCATCGACGAGTCAAGGTCGGTGACGCACATACGGTAGGTTATCCTGGTGCCCTCGCGGTTTTCTTTTTCCTCGATCTGGAACAGTCTGCACAGAAAAGCGCACCGCTTGTCGGGCTCTATTTCGCGTATCGCGATTATCTTTGCGCTGCTTTCGTTGCCGTAAAGCAGCTCCTTGTCGGCTATGTTGAACCTGAGGCGTCCGGCGGAAAAGACCGTGCCGTCCTCGTTTTTTGTGAGCACCTCGCCTTCGACGGGAGAAAAAGAGCGGTTGTCGCAGCCTTCGGGAGCTGCTGCGTCGTTACGCGGCGCGTTTTTCAGCTCCCTGATATATGCGTCCTGCGCGTCCTTCTGCAGCTTGATCTCGGCGTCGGAAAAGACGTCGAGTCTGACGCTTCCCTTGAAAACGACGCGGATATGCGTGCCGAAGCGCGAAAACACCGCGTCCTCGAAGAACTTGTCTATTTTATTTTCGATAAGGCGCGACGAAAGACCGTCACGCAGAGTGACGGTGAGCGTAAAGCCGTCGAAGGACGTTTCGTAGGATTCGAGAAATCCGTGAACGTATCCTTCGCCGTGATAAAGCAGCAGCGTGTTGACGAGCTCGGTAACGTAGGACTCGTCGAAGGCGCAGCCTCTGAAGCACGGATATATTCTGCAGTCGTTTATCGCGTACGCCTCTTTTATGCCCGTTTCGACGGCGAACAGTCCGTCACTCGGTACAATACGGGAAAAGTCGGCATTGCATTCGACCGACTTTTCTTCTTTATTCACTCTGACCGAAAAGGACGTGATCGCGTCGATAATGCCCATATCCTCTTCGGTGGGCGTATATCGCGGGAATTTGCGGAGGAATTCTTCCGTCATATCAATTTCCTGACTTCTTCCGAAAGTGTTTTTACGATTTCGTTTTCTTTTACCTTGCGCGACGGAACACCCTTGAAGAAAAGCGTTCCTTCGCCGAGTCCGCCGGCGATGCCGACGTCGGCTTCACGCGCTTCCCCGGGGCCGTTCACAACGCAGCCCATGAGCGCGACTTTTATCGTTCTGTTCACCTTTATCCCCTTCAGCTCTTTTTCAAGCTGCTTCGCGAGCGGGATAAGGTCTATTTTGGTCCTGCCGCAGGTGGGGCAGGATACGATCTCTATATGCGGGCGCAGATCGAGCGAATAAAGCAGCCCGTAAGCCGCCTCGACCTCTTTCACCACGTTTTCGGTGAGCGACACACGGATGGTGTCGCCGATGCCGTCGGCAAGGAGAGCGCCGATGCCGACCGACGATTTGATCACGGCCTGCTGTCCTCTGCCCGCTTCGGTGACTCCGAGGTGGAGAGGATATGTACAGCGTTCGGCAATAAGGCGGTTGGCGGCGATCATATTGCGGACGTCGGACGATTTGACCGAAATGACGATGTTGTCAAAATCGAATCTTTCGAGCTGTCTGCACGCGAGGAACGCCGATTTCGCTATCGCTTCGGGCGTTACCGAGCCGAACTCGGCAAGCACTTCTTTTTCAAGAGAGCCGCTGTTCACGCCGATGCGTATGGGAATATTTTTTCGGTTACAGGCGTCGCAGACCTTTTTCACTCTGTCGGCGTCGCCGATATTGCCGGGGTTGATGCGTATTTTATCTATCCCCGCTTCAGCCGCCTCGAGCGCGAGACGGTAGTCGAAATGGATGTCGGCTACGAGGGGGATGGAAACGTGTTCTTTGTAATAAGCAATGTTCTTTGCCGCGTCCATCGTATTGACGGTGAAACGCGCAATTTCGCAGCCCGCTTTTTCGAGTTTTTTAAGCTGGGCGAGCGTCGAAGCGCGGTCGGCGGTATCGCTGTTGGTCATCGACTGAACGGCAACGGGATTTCCGCCGCCGATCTTTACCGACCCTATATTTATGACTTTTGATCCTCTCATATCAGAAAAGCCCCACAACGTCTTTTATCGTGATGAAAAGCATGAGTCCGAGAAGGAGCAGCATGCAGACCGCGCTGACGGCGGATTCGACCTTGGGATTAAGCGGCTTGCGGCGTATCGCCTCGATGATATAAATGACCGCTCTGCCTCCGTCGAGCACGGGAAGGGGAAGCAGGTTGCAGAGCCCGAGGCTCATTGAAATGAGCACCGCGAGAGTCGCGAGGTTAAGCACCGTGTCTCCGATGCCGTCGGACTGCTTGACGACCTCGCCTATCTGCTGTCCGACGCCGACTGGACCCGACACGGCTTCGACGCCGTACTGTCCGGCGATCGTGCGCCAGAGAGACTCAAACGTCATTTTGAGCATGGATATGGGCTGCCAGAACGCCTGATACATGACTTCGCCGAAATCCTTTTCGACGCGGTAGATGCTGAAATCTATGTCGCCCATCGTGATGCCCTGATTTACGAACGACGGGAACTGAACATCAAACGTGAGGATCTCGCCGTTTCTGAGCACTTTTACTTCAAGCGGCTTTTTGCCGCCTCTGAGCGCGACCACCGACGTGAGGTCGTAGGTGACGTGTATCGGAGTGCCGTCGATCTCGATTATTTCGTCGTTTTCGCGAAGCCCGCAGTTTTTCGTCTGCATATCCTCGGTGACGAACTGCGCGATGGTGGTGCTGCCAATCCTCGATTCGGGCATGCAGGCAACGACGACCGTCATTACGACGAACGTGAGCAGTATATTGGTGAACGGGCCCGCGAGCACTACGAGCAGGCGCTGCCAGACCGGCTTTTTGTTCAGTCCGATCTTGCCCTCGTCGCCCGGCTGCGGCTCGTCTTCGGCGGTCTCGCCTATCATTGCCACGTAGCCGCCTATCGGCAGCCAGCGCAGGGATATATCGTTGTGTTTGCCCTTCCACGTATGGATGGCAGGACCCATTCCCACGGAAAACTCGCGTATCCCCACGCCGAAAAGACGCGCCACGAGATAGTGGCCGAGTTCGTGAAGGGTTATGAGCAGTCCGAATATGAACAGGGTTATCAGTATCGTCCATACCGACGAAAAAACGGTTCCAAGCATCAGTTGACTCCTTTTGCGGCAATAAGGCGTGCCGCCGCCTCCCTCGCCGCTTTATCGGTTGACATAATATCATCAATCGTCGGTTCGGGAACAAATGCGGTTTCATTGGTAACTGTGGTAACTATATCGAATATGTCGGTAAACATAATGCGTTTTTCGAGGAACGCCTCAACGGCGATCTCGTTTGAAGCGGACATTGCCGCGGGAATATTTCCGCCGCGTTTTATCGCGTTTTTCGCAAGAGAGAGCAGCGGGAAAGTCGTGTCGTCGGGCGACGCGAAGGTTATCTTGGCAAGCGACGGAAAATCAAGTTCACCCGTGAGCGACGGGCATCTTTCGGGGTAAGTCAGCGCGTACTGTATCGCAAGTCTCATATCGGGCCGCGCGAGCTGGGCGATGACCGTGTTGTCGTCAAAGCCGACCATTGAATGTATTATGCTTTCGCGCTGAACGACGACCTCGATGTCTTCGGGCCGCACGCCGAAAAGCCAGACCGCTTCGATTATTTCGAGTCCCTTGTTCATGAGACTCGCCGAATCGACGGTTATCTTGGCGCCCATGCTCCAGTTGGGGTGAGCGAGCGCCATTTCGGGCGTGACCTTTTCGAGAAACGCTCTGTCTTTGCCGAAGAACGGTCCGCCGGAAGCGGTGAGATATATTTTTTTGGCTTTTTTGCCGCCGAGGCATTGAAAGATCGCCGAATGTTCGCTGTCGACGGGGATGATGGAAAGCCCCTTCTCCTTCGCCTTTTTCGTGACGATGCTTCCGCCCGCGACAAGCACCTCTTTGTTCGAGAGCGCGATCGGGTGGTTTCCGCCAAGGGCGGCAAGAGTGGGCTTCAGTCCGCTGACGCCGAGCAGCGAGTTGCAGAGGATATCGCATTTCGTTTCAAACGCCATTTCGCAGAGCTCGTCGTCTCCGGTCACGACCTTTACGTTTGTGTCGGCAAGCGAGGTTTTGAGTTCGTTGTAGTTATCTTTCCCTATCCAGGCTTTGCGTATACCGAATTCACGGCATTGAGCCTCTATCGCTTTGGCGTTGCGGTTGCCCGAAACGCAGTCCACCCCGAGCCCGAGATGGCGCACCACCTCCATGGTCTGTCTGCCTATCGAGCCCGTCGAGCCGAGAACGGAAACAGTCTTGTTTGTCATAATACGTTTAACTCCGTAAGAATGAACGCGAGAAGTGTTATGGGAAGTATGGAATCGAATCTGTCAAGCACTCCGCCGTGACCCGGGAAGAGCTTGCCGTAGTCCTTGATGCCGTATCTTCTCTTGACGAGCGACGCCGCGAGGTCGCCTACCTGCCCCGCGATGGAAAGAGGGATGGCGACGAGGGCGAGCACGACGTAGGAAAGATCGCAGTCGAAGAAATTGTTGCACACGAGCGCGAAGACGATAAAGCCGATGATGCAGCCGACGATCCCGCCGATCGCTCCGGCTACGGTCTTTTTGGGCGATATTTCGGGGCAGAGCTTGCGCTTGCCGAGAAATCTGCCGACAAAATAGGCGAACGTGTCGGTCCCCCACGCGGCAATGAATATGAGCAGGTACTGATAATGCTGTCTGTCGCGCACCATTACCATCAGCGCAAATCCGAGGCAGGTCACGAGGGTCTCGAACGTGACGAAACCGATGGCGTCAACGGTGTGGGCCTTGAATCCGAATACCGCTTCGCAGAGCGCGAAAACGATGACGAAAATAACAACGGACACCATATACTCGCTCTTGTATCTCGCGAGTATCGGGAGCGCCGCGCCTGCGAGAGCCGAAACGATGAGCATGGGATAGCATTTTTTGAGTCCCACGCAGGAATACATCTCGAACACCGCGACGACGCAGAGTACGGCAAGAGCCGCGGGGAAAGCCGCCGTGCCGGAAAAATAAAGTATGGGTACGAATACGGCGAGGGCGACCGCCGCCGTGATTATTCGAGTTAACATAATGTCACCTGCCGAATCTTCTTTTTCTGCTGCCGTACGCCTCTATCGCCTTTTTGAGGCAGTCGAGGTCAAAATCGGGCCAATATGTATCGGTGAAATAATATTCGCTGTAAGCGGACTGATAAAGCAGGAAATTCGAAAGTCTCATTTCGCCGCTCGTTCTGATTATGAGGTCGGGGTCGGGAATATCGGCGGTATAAAGATATTTTTTGAACGACTCGGTATCGACCTCCTTCACGCCGTCGGCGATAAGGCGGTTCACCGCGTTCACGATATCCTGCCTTCCGCCGTAGCAGAACGCGATGCAGAACGTGAGCCCCGTATTGCGTGACAGTCTCTCCTGGATGCCGCGCATTTCGTCGGCAAGGTCTTTCGGCGCGAGCGACAGGTCACCGAGCACGATAAGGCGCACGTTCTTTGCCATGAGGCGCTTTTCGTAGTCGGCGATGCCGCGGGCGGCGATGTCGAAAAGAGCCGACACTTCACCCGATTCGCGTTTGAGGTTTTCGGTGGAAAAAGCGTATACCGTGAGGTATTTTATGCCGAGAGCATTGCAGTTGGTGACGAGATCGACAAGTCTGTCGAAGCCGACCTTGTGACCCGCGGTACGCGGAAGCAGACGCCTTCTTGCCCAGCGTCCGTTCCCGTCCATTATGACCGCGATATGATCCGGCAGAGCTTTGAATTCAGCCATTATATCTCAAGGATCTCCTTGTTCTTCTTGGCGACGACGACGTCGACTTCCTTGATGTATTTGTCGGTGAGCTCCTGAATGCTCTTTTCGGAAGCGGTCTGTTCGTCCTCGGTCATTTCCTTGGCGGTCTTCATGGCCTTGATCTTCTTGTTTGCGTCCTGACGGATGTTGCGGAGCGCGACCTTGGATTCTTCGCCCATCTTGGCAGCCTGCTTGGTGAGTTCTTTTCTTCTTTCCTCGGTGAGAGCCGGGAAAACGAGACGGATGCATTTGCCGTCGTTCTGAGGATTGATGCCTACGTCGGAGGCAAGGATGGCTTTTTCGATGTCGCGGAGGATGTTGGTCTCCCAAGGGATTATCGCAAGGGTCCTGGCGTCGAGCGTTTTGACGGTGGCGACGCCGGAAAGGTCGGTGGGAGTGCCGTAGTAGTTGACTTTGACTCTGTCGAGAACGCGTGCCGAAGCGCGTCCCACGCGGATGGCTGCGAAGTCGTCTTCGAGGACCTTGATGGTCTTCTTCATTTTTTCTTCAAATTCTTTGTTGTCGAGTTTCATTTTTTCTTCCTCCCGTTATTTTTGTTTTATGTTTATTTCGTTTATTCTATGAGCGTGCCGACGTTTTCGCCCCTGATGGCGCGGAAAATGTTCTCCGGATCGGCAAGGCTGAAGAGAAGCACCTTGACGTTGTTCTCTCTGCCGAGGGATGCCGCGGTCTGGTCAATGACGCCGAGGTTGTTTTCGAGTATGGTATCATAGCTTACTTTATCGAATCTGACCGCGTCGGGGTATTTGTTGGGATCCTTGTCGTATACGCCGTCGACCGCCTTTGCCGAAAGGATGACGTCAACGCCGAGCTCGGCTGCTCTGAGCATCATGCCGGTGTCGGTGGAGAAGAACGGATAGCCGACGCCGCAGGCGCAGAGGACGACTTTGCCCTCGTTCATATACTGTCTTGCTTTGGACTGCGAATAGGTCTCGCAGAACTGTTCGACGGGAACGGCGGAAAGCACTTTTGCGCAAAGTCCCGCTTTTTCGAGGTAATCCTGCATACCGAGGCAGTTGATGAGGGTCGCGAGCATGCCCATGTGGTCGGCTCTTACGCGTTCGACGCTTATGTCCTTCTGACGCGCGCCTCTCCATATATTGCCGCCGCCGATGACGATGGCGATCTTGGCGCCGTTGTCGACGCATTTTTTGATCTGTGACGCCACCTCCGCGAGGAACGAGCCGTCGAGTATGCCGTTTTTGCCGGAAAGCGCTTCTCCGGAAAGTTTGATGAGTGCGCTGTTGTACATGGAAATCAACCTCTCAATCTATATCAGTCTGTTAAAAAATCATATTTTTCGTCAAGAAAATCAGTCCATCCGACCCTCCACGCGGTGTACGGCGACACCGAAAGCAGCTCAAGGTCGTCGTTCCCGTGGTTCATGACGTCGTTCGGGAAAATGCTTTTGAATTTCTGTTCTTTTTCGTCGGTCACGTTCGGAACGTACAGGTCCTTCGCGCCGAAAAGATGGAGTATCTCGTGCGCGTAGGTATAAGGAGTATCCGCGTATTCGTAATCCTCGTTTTCGGTGTGGAACACGACGCAGCGTTCGGTCACATAGTCTTCCCAATCGGAATACGCCTTGTCGCAGCACACCGCGAAGCTTCTTTCGTCGGCAATGACGTGAAAGACGACGAAATACGAATCATACCCCGAAAGGTCGTGCTTTGCGTTCACGTACTCCGCAAGGCTGCCGTAGGACGTGTTTTCAAAAACCGAGTTCGTCCACTCGGTGCTGCGCAGCAGCGTGTCGGCGATGCCGCAGTAAAGCGTCTCGGCACCGTCTTCGCCCGACGGCACTATCTCGAGCTCCGCGTTGTAAAGCGGTGCCGTTCTTTCGAGGAAAGAGATCGCCGCCTTTTCGGCTTCAAGGGAGCCTTCGATTTTTTCCGCCGTCCATTCGGCGTTGTCGCGGCTCACGAACACGTCGATAAGCAGGCATCTGCCCGCAAGCTCCGACGCGCTCCCGAACGAAGTCGGCGTGTCTTTCGGAGAACGTGAGTGTTCGTCCTGGGACGGTATATCTTCCGACGCCGCGGTGCCCCCGTCATTCGCGCACGAAAGTGCCGAAAGCGCGATGACAAGCGCCAAAAACGTCAAAAAAATCTTTTTCATAATATTATATCATCCCGTTTTCAATAAAGCAAGAATATTTTTGGCAAATTCAGGCGATAGGCGTCCCGTCGGCAAGCAAAAGCGAAAGTCTTCTGATCCTGCAGTCGGTTATCCTGTCACCGAGGAAGTCCGAAATATACTTTACGTTGAGATGCTCGCCGCTTCCGCACGAGGCACGCAGCCTCATCCTCACGCCGTTCCCGGCGTCCTCAAACGACTTTTCTTTTATGAGTCCCGAGATATCCTCGGATCTGTCGCCTTTTTTGCTCTTTTTGAGCACGGTTATCTCGCCGGAGAGCGCTTCCTCAATGGCTTTTGCGTCAAGGGAGGTTTCGAAAAACACGTCGTAATCGGCAAGAGCGAGGTCGCCGAGCTTACATTCCGGGCAGACCGCTCTGACTATTGGCAGGCAGTCGGGGAAAGCGGCGCGGAGCTTTTCGGTTATTTCCTCGTAGGGCTGACCGTCTTCGGCAAAGAAATCGAACACCTCGAACTCGCTTTCCTGATACACCGAAAGGGGCGACGCGAAGGTCAGCTTGATGTGCGGATTGAAGCCCTCGGTATACTGCGGGCCGACTCCGCTTCTGACGAGCGATCTGAACACGGTTCTCTGCAGGTCAAGATGCGATATGTAGGCGGAAACGCCGTTTTTCTTGAATACGACTCTTACGGGCAGCATCTTTTTTCGCCTCCCATTTTGCTTGCTCCGCACGCGGAGCATTTGGTGCGGCAGTCGGGCGTGGTCTCGCCGCACTGCGCTTTTTTCGCCTCGCGCACGAGGAATTCCTTGGAAACTCCGCACGAGATATGATCCCACGGGAGCACTTCGTCAAATCCTCTGCGTCTGTTGGCGTAGAACGCGGGATCGATGCCGACCGACGCGAAAATATCGTTCCAGTTTTCGTGCGAGAAGAACTCGTCCCAGCCGTCGAATCTCTGTCCCCTTCTGACCGCCTCGGCTATCGCGGCGGAAAGCCGTCTGTCGCCCGACGCGAACACGGCTTCGAGATGCGATACCTCTGCCGTGTGGTAGTTGTAAGTTATCTTGCGGCTCCTTATTTCGCCTTTCAGCAGCTGCTGCTTGCGTTTGAGCTCCTCGATGCTGTCCTGCGGTTCCCATTGGAACGGCGTGAACGGCTTGGGCACGAAGCAGGAGACCGACACGGTGACGTTGAACGCCTTTCCGTTTCTGCCGCCCGCGTAAAACTCGTTCACGATATTTCCCGCGAGCGACGCGATGCCCTTGATATCGTCGTCGGTCTCGGTGGGAAGCCCGTTCATGAAATAAAGCTTGATGTTCTGTCTGCCGTTCTCGAACGCCATGCGGCAGGAGTTGATTATCTCGTCTTCGGTTATGTTCTTGTTTATGACGTCGCGCAGTCTCTGCGTTCCCGCTTCCGGAGCGAAGGTGAGGCCCGACTTGCGGACTGACATCACCTTCTGCATGAGCTCGGCGTAGAAGGCGTCTATCCTCATCGACGGCAGCGAAAGGCTGACGTTCTTTTTCTCGGTCCACTCGAGCAGAGTGTCGACGAGCTTATCTATTTTGGTGTAATCGGATATCGAAAGCGAAGAAAGCGACATTTCGTCGTATCCCGTGTTGTCAAAGCTTTCTCTGGCGCATTTGTCAAGCACTTCCACTGACTTTTCACGGTAAGGACGGTACACCATTCCCGCCTGACAGAAACGGCAGCCCCTTATGCAGCCGCGGAAGACCTCGAGCGTTATTCTGTCGTGCACGGCTTCGATGAAAGGCATTTCGAATTTCGTGGGGAAAGGCGCCTTGTCGAGGTCCTTGATTATGCGTTTTCTGACCGTCTTCGGCACGTCCTCGTACTTGGGTCCGACGCGTTTCACCGTTCCGTCTTCGTTGTACGACACATCATAAAGCGACGGAACATAGGTGCCCTCGATATGCGACGCGAGACGCAGGAACTCGGCTTTGGAAAGTCCTTTCGCCTTGCAGTCGCGGTAAAGGTCGGCGATCTCGGGCAGATGCTCTTCGCCCTCGCCTATCGAGAAAAGGTCAAAGAAATCGGCGACGGGCTCGGGGTTATAGGCGCAAGGTCCTCCGCCGATGATAAGCGGAAAAGAATCGTCTCTGTCCTTTGCGAACCACGGGATGCCCGCGAGGTCGAGCATATTGACGGCGTTGGTGTACGAAAGCTCGTACTGGAGCGTGAACGCCACGATGTCGAAATCGCGGAGAGAGTCGCCGCTTTCGAGCGCGTAAAGCGGAAGACCGTTTTCACGCAGAAGCTTTTCATAGTCGTCCCACGGGGCGTAGGCGCGTTCGCACCACAGATAGTCACGCGAGTTGAGGCAGTGCATGAGTATCTTGACGCCGAGGTTCGACATACCGATTTCGTAGGTATCGGGAAAGCAGAAGCACATTCTGACGTCCACGGCGTTTTTGTCTTTATATGTGCAGCCGAATTCGCCGCCGGTATAGCGTCCGGGACGTTCGACTTTTTTGAGCAGCGAAAGGTATTCGTCTTTTATCATTTTCTTTCAAGCACCTCTTTCAGATATATTCCCGTCACGGAGTCCTTCGACGCCGCTATTTCCTCGGGAGTGCCTTCGGCAATGACCCTGCCGCCGGCGTCGCCGCCGTCGGGACCGAGGTCGATGATATAATCCGCGGTCTTGATGAGGTCAAGGTTGTGTTCAATGACTATCACGGTATTGCCCGTGTCAACGAGCTTCTGCAGGACTTCGCCGAGCTTGTCGACGTCGGCGGTATGAAGCCCCGTGGTGGGCTCGTCGAGTATATAGAGCGTTTTGCCCGTGGAACGCTTCGAAAGCTCGGTCGCGAGCTTGACTCTCTGCGCTTCGCCGCCCGAAAGCGTGGTGGACGACTGCCCTATCTTGATATATCCGAGTCCGACCTCCGAAAGCGTCGCGAGCTTGCGGTAGATGGACGGATAGTTGCGGAAAAATTCCATGCCCTCGTCAACGGTCATTTCGAGCACGTCGTATATCGACTTGCCCTTGTATCTGACCTCGAGCGTTTCGCGGTTATAGCGTCTGCCCTTGCAGACGTCGCAGGTGACGTAAACGTCGGGCAGGAAGTGCATTTCGATGGCGATGGTGCCGCCGCCTTCGCAGGCTTCGCATCTGCCGCCCTTGACGTTGAACGAAAATCTGCCATCTTTGTATCCTCTTGCCCTCGCTTCGGGAGTGGAAGCAAAGACGGCGCGGATATCGGTGAAAAGCCCCGTGTAGGTCGCGGGGTTGGAGCGCGGGCTGCGTCCGATGGGCGACTGGTCTATGCTGATTATCTTATCGACGTTTTCAAGCCCCTCAAGATGGTCGTATTTGCCGGGAATGACGGTGTATCTGCCGAGTTCCCTCGCCACCGCCTTATAGAGCACCGAGTTGATGAGCGACGATTTGCCCGAGCCGCTGACGCCCGTGACGCAGATGAACCTGCCGAGGGGGAAGGTGACGTCGATGTTCTTGAGGTTGTTCTCACGCGCGCCGCAGACCTTGAGCGTGAGCCCGTTGCCCTTGCGGCGTATATCCGGCACGGCGATGCGTTTTCTGCCCGAAAGATACTGACCGGTGATGGACTTTTCGCACTTCATGAGCTCTTCGGGCGTTCCGGTGAAGACGACTTCGCCGCCGTGTACTCCGGCGCCGGGGCCGATGTCGACGATGTAGTCGGATTCTCTCATCGTTTCCTCGTCGTGTTCGACCACGATGACCGTGTTTCCGAGGTCGCGCAGCCTCTTGAGCGTGGCGATGAGCTTGCAGTTATCGCGCTGGTGCAGACCTATCGACGGCTCGTCGAGGACGTACATGACGCCCATGAGCGCCGAGCCTATCTGAGTGGCAAGGCGTATTCGCTGCGCTTCGCCGCCCGAGAGCGTTCCCGCGCTTCTCGCAAGCGTGAGATAGTCGAGTCCCACCGCCTTGAGGAAGCCGAGGCGCGCCTTTATTTCTTTAACTATATCTTTGGCGATTATCTGCTGAGTTTTGGTGAGCTTGAGTTTTTCGAAAAACTCAAGCGACCTCGAAACGGGGAGCAGGCAGAGCTCCATTATGTTGAGCCCGCCGACCGTCACCGCAAGGACTTCTTTTTTGAGTCTCATTCCCTCGCAGACGGGGCACGGCACGTTTTCCATATATTCTTCGTAGGCGATGCGCTGATCAATATCGGTGCACTGCTCGTAGCGGCGCATTATCGTGCCGATGACGCCCTCATACTTGGGTTCACCGAGTGAACGGCGTTTGCCGCCCGTATTCTTCACGTTGCCGTAAAGCAGCACGTTGTAAGCCTCGGGCGAATATTTGTCGATGGGAGTGTGGATGTCAAATCCGTAGAATTTGCCGATGAGATTGAAGAAATTGCCCGAATACGAGCCCGGCTCGATGGATTTGAAGCCGTTGACGACTATCGCGCCGTTATAGAGCGAACGCGTCTTGTCGGGGATTATCTTCTCGGGCGACGGGACGAACGACTCGCCGAGTCCCTGGCACGCCTCGCAGGCTCCGTTCGGCGCGTTGAACGAGAACATACGCGGGTTCAGCTCGCCGATGGAAACGCCGTGCGTTTTGCAGGCGTAGTTCTGCGAAAAAAGCATTTCGTCTTCTTCGCCGTCGGGAAGAATGACGACTATTTTGATTATGCCCTCCGAAAGTTTGGACGCTGTCTCGATGCTGTCGTTCAGTCTCGAACGGATGGTTTCGCCGTCCATGACGAGGCGGTCGACGACAACGTCGATATTGTGTTTTTTATTTTTGTCGAGCACTATCTGCTCGTCGAGCGCGTACATCGAGCCGTCCACTCTGACACGGACGTAGCCCGAACGCTTGGCGTCCTCGAAAACTTTTTCGTGAGTTCCCTTTTTGTCGGTGACGACGGGCGCCATGACCATGAATCGCGTGCCGTTTTCGAGTTCCATGACGTTGTCGACAATTTCGTCAACGGTCTGCTGCTCGATAGGCTCGCCGCATATCGGGCAATGGGGAACGCCCACGTTTGCGTAAAGCAGACGCAGGTAGTCGTATATCTCGGTGACGGTGCCGACGGTCGAACGCGGGTTGCGGCTCGTCGTCTTCTGATCTATGGAAATCGCTGGCGACAGCCCTTCTATCGAATCGACGTCCGGCTTGTCGAGCTGACCGAGGAACATACGTGCATAGGACGAGAGCGACTCGACGAAGCGTCTGTGCCCTTCGGCGTAAAGCGTGTCGAAGGCGAGTGACGATTTGCCCGAGCCCGAAAGCCCCGTCATGACGATGAATTTGTCACGCGGGATCTCGAGTGATATATTTTTGAGGTTGTGGACTCTTGCGCCCTTGATAACGATTTTTTCCGACATTTTGTCCTCACATGAGCCGTTTTATACGGTCGCGCAGTATCGCGGCAGACTCGAAATCGAGTTCCTTTGCCGCCTGCTTCATATCCTTCGTAAGTTTTTCTATAAGCTTCTTCTTTTCCGCCGCGTTCAGCTTGCCGCCGTTCACTTCCTTGGCGCTTTCGCCGCCCGATATCGCAAGCGGCATACGTATCTCCTTGATGATGGTCTGCGGCACGATGCCGTGGGCCTCGTTGTATTCGCTCTGTATCCTGCGGCGCCTGTTCGTTTCGTCGATGGCGCGCTTCATCGAGCCCGTGACCGTGTCGGCGTACATGATGACCTTGCCGTGCGCGTTGCGCGCCGTGCGTCCGATGGTCTGGATGAGCGACGACTCGCTTCTCAGGAAGCCTTCCTTGTCGGCGTCGAGTATCGCGACGAGCGACACTTCGGGAAGGTCGAGACCTTCGCGCAGCAGATTTATTCCGATGAGAACGTCGAATTCGCCTTGTCTGAGGTCGCGGATTATTTCCATACGTTCTATCGTTTCTATATCGTAGTGCATATAGCGGCAGCGGATCTCGTATTTTTCGAAATACTCGCTCAGGTCCTCCGCCATATGCTTGGTGAGCGTGGTGACGAGAACGCGTTCGTTCTTCGCCGCTCTTTCGCGTATCTCGCTCATGAGGTCGTCTATCTGTCCGTTCACGGGACGTACCTCGACCTCGGGGTCAAGCAGCCCCGTCGGGCGTATTATCTGTTCGGCGATCTGCGACGCGCGTTCTTTTTCGAAATCGGAAGGTGTCGCCGAAACGTAGATGGTCTGCCCTTTTTTCTCGAGGAATTCGTTGAATTTGAGCGGTCTGTTGTCGTAAGCCGACGGCAGGCGGAAGCCGAAATCGACGAGATTTTTCTTTCTCGCGGTATCGCCGCCCGACATACCGCGCACCTGCGGCACCGTGACGTGGCTTTCGTCGATGAACATGAGATAATCGGCGGGCAGGTAGTCGAGCAGCGTGTAGGGGGTCGATCCCGGCGCTCTGCCCGAAAGCACGCGCGAATAGTTCTCGACGCCCGAGCAGTAGCCTATTTCGCGTATCTGCTCGATATCGTAGTTGGTGCGTTCGGTTATCCTCTGCGCCTCGATGAATTTGCCCTGCTCCTCGAACCACGCGGCACGTTCGCCTTTTTCTTTTTCTATCTCAAGCAGCGCCTTTTCACGCAGTTCCCTGCTCGTGACGTAGTGGGTCGCGGGGAAAACGTCGACGTTATCGAGCTTGGTGACGGCTTCTCCCGTGACGGTGTTGATTATCGAGATCCTGTCGACCTCGTCGCCCCAGAATTCGACTCTTATCGCGTCGGTAGACGTGTTGGACGGGAATATCTCAAGCGTGTCGCCGCGGGCGCGGAACGTGTTGCGCTCAAGATCGAAGTCGCAGCGCGAATACTGTATCGCCACGAGACGCTTTATGACGTCGTCGCGCGATATGCGCTGACTCTTGTAAAGCGCAACCATGTTTCTCTGATATTCTTCGGGATCGCCGAGCGAATAGATGCACGAGACCGACGACACGATGATGACGTCTTTACGCTCAAAAAGAGCGCTCGTCGCTTCGTGGCGGAGCTTGTCTATCTCCTTGTTGATGGACGCGTCTTTTTCGATGTATATATCCTTGCCGGGAACATAAGCCTCCGGCTGATAGTAGTCGTAGTAGGAAACGAAATACTCCACCGCGTTGTTCGGGAAGAATTCGCGGAATTCCGAGCAAAGCTGCGCGGCAAGCGTTTTGTTGTGCGCGAGCACGAGAGTGGGCTTGTTGACGTTTGCGATGATATTCGCCATGGTGAACGTCTTGCCCGAGCCGGTAACGCCGAGAAGCACCTGGTCGTCGTAGCCCCTGAGCACGCCGTCGGTCAGTTTTTCTATTGCCTGCGGCTGGTCACCGGTCGGCTTGTACGGTGACACGAGTTCAAAATGATCCATCAGCGTTACGCCTCACTTTCGCAGAATTTTCGTTCAAAAAACGACAAGGTATTTATTCAGTCTATTATATCACAACGTTTTCAAAAAATAAAGATATATTGCAGAAAAATTGTAAATTCGGCGTATAAGAAAAAAGCTCATCCAAAGCAGGTTTTGGATGAGCTTTTCAATAATTTCAAACCTTATTCGTCTTCTTCGCAGTTCTTTCTGTCGCGGCTGCCGAGGGCGTCCTTGAACATGACCGTTCCGTTTTCGTCCTCGTCGAATGTGAATTCGGCGTGTGCGTGCCATCCGCCTCCGAGATTTTGCGGTTCATAGCGGCGGAAGAAACCGTCGTCCGTCGGGAAATAACCGTCCCCTTTTCCGCGGTATTCCGTAAGGACCCACTCGGCTTTGCTGCCGTCCCACAGCGGATGCGTGAAACGAACGATGCCGACACCGGGAGCGAACCAGTATTCGCATTTCCCCGCGCAGTAGTCCCAGCCGCCGACAAATTCAAAGCTTATATGGCGGCAGTCTTCAAAGACTCCGGCAGGCGTCGTCACGCTTTCGCCGCCCGTGACGGTGAAATTCTTCGTGACGTCATCCCATCTGCCTTTCTTTTCGGCAAATGTATAGCCGTCGACCCATTCATCAGACCACAGGCAGCCCGCCGCGTCCTGCAGAAGCGTCATAAAGAACGAATAGATTACCTTATATCCGTCAACGCCCTTTATCGGTGTATCTTTCCATTCAAAGTCGTAAACACGGTTGCACCACATTATTGTTTTTTCCGTTTTTTTCTCGATCACGTCGCGTTCGAAGAAATCCCATTTCCCGAGCACGTCCGTATCGGGGTTGAAAGCGGCATCGGTCGAGAAAATGCGGCGCATTACGGCATTTGCGATGGTCGTCTGCGTCTTCTGACGCTTGGTGCAGGCGAGCTCTTCGCAGCGCTTCATCACATCGCTTACGTCACGCAGTTTTTCATCGTCGCCGTTCACCTCATAATACGTATCACGCATTTCGACGGATTTTCCTTCCCACGTGTCAACGTATCCGTTGACAATGTCGTAAAAGCTGTTGTAAAGAGTCACGCATCCGTTTTCGCACCCCGTAACTTCAAAGAAGTTTTCTCTGTCCGAAATACGAATATCATTACCCTTATGAGAGTACGACCAACTGTTCCCTGCCTCAAACGGCAGAAGTCCCTTGCCTCCGCGGATACGGTAATCGGAAAGCACCCATTCCGACGTTACACCGGCTATCGTCACGGTTTGATAAACGATACCCGCTCCCGGGCAAAGAACCGTTTTGCAGTACGTCAGTCCGTACCTTTCGCCTTCACAGACAAAAACAGAGCAGTTTTCAAAATGTCCCGCCGGAGTATCGCAGACGGCGTTGTCCTCTTCATAGCGCAGCGCTGTTTTGCAGTCCGATGACGTTCTGACGTCGCCGACCTTCATATCATCATCGAGTATAATACTGTCGCACGCCGACATATTCCAGAAAACACAGCCGCTGCCTCCACAGAAACCGGGCTGATCGGCAAAGTACAGAGCGTTTCCGATACGTTTATAGCGTTCTCCCGTTGCAGTTATATAATCGTGTTCCTTTTCTCCGCCGTTTTCGATCAGATGGCTCGACACTTTTATTGCCGCGAGAGCATTGGCGTGATACACTTCCGTTCCGGGGACGATGTGCGTGACATTTTCAAACCATTCTATCGCTTCCGCGTACTCCTGCTTTTTGTAATACTCATAGCCGAGCCAGAACATAACGTAAGCAAGCGTTTTGGGGTATTTGTTCTCTCGGTAATACGGTATCTGGGTGTTTTTCATGAATTCGATTTTTTCGTCGCCGCGGTACTTTTCGTACTCCCGGCAGGCGACCGACTGCATAACGTCGTCGTTATGCCCTTCTTCGGCTGATTTCTTTATCCTTTCAAAGGTCTCGTCGTTCTTTTCGCTTTCCAGCCACCACCAGCCCATCAGCAGAGTGTCGGCAAGGAGCGAACTCTTTTCCTTTGAATCGTCGAGAGTTTCGACGCTTTGAAGCACGGAGCGGTATTCATCCTCAAATCCGGTCTTGTCGTTTTTGAATCTCCATCTTTTAAGCTCTTCGACCTGACGCATAACGCGTGAAACGAGCGATTCTTTTTCGTTGTATGTTTTTTCCACTATTCCATAACCCTTTCTTAATTGTTTTCTCCCCTCAGAAAGACGCCATTTGACAGTCCCTTTGGAAACGCCGAGAAGACGCGATATCTCAGACACGGACTTGTCCTCGAAATAATGCAGTTTCACCGTTTCGCGCAGTTTCTCGCTCAGCGCCTCGACGCTCTCGTGAAGATCGGTATAGTCTTCGGCTGCAATTTCCGCTTTCCCGTCATCCTCCGAAAATTCTCCGAGCTTCTCGATAGAGATCGAAGGAATGGCGCTGCGATACCGTGTCATCAACGTTCTCGCGCTATTCTTTGCGATAGAGCTGACCCACGGACCGAATTTTGAGCCGTCACGAAGAGACGCCAGATTCATCCACGCGGACACGAAAGCGTCCTGCGACGCGTCCTCCGCCAAAAACGTATTCCCCGTTTCTCTGACGGATACGCCCATCACCGCGCGCTGATGACGGACAACAAGCTCCTCGTAGGCGGAATCGTCCCCGAGAAGTGTCAGTTCCACAAGTGTCTTATCGGTTTTGTCGACGTGGTTTTTCATTTTCGTCTTCCTTTCATTTTTTGGGGGTTCACTATTAAGACGCTGAAATAGTGTAAAAGGTTGGGTGGGAAAAGAAAAAACACGGAAAAAACCGTGTTTTTTGATTTATCAGTCGTGGTTATGGCAGGATTCGCAGTCGCCGTGGCAAACGGGGGGAAGGTCTTTTTCGATGCCCTGACGTTTGTAATAATCGGCGATGGCTGCTCTGACCGCTTCTTCGGCGAGAACGGAGCAGTGTATCTTGACGGGAGGCAGACCGTCGAGCGCCTCGACGACCGCCTGGTTGGTGATGGAAAGCGCGTCTTCAAGCGGCTTGCCCTTGATCATCTCGGTCGCCATGGACGAAGTGGCTATCGCGGAAGCGCAGCCGAACGTGTTGAACTTGACGTCGGTGATTATTCCGTCATTGACCTTGATATATATTTTCATTATATCTCCGCATTTTGCGTTGCCGACTTCGCCGATCCCGTCAGCGTCGTCGATCTTACCCACGTTTCTCGGGTTGCGGAAATGATCCATTACTTTTTCGCTGTATGCCATATATTATATTCCTTTCGTTACTTGTTTTCGTTGATGATTCGTTCCCAGACAGGGGACATATCGCGGAGTTTTTTTACAACGTCGGGGATGACTCCGAGGACGTAGTCGACTTCTTCCTCGGTGGTGTATTCCGAAAGAGAAAGGCGGAGCGAGCCGTGAGCGATCTCGTGCGGGAGTCCGAGCGCGAGAAGCACGTGGCTGGGGTCGAGCGAGCCCGACGTGCAGGCGGAGCCGGAAGACGCCGCGATGCCCGCAAGGTCAAGGGAAAGCAGAAGAGATTCGCCCTCGATGCCCTCGAAGCAGGCGTTCACATTGCCGGCAAGACGTTTGTCTCTGTCGCCGTTGATGCGCGTTCTTTCGATCTTGCTGATGCCGTCGATGAGCTTGTCGCGCAGCTTTGCGAGTTTTGCGTTGTTCTCGTCAAGGTTCTCGAGCGATTTTTTAAGCGCGAGTGCCATGCCGTAATAGGAAACGAAGTTTTCGGTGCCTGCGCGTTTGCCTTTTTCCTGACCGCCGCCGTTGATGAGGTTGGGAAGGACGATGCCTTTTCTGATATAAAGCGCGCCGACGCCCTTGGGACCGTGGAATTTGTGCCCCGAAAGAGAAAGCATATCTATTCCGAGCTCGCGCACGTTGATGGCGATATGCCCGACAGCCTGGACGGCGTCGGTGTGGAAATAGACCTTGTGCTTTTTGCATATCTCGGCGATCTCCTTCACGGGCTGTATCGTGCCTATCTCGTTGTTCGCGAACATAACGGAAACGAGCGCGGTATCCTCGCGGATGGCGTTTTCGATATCCTCGGGGTGAACGCGGCCTTCCTTGTCAACGGGAACGTAGGTGGCGTCGATGCCATTGTTGGCGAGCGTATGAAGAATGGCGTGATGCTCGATGTTGGTGGTGATGACGTGCTTTTTGCCTTTTCTGCCGAGAAGGCCGAGAGTGCCGAGGATAGCCCAGTTGTCGGCTTCGCTGCCGCCCGACGTGAAGTAGATCTCCTTTGCTTCGCAGCCGAGAGAATCAGCCATGATCTTTCTCGCGTCGTCAAGCACGTACGATGCCTGAACTCCCTCTTCGTGGAGCGACGACGGATTGCCGTAAGTCTCTTTCATAAGAGACGCCATTTTATCGATAACTTCGGGATATATCGCCGTCGTTGCGGCGTTATCCATATAAATTCTCTGCATTTTTCGTTTTTGTCCTTTCGTCAATTAAACGTCTGTTTAATTGTTCGAGTTATTATATCATCGTGTAATCGTCGTGTCAATAGTTTTTTTCAAAACTTGACAAATTATTTTATTATGGTATACTGTAATCAAAGAATTATAAGGACGTAACGAAAAATGAACGAAAACGCCATAAAACTTCCGGATGACGCGACGGCTGCCCTCATTGCCGAAACGTTCAAGCTCATAAGCGATCCGACACGGCTCAAAGTATTATATCTGCTCTGCCACAGCGAGCAGTGCGTCAACAGCATAGCGTCGGTCATGGATATGTCGCCGCCCGCGGTCGCGCATCACCTCAAGCTGCTCAAATCGTCGGGGCTTCTTTCGTCGCGCCGTGACGGCAAGGAAGTATATTACACACTCGCGGACACGAAGTACGCCAACACCGTACACGAAACGGTCGACACCGTCTTCGGCTGCAAATGCACCGTCTGCGCCTCGGCGCGCAAAGGCGTCAAATGCTCCTGCGACTGAAAAAGCAAGGCTTATTAATCGAAAATTGCAAATTGCAGATGTCAAATTATTGTGAGTTTATAACTCCTAATTAAAAAAGAGGCGTTCAGCCTCTTTTTTGATTTTATTTATTATCCATGAAGAACTGCATTACCGATTCAAGGTCCTTCTGATAGGTGGGCTCGAATTTTTCGTACGCGGAGGTGAAATTCTCGTGGACGCCGTTGACGACGTCGGTCAGGGTGCTGTTGAGAGAGCGGCTGCCCGAAAGCTCGCCGATGCGGAAGATGCCCGCGAGGTCGCAGCCGACGGTGGAAAAGATGAGGTCAAGCATGATCTCGGAATCTTCTCTGACGAGCTTCTGGTTCTTCATCATCTTCTGATAATAGTTGGTGCAGACCGAGTCGCTGAGCTCGCTCCACGAATAATAGCCGATGACGTCCATTATCGCGGCGGCAAATTCAGCCTCTTCCTCGTCGAGGTTGAGCGCGATGCAGTAGGCGTTGGAGCTCCAGGTGCTGAGGAGAGCGTAGTAGTCCTCCTGTTCCTCGTTATACTTGGGAAGCGGAAGGATGCCGAACTGATCTTCCATATCGAACGAAACGGCTCTGACGAGGCTGTCGGAGAAGAACATACATCTTCCCTCTTCAAACGCGTCCTGAAGCAGGTCCATCGGAGTCGAGGTGACGTTGAAATAGTCGTTGCCGCGGCAGTACCATTCGCCCTGCATAAGCTCCTTGGCTTTTTCGATGGTGTTGACCGTCGTTTCGTTGTTGACGGAAAGAACCGCTTCGCTGCCGTCGGTGGTGAACGGTCTGACGCCGGTGCCGTAAAGGAGATAATACGCGTCGCTGTCCTGACCGCCCCAGCCGAATTCGTCCTTGTAGTCCATTCCTTCGGGCTCGGCGGAGTCGACGGCAAGTGCCTTTGAGTATTCAAGCGCTTTGTCGATAGTCCATTTGCCTTCGTTTGCGAGGTTTATGGGGTCTTCGAGCCCGAGATTATTTATGAGGTCGGCGTTATAGAAAATGACGTGGACATTGCCCATGCTGTTTATCGCCATATCGCCGATGGTGAAATAAAGCTGTCCCATTATGGTGAGCGAATCGTTGAAATACTGTTCCCACCACGGGTTTGCCGTATTGATGGTATCGATGCCGAGCAGGTTATAGAGGCTGCCTTCGGTAGCGAGCGTCGCGCAGTCGTAAAGGCAGACCGAATAGAGCGAGTAATCGTCAAGAGCGCCCGAAATGTGGTTCCTTATCTGGTCGAGGGTGTCCTTGCCGTAACGCTGAGCGGACTTGTAATATACTTCCTTGATCTCTACGCCGAGAGTCTCGTATATCTTGTCGTTTCTGGCTTTTATCGCCTCGTTGACGGTGGTCGAGATCTGTTCCTCGCTCAGGTTTTCGTTATAGACGAATTCCGAAACGGGGGCGGCGCCGACGCCGGTGGTGAACACGGTGAAGGTCTTTCCTTCGTAGTCCCTGCCGCTGTATATGTCGGGCACGAACGGAGCCTCGGACGGTTCCTCGGAAGCTGCTTCCGAAACGTCGGGCGCGCTGTTTTCCGTCTGTTTGCTTTCCGCCGACGGCGTATTCTCCTCCTGCTCGCCGCAGGCGGTGACCGAAACGACGACGAGCATTATGCAAATGATGAGTGCAAGTGCTTTTTTCATACTGTTTCTCCTCTATCCTTTTTATTCAATGCCATTATAATATACGTTTTCGGTTTTGTCAATCACCGAGATTTTCGAGATATCTCGACGCCTGAGTGGTGAAGAGTTCGTAATATCTTCCCTTCTGCGCCATCAGCTCGGAATGGTTGCCGAGCTCGATCATCTGCCCGTATTCGAGCACGATTATCTTTGACGCGACGGTCGCGCTCGAAAGGCGGTGCGACACGAAAATGGTCGTTTTGTCCTTGCGGAGCTTGTCGAACTGACCGTATATCTCCTGCTCGGCGATGGCGTCGAGCGACGCCGTGGGCTCGTCGAGAATGAGGATGTCGGAATCGGAATAGAAGGCGCGTGCCACGGCGAGCTTCTGCCATTGACCGACCGAAAGCTCGGTGCCGTTCGTTTCGAAGATACGCATGAGCGGCGTTTCGTAGCCGTCGGAAAGCTTGTCGATAAATTCGTCGGCTCCCGCCTGCTCGGCGGCGGCGCGGATGTTTTCGGAGGTCGCCTTCTTGCCGAGTTCACCGAACGAGATGTTCTCGGTGACGTTGACCGCGTATTTGCCGAAATCCTGGAAGATTATGCCGAAAATGGAGTAAAGCTCGTTCACGTCGTAGTCACGCAGGTCGTTGCCATCGAGCAGTATCCTGCCCTCGGTCGGGTCGTAAAGACGGGTCAGCAGCTTGATGAGCGTGGTCTTGCCCGCGCCGTTGAGACCGACGAGCACCACCGATTCGCCTGCTTTGATGGTGACGCTTATGTCCTTGATGACGTATTTTTCGGTGCCGGGGTATCTGAACGAAACGTGGTCGAACACTATCTCGTGGCCGACGTGGCGTTCGGGCTTGAGCGGCGACGCGAGGCGCGAAACGACGGTCTGCTTTTCGTTCATGTAATCGATCATATTATCGATGAAGAGCGTGCCTTCGTATATCGTGGCGGTGATGGAGATGAGCGACGAAACGCAGCCCGCGATGGAGTTGAGCGCGCCCGTATAGAGCGAATAATCGCCGATCTCGTTCTGCCCGAGCCAGACACCGCGGGCAATGTAGAGGAACAGAGCGCAGTGTACCACCGACGTACAGGCGGTGATGGCGATGTTCCATACGCCCTCGTTGACGTAGAGCTTGCGGAGCCCGGAAAAGTATTTTTTGAACGTCTCGTTATATCTGCCGATAAACGTGTCGGCAAGACCGAAAAGGCGTACCTCCTTGACCATGTCCTTGTTGACGAGGACGTCGGAATAATACGTGAGCTGTCTGCGGTCCTTGGAGCGCCGTCTGACGTAGTTGAAATTCTTTCTGCGATAAATGAACGTGAGTATGGCAGACGGGAACGCGAGCGCGATGACCACCCACGGAGCGAACGGGCTGCACGACCAGAGTATGATGATGAACGAAACGAGCGAGATCATCGAGCTTATGAGGCTGAACGACGCGTTCATGATGTTTATCGGACGGCGGCCCGCCTCGTTGGACGCGTTTTCGAGCTTTTCGTAAAACTCGGGGTTGTCGAAGCCCGCAAGGTCGATCTCCTTCGATTTCTCCATTATCTTGAGCTTGATGTGGTTGACGACAAGCTCGCCGTAAATGCGCGATACTATGTTGTTGATGCTGTTCACAAGCGATTTGAAGAATATGTAGGCAAACTGGAACACGATCCAGAATATGACCGCGTCAACAAGCTCCTGCATCGCGGGGTCTTCGACGAGCGCCTTGGCGCCGGTGTACGCGGCGGCAAGCGAATTGAGCAGATTCGCCGAGATATACGCTCCGGCGACGGGAACGACGCCGTTGAACAGCGCCATGAACATCATAACGAAGAGTATCCACGGGCGGGTCTCCCACACGAGTTTGAATATGTAAAACAGACGGTAAAAGAAGCCGCCGACAAGCTTTTTCAGGTCCTTCAGTTTTTCACCGAACGTCTTTTTGGCTTTTTCGGGCATCTTTCCGTCGGGCGGACGTTTTGACGTCATTTCTGCCTCCTCATATATCCCAGAACGCGTTCGAGAACGCGCACTTTCCGTTCACGTCGCGGACGGTGACGCGTGCGTAGCCGTCAAGCGGGTCGAGTCTGAAATCGGCGCTGCAGACCGTTCCGCCCGCCTTGCTTCTGTCGGCGATCCTGCCTCTGCGCGCGGCGGTGGTGCAGGTGATGCGTACCGCCTCGGACGTTTCGACGTGAAGTATCTTCGTTTCGTCGTCGTACCGAAGCACCTTTATCTCGGGTCCCTCGGACGCGTAGAACTCGCCCTTCACGAGAGCGGAGGCAATGGCCTTGTAGGTCAGCTCGGGGGCTTTGAACATGGTGAATCCGCCGAAGCGGTCGCACCTCGGGTCGTCAACGGGCGCCTGGCTGTGGTTGTCGTCGCCGGCGACACAGAAGATATGCTTGCCCTGGCGGAGCAGGTCGTCGTACTGCATGGGGTTGACGTCGAAATACCCCTGGTTGCACGAGCTGGTGTTGATTATCTCAAGCGCGTCCATGCCGACGTATTTGCTGTACTGCTCGTAAGTTTCAAGCGACCACACGGGATGGTTGTAGGTGACGAAAAATCCGTGCTCCTTGCCGAGTCTGATAACGTCGTTGACACATTCCGCCGAGTAGCAGCGGAGGAAATCGGGGACGTTCGGGTCGAATTTCACCTTGTCGCGCTGGAAACGGTTGCTGCCGTAAAGGTATTCGGTGCGGTGCCACGCGGGCTGGATGAGGTTGTTCTCGTCAAGCGCGATGAGATTGAGGTGGCAGCACTTGGTGAGGTCCCAATGCTTGTTGAATTCTCCCACGGCGAACTCGAACCCGTTGAGCGCAAGAAAGCTTTCGTCGGTAAGGTCCTGATGTGAAAGCAGTACGTCGTGGTCGGTGAACGCGATTATCGAATACCCCGCTTTTTTATAGGTCTCCTTGACTTCCTCGGGCGTTCCCTCGCCGTCGGACATGGTGGTGTGGCAATGTAGATTGGCTTTGTAAAAATTCCCTTTTTCGGGAAGCAGATAACGTATCATTCCGTTTTTCCTTTCGTTTGCTTTTGTATATAAAGAATATCACATTCGTGCGTGATTGGCAATAGGAAACGAAAAAAGACCGCATTTTTTTGCGGTCTTTTTCAGATTGCAGACAAAGTCTGCAATCTGAGCAGACTGAGACAAACGAAGTTGATTTCGACGAAAAGCGAGCGTCGCCGTAGATAACTACGGCAGTCGAGTTTTTCGTCGAAGCCATTGAAATTTCCGATAAAATCAATATTCCTATTATAAAAGTGTACTCTCATCCGTCTTGGATAAAAGTACACTTTTACTCTTTTCTCTATTCTATCTGCATTTCAATGGCGTAAGAAACGAGTTTGTCTTCGGTCTGAAAAGACCGCATTTTTTTGCGGTCTTTTCAAATGCCGTATTATTTATTGAAGGACATGGGCTGCTGCTCGGATTTCACGGGCTGTTTGTTGAATTCTTCGATCTTTTTTCCTGCCTCGGCCGCTTCTTTTTCGTAGTTGCTCGGAATGGCTGTGCCGATGGCTCCTTTGATGTTCATATTCCTGATGAACTCCGGCATGCTTTCCGGGTCACCGCCGACTTTTTCGTTGGTAAATGCGCAGGCATCCTGAAACATCTGCTTGTAATATTTTGCTTCCGCGGAATCGGGATTCTGTCTCATAACCATGCCGCCTTTTGAAAGAAAATCTTCCAGAACCTTGGTTTCGTCGGCATCGGGATTGCTCTCCATGAAATCGCTGATCGCTTTGGCACCGGAAGCGATTTCCGGAGTGCCGCCGTCAATAAATCTCTTTATCGTTATGAAAGCGCCTTTTTCCTTGAGCTCCTCGACATTAAGCGGCTTTTCCTTTACGCTGTTCTTTTCGGGTTCTGCCTTTTCGGGTTCTTCCTTGATGAGCTCTTCCTTGACGTTTTCGACTTTTTTCTGCTCGGGGGCTTTTTCCGCCTTGACGGGTTCCGGTGCGTTCACCTGCTTGACGCCGTTTGTGTCCAAAATGTTGAAATACGCTTCTTTCATGGCGTTGTCGTCGATATAGCCCAGATCCATCTGCTCCTTCTGCATGCCGATCTTTTCGCAAATGCCCACTAAATTCTTGATGAAATCATCGTGTACTTTGCCGTGGGTGTTTTTGATCAGGTATTCTCTGAGCCCGCGGTTTATTGCGCTCAGGTTCGGGTCGTCGCTGTTGAGCGCCGCGTTGATGTAATCCGCGCCCTTTTTAATGTAGCCGACCTGCTCCTTCGTGAGCTCCATCAGAATGTTTTTTGCATGTACGTTCTGCGTCGCTTCTCTTGCGGGAAGGACCTTGTCTCTTTCTATATACTCGGAGGCGACCGCCGAATTTAGCAGCTCCTTTTTATATCCGGGAACCTTGAAATCATAATTCTTTTCAACAAGCTCCATTTTTTTCGCAATATAAACGTCCATTTCACGCTCGTACTTTTTCTGCTTTTCGGGCTTGCCGAGGGCAAAGCTGAACGCGTTGCGGATCCTTTCCCAGAATCCGAGCTTGGGCTTGGCGGGCTTGCGGATGGAGTTGTCGTCGTTATTGACGAAATCGAGCACGTCGGCAAACGATGCCTTGACCGCCTTGTGCTCCGGTGCGGGGCTGACGTTGGTCGTGTCGGTGAATTCCGAGTAAAGATAATAGGTGCCCTTTTCGGCGCTCTTCGTGCCGTTTGCCACCTCGGGATCGGCGATAAGATACTTCTTCTCCCGGAAAAGATGGGAAGCGCTCATGCTGTCATCGGTCCCCTTGCCGTATCTGGAATAGAGAAGACCTTCGCTGTCGATGCCGGGAATCAAAAATACCGCTTTCGGTTCGTTTGCAAGCGTGCTGTTGACCTCTTTCACGAAATCCTTTACGGCTTGCTTCTTTGCTTCTATATTTCCCTGTTTGCCTGCTCTGTTGGTGTTGCGATCCATGTTCGTTCTCCTTGTGTCGTTTTTTGCTTTCCGACCTATATACCCCGTGCGGGCAGTTAATATTACATCAAAAACGATAATTTTTCGTTCTCGGTGAAATTTTATCACATTTTGCGGGCTTTGTCAACGGACACGGCGCAAAAAAGCGCCCGCAGACGCGGAGTGTTCTGAAGGACACTCCGCGAACGATGTGTTCCACTGCGTGGAACATGATGTGCCTGACGGCGTGATGTTCGGCTTCGCCGAGTGATGTGCGCCTCGACGGCGCGTGAGTGGAACACATCACATCACT
>JAZRXG010000043.1:0-39742 GCA_045600105.1 Eubacteriales bacterium
AGACCGATTCCTCATTGAAAGGTTTTTCAAGGCAGAAAAGGCGCAGCCGGTATTCAATTTCCTTAAAATCGCCGCGACAGTCGAGCAGTTCAAGCACGATATCGGAAAGCGGTTCTTCTTTTTCAAGGTGCGAATCAAGCCCACGGTCATAGCCTTCCCAATAACCACATAAGAGCATGATTCTTTCGTAATACGCATCTTCCCGCGTCATATTTTTCTCCAATCAGGTAAAAAAGCGCAAAATCAGTGCAATTTTGCGGCTGTCTGCGGTTCATCGCCGCTTTTTTGGTCGGAGTGGCGGGACTCAAACCCGCGGCCTCCGCATCCCAAATGCGGCGCCCTATCGACTGGGCTACACCCCGAAATATGAAATTTTGATTTTCGACCGCCGTTTTTCATGTGGTCGTCGTTATGGTCTTTTATGTGGTCGTGCGGAAAGTACCGAAATGAAGACCTCGCGATTTTGCGCTTTTTCACGGCTTTTGAACCGCTTTTGCGAAGCAATAGTGGGCTTTCCGAGGCTTTGCGGAAACGGAAGAGAATCTTCCTACACGCTCCCAAACCACCCGCTCTACCAACTGAGCCACACCCCGGAATATGAATTGCGTATCGCAAATGTCAAATTGCAAATTATCGTGAGATTTTCACAAGCGCGTGTGAAAATCTTTCTTGTTTGTTTAAGGCTTAAGAAAGATAATCAAAAAGCAGCCTTATAGCTGCTTGACTTTTTATTGGTGGGGTGGATGACCGGGCTCGAACCGGCGACCCCCAGGGCCACAACCTGGTACTCTGACCAACTGAGCTACATCCACCGAATATGGCGCGCCTTGAGGGACTCGAACCCCCGACCTACTGCTTAGAAGGCAGTTGCTCTATCCAGCTGAGCTAAAGGCGCATCTGGAGCGGGTGACGGGAATCGGACCCGCACGGCCAGCTTGGAAGGCTGGAATTCTACCATTGAACTACACCCGCGACATTTACGCGCTGGGTCAGCAGCGCGTTACGCTAAACCTTTCGGTTATGCCATCTTATTCAACAAAAGCGTGTACTGGCTCTTCTTATGCGCTGCATTGTTTGCATGAAGGATGCCCTTGGTAACAGCTTTATCGACCATGGAAACGGCATCGGCATAAGCCTTTTCGGCAAGAGCTTTGTCATTTGCTTCGACAGCTGCTTTGAACTTCTTTACGGAAGTTTTGAGCGCAGATTTATACATCTTGTTCTGAAGTGTCTTGGCTTCGGTAACTTTGACTCTCTTTTTAGCGGATTTAATGTTCGGCATTTGTACACCTCCTCTGTGATTGTGGATGCCTTTCGCAGGCACTCGCCTATAATATCACACTTTTTTGGATTTTGCAATAGGTAAATCAAAAAAATATGGAAAATATCAAAAAATGTTTTTGCTTTTCTGCGCTTTCGCCGAAAAAGCAGGACTGATCACGGTGCGCGTTTTGCTTATCCGATCCGGCGTGACGCGAAATCGTCGAGGCACGCTTCCAGAGCGGCTTCGAGCCCTTTCACGATGACCGAAAGCTCCGCCGTCGGGGTCCCCTCGGGGAGCTCCGCTTTCATCCCGGGCGTCGCGGGGACGTGGATGAAGCCTGCGCGTATGCTTTTGCCTTTCACCGAGTGGAGCACGCCGTACATAAGGTCGTTGCAGACGAAGGTTCCGGCGGTGTTCGACACGGCAGACGGCACTCCGCGTTCCCTCATTTTTTCGACGATCTTCTTTATCGGCAGGGTGGAAAAATAGGCGGCGTCACCGTCTTCGGCGATTTTTTCGTCCACGGGCGCGTTGCCCGCGTTGTCGGCTATCCTCGCGTCGCGGATATTTATCGCCACGCGTTCGGGAGTCAGAGCGTTCCTCGACGCCGCGAGCCCCACGCATATTACGTAATCGGGCGAGAATTGATCCATCGCTTCAAGCACGGCTTTGGTCGAAAGCCCGAAAACCGTCGGAACGGTCAGCTTTTTCAGTTCTATCCCGTCGGGCGGACATACGAGCGACAGAGCTTGCTCGGCGGGGTTCAAAGCGCTGCCGCCGAATGGGTCGAATGCCGTCATAAGTATTTTCATGTTCTTCCCTCACTTTTCTTCATTCTATCACAAAAAGCTCCCGATGTAAAGAGAAATACGCATATTCGCCGCCCGCGTGCGCAATATAGAATAAAAAGGAAGTGATTTTTCTGCTCGAGATAAGGACAGACCTCGCGTCGGAGCTGTGCGAAGGGAAGAACGTTTCTGACGGCGTGAAGACTTATACCGACATTATCGGCGGAATGAAGGTGGACTTCGTCGAGATCGACGCCAAAAACGGAAGAAGGCTCGGCAAAAGCGCCGGCAAATACGCCACCGCCGACGTCGGCAGGATATGGGAAAGCGACAGAACGCGGTTTTCGTCGGCAGCCGACTCGCTTTCAAAGCTTTTCGGGGCTTTTTTCGGTCACGTCGGCAAAGGCTGCGTGCTCGTGGCGGGGCTCGGCAACATGAACGTCACGGCGGATTCGGTCGGCCCGAGGGTGGCTGAGAAGCTGCTCGTAACAAACCACATAAAGACGCTCGATAAGCCGCTTTTCGATTCGGTCGGGTTCGGCGATGTCGCGTCGGTGTCGCCGGGCGTGATGGGGCAGACGGGTATTGAAAGCTCCGAGCTCGTCATTTCGGCGGCAAAATGCTGCGGCGCGTCACTTATCGTCGCCATAGATTCGCTCGCGTCGCACAGCCTTTCGCGGCTCGGCACCACGGTGCAGATAACCGACGCGGGCATATCGCCGGGCTCGGGCGTTTTCAACACGCGCGGCGGGATAACCAAAGAAAGTGCGGGCGTTCCCGTAGTTGCCGTCGGTGTGCCCACGGTGGTGGACGCGTCGACGCTTGCGCTTGACCTTATGTCGGGCGGGAACGACACGTCGCTTGCCGAAAAACTGCTTTCCGGCAGGGGAAAGACGCTTTTCATAACCCCGAAGGAGACCGACGTCATCGCCGAAAAGACGGCGTCGCTCATTGCCTGCGCGCTCAACCGCGCCCTGCACAAAAATATACCTCCCGAAGAAATGGCGGAATATACCGCGTGAACCGTCAATAGAATTATACAGACGGAACGAGGGAGGACAAGACGGTGCGGACGATGAAAAACAAACGGCTTTACGAATATTTTGCGAAATTCTGCGTCATCTTCGTGGTGACGGCTTTTCTCATGCTGACTTCGGCTTACGCGGCGACGTTCTTTCCGCCCGAGGCAAAGATCGCAGAGGCACTCGAAACCGAAAGCGACGCGCAGTCGGTCTCTTCGGGATTTTCGGAGGAAAGGAAAGACACCGAGGAAAGCGAAAACGAGGAAAGCGTATCCGAAGAAAGCGTGCAGGACGACACGGAAAGCGGCGACGCGATACCCGCCGTCAATCTGTCACAGTTCGGGCTGAACGAAACGCCGGAGCTCAAAGTCATCGACCAGACGGGATATTCGCCCGACCCGTACGATCATCTTGAAACGCCGCTCAAAACGGGGACGGTCGTTTCGGACAAACCGACCGTGCTGATTTATCACACGCACGGAACGGAGCGCTATTCCGCTTCTTCGGCGTATGCGGACGGATACGAGTACAACACGCTCGACACGGATGAAAACGTGGTGGCGGTCGGCGACTGCCTCGCGGACAGACTCGAAGAGCTCGGTGTGCGCGTGATACACGACAGAACGATGTACGACGCCGACGGTTATACCACGGCGTACAGCCGTAGCAAAAAGGCGGTCCGCGAGCTGCTTTCTGTGTACCCGAGCATTGAATACGTCATCGACCTTCACCGCGACAGCGTGGAAACGGGCGGAAAGCAGGCAAAGACGGTGACGCTTTTTGACGAAAACTGCGCTCAGGTGATGATCGTCGTGGGCAGCGACGCGGGAGGCGGCAGCCACAAGGCGTGGGAAGACAACTTTACCGCCGCCGTAAGGCTGCAGCAGACGATGAACACGCTTTATCCGACGTTTGCCAGACCGATATACCTCAGGACGGCATCGTTCAACCAGGAGCTTTGTACGGGCGCTCTGCTCATTGAGGTCGGGACGTGCGGAAACACTCTTGACGAGGCAAAAGCGGCGGCAAAGCTTCTTGCGCTGTCGATAGTAAATACTTTCCGCTAAAAAATACTTGACAAACGGATTTTGGGGGTATATAATACGATCTGTAAACCGATGATTAAGAATAGTAACTTATCAAGGTCGCTCACAGAGAGCCGCGGACGGTGGGATCGCGGCAGCGGACGGATATGCGAATGGACTTATGAGGGCGTCCGAAAGCGAAAGCAAGTAGCAGGCGACGGATACGCGGCCGTGATACGCGAAGTATATGTAGGTATACGATAAGATGGGTATTTTACCAAGCAGGGTGGCACCGCAGGAGCACGTCTCTTGTCCCGGCAGAAAATTGTTGGGGACAAGGGCGTTTTTTTGTACCGTCCCCGGGAAAGAAAGGAAAAGAAAATGGCAAACAAAGAGATCCCCTACAAAATCTATCTTGAAGAAAACGAGATGCCCCGTGCCTGGTACAATCTCCGCGCCGACATGAAGACCAAACCCGCGCCCCTCATCGATCCGTCGACGATGAAGCCGATAACCGCCGAAGCGCTTTCAAAGGTGTTCTGCGACGAGCTCGTGAAGCAGGAGCTTGACGAAACGAACAGATATTACGAGATCCCCGTCGAGATACGCGACTTTTACAAAATGTACCGTCCGTCGCCTCTCGTACGCGCTTACTGCCTCGAAAAGAAGCTCGGCACTCCCGCGAAGATATATTACAAATTCGAAGGCAACAACACGAGCGGAAGCCACAAGCTCAACTCCGCCATCGCTCAGGCGTATTACGCCAAAAAGCAGGGACTTGCCGGCGTCACGACCGAGACGGGTGCAGGTCAGTGGGGCACCGCGCTTTCCATGGCGTGCTCCTATTTCGAGCTTGACTGCAAGGTATTCATGGTTAAATGCTCCTACGAGCAGAAGCCGTTCAGAAGAGAAGTGATGCGCACCTACGGCGCGTCCGTCACGCCGTCACCCTCCCTTACCACCGAGGTCGGCAAAAGGATACTTGCCGAACATCCCGGGACCTCGGGAAGTCTGGGCTGCGCCATTTCCGAAGCCGTCGAAACGGCGACCAGGACCGAAGGCTATCGCTACGTTCTCGGCAGCGTGCTCAATCAGGTAATGCTGCATCAGTCCGTCATAGGACTCGAAGCCAAGGCGGCGCTCGATAAATACGGCGAAAAGGCCGATATCATCATCGGCTGCGCCGGAGGCGGCTCCAACCTCGGCGGACTCATCGCTCCGTTCATGGGCGAAAAGCTCAGAGGAGAAGCCGACTGCCGCTTCATCGCGGTCGAGCCCATGTCATGCCCGTCGTTCACACGCGGCAAGTACGCGTACGACTACTGCGACACCGGCAGAGTATGCCCGCTCGCCAAGATGTATACGCTCGGCAGCTCGTTCATCCCCGCGGCTACCCACGCCGGCGGACTCAGATACCACGGAATGAACTCCACGCTTTCCGAGCTTTACGACGAAGGACTTATCGAAGCCGTTTCCGTACCGCAGACCGAGGTGTTCGCGGCAGCCGAGGCGTTCGCGCGCGTCGAAGGCATCCTTCCCGCACCCGAAAGCAGCCACGCTATCAAGATCGCCATCGACGAAGCGCTCAAATGCAAGGAAACGGGTGAAGAAAAGACCATCGTGTTCGGTCTTACCGGCACGGGATATTTCGATATGATGTCGTACGAAAGATTCCACGACGGAAAGATGACCGATTTCGCTCCGTCCGATGAAGATATCGCCGAAGCGCTTAAGCTTCTCCCGAAAATGAACTGATGATCAAACAAAAACGACCTTCGCGCGTTTTGCACGGAGGTCATCTTTTTTTATTTGCGCTTTTTCTTCTTTACGGCGACAGCCGTGACGGCACCCGCGAGAAGCACGCCTCCGGCGGAAGACGCGATGATCACGGCGGCGGAATGATCGTCTTCTTCGATCGCCCAGTTGAGATCACCGAGCATCGGGAGGAAATAATTCGCGTCGTCGTATTCAAAATCGACGGAGGCGGTGTATACGCCGACGTCAGTCGCTTTATACGTTCCGGAATATATCGGCGTCAGTCCGTCGGGCAGCCCGACGACCGCCACGGCGTGTTCTTTTCCGTCGGAAACAAACGGCTTTCCGTAGTCCCATTTCACGTTCGTCATGTCGTACGACGCTTTGGTTATACGCCACTTAAGAGGAGTTTTTTCCTCCGACGGGGCGTAGTTGGGGTCGTCGCTCCGCCATTCGAGATACGTCACGTAGGTCCCGGCGTCGGTCACCGAAAGGTCGCCGCCGCAGGTGTATGTAAGCCCGGCGGGGATTTCTTCCGGCAGCAGCGGAGAGCGCGGCGTACCGTCGTAAACGAACGAGCCGCCGTTGGTCTTTACGCCGGAAACGTCGATCTTTTTCGGCGTTATTACCGAGTAAAGCACGTCACTTTTCATCGTGCTGCCGTTTTCGGTGATACGCAGGTAAAACTCCGTGACTCCCGCGTCCGTCGCTTCGGGCACGGTGTTCGTCCAGCTTTTGCCGTCGAACGAATACGACACGACGGCGTTTTCGCTTTTTCCGCTCAAAGAGCATACCGCGTGAGGCTTTCCGTCGTAAACGCCGTTATACGGCATCACGCTTATTTTGCTGAAATCGGACGGATAAGCGGCGTTCATCCAGCAGATATAGGTAAGCGGCGAATGACCGATGCCGATATTGTTCATATTATCATAAAGGTAGGACGTGACCGCCCACGCGTCTTCGGCGAGCATGATGGACGGGGCAAGCTCAAGGAGCCCCAGAATATTGCCGTCAGTCAGACAGCCGGCGACGATGTCGAAAATTTCGGAAGGCGACGGGATGAGAGTCCCCGGCTTGTAAAAGTTGTCGACCGTCGGACACCACTCGAGAGCAAGCTTTTCGAATTTCGAAAAATCACTCGTCCCCGTGTAGGGACTGCCGGATCTTGTGATCATTTCCGCGTCGAGAGAGGCGAGCGTCCTTTCGTCGACGGGGAAAACGATGTCTTTTCCGTGCCTTGCGAATCCCCAGCCGGGAAGCGGCATGAACGGTACCACGTCGCCCGGATTGTTGAAATTGAAAATCGCGTCGTCTTCCGACGGCGTTCTCGTGACGTTCGGGCAGGCGAACGTGTAGCCGAACACGTTTTCTTTCAAAAACAGCGTTTCGTCCGTCATAAGACGGTGAGAAACGAGGTTCGCGGCGGCGCCGCCTCTGCTGTGCCCCGTGACGAGTATCTTGCTTTTTTCCTTGGGAGTATCGACGAGTTTTCCGAGCGACGCCATGATGTCGTCGGCTGCGAGGGTGAAGCCCTTGTGATCGCCGTCATTCCCGATATCGAAATTGGAAAACCATTCCATTCCGGTCGTGCCGCGTATCGCGACGATATAGAGCCAATAGATGCTGCCGTCGGCGAAGACGGCTTCCTTGCGCGCCACCGTGTACGCGGTGTAGCCGCAGTCCTCGGTCGTGTATATTTTGTCGTAATTGAATTTGCCGATCACCTTGTAGCCCATCCTGCGGAGTATCGACGAGACCTCGGTCTGTGACGACACGACGGACGACAGACATATCGACGCCTTTGCCATCGACAGCGAAAGCTCGGACGGGGCGGACAAAAAGTACGCGTCGTCGTATATAAATGAAATTTCCGAATCCCCGGGCAACGGGAATTTGTCCGAAACCACGTTCACTTTTATCTCTCCTTCGGTCACTTTTTCAACGTCTTCTGCGGCGTGGGCAGGGAAAAGCGAAAGAGACAGCAGCATTGACAGCAGGATCAGAACGGTCTTCTTCATGGCATACCTCTAAAATTACATATTCTTATATAAAAGTAACACAACTATTTGTAAAAGTCAACAAAAAGAAATTGTTGACATTATAATGGATAGGTATTATAATAATTATGCAAATTTTATACTTGGGGGTAAATGTTTATTATGGAAAGACTTATCGGAACTGTTTCAAGGGGCGTAAGGGCACCCATCATCAGAGCCGGTGACAATATAGCCGAGATCGTGGCGAACAGCGTTCTCGATGCCGCAAAGAGCGAGAATATCGAGATCCGCGACAGAGACGTCGTTGCCGTGACCGAAGCGGTCGTCGCAAGATCTCAGGGCAACTACGCAAGCACTTCTCAGATCGCAAGTGACATCAAGGCAAAATTCCCGTCGGGCGAATTCGGCGTTATTTTCCCCATACTTTCACGCAACCGTTTCTCCGTCTGCCTCAAAGGCATCGCCATGGGCGCAAAGAAGATTTATCTCATGCTCAGCTATCCTTCCGACGAAGTGGGCAACCACCTCATCGACCTCGACTCCCTCGACGCCAAGGGCATCAACCCTTGGAGCGACGTCCTCACCGAAGCGAAATTCCGTGAGCTTTTCGGCATCGTCAGGCATCCGTTCACCGGAGTCGACTATATCGAATTCTACCGTGACCTCATCACCTCCTGCGGCTGCGAGGTCGAAATAATCATCGCAAACGACTGCCGCACTATCCTCAATTATACCAAAAACGTCCTTTGCTGCGACATCCACAGCAGAGAAAGGACCAAACGTCTCCTCGTTTCCGCGGGTGCCGAAAAAGTGTACAAGCTCGACGAGATCCTCACCGAAAGCGTTGACGGAAGCGGATTCAATCCGTCCTACGGTCTTCTCGGCTCCAACAAAGCCACCGAAGACACGGTCAAGCTCTTCCCGAAGGACTGCGAAGACGTCGTTGCCGACATCGCGTCCCGCCTCAGGACCGCTACCGGAAAGAACGTCGAGGTCATGATCTACGGCGACGGCGCGTTCAAGGACCCCGTCGGAAAGATCTGGGAGCTTGCCGATCCCGTCGTTGCCCCCGCGTATACCGAAGGACTCGAAGGACAGCCCAACGAGCTCAAGCTCAAATACCTTGCCGACAACGATTTCGCTTCCCTCAAGGGCGACGAACTCAAAAAGGCAATTTCCGAAAGGATCAAGACCAAGGACGGCAACCTCAAGGGCAAGATGGCTTCTCAGGGCACCACGCCGAGACGTCTTACCGACCTCATCGGTTCGCTCTGCGACCTCACCTCCGGCTCCGGCGACAAGGGCACTCCCATCGTCTGGATCCAGGGCTATTTCGACAACTATACGATGTGATCTGACCTTGAAAAACGTGCGGAAAACCGCACGTTTTTTGTTTTGCCTTCATATTCTGCTACGGGTGATCAAATGATTATACATACCGTGAAAAGCGGGGAAACGATATACTCCGTATCGCGTGCTTACGGAGTCGATCCCTACGCGCTCGCGTTCGACAATTCCGTTTCCGACCCGTCGTGCCTCGCCGTCGGGCAGACGCTCGTGGTGGCGCAGCCTTACCTTACGCATACCGTTAAGGAAGGCGACACGCTTTATTCCATTGCGAAAAAGTACGGAGTGACGGTGAACGACCTTTACCGCAGCAATCTGCGCCTTCGGGGGATGCCGGATATTTACGAAGGCGACGTGCTGACCGTGAAGATAAAGGACCCGCCGTCGTGGGGGACGCAGATAGGCGGCTATGCTTACCCGTTCATCACGTCCGAGCTGCTGACGACGTCACTCCCTTTTATGGATTATCTCATGCCGTTCACCTACGGATTCGACCGTACGGGCGGTCTCGTGGCGCCGTCGGATGAAAATATGATAAGCGAAGCGAAAAAATACGGCACGTTCCCCGTGATGCATCTGTCCACCCTTGACGAAAACGGCTCGTTTTCGGCTTCGAACGCGTCGTTTCTACTATCGAACCGTCCTCTCTGGAAGACTCTCGCGGAGAACATCCGTGATAATATAGTGCAAAAAGGCTATAAGGGGCTTGACGTCGACTTTGAATACATCGGCAAAGAGAACGCCGACCCGTACGCGCTTTTCATTGAATATCTGCGAAACGTTCTGAATCCGCACGGCATCGGGGTGATCGTCGCGCTCGCTCCCAAGGTGTCCGACGATCAGAAAGGACAGCTTTACGAAGGACACGACTACGCCAAGCTCGGTGGGTCCGCGAACGCGGTGCTTTGCATGACCTACGAATGGGGTTACACCTACGGTCCGCCGTTCCCCGTGTCACCTGTCCCGAACGTCAGACGCGTGCTCGACTACGCGGTGAGCCGAATCGAGCCGTCGAAGATATTCGAGGGGCTTTCGAATTACGGCTACGATTTCACGCTGCCGTACGTTCAGGGCGTTTCAAAGGCGCAGTCGCTTTCGATAAAACGCGCGTTTTCGCTTGCGTACGAAACGGGGAGCGAGATAATGTACGACGAAACGTATCTCGCACCGTATTTCCGCTATAAAAAAGAGGGTGTCGGGCATATCGTCTGGTTCGAGGACGCCCGAAGCCTCAAGGCAAGACTTGAACTGATAAAAGAGTACGGGCTGAAGGGCGGGCTTTACTGGAATTTCAACCGCGAAAATCTGCAGAATCTGTCGCTCCTCAATTCTCTTATAAAACCCGTCACGCCGTCATTATTGTGATTCTCTCACGCCGCGGCGCGTGATTGCGCCAAAATGAGTGGTAAAAAGAGCAAAAATCCGCCTCCCGTTCGACACGGATTATGTTAAGCGAGTCGTATAATGGACGCACTCCCGAAAGGGGAGTGAAAATACGGCAAAGGACGGGAAAAACATGGATTCAACGGTGACGGAAAGGGTCAGAAAAAGACTTGAGAAGAGAAAGACGGTATATGAAAAGGCGGCAAGGACGGCGTTTGCGTTCCTGCTTTCGCTGAACGAGGCGAGGTGCGGAGTGTATCCGTTCGGGCTGTCGCTGCTTTGCGGAAGCGCAAGGTTCGACTTTCAGTATTTTCTGGGGTGCTTTGCCGGAAATATGCTCGGCGGCAGCGGACTTGCGGGCGCCGCCGTTTCGATGACGGTCTACGGGGCAAAGTGGTTGTACCGCAGAATAAAGGGCGAAACGTCGAGGACTTTCCGCGTCCTGCTGTCGGTCGCGGCGTCGCTTCTGACCGCGGCGTTCGGCTATTTCGTCGGCGGCGCGAGCTTTGTGTCGGTTCTCCGCGTGTCGGTCGCGTTCTCGCTCATCCCGCTGCTTGCGTGTCTTTTCGCGCTTTACGAGCCGTTCTCTTACGCGCCGACGAGCCGCTTCAAGCGCGAGCTTTCGCTTCTCGCGTGGACGTTTGCCGCCGCGAAAGCCGCGGAAATGCTGGATATTTCGGCATTCCGACCGTCGCTCGCCATAGGTGCGTTCATCACTCTGTATCTCTCGCGTGAGAACGCGTTTTTCGGCGCGCTGTGCGGATTCGCGTCGGGGCTCGCCTGCGGAGTCGTCTACGTTCCGGTGCTTACCGTCGCGGGGCTTTCCTACGGCATATTCGCTTCCGATTTTCCTTATTTCGCGCTCGCTTTCTCGGCGATCCTTTCGATGTCGTCGGGCGTATACCTCGCGTCGCTTTCGGGTGCGTTCCCCGAGTTCTTCAACGTCGCGGTGTCTTTTGTCGTGTTCGGACTGGTCTGCCGACGCCTTCCTCAGGCGATATTCGCCGAGAAAAACGACGCCGAAAAGCCGGTGACGCTCAAGAAAATGTCGCAGGCGTTCTCGTCGCTTTCCGAGGTGTTCGCCGCCGAAAACTATTTTCCGTCCGACAAGACCGACCTTTCGGAAAAATTCGCGTCGCTTCTTTCGTCAAAGTGCGAAAAATGCCGTCTTTCATCAGTATGCCGTATAGATAAATATGATTATGTAAACCAAATGACCGATATCGCCTCGTCCGTCACGAACGGACTGCCCGACTATATAAACGAGTTCTGCCCCTGTTTTGCCGAGATGAACGGAAACGCGAAAAGGGCAAGAAGAAAGAGCTTCTGCGGCGACGACAACAAGCTGCTTTCGGACGGCTGTATGGCGTTTGCGCGGCTTTTGTGTACCGCGGGCGAAAGGAGCGAAGGCGAAAACATCGTGAACCCCGAGCTGACGCGCAAGGCGTCCGAATCGCTCGAAAAAACGGGGCTCGCCTACCGCACGGTTTCGGTACGAGGCAGGCGGCTTCCGGTCGTCAGGGCATCGGGCGACGACGTCGCCAAACTGAAGACCGCGCCGTCGGATCTGAAAGGGAGGCTTTCGGCGTCGCTCGGCGTCACTCTTTCCGAACCCGAGTTCAGAGCGACCGAGAGCGGCTGGGACATGGTGATGCGGACGAAGCCGAAGCTGCGGATAGAATACGGAAAGGCGACGAGATCGAAATCGGGTGAGACGGTGTCGGGCGACACGTCGGTGACGTTCGAAAGCGACGATATGCGTTTCTATTCGCTCATCGCCGACGGCATGGGCTCGGGGAAGGACGCGTCGTCGGCGTCGCGGCTCGCCTCGCTTTTTATGGAAAAGATAATTCTCGCGGGAGGCGACAAAAGAGAAGCGGTGTCGATGCTCAACAAAATGATGCTCGTAAAAAAGAACGAGGTCTTCACCACCGTCGACCTGCTCGAGATCGACCGCGTCACCGGCAGCGCCTCGGCTCTTAAGGCGGGAGCCGCCCCGAGCTTTCTCGTGAGGAACGGAAAATGCGTGAAAATCGAGTCGAGCACTCCGCCCGTCGGCGTCATAAACGATATGAAGATAACGCTGACCGCCCTCACCCTCGGAAAAGGTGATTTCTTCGTGATGACTTCCGACGGAGTGTCGCCGACGGAACGCGATGTGACCGAGGGGATAAAAAACGGGAACGCCTCACGCATCGCGTCTTATCTGCTCGAAAAAGGCGAATTTTCAAATCCGGACGATATGTCGGTCTGCGTGATAAGAACGTACTGAAAACGCAAAAAATCATTGACATCGGGGGCTCGCGGTGGTAGAATGTGAAAAACTAAAAAAATAAGTAAAGGAAGCAGCGAAAATGATAAGAATAGGTACAGTCAACATCGATACGTCACACGCGCCCGCGTTTGCGGAGATCCTCCTCGGAGGCGACAGAGCGAGATACACCGCCATTTACAACGACGGCTTCAGAAACGACAAGGACGTCGATAATTTCATCGCAAAATATAAGCTCGAAAAGAGATATTACGACCTTTCCGAAATGGCGGACAACATCGACGCTGCGTTCATTCAGTCCTGCGACTGGGACAGACACATCGAGCTCTGCCGTCCGTTCATCGAAAAGAACGTTCCCGTGTTCGTGGACAAGCCCATCGTCGGCAATATGAAGGACCTTCATCAGATCGAAAAGTGGGCTTCCGAAGGCAAAGTCATACTCGGCACCTCCGCGCTCCGCTACACCTACGAGCACGACAACTTCTTCGAAAACGCTTCTCGTGAAGACATCATCAGCGTTTCCACCACCGTCGGCGTTGATGAATTCAACTACGCCATCCACGCGGTCGAGTCCATCATGGGCTTCATGGGCAGCATCCGCCCCGTCACCACGCAGTATATCGGCACCGGAAGAGTCGACGACGTCGACACCGATTCCTACCGCGTTATGTTCGAAAACGGCGTTTCCGCGTATTATCACATCTGCAAAAAAGGCTGGCAGCCCTCCACCGCCGTCATCATGACCAAAAAGACCACGTTCGTCTACAAGATAGATACCAACAAGGTCTATGAAGCGATGCTCAAACGCGTCTGCGATTATTTCGAAGGCAAGGGCAACACTCTCGCTTCCGTTGACGATATGCTTTATTCCGTCAAGACGATGCTCGCCGGCATCAAATCGGCGGCAAACGGCGGAAAGATCGAAAAACTCGCCGACCTTACCGAGGACGATCCTTCGTTCGACGGACTCAAATTCTACAACGGCTACAAGGCGGCAAACGGTTATTGATCTTTTCGGTCTTTTCCCGCGTCCGTCCGCGTTTTACGGGAATACGGAACAAAAAATAAAAATTTGCAAATCACTATTGACAAACCCGACGGGGCGTGATATAATATGCCCCGTTGAATACGGATGTTTAGCTCAGCTGGTAGAGCACTCGCTTGACGTGCGAGTGGTCAGGGATTCGAGTTCCTTAACATCCACCATGAAAAAAGACACCGTCAGGTGTCTTTTTTCAATGATACCCGTTTCCCTTGCGGGAAACGGGTGATATACCTTTGGTATGATATCGCACTTCGCGTATGAAGAAAAACGATTTGTTATTTATTTCGTAAACCGTGAGCAGAACTCACGGTTTCTTTGCTTTATAATTCTTCCTATTGACGGAACGGGGAAATGATGATATAATTCGTTTGAAAGGTGCTGATGACAGTGATTGATATCAAGGCGTCGGGAGAGGCGTACGAAAAAAGAAGCGTGAAAGCCGACCCGAAGGACCGCATAAAACGTCCGTCGTGGCTCGACCAGTATACGGATTCGCTCGCGTATCTTTTCTTCCGCATCGACACTCTGCTCGAAAACGGAAAAGTCGTTCCGTCCGCGGTGGTGCTCGCCAACGACAAGCTGTATCATCGCCGCAGCCTGATCTGCCGCAAGGACCATCCGGCGTATTTCGTCTATTCCCACGACCCGTATTACGCCGAAAACACTTCCGAGCTCGAGGCGCTCGCGTCAAAACTGCTTGAGATAAGCGAGTCCGAGGAGAAAAAGACCAAGGAAGAAAAGCGCGTGACAGCGTTTTTCACGGGCGAAAGGAACAGACCTATACACAAAAAAGTGCCGGAGATCTACACCGAAGGCAGAGAAGTGTTCTTCACGACAACCGTCGTCTGCAGAAAGCATCTGAAGGGCGGTAAACTTTCGGAAAAGATATATCCCATGCTCGTCACCGACGACGACAAGGCGGACGCCATGATGCTTCCGTGCAGATATTGGGCGGAAAAATAATGAATGAAATAAAAGGAGAAACGCCATGAAAAGATATAAAATTTCGCATTACAACGGCGCGAGATGCGCGGACGAACTCGTAATTTACAATATTCCCGGCGAAACGGGCACCAACGCCTACGGCTGCGAGGCGGTAGTCGAAAACGGCGTCGTCGTAAAATTCGGCTCCAACAACAACGTCGTCCCCGACGGCGGATTCGTCATTTCGGGTCACGGCAAAGCGGCTCTCATGGTTGGCGGGCTCTGCGAGGGCGCGAAGATAGCAATCGACGAAAAAACGGGCGAGCTCTGCTATACCGTCGACGATGATTCGAGACTTTACGGCGCGAACAAAAAGCTTGCTTACAACAAAGAAAGATTCGAAAACCTCATTTCAAAGGGCTGCGCTTTTGACGTTGACGCCGCCTGTGAAGCGATAGAAAACGCCGCGAAAGCAATAGACGCCAAAAACGTCGCCGATGCCGAAAAATGGGTGGAGGAAGGATATTATCTGACCGCCGAGAGCAAAAAAGGCGAGATACGCGCCATCTGGCACCGTCCTCACGAAAAAACGGCGGAAGCGATAGACGCCACGGTGCGCCGACTCAAGGACGCGGGCTTCAATATGCTGCTCGTCGAGACCAACTACGAAGGCTGGGCAAACGCCAAAAAGGTCGTTTACGACTGGCTGCCCTTGAGCCCCAAGTGGGCGGAGGTCGATTTTGACCCCATCGAGGAATTCATCAAGGCGGGCAAAAAGTACGGCGTCGAGATACACGCGTGGCTCGAGGATTTCTTCATCGGCGTGAAGGATACAGGCTGCCGTATGTTCGAGCTCCATCCCGAGCTTATGGCGTATACCAAGGATGGCGGTCATCTCATGGACGGATGGGATATTTTCTATTTCCTCAATCCCGCGCTCGACGAGGTTCACGACCTGCTCGAAAAAGAGTACCGCGACCTGCTCGACAACTACGATTTCGACGGGATACAGCTCGATTATATCCGTTATCCCGTTATCAAGGACATATATCATTCCGCGGGATTCGAAGACTCCACCAAAAAGATGTTCTTTGCCGACACCGGTATCGACGTTGATTCCATCCCCGATACGGAGCATCCCGACTGGGCTTCGTTCAATAAGTGGCGTGCCGCGAAGATAACCAAATACGTGAACCGCATAGTGGATATGGTGAACGAATACAAGGCAAAGGGCAGAAGGCTTGCCCTCACGAGCGCCGTTTTCGGCGATCCGGACGAGGCGATAAGACTCAAATGCCAGGATTGGCAGAAATGGGTCAAGAACGGCTGGCTCGATATGATATTCCCGATGGCGTACCTCAACGAGGCGGATGACGTTTATAAAGAGATAAAATACATGGTCGACAATTACGGCGAATCGCCCAACGTCTCGGGCATTTCTCCCATGTACAGCCATCTTCCCGTCATCGAATCGACCAAGCAGGTCGAGGCCTGCCGCAGAGCGGGCGCCTCCGGCGTCGCTTTCTTCGAGACCCTCGCACTCACAGACGTTCAGATAGACAAACTCAAGAAAGGCGTTTTCAGAGACTGAAAAACGCGTTCCGAATATAAAAATACGGAGGACGAACCATGAAAAGAACAAGTGCGGTCCTTGCCGCGTGCTTCCTCGCGTTTTTCGTAACTCTTTCGGCTTTTGCAAACACTTTTTCCGTGAGCGGTCCTTTGCTTGACGATGACGAACACACCGTCGTCGCCTTCGACGTCTATTCCGATCCCGACAGGACCGACTACATCGTCGGCGAAACGGTAGACCTCACGGGATTTTCGGCGCGTATGCTTACGTCCGCGGGATTCGTTCAGCAGAATCTCGAGGGAAAGGAAAACGCGTCGTTCGAGGAAAACTACTTCATTTCAAAGAACAACGTCAAGGTGACCGTCACCCCGAAGGTGCTGCTTGATGAAGGGAAGACCGACGTCATCATCACCGCAGGAGAAGCAAAGTACATATTCACGGTCAACGTCGAAGCCGACCCCGATATGCCGTGCGGCCTTGACGTCATCTCGCTCCCCAAAAAGCTCGAGTACACCGTGGGCGATACCATCGACCTCACGGGATTTTCCGCGACGATCGTCACCGGAAACGGCTATGCCACCGATAAACTCAAGGGCAGCGGCTCGACCTTCGCGAAGAATTCGTATCTTGAATACTACAAGATCACCCCGACCGTCACCCCCGTCAAATTCGACAAAGCGGGCAGCATCAAAGTTGTCATCACCGTAGGCAGCGTTCAGGAAAGCTTCACCGTCAAGGTAAACGAAGCCGAAAACGAGGACGACGACAAGCTCGTCGGCATGACGATAGATTCCAAGCCCAAAAAGCTCGAGTACACCGTGGGCGACACCATCGACCTTACGGGATTCTCCGCGACACTCGTGACCGGAAACGGCTATGCCACCGATAAACTCAAGGGCAGCGGTTCGACCTTCGCGAAGAATTCGTATCTCGAATACTACAAGATCACCCCGACAGTCAGCCCCGCAAAGTTCGACAAAGCGGGCAGCATCAAAGTCGTCATCACCGTCGGCAGCGTTCAGGAAGGCTTCACCGTCAAGGTAAACGAAGCCGAAAACGAGGACAACGACAAGCTCGTCGGCATGACGATAGACTCCAAACCGTCAAAGCTCGAATACACCGTGGGCGACACCATCGACCTCACGGGATTTTCCGCGACGCTCGTGACCGGAAACGGCTATGCGAGCGACAAGCTCAAAGGCAGCGGCTCGACCTTCGCGAAAAATACGTACCTTGAATATCAGAAGATCACCCCGACAGTCACCCCCGTCAAATTCGACAAGGCGGGCAGCATCAAAGTGGTAATCACCGTCGGTGATATACAGGACAGCTTCACGGTCACGGTGAAAGAAAAAGCGACCCCGAAAAAGAAGGTCGTGTCGCTCGAAATAGCCAGTGAACCCTTCAGATACAGTTATAAACCCGGCGAAAAGATAGACCTCGACGGACTTGAAATAAAGATGCTGACCGAGGACGGCTACGTCACCGAAAAGCTCGTCGGCGAAGACGGCTTCTTCAAGCACAATCTGTTCACCGACAGCGAAAACCTCCCGGTAAAAGTCGAATACGATTTTTCGACTCCCGGCAAAACCAAGGTCATGGTCAAGGTCGGCGACGCCTCCTGCGAGTTCGACGTCACCGTAGACGAAACCGCGGAAGGATCTTCGGAAGAAGCGTCGGAAGAACCGTCGGAAGAACCGTCGGAAGAAGCGTCGGAAGAAGCGAAAGAGGAATCGAAAGAGGAATCGAAAGAAGAAACGTCCGAGGAAGAATCGGAGGAAAAATCAGAGGAGGTATCCGAAGAAACGTCCGGAGAAGTATCCGAAGAAATATCGGAAACCGCCGGCACGTCGGCGGAAACAGACGGAGATACGTCGGAAAACGCGGAAGGCTCCGAGAGCGCGGATGAAGACCCTTCAAAGAGAAACGAAGAATCGGCATCAAGTAAATCGGAAAGCGAAATAAACCGCGAAACCGAAAAGGAAGCCGACAAGGGACCGAACAAATACGTCGTTTACGGCGGCATTTTCGTCGGAGGCGCGGCTATCGCGTCACTCGCAACGCTTCTCGTCATGAAGCGCAAAAAGAAGTAAAAAGCAAAAATAAAACGAAAGCGTACTTCCGCGATTAACGGAGGTACGCTTTGATTTTGTCAGAACCACTTTTTCTTTTTGCCGATGAAGAACAGGACGAGAACCGTCACGACGGACAAGAGTATCACGAAAATATAGCCGTATTTCCACGACAGCTCGGGCATATATCGGAAATTCATACCGTACCAGCCCACGATTATCGTGAGCGGGAAAAAGATGCTCGTGAGTATCGTGAATATCTTCATCGTGTTGTTCATTTTTATGTCGAGATACGACGAATACGCGTCCTGCAGATGCTCAACGGTGCTCTTGAGAGCCGCAGTATCCTCGCGCAGGCGCGATATTTTTTTCATCACGTTTTCAATGTATATCAGGTTGTCGTTCTCGAATATGTCGTTGTCGTTTTCGCAGACCGCGTCGGTGATGTCGAGCAGCTGCTCGTAATAGATGTGCCGCAGCGACAGCTGCTTTTTTATTTCGAGCATCGACACGTTGAAATCCGAGTCCACGTCTTTTCCGGTCAGCCTGTCTTCGGCGTCCGAAAGCTCGTTGCCTATCGTTTCAAGCGCCGAATGGTCGCCCGCGAGAAGTGAGTCGATGAAAGCGTAGATGAGCTTTTCGCAGCATACGCCGGACGGCGGATATCTTTTTGCCGTGGCAACGAATTTTTCCTTCGTCGAGCCGTCGGCGTCCTCGATGTCAACGATGAGGAGCAGATTTTTTCTGATATAAAGCGCCACGAAGTCCTCGTCCTCGGTGTCGCCGTTGAGTATGCGGAGCTCGGTGAACGTATAGTCCTTGTGGACTTCGACACCGGAACGGAAGAATTTGTTGGTGTTGCGGCAGGCCTCCACCGTGTTGGGGTCGAAGCCGAACCTTTCGGCGAGCTTTTCGAGCTCGTCAACTTTGATATATCCCGCCGTCGTCAGCTCTTCGCTGATCTTCTCCGACGGTATTTCGCGTATTTCGTTTCCTTTGTACTGAAAGAACATCACGTGCCTCCAAATTAAGCGGATCATATCATCATTATACATAAAAAATCGCATCTTTCAAGTATTTTCGGCACAAACATATATTGATTTTGCGGCTCTGAAATGTTATAATTCGGTAAAATACGATTTTTACGGAGAAATTATGCGTTTTGATCTGCCTAAAGGCTTCTGGAAAAGCGCGGCGCTGCTCGCTCTGCCGATAGCGCTGCAGAACCTGCTCACGTCCTGCGCGTCGCTCGTGGATACCGCGATGATAACCCCGCTCGGCGATACCGCCGTCGCGGCGGTCGGCGTTGCCGGAAGATTCACGTTTTTGCTCAACGTGGTATCGTTCGGCTTCTGCTCGGGAGGTGCCACCCTCATTTCGCAGTTCTGGGGAGCGGGCGATAAAAAGGGAATACACAAGACCTACGGTCTGTCGCTCACGTGCTCGATGCTGTTCGCGCTTGTTTTCGCGCTCGTTCTGTGGCTGGCGCCCGACTTCTGCGTCTCGATCTTCGGGCCCAAGCCCGACGTTCACGCCGAGGCTGTCGTTTATACGCGCATCCTCGCCTGCGCCGTCCCGTTCATAATGTACTCGCAGGTCACCTGCGCGGCGCTCAGAGCCACCGAAAAGGTGTCGGTGCCGTTCATTTCGTCGCTTGCGAGCGTCGTGACGAATACCTTTCTCAACTTCTGCCTCATCAGCGGGCATATTGGGTTCCCCGCTCTCGGCGTAAAGGGAGCCGCGATCGCCACCGTGACGGGCTGCGTCGTCCAGGCGGTCATAGTCTTTGCCTTCCTGCATTTCGGCAACAACGCCGTCAAATGTAAAATAAGTGAAATGTTCGGTCAGACGACCAAGGCGTTCGCCGCCAAATTCTTCAAAACGTCGCTTCCCGTGCTGCTCAACGAATCTATGTGGGCGATCGGCACGAATATCGAGGTCATGGTGCTTGCGCGTCAGGCTACCGAGGAATACGCGGGGTACTCGGTCTACGAGATAATCCAGGGACTTCTTTACGTCTTTTTCGTGGGCATCTGCCACGCGGCAGCCATCCTCATCGGCAAAGCGGTCGGCAGGGGCGACAGCGGCGACGCGTACAGGTACGCAAAAGCGTTTTTCATCATGACCCCGCTGATAGGCTTCGTTCTCGGTGCGCTGCTCATACTCGTCCGTGAGCCCATACTCGGCATATTTGAGTTCGGCTCCGCGCTTTCGCACGACACGGCGTCGATGCTGCTCGTCGTTTACGGCATCTGGGTCGGTTTCAGAATGATACCGTATACCGCCATCTGCGGCATATTCCGCGCGGGCGGCGACACGAAGACAGGCTGCTTCATCGAGATCGGCGCGCTTTATCTCGTGGCGATACCGGCGGTCCTCGTTTCGGGACTCGTTTTCCATATCCCGTTCGTTTTCCTCGTCGCGGTCATGTATTTTGCCGAGGATTTCACCAAGGGCATCCTCTGCATAAAGCATTTCGTGAGCAAAAAGTGGATAATCAGGCTCACGGAGTGACCGCGGTTTCTGCCGAACAAAATAAAAATGATTTCCGCGATGCGGAAATCATACCGAAATTTTCAATTTTCAATTAAAAAGGGTTTTCCGTCATTTCTGACGGGAACCCCTTTTTTCTTCGTACTTGCATTTGCCGCAGCTTTCGCAGTTTCCGCCGCAGCCGCCGCAGCGGCTTATTCTTTTGTGCTTTATCACGCTTCCGACGGCGGCGAAAAACGTGGAAGCAACGAGCAGGATAACGATTATATCAGCCATCACAACACCCCCGTAAGCAATATTATGCCGCGGAACGAAAGCGCGACAATGTATGCGATGAGACATTGACCGACGACGACTCCGGCAGCCCAGCCTCTGCCGAGCTCACGTCTGACTGACGCGATGGCGGCGATGCAGGGCGTGTAGAGCAGGCAGAACACGAGCAGCGGTATGACCGCCGATCTGTCGATGACCGACGTGATCGATGATGCGCCGACGAGCACCGTCAGCGTCGAAACGACGCTTTCTTTGGCAAGGAATCCGGTGATGAGCGACGTCGTGACCGTCCAGCTCGCGAATCCGAGCGGAACGAATACCGGCGTCAGTACTCCCGCGATGGAGGCGAGCATACTGTCGGCGGGGTCGGTGACCGCCTTGAAGCCGAAATCGAACGTCTGGAGCGCCCACACGATGACGGACGCCGCGAAAATGAGCGTGAACGCGCGCTGCAGGAAGTCCTTCGCCTTATCCCAAAGCAGCATCGAGGTGTTTTTGAGCCCGGGGAGACGGTAGTTGGGAAGTTCCATTACGAACGGAACGGCTTCGCCTTTGAAAATGGTCTTTTTCATTATCAGCGCGGCGACGATGCCCACGGCGATGCCGAGCAGATAGAGGCCCGTCATCACGAGCCAGCCGAAACGCGGGAAGAAAAGCCCCGTGAACAGAACGTATATCGGCAGCTTCGCGGTGCAGCTCATGAAAGGAGTGAGCAGGATGGTCATTTTTCTGTCGCGTGCCGAGGGGAGAGTGCGGCTTGCCATGACTCCCGGAACGGTGCAGCCGAAGCCGATGAGCAGCGGCACTATGCTTCTGCCCGAAAGACCGATGCGGCGGAGCAGCTTGTCCGTCACGAACGCGACGCGCGCCATGTATCCGCTGTCCTCAAGCAGGGAAAGAAACAGAAACAGTACGAGTATTATCGGGATGAAGCTGAGCACGCTGCCGACGCCCCCGAAGATGCCGTCGACCACGAGCGAGCGTACCGTGCCGCTCGCGCCCGCGTCGACGAGCGCTTTTTCCGCGACGTTCGTGAGCGAGTCGATGCCGAGCTCAAGCAGATTCTGAAAAAGCTTGCCTATCACGCCGAACGTGAGGAAGAACACGAGCCCCATTATCAGCACGAAAGAGGGAATTGCGGTGTATTTGCCCGTGAGTATCCTGTCTATCCGTGCGCTTCTGCGGTGCTCCTTGCTTTCTTTCGGCTTGACGACCGTTTTTGCGCACAGCTTTTTGATGAATTTGAAACGCATATCCGCGATGGCGGCGGCTCTGTCGAGCCCGCGCTCGTCTTCCATCTGTATGATTATGTGCTCGATCATCTCTTTTTCGTTTTCGGTGAGTCCGAGCTTTTCGAGCAGATTTTTTTCGCCCTCGATTATTTTGCCGGCGGCGAATCTCACGGGGAGTCCCGCGTCGTCGGCGTGGTCCTCGATGAGGTGCATTATCGCGTGGATGGCGCGGTGCACCGCCGAGCCCTCGCCCGTGCTTTCACAGAAATCTATCCTGCCGGGCTTTTCGCGGTACTGCGCTATGTGGATGGCGTGATGTATCAGCTCGTGGACGCCCTCGTCCTTTGAAGCCGAAATGGGAACGACGGGTATGCCGAGCATATCCTCCATTTCGTTTATCCTCACCGTTCCGCCGTTGCCCCTGACCTCGTCCATCATATTGAGAGCGAGCACCACGGGGATGCCGAGCTCCATGAGCTGCATGGTCAGATAAAGGTTGCGTTCGATGTTGGTCGCGTCGACGATGTTGATTATGCAGTCGGGCTTTTCGCCGATGATGAATTCGCGCGAAACGATCTCCTCCGCGGTGTACGGGGAAAGGGAATATATCCCGGGAAGGTCGGTGACGAGGGTGAACGGATGCTCGCGTATCTCGCCGCTCTTGCGGTCGACCGTGACGCCGGGGAAGTTGCCGACGTGCTGGTTCGAGCCCGTAAGCTGGTTGAAGAGAGTCGTTTTTCCGCAGTTCTGGTTCCCCGCGAGCGCAAACGTCAGCGTCTGCCCTTTGGGTATCGGGGCGTCGCCCGTCTTGACGTGATATTTGCCTTCTTCGCCGAGTCCCGGATGATGGAGCGAATCGGCGGACGCGCTGACGGGAGCGGCTTCGGCTTCCTCGCCTTCTCCGTCGGCAAGAGCGCGTACCCTTATTTTGGCGGCGTCGTCAAGACGCAGCGTCAGCTCGTAGCCGTGGATGAGCAGCTGCATCGGGTCGCCCATGGGGGCGTATTTCACAAGCGTCACCTTTGCGGACGGGATGACGCCCATATCGAGAAAGTGCTGCCGCAATGCCCCCGTACCGCCGACGGAGGTGATGACCGCGCTTTGTCCTGTTTTGAGTTCTTTAAGTGTCATGTCGCCATGACCGCCTTTCGGTTTGCTGGTTAGCATCTGCTAACTGAATACAGTTTAATATACCTTCCGCCGTTTGTCAATGCTTTTTTCACCGATTTTATCATTTTGTCGCTTTTTACAAAACGCGCCCGCAATTTTCGTCCGGTTTGGTAAAATTGTTTTTTATGCCTTGCAAAACGCGTTTTTACGTTGTATAATGAGAAAAACCGAAAGAGGAGGGGAAGGAATGAAGCTGCAGGAATCGGGCGAAATGTACCTTGAAACGCTGTATATACTGTCACGCGGATCGGACACGGTCAGGTCGCTCGACATCGCGGAATACCGCGGCTTTTCCAAGCCGAGCGTCAGCAGGGCGGTCGGTATACTCGGAAAAAGCGGTTTCATTACCGTCGACCTGAAAGGCTACCTCCATCTCACTCCGCACGGCGAAGAAGTGGCGAAAAAGATATTCGAGCGTCACACGCTCATAACCGAGCTGCTCGTCAGCCTCGGCGTCCCGCGCGAAGTCGCGGAGGACGACGCCTGCAAGATCGAGCACGACGTGAGCGACGTTTCGTTTGAGGCACTCAGAGCGTTTTACGAAACACGGAACAAAGAAAGGGAATAAGTATCATGGAAGGATTTTATCAGATAACGCGCAACGAGCTCGTCATTCCCGGCGTCAGGGGAGAGCACAGATTCATTCACATCAGCGATACGCACGCCTCCTGCGTCGACGAGCTTTCCACCCCCGAAGAAATCGAAAAGGCGAAAAAAGCCGAGGCGGCGTGGGACTGGGTAAAGGTCGATTTTGCCCGTCATTTCGGCGAGCCGTTCAACGAGGAACACAAGATACCGTCATACGAAGCGACTCATAAGCTCATCGAATACGCGAAGAACGAAAAGCCCGAGCTCCTTCTGCTTTCGGGCGATATACTCGACTACATCCACCCCGCGGGCTTCCGTTTTCTTGAAAAAGAACTTGATTTTTACGGCGGCGGATACCTTTTCGTACCCGGCAACCACGAGGGAAGATACGACAAAAACCCCGGTCTTACCGTTTTCAACGGCGGAAACGGGGAAATAGCCGAATATCACGGCGACGGCTTCATCCTCGCCGCGGTCGACGACTCGAACAAGAGCGTTTCGGACAGCCAGCTCGCGCGTCTTAAGGAGCTGTCTTCCGGCGGCACTCCCGTCGTGCTTCTTATGCACATTCCCATCGCGACGGACGACAACGCCGAAGAAATGAAGCGTTTCGGCGAATATTACCTCATCACCGAAAAGTCGGACGACGCCAACGCGAGGGAATTCGTGAAGACGCTCACCGACGGAAACTCCGCCGTCTGCTGCATACTCTGCGGCCACGTCCACGGTTATCACATTTCGTGCTATTCGGGAGAGAAAAAGCAGATATGCGCGTCGAGCGGACTCGTCGGCTTCGTGCACGAGTTCGTCATTAAAGGGGAATAAGCATTTTCACCGTGAATAAAACAACAAAGCGTACTTTCGTTTTCCGCGAAAGTACGCTTTGATTTTTTGCTTTATTTTCCGTTATTCCCGCGTCTTTATCACGCAGTCGTTCGAAAAGACCGAGTTTTCGAGTATTATCTCGCCTATCGAGTCGGCGGTGATGACGCCGCTCTTGGGGTTCTTGACCGAGACGATATTGCCTTTGACGTCGGCGTTCACGTCGGAATACTCGAACGAAAGGTCGGTGTCCTCCATCGTGCAGTTGATGAGGGTGAGGTTTTTGCAGTAGCAGAGCGGCTGGGTGCCGATTATTTTGCAGTTGATGAGCGTCAGTCCCTCGGAATACCACGCGAGATACTCGCCTTTGACCGTTGAGTTTTTCACGGTCACGTTCTTCGAATGCCAGAAGGCGTCCTTGGTGTTGAGAACGGAGTTTTCGACGGTGATGTTTTCGGTATACTGGAACGAATACTTGCCGTTCAGGGTGAAGTCGTTCAGCTTTCCGCCCTTGGTCTCAAAAAGGAAATATTCTGAAGTAATGGTCGAATCGCTTATGTTTATGTCGCGGCATCTCCAGCCGAATTCGGGCGAGACCGCCGTGAAGTTTTCAAAAGAAACGTTCCTGCATTCGCGAAGGAACTTGACGCCGTTCACCGTGACGTTTCTGACGACGCCGTTCTCGGCGTACCACATACCGGCTCTCGAGGTCTCGGCCGAGAAACAGTCGGTTATGGTGAAATCGGTCATGTGCCAGAACGGATAGCGCAGCTCAAAACGGCAGTCGGACACGTCAACGCCGTGCGACTCCTTGAGCGCCGATTCGCCGTCCTCGGGACCCGCGAAAACGCAGTTTCTCACTATCGCGTCCTTCAGGTTATAAAGCGCTCTTTCTTCTCCGTATGTTTTGTTTTCTATTATCTTTTTCAATCCGGACACCTCGTTTCGATATTGACGGGTATTATTATATATCAAACGGGATGCGAAATGCAACAGTTTTGAAAAAATTCCTTATTTGTTTTTTGAAGGAATTATATCGGCACATCTCACGAGTATGATGTCGCTTCCTATTTTGTCGATATGATCCCACGGGACATACAGAGCGTTCTTCGATGAACCGAAGATGACGAATTTTCCGGGCGGCGGGAGCACGAGCCGCGTTATTTTCCCCGACGGGATATCAAATTCAACGTCGATGACGCAGCCGAGACGCTTCCCGTCGCGCACGTTCACTACTTCCTTGTCCTTGAGCAATGAAAAAGAGCAGTTCATTTTTCCCACCGTCAGAGCAGTATGCAGATAAGTCCGCCGCCGCCCTCGTTTATCATTTTTCTGAGCGTTTCGGAGAGTTTTTCTCTCGCGTCATCGGGGATGCCCGCGAGCTTGGTGTTCAGCCCTTCGCCGACGAGCTCGTAAAGCGACTTGCCGAACATATCCGATTCCCATATTTTTTTCGGGTCTTCCTCGAATTCCTTGAGCAAAAATTTCACAAGCTCCTCCGACTGCCTTTCGGTGCCGACCATCGGCGACACCTCGGTCTCGACGTCGGCGCGTATCATGTGTATCGACGGCGCGGACGCCTTCAGCCTGACGCCGTAGCCTCCGGTCTGCTTGACTATCACCGGTTCCTCGAGCGTCAGATCGTCGAGCGACGGCGACACGATGCCGTAACCCGTTTCCTTCACGCTCCTTATGGCGCTTTCCACCTTGTCATATTCCTTTTTCGTTTTCGAAAGTCCGGTGAGCAGCGCGAAAAGATCCTTGTCGTCGTTGATGACGAACCCGCTCTTTTCGCCGAGCAGCCTGTAAAACAGCTTTTCGGGAGCGCTTACGGCGACGCGCACTTTACCCGATCCGAGGTCGGCGGAAGACGTTTCGCTTTTTACCCCTTCGTCGGGAAGAGAGAGCGTTCCGATGCTTCGTCCCACGTCGCTTATGCGGCGTACTCCCGACGCGAACGAACGCATCTTTTCGCCCAGTGCTTTCTTAAGCGGATGCGTATCCTCGAGCGACGAAAACCACGACGGAAGAGAAAACGCTATTTCTTTGACGGGAAACTCGTAGAGCAGCGTTTTCAGTATGTCGAGTATCTCGCCTTCTCCCATTTCGCGGCAGTTCACGGGAATGACGGAAGCGCCGTATTCGGCGGAAAGGGTCTCGGCAAGCGCTTTCGTCTGCGGCGACGACGGGGACGCCGAGTTCAGCACCACCGCGAACGGCTTGTTTATCTCTTTAAGCTCACGTGCCGCGCGTCTCTCGGCGTCAACGTAGCTGCCGCGCGGAATGTCGCCTATCGTGCCGTCCGTCGTGACGAGAAGCCCCACCGTCGAGTGCTCGGTTATGACCTTTTTCGTGCCGGTCTCGGCGGCTTTTTCAAACGGCATCGCCTCTTCCGACCACGGCGTCATCACCATCCTCGGACCGTCGTCGTCCGTGTGACCCAACGCGTCGGGGACGATATAGCCCACGCAGTCGATCATTTTGAGGCGGAAGGACGCGTTTTCGCCGAGGTCTATCGTGACCGCTTCCTCGGGGACGAATTTGGGCTCGGTCGTCATAACCGTTTTTCCCGACCCCGACTGCGGCAGCTCGTCACGCGCACGTTCTTTTTTTCTGCCGTCGGGCATATTCGGCAGCGCGAGCGACGACATGAACCGCTGTATCAGAGTGGATTTTCCCGTTCTTACAGGGCCGACGACGCCAATGTAGATGTCGCCTCCGGTCCTTTCGGCAATATCTTTGTAAATCGACATATCTGTCACGTTTGTTTCCTCCCACGGTTTCTTGTCTTATTCTGTACAAATCTATTCGGCACATAACGCAAATATGATTGACTTTTTGCGTTTTGCGTGTTATATTGGTTACGAGGTGAAATATCATGGCTGTGATAATAAGAAGAGCGGAAGAAAAGGACATTCCTTTCATACTTGGACTTCTCGACTACATAAGGGCGCTCCATCACAAGGGACGTCCCGACATATTCAGGGACAACGGCACCAAATACGACGAAAGTCAGCTCAAAGCGAAGATAGCCGATGAAAGCGAGGTCATTTTCGTCGCGTACGACGGCGAAACTCCGCTCGGATATATATGCTGCGTTATCAAGGAACGCATAAACAACAGCATAATGTACGACAAGAAAGTGCTTTACGTTGACGATTTCTGCGTGGGGAAACAGTATACCAAGCGCGGCATCGGCAGAATGCTCATGGATAAGGCAAAGGACTTTGCCAAGAGCATCGGCTGCAACGGACTCGAGCTCGTCGTGTGGAAGTTCGACGGCTCCGCCGAGGACGTATACCGCAGCTACGGCTTCACCACCATGTCGAGACGCATGGAATATAAATTCGAAGAGGAATAAAATGACAGTAAAAGAATTCATCAGCGACGAAAAGATCAGACGTGAGTTCGTTTCCGATCTCGCGTCGCTCATAGAGATACCGTCCGTCGTCGCGTCTCCCGACGGCATCTATCCGTTCGGCAGAGACTGCGCGCGTGCCGTCGACAAGGCACTTGAGATCGCCGCACGATTCGGGCTGGCGACCGAAAACCACGATTATCACTGCGCCAGCGCCATATACGGAGAAGGCGAGAAGGAAGTCGGCATCATCGCCCACCTCGACGTGGTCCCCGCCGGCAGCGGCTGGACTTACGAACCGTACAAGCTCACTTTAGACAAGGGTCTTTACATAGGCCGCGGCACCAACGACGACAAGGGGCCCCTGCTCTGCGCTCTTTACGCGCTTCGCTATCTTGCCGAAAACAACGTAAAGCTTCCGTTTGCCGTGCGTGTCATAATGGGCTCCGACGAGGAAGTCGGCTCGACCGACCTCGAATACTTCAAATCGATCAGAAAACCGCCCGTTTTCTCGTTCACTCCCGACGCCGAATATCCCGTTTCGATAGGCGAAAAGGGGATCATGCGCTTCGTTGTCTGCCTCGGAAGACCCGACCCGTCCGTCACCGCCATCGGCGCGGGAACGGTCACCAACGCCGTGCCCGGCAGCGCTTTTGCCGTCGTGAACGGAAAGAGGATCGAGGTCACCGGCAGAACGGCTCACGCCTCCACGCCCGAAAGCGGGCTCAACGCCATATCGCTCCTCGTTGACGAACTCACGAAGAACGGTCTCATCGCTCCGTCCGACGAAAAGAAATTCGCCTTCCTCAAGGCCGCCGCGGACGATTACAAAGGAAAATTCTTCGGCATCGACTTTGCCGACGAGTATTTCGGCTATCTCACCTGCGTCGAAAGCGTGCTTTCCATCGGAGAAGACGGCAAAGTCTATCAGAAATACGACGTTCGTTTCCCGATGAGCGGCTCGTTTGAAGAACTTGACGCGAAGATCCGCGCCAAAGCCGCCGAATACGGCTTTGAAGTGGTCGAAAGTCACGCCGGAAACGGCTATTTCAAGTCGCCCGACAGCGCCGAGATCAAATCTCTCACCTCCGCCTGCGAGGAGGTCCTCGGTCACGAATGCAAGCCCTACACCATGGGCGGCGGCACTTACGCCCGCTCCATGCCGGGAGCCGTCGCCTTCGGCGGAAGGATAGTCGAGTGCTTCGGTCTGCTCGGAGAGGGAAGAGGCTCGTGCCACGACGTCGACGAATACTACGCCGTCGAGGAAGCCGACAAGAGCATCGAGATATTCGTGAAATCGCTCGAAAACCTGTCGGAAGTCATCTGAAAAAACGCATAAAAATACGCCCGCACCGCCCGATGAACGTCGGACGGTGCGTCTCTTTTTCCGCATAATATATATTAAGGTAAACATAATGCGTCGGAATTCATAATTTTGTCGTTTGTTTGAAAAAATATATTGGCAAATCTATTGACATTTTTCCATATTTATGGTATTTTGTACATAGATTTCACAGAATCTAAAATTTTTTTGGAGGAAAAAACATGAAAAAGCTTCTGTCACTCGTTCTTGCACTGACACTTGTCTTTTCTTTCTGCTGCGTTTTCGCATCGGCAGAAGGTGAAGCAGCCCCGGCTGTTGTTGCAGCTGAAGGCGACCCCGAAGCGTTTCTGTGGCTGAAAGCTGACGAAAGTTTCACCCCCGGGATCCAGTTCTCGATCCCCGGCGATCAACTTTCCGACGCTGACTACAGAATCATCACCAACGTATGCTTTGAAGGCTGCGAAGGTGAAGGCACCGCTTACGTAAACTATTACGTTTACAGCAAAGATGCCACCGGCACAGGTGACTTCGATCACCTCATTCAGTTCGCTGATTTCGCAAGCCACAAATCGGTAGGCGAAGGCTGGAACGAACTTGAATTCACGTTCAATCCCACCGACAACCTTTACGGCAAACTCGAAGGTGAAAAGATCACCGATATCGGTTTCGTTACCGTAGGCATCGGCTTCTGGCAGGCTACCGGCGTTGTTAAATGCAGCAGCGTCAGACTTAACGAAGGCGTTACGGTCGTCTGGTCCAAAGGCTTCGACGCAGGCATCGATCTCGAAGACGAGAGCATTGCCTATTCCAACCTCGGCACCGAAGGCGTCAACTGGGGCATCGTTCGTCCCGAAGTCGTTGAAAACGGCAACATTGCCAAAGAAAAAACCGTTAAAGTAACCGCGACCGGCACTTCTTCCACTTACAACGCTCCTCTCAACAACGGCGTCGCGGCTACCGAAAAATCCTACACCAACGCCTGGTTCGCATTCACCAGAGACGCATCTCCTCTCGATGACTTCAGAGGAACCGAAAGCTACATCGGCACCGCGACCTTCGATCTCGGTGAAGCCAAATACTGGAACGCGGTACGTGCCAACATCTGGGACGCTGCGGGCGATTCCGGCATTGCATCTCCCACGGCTGTCGTTGTTTATTCTTCCGATGACAACGAAAACTGGACCGAAGTCGGCGACCTTACCTTGGGTACCCCCGGCACGGTTTACTGGGCAGCAGGCACTTTCGATGCGATTTGCTCCCGCTACGTAAAAGTCGCTTTCCCGTGGGCTAACGGCGCAGGCGCTTTCGTTTTCACTAACGAAATCGAGATCATCGGCTGCGACGCTCCCATCGAAGAAAACTTCGACGGCGACGTCAACAAAGACGGCAAAGTAAACAGCAGAGACGCTATTTACCTCCTCCGTGCCATCCTTAATCCCGACAAATATCCCATTGACTTCTCCGGCGACGTAAACGGCGACGGCGCTGCAAACACCGCTGACGCTATTTACCTCCTCCGTCACGTATTCTTCCCCGAAGAATATCCTCTCATCACCGAGCCCATCGAACCGGCTCCCGTTCCCGCTGAAGGCGAAAACATCGCCGAAGGCAAATCCTATACTGTTGATGAAGGCTACACCGTCCGTGCTGACGGCTACGGCGATCCCGACCTCACCAAACTCACCGACGGCGTTAAAGACGCTACCGGCGGCTCTGCTCCCGCGGGCTTCAACGGCACCAATGCCAACGTCATAATCGACCTCGGCGGCATCGGCACCATCGACGGCATCATCACCGACCTCCAGGGCAACAACTGGGGCATCCCCCAGCCTTTCGGATATACCGTCAACTTTGCCGTTTCTCTTGACGGCGAAGAATGGACCGACCTCGGCGCAGGCTATATGCAGAAAGTCCTTGAACAGGAAACCGGCTGGAACCTCGCTGACTACTTCGTAAACTGCGACGGCATCGAAGCACGCTACGTCAAAGTCAACTACGTTACTCCCGCCGACTACACCGGCAACCACATCTGGCCCTCCGAGATCCAGGTCATCGGCACTCTCGAAGAAGAACCCATCGCTGAATCTCCCATCTACGTAGTAGGTGAAGAAGGCGTCGCCGAAGTTACCGACGAAGCCCTCGCAAAACTTCTTGACGGCGTTTACGCAAGCGATGCTACCGCTTTCTCCGACGCCAGACTCATGAACATCAACTGGGACGCTGCTTACGATTACACCGCAGGCGCGGAAAACGCTCCCAAGAAAGCTACCATTTATTATAACTTCGACGAAGCCATCAACGTTACCGGCATCAAGCTCGGCGCGTTCAAAGATCGCAACAGCTTCGTAGACCTCCCCGGCGTTAAGATCTATCTTACCTCCGACGGAATCACTTACGTTCGCGCGGCAGACGGCGCATGGACTTCCACCATCGACGGTCTTGCAAACGTTACCGAAGAAAGAACCGGCACCCCCGTTGGCGAAGCTATCTACACCGCTGACTGGAGCACCAGAGCTGCTTTCTCCGTTAAAGGCGTTATGATCGAACTCGAACTCGTCGATCCGTTCGCCTTCCTTTCCGAACTCGAAATCGTTACCGATTACGTTGCTGACGGCGCTCTTGAAGAGAACATCGGCCACGTAGTCGACACCATCAAGCTTGGCGGCGTTGACGTTGCGATCGCAGACGCTACCGCTACCGTTATCACCGCTAAATCCGGCGAAATGCCTCTCGACGCTGCCGCTACCGGCGACTTCAGACTCGCTCGCTCGGGCGTTATCACCATTGCAAAATGGGACGACGCCGTAAACGGCTACCGCGTTACCTTCAATGAAGTTAACGGCTGGCCCAACAACCGCGAAGGCTCTATGCCCGCAGCAGCAGACGACGAAATCTATGTATTCACCATTTCCTCCGGCACCATCAAAAATGCCGGCGCAGGCGACAAGTGGGTCATCTGGCACATCGAAGTCGGCGACGTTCTTTACGTTTACGACGACGTTATCGCCATCAACCACATGATCGACAGCCAGCCTTCGAAGAACTTCTCAAGCGAAGAACCCGAAGAGCCCGCATATCAGCCCGATCCCCTTGAAGAACTTCCCGAAAACGCTATCGTTATTGATTTCGCAGGCTACAAGCACGCTGCATTCGTTTCCATCGTTGCGGGCGACAATGAAACCATTGCCGAGCTTACCGCAAGAGGAAACGGCGGCACCGCGAAGGATATGAACTATGCGTACAATATCCTTGTTGACAAAGACAACAAAGTTGTCGACGTTGACTTCACCCTCGGCACCGCGTGCACCTTCACCTGCCCCGAAGGCGGTTATATAATCTCCTACAACGGCAACAAAGAAGGCTACGCCGCAATGGCTGACATCAAAGTCGGCGCAGAGATCACTCTCTACAACATCATTCTTGATCCCATCGCAGATCTCGAAGGCAATGTTGAACTCACTTCCGCAGGCTTCACTTATGTGAATCCCGAACCCGAAGAGCCCATCGACAAAGGTGAAAACGTTGCTCTTAATAAAGACTATACCATCGGCGGCACCCTCGAAGGCAGCTATCCCGACACCGACGGCATCGAGCTCACCGATGGCCTTATCCCCGAAAGCGCTTCTTATTCCGAACCCGGCATCGTCGGCTTCAACCCCAACAGTGATTTCTACAAAGAAAACGGCTTCGCTCAGATCGTTGTTGACCTCGGCGGACTGTTCGACATAACCGAGATCGACGTAGTTGCAAGCAACCTCGGCAACTCGGGCGTCAACGCTCCCGGCACCGTTAAATATGCTTACTCCACCAACGGCACCGACTTCACCGAAATCGGCGAAGGCAAATACGACAAAGATCTCTCTGTAATCGGTATTAACGTTATCAACAGCGTTAAAGCCGAAGCTCAGGCGAGATACATCAAAGTTACGTTCACCAAAGGCGCAGGCAACTGGATGATGATCTCCGAAGTCGAAGTATACGGCTCCGAAGCAGAACCCGAAGAAATCGTTATCGACGTTGACACCACCGATTGGACTTATGTTGACGGCGTAGAAACCGGACTTTGGCAGAATGATTCCGATCCTGTCGGCACCTATTGGTACAAAGCAGGCATCGAAGACGGCAAGTACGTAATGGAATTCGTATTTGACGGCGAACTTTCCGGCACCGACGCTTCCTTCGGCAACGGCAACGGCACCAACGTTCGTATTTGGTTCCACACCGCTTTGAACGAAGCAGGCAATCCTCAGGGCACTTACAACTCCTTCATCGACGTAGCTTACACCCCGAGCGGCGTTAAGAACCGTTTCATGGTCAACACCTCCGAAACCGGCAACTCCTCTTCCGCAAAGTACGGCTATGACGACGAAAAACCCTACACCGTAGAGACCATCGTTCCCACCGCTCTTGACGGACTCTATGTCAAACCCGTATTTGACTCCATCCCCAACTGCGATATCAACGAAGACCTCGACGCTATATTCACCGTTTCCAACAAACCCGGCGAACTCGCCAACAACGCTCTTTACAGCGGCAACTTCAAGACTCCGTACTCCGGCTGGGACCGCGCCGAAGCATTCAACTTCTATGAGATCCCCGCTGAACCCGAACGCGAAGTCGCAAACCCCACCGGCTATAACTACGCTCTTGGCGCTGCTATGAAGCTTGTCGGCGCTGCAGCTACCGGCGATCCTACCGAAGTAGGCGATCTTGCTCAGAACGTATATAAAGCTGCTCTTAACGACGGCAATGCCGCAGTAGCAACAGAATACTCCAACATTTGGTTCGGCTATTACTATAACGCGACTAAACCTGATATCAGCAACTCTTTTGCGGGCACTTCCAATGACGACGCCGGCAATGTCGGCTCCGTTGTCATTGACCTCGGCTCCGAAATGACCTGGAATCAGGTTCGCCTCCACACCTGGGCTGCCAATGCTTCCGGCATCGGCGCTCCCATCGCGATCAACGTATTCTCCTCCACCGACGGCGAAACCTGGACCTATGTCGCTGACATGGTCCTCGGCGAAGCAGGTACCGTTTACTGGGCTTCCACCGACACCGAATTCCCCGAGGTTACTTCTCAGTACGTAAAAGTTGACTTCGTCTGGAACAACGGTCCGTACGCTTTTGCTAACGAAATCGAAGTTTACGGCGACGAAGAACCCGTTATCCCCGAAGAGCCCAAACCCATTCAGCCCGAAACTCTCGAAGAACTTCCCGAAGGTGCTATCGCTCTCGATTATGCGGGCTTCGTATACGACACTTTCGCTGAGATCCTTTACGCAGCAGAAACTACCACCGTCATTGGTCTCACCGAAAAAGACCTCAACTACTTCGCAGTGGCAGTAGTTGATGGCGAAACCATGAAAGTTACCTATTTCGGCAACACCCTCGGCAGACCCGACGGAGTTAAATCCGACGTAGAAATCCCCGCGGGCTCTTACGTTATCATCGTTCACGGCAACAAAACCGCTGACTTCGCCGCTTTCGCTCCGCAGGTTGGCGCTACTGTTGAAGTTTACAACGTAATTCTTGAAAATATCGGCGATCTTAAAGAAGCGGCTGCTCTCGAAAACGCAGGCTTCACTTATGAAAATCCCGAAGTCGTTATTGACGTAGACACCAGCAAATGGACCTACGTTGACGGCGAAACCGTAGGCGCTTGGCAGAACACTTCCGATCCCGTTGGCTCTTATTGGTACAACATCGGCATCAAAGACGGCAAGTACATTCTCGAAGTAGTATTCGAAGGCGAGCTTACCGGCACTGCTGCTTCTTACGGCAACGGCAACGGCACCAACGTTCGTATCTGGTTCCACACCGCTAAGAACGCTGCCGGCACCAAACAGCTTACCTACAACTCCTTCATCGACGTATCCTACACTCCCGACGCTGTCCTTGACCGCTTCATGACAAACGGCACGACTGACGGCAACTCCGCTGCTGCCGCGTTCGGCTATGACTACGTCGGCGACGAAAAACCCTACACCGTAGAGACCATCGTTCCCACCAAGCTTGACGGACTCTATGTCAAACTCGTATTTGACTCCATCCCCAACTGTGTAGTTAATGAAGACCTCGACTGCGTGTTCACCGTTTCCAGCAAACCCGAAACCGGCAACAACGCTCTTTACAGCAGCGACTTCCTCAAACCCTATCAGGGCACTTGGGACAGACTCAACTCCGTAAACTTCTATGAAGTTGAAATCGATAACCTCGCTCTCGCGCTCAAGGAAGAAAATGTCATCGTAAAAGTTGACAATACTACTTACAACGCTGTTCTCAACGACGGTGAAGCATTCAACGCGGGCGCATACAACAACAGTTGGTTCGCTTTTACCAGAACTTCTTCTCCCATTGAAACCTTCGAAGAACAGGAATGCTACGTAGGCAAACTTGTTTACGACTTCGGCGAAGCTGTTACCTGGAATACCGTTCGCGCCAATATGTGGGAAAATGCCGGTGCAGGCATTGACACTCCCGTTGCCATCATTGTTTACTCTTCCGATGACAATGAAAACTGGACCAAGGTCGGCTATCTTAAGCTCGGCAAAGCTCCCGTTTACTGGGCACAGGAAACCTTTGATGATGTTACTTCCCGCTATGTGAAAGTCGAATTCGGCTGGACCAAAGCAGGCGGCAAAGCTTTCATCATGACCAATGAAGTACAGGTAGGTACTCTTGTTGATACCTACGTGGCTCCCGTTGAAGCTGCTCCCGCTTACCTTTGGGTAAAGACTACTGACAAAGCTGCGGCTCATGCCGTCACCTATACCGTTCCCGGCACCGCTCTTACCGAAGACGGCGTATATACTGCAATTGCAGGCGCAAAATTCGAAAACGTTGAAGGCAGTGTCGCATACGTAAACTGCTACGTTTGGGGCGTCGACGAAGAAGGTAAGGATCTGCTTCTCAAAAATGCGGATTTCGCTAACCAGCTTCTTGCAACTCCGGAATACGGTCACGAGGCAGACGCTTGGAACAGCTTCACCTGGACCTTTGACACCACCGCAATCGAAGACGAAATCAAAAAGGTCACCTTCAGCGTAGGATGCTGGGATGCAACCGGCACGGTTGACGTCAATTACATCGGCCTCGGCTTCGGCGACGATATAATCTGGGATAAAGATTTCGACGTCGAATACGATCCTGCTGCTGATGCTGACGTTACCGGCAACGGTCTCGGCACCAAAGGCACCGACTGGGATCTTGTTGAGATCGTAGCAGGCTAAGCAATAGTTTTATAGCGGATATCGTTAAATAACATGATAAAGGACGCAGGCATTGCCTGCGTCCTTTTGATTTTCATCTGCAAATCGTTTCAATCCGACGGCTCCGCAATGTCGCGGATGACCGTCACTCTGCCAACCAACGTCACGGCGTTCGCGTTTTCGTCAAAAATGAGCTTCGCGTCACGCGACACGATCTCGCCGTCGATTTCGGCGCATCGGTCGAGGAACGCCTTCTCGGCACGTCTTCCGGCTTCGTCTGCCGTGATTTCAATGAACGCCGTGCGGTATTCGCGAAGCATAAGCGTCGTCTTCGTCACCGGCAGCGACAGAAAAAACAGATTTTTCTTTTCACTCCTTATTTCCGCTTCAAACAGTTCGTAATCCGTCGGCGGTCCGTAGAACAGGTCAAAATCCTTGCCGAGCACGTTGTACGACGTTTTCACGTCCGTCCGCCCCGTGTACTCGCGGCAGGGGAACGAGAGCGGCACGGTGAAGACGAACGTCTTTTTCACCTCGGCGTATACGCATCCTCTCGCTTCCGAGCTTATCTCCGTCTCCGCGCCGTAAACGTAAGAACCGGTGATGAGAGGCTGACCTTTCGTTACGACGTCCCCGTGGCTGACGAGCGGCTTACCCGAGTATGCCTCCATCCTTACTATCACTCCGTCCTCGGAAGCGATGATCTCATCGCTTCCTTTGCTTTCGCTTTCCGGCTTTTTTCGCCGCTCGATGACGTCGCACGTCACCGTCGTGCCGTTGATGTTGACGTACGCCGACGAAAGCTCGGGCAGCGAAAGCAGCAGCTCGGTCCCGGCTTCCGGCGCGTATATCGACGGTATGAACGTCCCGACAGCAACGCCGTGGAGCGACAGCTCCTTCAGTATGCGAGTGTCGGAAATCGCGGAGTTTCCCGTCACACGCACGTCCCACACGAAAAGAGACGACGCGAACATGATGAGCAGCCCGATGACCGTTCCGACGGCAAGCCCGGCACGACGGCGGTATTTATATATAATGAAGGGAAGCCCGAACCGCCTTTCTTCTTCGGCGATTCCATCGGACGCGGAAACGGTGACCGCATGGTGAAAAAGCGATACGCGCACGTGCCCGCTGCTGCCGTCTGCGCGGGCGCCCCAGAAAGGCACGCCGCTTTCGTTCAGCCTGTTCAGAAAAACGGGAAAGTCGTTTATATCCGCCCGAAACGAGTACCAACCCGTAAGCGAAAGCAGAAATCTGTTCAGCACGGCCCCTCTCCTCCGAAACTTATCGAATCGATCACTCCGCGTATGCCGATGCGGTCTTCGCTGTAATATATCATCTCGAGCCCGTGTCCCGAAACCGACACGGTCCCTTTTTTTGCCGCCGTTTCAATGAGACGATCGGTGTATTCAATTATTCGCCCGATGCCTTCGAGCAGACAGAACGCGTTCCCGCGTATCTCGGCTGTAAAACTGTTTTCATTCAATTTCATATATCTGACCTCCGATAAATATTATTATAAAAACGGCGGTCTTATGAAAGGAGCGGGGTGTATGAACGGGGGTTTCGCGTCACGGGCGGGCAGATTCGCGTCGGTCGCTGCGGCTTTGCTGCTTGTCGTGTTCATGACGCCGTCAAACGATCCGTCGGAAAGCGTTCGCCGCTCGCTCGTTTTCTGCGCACGTTCGCTCGTGCCGTCGCTTTTCGTTACGATGGTGCTCGGCAAAATGCTTTCGTCGGGGATGGGCGCGGCTTCAAAACACGTTGAACTGCGTCTTTTGCTGTACGGACTTGTCTGCGGTTCGCCGTACGGGGCAATGACGGCACGCGAGCTTTACGCTGAAGGATGCGTGAGCAGGGAAAAGGCGGCGTTCCTCACGTCGGTCGTCAGCGGAGCGTCCGCGCCGTTCATCGTATCATACGTCGGAGCGACGCTTCTCGGCAGTATAAAGAAGGGCATTTTCCTGCTCGCCGGCAACGCGGCGGTCACGATCGCGTGGTATGCAATACTCAAAAGCGCGGACGGGTCAAAGGAAGGCATATATATAAATAAGGTAAAAAGAAAGGCGCTGCCGCGTGCCGTCGCCGAAAGCGCCGAAGCGATGACGGCGATATGCGGATGCGTCGTTTTCTTCGCGGCTGTCGCCGATACGGTGTGCCGCGGCATAGAAAGCAGGCCCGCGTCCGTGCTGATACGCGGATTCTTCGAACTGTCCGGCGGCGTCGGCGCGGCATCCGGGATGCGCCCCGGAGCGGCGTACGTATTATCGGCGGGTTTTCTGGGCTGGTCGGGGGTGTGCATCCACCTGCAGACGAAGCTCGCGGCAGGCGAAGACGTGAAGACGGGCAGGTATCTTCTCGGTCAGGTCTTCAAGGCTTCGGCAATGGGATTGTTCGCGCTTGTTACGAAAAAATACGTCATATAATAAAAAACGAAAAAAACCCCAAAAAAGTTAAAAAAAGGTATTGACAAAGTAAGAATAAAGTGGTAGTATATGCAAGCCGTTTCGGGGGGACCCCAAAGAGGGCTTGATTTTGACTGAGAGAGCGTTAAAGAAGACAAGAAGAAGCGCAAAAAAAGTTGAAAAAAAGTCAAAAAAGGGGTTGACAAATGAAACGTAAAGTGCTAATATAGCAAGGCTGCCACGGAGCGGGGGAGACCCCGGGAGTGAGCGGAAGAAAAGTTCTTGAAAAAAGATTTGAAAAAAATCAAAAAAAGGCTTGACAAACGCGAAACGATGTGGTATAGTAGACAAGCTGACCGCGAGAGAGCGGAAAGCGAAGCGGACATTGAAAACCGA
>JAZRXG010000044.1:0-14107 GCA_045600105.1 Eubacteriales bacterium
TTTTCTTGACTTTGTGTCATAATATGCATTGGTATTTATATTGTTTTTCACAACTCAATTATACCAGAAAACAGAGCCTTTGTCACTACCTTTTGTAGTAACTTGGCTCTGTTTTTCTTCGGGACTTTTGCTACAGCCCCTTTTTCTTGCGCGTATAACGCTTATTCGTTTAAGGATGGAAGAACGGGACTTTGTCGGAAACCGTGTAAGCCGTTCCTTCGAACCCGACGACGTTGTTGGGTCTGACGCCGAAGGTCATCGTGATGTTGTCGGTCTTAAGGCAGACGGTCTTGTCGGAGGAAGAAATATTGATGACGCGCTTTACGTTTCCGTTGACGTCGGTCTCGACGCGTGTGCCGGAGCTGACGGTGAATACCTGTCTGCCGTTGACGTAAGCGGTGGCGTGTTTCGAGTCGTTCACGATACGGTACTCGGTGTCGCCGTAGGTCTGCGTGTAGTCGTAGCTGCAGCCGTCAGCCGCGTAAGCGCCCCAGTATATATCGTTGAGTTGACGGTGTACGCCGTACAGACGCGACATATATTCGAGAGCGGCAAGTATCGTGGGACCGTAGTCGGGCGAGAACTCGTTGACGGAGGGCTTGCCCGTGAACGGGTCGAACTGCTGCGTGAACTTTTCGCCGAAGCCGATGGCTTCAAACAGTTTTTCGGCGACTAACGGGAGCTCGGCGTAATGACCGTAATTTTCAAGTGCGCGGATGGTACGCTGGAAGGTGAGCCCCTCGGGCTGACCGCTCCAGTTGTTTTCTTTTATATTGCGGAAGAACGGCGAGTTGACCGCGGTGGACGGAAGAGGCATTTTTGTCCAGAATTCGTCCGGATTGAAGAAGTGCTCGGAAATGAATCTGTCTGCCATATACTGATCGAAAACACCGAAATACATACCGCGGATGTTGTTGTGCGTAAGGATGTCGAGGAATTCGTTGTTTTCGTCGCGGTCATAGCAGGCGCCCTTATCGTCGCGCCACAGATATTCGCGCACCTTGTTCTTTACCTCGTCCGCTTTTTCGTTCCAGTAGTCCTCTTCCCCGTTGCCGAGGATGGCGGAGATCATCGCAAGCGTTCTTCTGCCGTCGTGGGAATAGCCCATGAGGTCGAGGGATTCACGCGGGAAATGATATTGTTTCCATTCTTCTCCCGGAGGAGTCTTTTCTTCCCAAAAATGAGGAGCGCCGTTGAACTTGGCGGCGTAGTCCTCGCCGGTATCGCAGGGGCACCAGGACTCGAGGCAGCCGTCGCCGTCGCTTTCGCGGTTCGCCCAGAACCACGCGTCGTTCTTTTTGAGTACCGTGTAAAGGCGTTCGAGAAATTCTCTGTCCTCGCCTATGAGGTAATACATATTGAGCGCGTGTATCGGGAAGCAGTAGCCCTGAATGAAGTTGTGATACTCCTTGTATACGCCGTCGATGAAGGTGAGCATACCGGGCATCATTCCCTCTTCGTTCTGGGCGCGCATAAACAGGTCTATGTTGTTGTAGCCCGCTTCAAGGTCGCGCTTTGCGTACATTTCGCCGCCCATCGGCTGAGTCTCGAGCCAAAGGTTGCGGTACTCGGCGCCCTCTACCACGGCACGCCTGCCGTTGAAATCGACAAGGTTTCCCTTTTCTTTTTCTTCGGCGGCGTTATAGATTGAACTTATAAGTTTGTTGTCGGTTATGAATCTTACTCTGTTCGTTTTCATTCGTCTTTACCAAAGCGTCCGAAAGGTACACCCGAATCGGTGATGCCCCAGATCATGGGATGCTCGACTATCAGCTCGTTGTCGTACGTACCGTGACCGATGAACCAGCAGGCACCTATGCTGTGGTCGTCTTTTTCGATTATCTTGAGGTCGCCCGTGGAGCAGTCGTGGAACGAAAGTCCGTACGGGAAATTGTTGACTTTGGCGTCAAGCACGAGTCTGTCGGACCCGTCGCTGTAGCCCGCAAAGTGACATCTGAGGAACGTGATATCGCACGAATCCGCTATATACGTCGCTATCGAACCATTTGTGGTGTGAATGTCGAAGCGGCAGTCGTTGAAAACGAAATTTCTGTTGGGAGAAGTGTTCTCGTCGCCGTCGAGGCAGAGGCAGATCGTGCCGTCGTTGATGCAGATGGCGTTGCAGGACTTGAAATTGCAGTCGGAGCAGGCGTTTGCTTCACCGTTTCCTCCGGCGAGATAATAACCGTATTTGCGGAACTGCGCACATACGACGTCCTTGAGCGTAAGCGCCTGAACTGCCTTCATATAAAGGCAGGTCTCGGCGAGCTCGCTTCCGTTGATGTAAAATCCTTCGATACTTACATCGGAAATGAGTCCGTTTATCTCGATAATGTTCTTATCGACGCCGCGGAAAATTATCGCCGTGGGAACGGAAGTGCCCCAAACGCCGAATCCGCCGCCTTCGCCGACGAGCTTAATGCCGTTTTTGGACGATCTGACGTCATCGGCATTGCCGTCGCCTATCTTTATGGTGTTCTTGACAAGGTAATCCCCGCCCGGGAAATAGACCGTGCCGCCGTTTGCGGGAAGGCTGTCGATGGCGGCCTGGATCGCCTTTGTGTCGTCGGACGTGCCGCCGCCGGTAGCGCCGAACCATCTGACGTTTCTTACGTTGGGCTCGCAGACGCGGATGAATCTGCCTTTTTCGCAGTCGTTGAGCTTGACGATGATGCCGTTATCCGCGGGTTCTTCGCATTCGGGGTCCCAATAGAACGTACCGCCGCCGCCGTCGCCGATGTAGTAATAACCGGTGAGGGTAGCTATGCAGTTGTCCGAAACGGGAACGATCTTGCGAAGCTGCATCATACTGTTTGCGGAATATGTGAATGCTTCGTATTCTTTCATTTCGTCGCCGATGACCTCGCTGACCTCTGAAGCTTCTTCAGTCTTCGATCCTTCGTTTCCGCCGCCGCTGCCGCACGAAAACAGTGAAAGCACAAATGCCGCGATCATCAGCGTTATTATAACGCGCTTCATATCAGTCACCCAGATAGATCGTACCGACAAGACCGAAGTCGGCTTCCTCGCCGTTGTAGAAGGTCTTGATACCCTTCGCGGCTTTCTGCGTCCATACGCCCGAACCGTAGTCGCCCTTCTGCGTGCAGGTTATGACCATAAGATACGTGCCCGCATCAAGAGGCTTGTCGAACACCACTTCGTTCCAGGTGTTATCTTCGTAGTCGATGAAATCAGCGGTGTAAACGGGCTCGCCTTTGACGGTGGTGGCGTAGTCGGTATCCCAGACGTAGAACTTGAAGTGAGCGTCGCCGTTCTTGTCGCCGTAGCTGGGCATATACATCGAGGTCTTGGTCACCTTATTGCCGGCGTTGAAAAGTACGCCTGCCTGCGCGTGGTCGGCGGCAAGGTTCATGTGAACGTAATCGCCCTGCATATAGGTGTCGAAGGTGTTGTTCTTTTTGGGAACATTCGGGCCGTCGGAGCCGCCGCCCTCAACGGAAAGGTTGTCCATGTTGAACGGCTTGCCTTCGTCGGTGATGCCGAAGAGCATATAATGCTCGGGGATCTCTTCGCCGTTCTGGGTCTTGAAGCCGTAGAAGTATTCGCCGCGAATCTTGCTGTTTTCGGCTTCGATGACTTTGGTGGAAGCGACCGAGCAGTCATAAAAACCGATGCCGCTCGGGAAATCCTTGTTTTCGGAAGCGTCGAACACGATACCGTTGGACGATTTTGCTTCTTTTTTGAAGCTGCAGCTGTAGAAGGAGATACTGTCGACGAATTTGAAGTAGGCGGCAGAGCTGTTCTCGCTGCTTCTTACGTCGAAGGTGCAGTTGGTGAAGGTGGTGAGCCAGGTGTCGTTGCTGACAGACCAGTCGCCGTCCATGAAGAGGCCGATGGTGTTGTCTACGTTGGAAACGACTTCGATGTTCTCGAAGCGGTTATAGATGTTGTAGTTTCCGGTGGGAGCGTTGCCGGCGATGATGGCAAGTCCCTTTTCGGTGAACTGGCTGATGCGTACGTTGATGACCTGAGTGCCGCAGAACGATCTGAGAACGACGCCGTTCTTTGCCTGACGGTTGGCGTTGATCTCAAGTCCGATGAGGGAGATGCCGCTGATGCGTCCGTTGACGCTGATGACGGAATCCATTGCCTTGCCCGCCATGATGACGGTGGGGATGGCGTCGCCGCTGACACCGAAGCCGGCGCCTTCGCCGACGAGCTTGACGCCCATCGAGGAAGACCACGAGTCGGCGGAGTCACCGTTGCCGATGACGAGCTCGGAAGTGATAACGTAAGTGCCGCCCGGCAAAGAGACCGTGCCGCCTCTTGCGGGGAGAGCGTCGATGGCGGCCTGGATCGCGGCGGTGTCGTTGTCCTTGCCGGTGCCCTTGGCGCCGAACCATTTGACGTTTACGCGGTTTTCGTCGTAAAGGCGAATGAATCTGCCTTTTTCGTTATTTTCGGTCTTTATGACCGTGCCGCCGTTGTCATCATTGCTCGAAACGTAGTTCCAGAAGAAGGTGCCTCCGCCGCCGTCGTTGGCTGCGTAATAGCCCTTGACGGTAACGGTCGCCTGTTCGGCGGTGACGTTGAGTTTTCTGAGTTCCTCGATATTTTCTACGATATAATATTTGCCCGAGTACGGGACCTCTTCGTCTTTGATCTCTGCGCTTGCGGTCATCTGAGACTCCTCCGCGGATGTGTCCGCGCCTTCGTTCGCGTCATTCACGTATTCTTCGGTCAGGCATGACGAAAGAAAGAGCGAAAGGACGAGCAGAAGACAGATAAAACAGCTTTTTTTCATGTTATTTCCCTTTCCGGTCAGTCGGCGAAGTAGTGCGGCAGATCGGTGTAGTCCTGAATGGTCTTGTTCATTTCGGAAATGATGCCGCCTTCACGGGCTTCATAGGTCGATTTGAAGTTGTACTGGCGTTTGCCTACCATATCGCCGAAAATGGAGGTGAGGTTGTTCCAGTTGAAGCAAAGGCCCATATCGAACGATTTGGTGGAGGTGATTATGCGGAGAGAAAGTTCGCTTTCTTCGTCACGGGTGGACTGGATGTTGAGAACTTTTTCAAAGAATTCGACGGTAACGGTGGATTTGGATTTCGCACCGAGCGCCTCGACGATGATGGTAGCCATTTCGAGGTCGGGGTTGTTTTCGGGGATGCATACGACGCTGGAGCCCCATACGCCTATGTTATGCTGATATTCGTCCTGTTCCTTGTCGTATTTGGGAAGCGGAAGGATACCGAAGTCGAAATCGACGTCGGCAAATTCGTCAAGATGGAGAAGACCGTCGGAGTAGAAGAGTATTCTTCCTTCGATAAAACCGCCGGTGACGAATTCGATGGGAGATTCTATCCAGCCCGGAGTGTTGACGTAGTCGTTGCAGTTAAGGAAGATCTCCTGATCGGTGATCATATCGTAGACGTCGCTGAGGACTCTGTCGTTTCTTTCGCTGTAAAGGGTGAGAGTAGGTTCGCCGTATCTGTTGAGCTCGACGGTGTTGCAGCCGGCCGCTCTGAAATATGTCTGGAAGTTGTCGTTCTGACCGCCGATACCGAAGAAATCGCCGACGGAAGGTCCGGTTATATCGTCCGCGTCAACTGATACCTGTTTTGCGATCTGATAGAGCTTGTCAAGAGTCCACTCACCTTTTTCGACGAGCTCGTACATATTCTCGATATTGTACTGCTTTGCGAGGTCCTTGTTGAAAACGAGGCACGGGAGAGTCTCGTAAAGCTGGATGGAAATGTCACCGACACCGAAATAATATCTTCCGGCAAGTGACATACTGTTCATTGCTTTCTGATCCCACCACGGAGCGGTGATGTCGATATTGGGCGCTTCGTTGAGGTCGATGAAGATCCCGTCGGGAGCGAGTGCGATGGCGTCGTATACGGGAGCGTAAGCAACGTGATAAGTGGTGGTCTGCGCGTTGAAGTCGGAAAGTATCTTGGTGTACATTTCGCCGCCGTTGACACTTCCGCCGCAGCGTCTGTCAACTATTTTTACGCCGTATTTGCTTTCGACGTAGTTATTGCGTTCTTCAATGGCAGCGTTGACCGTGTCGGTGTTGGATTCGCTGACGACAAGGTCCCAGTTGTTGAAAATGCCGGAATCATCGCCGCGAACGAGGAAGATGACTTCTTCGCCGCCGAATTTTTTATCGGGAAGGTTAGGCTCATAATCGCCGTCGTCGACGGATTCTTCAGCGCTTTCGTCCGCAGTTGAAGCGGCTTCCGAAGCATCGGAAGGAGATGCGGAGGAAGTCGAGTCAGCCGGTTCGTCTTCGCCGCAGGAGCAGGCAGCAAATGCGGTAAAGATAAGTACGAGGCACAAAAACAGATTCAGAAATCTTTTCATTGTCATGACCTTTCTTTCTTTTTTGTTTGGCTTTTTTACGTTTACCGACGGCGTATACCGTCTTTCACTATGTATTATAACAAAAATAATGTTTTTTTCAATCCCCATATAGGCGTTATGACTTATCCCGATTTGCTTTTTTGGCACTTTTTTGCCGAAAATCTTCATTTTTGGTTGAAATTCGAAAACAAAGATGATACAATCGTAAGCGGTGATGGGAATGAACAAAAATCAAAACGGAAAAAAATTCGAGCACGAGCAGCAATTCATGGCTGACCCCGACAAGGTCGGCTGCTTCCGCATACATCAGATGGGAGAGCTGAACTGCGAGCCCGGCTATACCTGCCGTCCGCACAGACAATGGTGCTATGAGATCACCTACGTTCTCGACGGTGAAGGCATCCATTCGGTGAACGGAACTGACTACACGGTCAAAAAAGGCGACCTGTTTCTCACGCCGCTCGATTCGATCCACAACATTACCTCAGTTTACAATCTCAGATACGTGTTCTGCGGGTTTGACATCGTTGACGGCACGACCGACGACGTCAAGCTGATGAAGTCCTTTTTCGAGTCCGCTCCGTGCAACATCGTCAAAGGCAGCAACGAGATAGCGTCGGCGTTCGGCAAATGCCTCGGCGAATATTACGATCAGTCGCTGTGCAGCAAGCTTCTTATAGAAAGTTATCTGAACGAGCTCGTCGTGAACGTGATGCGCATCTATCTCGGCAAAAACAGAAAAAGCCTCCGCACGGTCGACCGCAACGACAGCATCGGCGTTTCGGTATATTCGGTCATGCTGTATATCAACAACAACATTTCGGGCGTCAAGGATATTTCGGCGATAGCGAGCGAGTTCGGCTATTCGCCGGCGTACCTTTCGCATTGCTTCAAAAAGCAGATGGGCTGCACGCTTCGGCAGTACATAGCGCAGAAAAAGATCGACGAAGCGATAAGGCTCGTCAAGGACGTGGGGATAAGCGTCACGAGAGTTTCGAGAGAAGTCGGTTTTGCGACGCCTCAGGCGTTCACGAAGGCGTTCAAGCGCATAAAGGGCGTGTCGCCCACCGAGTATTTCAAAAACGAAACGTAAAAAACAACGCGTTCGAAAAAGCAAAAAAGCTTTCCGAACGCGTTGTTTTATTTTTCTTTTACGTAAAACGTCTGTTTGGGGCCGGTGTCGTTCATGAGCGTCGTCTTGTCGCGGAAGCGGAAAAGGTACAGAAACGTATCGTTAAGATCGCCGACGCAGCCCGAAAAATGCACGGCGAACAGAAGCGACGCCAGGAATTTATCAAAGTTACCGGGCATAAGGAAAATGAGGAGCCCGAAAAGCACGGTGAACACCGTGAATGGCGCGAGCAGGGCTATTAGCGCCGCGGTGCGGTAAACGTATATGTCGGGAACGCCGCAGAACGCTACCGAAAGCGTCATGCCGAAGGTGAGCTTGCGGTGGGTCAGCAGCTTGTACGCCGCTCCGTGAGTCAGTTCGTGGGCGACGATATATACAAGCATCGACACGATGAGCACGAGCTCCCTTAAAAGAAAATGCTCTCCGTGAAAATCGGCAAACGGATCGAAGATGAAAAACGCCGCGGCGATAAGCGCCGCCGCAACGAGAGCCGCCGCGACGTTCATGATTATCACCGTTTTCTTATCCTTGACGTCAACGGTCTTGACAAGTTTGTACCCTTCGGGAAGGGTCTCTTCAAAATGCTTCATTTCATTTTTTCCTTTCCGCGTATTTCAGCATAAGCTCTTTTACTTCTCTTATCGTATCGTGAGCCTCGGGCGGGATATCGCGTTCAAGCGATACGTTATAAATGTCTCCGTCGCGGTACCACACCGAAAACGAGGTCGTCGGGGCGTCGAGCGCGAAGGTGTCCGATTCCGGCGCCTCGCTCCACGCTTTGAGCTCGCTCTTTTTCAGAAGCGACGCGATCTCTTCGAAAACGGCAAGTGTCACCGGGCGCGTCGTCCGTTTTGCTTTAGCTCCGTGATAGGGGCAGTCGTACACCGACACGATAAGAGCGTCAAAAGCCGAAAACGTGACGTCGTAACCTCCGCCCTCCATACCGCCCGATGTGCTGTATGAAACGCTGCGGAGCACGCTTTTTTCGGCGTCTGCCTTCTTTTTCTTTTTGTTATTAACGAAATACAAGTATGTCAGCACGGCACATAAAACGATAAGCGCCGCCGACGCAATGATTATGTAATCCATTTCAGTCGAATCTCACCGACTTTGCCCAGTCTTTGACATTGCTTCTGTACTTGCCGGCATTTTTGGATTCAACAACAAAATTCACGCACCATAAAGCGTCGTCGCTTTTATAGAAGTATACAAAGTAATGAAGTTCAACGTCGGATTGATAATCGTACTCGATCCAGACGAGACCGTCTTTTTTATTCAGTTTGCAGTCATCGCGGCTGTACAATTCCCGTATCAGTTCCGCGTATTCCGTTACGGTATAATCTTCAAGTGCCGAGGCCGCCTCATAGCCGTCACGTACGACCGAAACGAAAACGTCTTTCGATTCGATCGCCATTGCGCTGCCCGATAAATAATAATCTTCCGGCGACACTTCGGTGAAATTTTTATCAAGCGTTATCGTCATGGTTCCGGTGGTGAAACTCTTCGAACCTCCGAAGCCGTTGATTGCAAGGTAAGTGATGCCGAAACCGAGCGCAAAGCCGAGTACCAGCGCGAGCAGAAGCACTATCCAGCCTTTTTTGCCCTTTTTGCGTACCTCAAGAGCCTCGGGAGTTTCGTTGTTGTCAAAGCGGAAAGCGTTCCCGGCACCGGGATCAAAGGTGCATTTTCCGGTAAGAGAGATGACTTCCCCTTCGTAACCGTCGTAAAGCCTGAAGCATTCGGCACAATAATTCTTTGACAGTTTATCGGCAATGACGAATATCCTCGCCGCTCCTTCGCCTATCTGAAAGGTCGCAGAAGAGCCGTTTTTCACTTCCCCGAGCTTGGAGCATGGGACATCGCAGACAGTCGTTTCGGGAGAAGTGCCGTTTTCGATATAGACTTTTAATTTCGCGAGACATCCGACGAAGCTTTTCGTTCTGTTGATGATAAGAGTTCTCATGACTTTCCTCTCCTTTGTTTTAATAATATCACGGAAAGGAGCGTTTTGCAACATTTTTTCGTTTCTCCGGCGTTTCAAAATATTCCGTTTTCATATAATATAACGACAAACGACGCGAAAACGTTTCACTTTTTTTGAAAAAAGATAAAAAAGCAAAAAAAGAAGCGTACTTCCGAATACAGGAAGTACGCTCAGACGAGTATGAAACGGGATTATTTGCCGAAATATCTCTTGAGAAGTCCCGCGAACGCTTTGCCGTGACGGGCTTCGTCGCGTGCCATTTCGTGGACGGTGTCGTGGATGGCGTCGAGGTTTGCGGCTTTTGCCATTTTTGCGAGTTCGGTCTTGCCCGCGGCAGCGCCGTTTTCGGCTGCGACGCGGAGAGCAAGGTTCTTTTCGGTGGAATCGGTGACTACTTCGCCGAGAAGCTCGGCAAACTTGGAAGCGTGTTCAGCCTCTTCGTAAGCGACTTTTTCCCAATAAAGGGCGATCTCGGGATATCCTTCTCTCGCGGCAACGCGTGCCATTGCAAGATACATACCGACTTCGGTGCATTCGCCGTTGAAGTTGGCGCGGAGACCTTCTTTGATCTCTTCGGGAACGTCTTTTGCGATGCCGACAACGTGTTCGGCAGCCCAGGTCATTTCTTCTTCCTTGAGCTCAACGAACTTTTCGCCGGGAGCTTTGCAGAGCGGGCAGGATTCGGGGCGGGTTTCGCTTTCGACGATCTCACCGCAGATAAGGCATTTCCATTTTTTCATGATTGATTTTCTCCTTTGATATGTATAAATTTTTTGAGTCGTGTTATTGCCGCGTACTTCCTTTTTTCGGTTTTATGCGTTTCTTAATGAGAATTATTCTCATTTATTAAGTCTATTATAACACATATTTTGCTTTTGTCAATATTAAAAACAGAAAAAATCTATTTTTGTGTTTTGTTTACAATTTGTACACAGATGCCCGTCGAAAATGCGGCGTGTTCTTTATTGACATATCCCGAAAAACGCGCTAAAATGAACATATCTTATATTGGAGGTCACGTCAATGTCAAAAAGAATATCGGCGTTTATTTTATCCGTGATTCTCTGTATTCTTTCTTTCGGTCCCGCGATATCGGCGCTTGACGGAATACAGAATTTCACCGTTGAAAGCACTACCGCTTCGTGGGATGAATTTCCCGGAGCGTACGCATACGACTATTCCATAGGAAGCGGCGGCGGTTACATAACCGAAACAAGAATCGATTTTTACGAGGAATGCAGACTGTTTAATTTTGAAACGGGCACTTATCACTTCGCCATCACCGCGGTCAACGAAAACCACGAGCCCATATCCGGTACGGTAAGGGGTACTTTTGATTACGTTTCGACAGCCGAAAGGCTCGCAGTCCCCACGGGACTCGCGTGGGATGGGATCAAATGCGTCTGGAACAAAGTTGAAAACGCGTCGACGTATTACCTTAATCTGAAAGACGGCAGCGGCAGCATGATCATATCAAAAATCGTATACGGCGACGCGTGCTCCTACCGCTTCAGCGCCGTGGAATTCAAAGAAGGCGAGTCCTATACGTTTTCGGTCAGCGCGGGCAGAGACGGATATCTTGAAAGTGAGTCCGCGGTAAGCGGAGCCAAAACCATGACCGCCGAAGACCTCGTCCTCCTCCCCGCTCCCGACGTTAAGATCGACGAGAACGGATACGCCGTCTGGGATGCCATCCCCGGCGTATACGGATACAGTATCAGTTACAACGATAAAATGAGCGGCGGCAACACCACGGATACGTTCACGGATTTCAGATACGACATATCGATTTCCGGAAGCGAATCGGGCGTCAACCGCATCGCGGTATTCGCGATAGACGAAAACGCTCAAAGGCTCAGCGAGATCTGGGAATACGACTACGACTACGTGAAATGCGATTATTACAGCGTTTATTTTAACCTGAACGGAATGAACGCGCAGTTCGGAACCGGCGTGTTCGTCGTCTTCCAAGGCAGCAGCGCTGAACGTCCCGACGATCCGTTCACCGAACCGTTTGAATTTCTGGGCTGGTACACCGACGCGGAATGCACTTCCGAATACGATTTCTCTTCCCCGGTAAACGCCGACATCACGCTTTATGCCAAGTGGGAAGAAAAAACCGAAGTCAGCGAAGAAATATCGGAAGAGCCCGAAGTTTCCGAAGCCTCTGAAGTCGAAGAATCCGACGCCGAAGAAAGCTCCGAAGATATCTCCGTTGAAACATCCGAAGAGCCGTCAGAGGGAATATCCGAAGAAATAACCGCGGAAGTGTCCGAAGAGATAACAGCGGAAGAATCTGAAGAAGTATCCGAAGAAACATCGGAAGAGACTTCTTCGGAAAGATCCGAAGAGATTTCCGAGGAAGCTTCAAAAGAAACGTCGGCTGAAGATCCTGCGGAAAAAGACGAGGGGACGGTTCACACGTGGGTATGGATGGTCATTGCGGTCATCGGCGCGGCAGCCGTGTCGGGACTCACCGTGTTCTTCATAATGAAAAAGCGTAAATAAACATCAAAAGCGTGATACCGTCGGTGAAAACCGTCGGTATCTTTTTCATACGAAAAAACGCTCCCGAATTTTCATCGGGAGCATTCATTTTATTATTTGCCGAGGCTGTCGGTGATATCGACGGTCTTCTTATCGTTGTAGCAGGAGAATATCTCTTCCACGCCCTCGGGCTTGGTCTTCTGCGTGAGCGCGCTGACGATCGGGACGATGATAAGTCCGCCGACCATGGCGAATACGCCGGAATAAAGCGAGTTGGTGAACACGAACGAAAGAACGGGAACGGAGGATACCGAGAAAACCTTAAGCGACACGAGGAGCTGAACGGTCTCGAGACCGACGCCGAAGATGAACGAAGCCGCGACGGCTGCCTTGGTGACTTTTTTGCTGTAAAGTCCGTAGAGGAAAGGCGCGAGGAACGCGCCCGCGAGTGCGCCCCACGAAACGCCCATCATCTGAGCGATGAAGAGGCTTTTGTTCTTTGCCTGGAAGATGGCGATGACGGCGGAAATGACGATAAAAACGGCAATGAAGACACGCATCACGAGCATTTTCTTCTTTTCGCTCATTTCCTTTTTGCACATAGGAGCGATGAAGTCGAGGGTTATGGTCGAGCCGCTCGTGAGAACGAGGGACGAAAGGGTCGACATGGAAGCCGAAAGAACGAGAACGATGACGATGCCGATGAGGATGGGAGAAAGAGTCGAAAGCATCTTGGGGATGACTGCGTCAAAGCCTTCGGCAGCGACGTCAACGTCATAAAGACGTCCGAAGCCGCCGAGGAAGTAGCAGCCGCCCGCGACGACTATCGCGAACAGAGTGGAAATGACGGTTCCCTTTTTGATGGAATCCTCGTTCTTGATGGCGTAGAATTTGCCGACCATCTGAGGAAGTCCCCAGGTGCCCAAAGAGGTAAGAAGAACGACGAAAAGCAGGAAGAGCGGGTCGGCGCCGAAGAAGGACGTGTATTCCCAGCCGCCGTTGGGACCGATCGCGAGCTTTTCGGTAGCGGCGATAAGTCCGCCGTTATTGTTAAGCACGGCAAGAACGACGGCAACTATGCCGAAGAGCATTATCATGCCCTGGATGAAGTCGTTGATCGCCGCAGCCATATAACCGCCGATAAGGACGTACACGCCGGTCAGCACCGCCATGACGATGACGCAGACCGAGTAGTCGACACCGTCGAACGCCATTGCGAAAAGGCGGGAAAGTCCGTTGTAAAGCGACGCGGTATAAGGGATGAGGAAGAGGAAGGTGATGACGGAAGCGGCTATCTTGAGACCGTTCGATTTGAATCTCGCGCCGAAGAAGTCGGGCATCGTCTTGCTCGAGATGTGCTGTGTCATGATCCTGGTACGTCTGCCGAGAATGCTCCACGCGAGAAGCGAGCCGATGAAGGCGTTGCCGAGACCTATCCAGGTGGAAGCAAGACCGAAGTTCCAGCCGAACTGTCCGGCGTAGCCGACGAAAATAACGGCGGAAAAGTACGACGTGCCGAACGCGAAAGCGCTGAGCCACGGGCCGACCGAACGCGAGCCGAGAACGAAGCCGTTGACGTCGGTGGCGTGCTTGCGTGATTTGATGCCGATGCCTATCATCAGCGCGAAAAAGCACACGATAAGGCACAGTGTGATGATCATTGTGGAAGTCATTTTTTTCTCCTTGAAAAACGCGTAAAAAGCGCATATTGCGATAATTCTTCGCAAATTTTACAAATCAATATATACCCTTTTATGTGATTTGTCAAGGCACAAAACGCTTTTTCGGCGAAAAGACAACGATATGACAAATAATATGTTCGTTTTTATATATAATGATGTATCAAAAAGCCTTCCGCATTTACGGAAGGCGCAGTGAATACTGTTATGTAAAAAGTCAATATCAAGCGACAAATTTCAGACATAACCTTTGGGCTCAATCCTGCAGGACATTCATACGAGAAAACAAACTTGTCTCCTTTTTCTATACCTGATCTGCAATCTGACGCTTTTCCATTTACGGCAGTCAATTCAAATTTCCATTCTTCGACAACCCATTTTTTCATATCATCACCCGCTTCAAATTCTATTTGCTTTCTTTTGATTTCACGGTTTTGCAGGAGGCAATCAACATTACACGAATTGAAATACATTGTTCATTTAAGGATTGGTAAG
>JAZRXG010000045.1:0-12914 GCA_045600105.1 Eubacteriales bacterium
GTGGCGGAACACATCACATCACTTTGCGGCGAAGCCGCAAAACATCACTGTGAGCAAAGCGAGCAACATCACTGTGCCGCAAGGCACAACATCACTTTACAAAGCATTGTTTTTATGTTATAATATCGTTGAAAGCGAGGTATTGTTTATGTCCGAGTCAAAACTGCGTGATTTATCTATGTCCTTCTCCGTTCAGATCATAAACCTTGTCAAAGACCTGAAATCAAAGCACGAATCGGTCATCTCCAATCAAATCGGTCGTTCCGGAACCTCCATCGGTGCTAACATATATGAAGCAAATTGCGCACAAGGTACAAAAGATTTTATCTCAAAACTTGAAATAGCACTCAAAGAAGCAAGCGAAACCGGATATTGGCTTGAACTTTTATATCGCACGGAGTATATAGACGAACAAACATACAAATCCTTGAATGAGCAATGTACCTCTATTCGCATTATGCTGATTGCTTCTTGCAAAACGGTGAAAAATAAAGAAAGCGGAAATTAAGTTATTGGAAAAGGAATCAATCGTAAATATGACATATATTCCAAGTGGAAAAGAAATTGATTTTATCCGCGCGTCTTTGACCGCGTTCAACGATAATATCGTCGGAGCTGACAATCATACGCCAATGAATCTTGTGGAATACGACAATGATGGGAATGTGATCGCGGGACTTATCGGCGGTACCTATTGGGGCTGGATGTATGTGGATATTTTGTGGGTGGATGAAAAATACCGCCGTCAAGGGATCGGATCACGTCTTTTACAATCAGCAGAGAAAGAAGCGGTCAGGCGCGGCTGCCATCACGTTCATCTGGATACAATGAGCTGGCAAGCACCGGACTTTTATAAAAAGCACGGGTATTCCGTAATCGCTACCCTGCCGGATATCCCGAATGGCAATCAAAAGTATCTTTTAATGAAAAAACTATAAAACTTCCGGTTTGTAGGTAAAAACGACGTTTGGTCTGTTTTACCTTGATTTTACGACGTTTGGTCAGTCTTTGACATGAAAAAAGCACTTGCGAAAGCAAGTGCTTTTTTCAATGAAGCGCACCTTGCGGTGCATGAAAAATGAAGCAGGGCTTCGCCCAATGAAGCGTGCCTTCGGCACACGGCTGGAACGGGTGCGCTTCGCTTCATGGCGGCAGCAAATTATTATGATACAATAAATAAAGGTGATAGTCATGCAAGAGAACAAACTAATCAGAATTTGAGGAAATCTTCAATAATTTGCAATTTTTATGCCGTTATACGGCAAAAATACGTTTAAGGTTCTCTTAACCTTCGCCTGCTATGATGCGGTATCAAAACAAGTGAGGCAAAAATGACTAAAAACAGGGTATTTTCAATATTATGTATATTATGCGCTTCGGCACTTCTCGTTTCGTGCGGAGGCAGGACGCTCGGCGACGTCAGCATCGGCGATTACTCGCTCGACCTTCCCGACTGCGGCGTTTCGGAAGAAGCGTCGGCGGAACCGTCGGCTTCAAGCGAAGAGGTATCATACCCCTCCGACGTTCCCGAGGGAAAATCGGACATTGAGATAAAGACCGTTTCGGGAACGGAAAACTGCTGGGAGATCAGCGGAAACACCGTCACGTTCACCGAAATCACCGAGGACACCGTCTGTTCGGTGAGCGGCTGCCTTGCGGGGAACGTCGTCATCGACACGGGAGACGGGTACGAATTCGAGCTTGAGCTGTGCGGCGTCGTCATCACCTCGCGTGACGCTCCTCCCATCGTCTCGGTCTCGGGCGCCGACGTTACGCTGACCGCCAAAAAAGGGCACGAAAACTTTGTTTACGACCGCAGGGCGGCGTCGGACAGCGAGGAATATGACAGCGCGATATACGCCGAAAACGACCTTACGCTCGGCGGCAAGGGCAGCCTTGCCGTGGTTTCGGATTCGTTCTGCGGCGTGAAGACGAAGGACGACCTGAAAATCAAGAATCTCACTCTTTCGGTACGTTCCGAAGGCACCGCGCTGCGCGGAAGCGACGGAGTCGACGCCGAAAACTGCTCTATTTCGCTTATTTCCGTGACCGGCGACGGCATAAAGACGTCGAACAGCGCCGTTTCGTCAAAAGGAAAACAAAAGGGGAGCGTGAAGACGGAAAACTGCGTCCTCACCGTTTACGCCGCCCGCGACGGCATCGACGCGGCATACGACGTGACGGTCCGCGGCGACACGGATATCGAAATTTTTACGGATAAATACTCGCCGTATTCGGGCAATGTCGAAAAAAGCGGGGAGAGCGGCGAGCCTGTTCCCGACGCCCCCTCTCCGTGGGGCAAAGGCGGTCCGGGCGGCCCCGGCGGACCGGGAGGACCGGGAGGACCGGGGGGACACGGCGGAAGACCCGGAGACCCCGGCGGCTTTGACGGCGGGAACACCGACAAGGGCGAATACTCGACCAAAGGGATAAAAGCGGCAAATTCGATTTTTATCGAGTCGGGAAATATCAAAATAACGTCATACGACGACGCGATCCACGCAAAAAGCGGCGAAACGCTTGAAAACGGCGAAATATCCGTCGGCTCGGTAGAGATAAAAGGCGGAAAACTGACGCTTGCGTCAAACGACGATGCCATCCACGCCGACGGCGACGTGACGGCGGACGGCGGCGAGATACTCGTGACGTCGTGCTACGAGGGCATCGAAGGCGAAAAAATAACGGTAAACGGCGGCAGGATATCGGTCGTTTCGAAAGACGACGGCTTCAATTCCACTTCAAAAAGCGGAACGGGAATTGCGATAAACGGCGGTTACGTCTACGTTTACGCGGGCGGCGACGGGCTCGACTCCAACAGCACGTCGCAGTATTCGGGCATTTCTTTCGGCGGCGGTGACACGGTCGTGATCTCCACGTCGGGCGGCAACTCCGCCATCGACACCGAAAGAGGGTATTCCTACACGGCGGGACGCGTCGCCGCGATCGGTCTGTCGGGCGGAATGGCGGGCGAGAGCGTGAACTGCAAAAACTTTTCGTCCGTCGGCGTCAGAAAGAATATGTCGCTTTCAAAGGGGCAGTATCTTGTGATCAAGGGCGAAAACGGCGGAGTTACCATAAAAATGCCGTGTTCTTTGTCTGCACAGGTCGCTGCTCTCGGCTTTGCGGACGCGTCCATAACGTCGTCTTCGTCGACCGACGCTTCTCCTGACGAAAACGGAGTGGAGTTTAAGCCTTAAGCCTTAAGCGAATAGGAAAGGATTTCCGCACGAAAAGTGCGGAAATCTTCATTAATTTTCAATTTGCCGTTCTCAATTTTCAATTTGCGATTTACTTTTCGCGTTTACGGTGGTATACTGCGTATGAAAGACGAGAGCCGACTTCGTTGAGGAAATGTGCGACGTCTTGATGTATTTCAACGACGTTCTTCTCTGCTACGGCATAACTTCCGACGAATTTGCCGCGTCTTACAGAAAAAAGCACGAAAAAAACCTGAACAGATGGTGAAAATATGCTTGAAGAAGAAAGAAAAAGAATAGATTCACTCGATAAAGACATAAAAAAACTGCTGCTTGAGCGGCTTGAGCTGTCGCGAAAGATAGGCGCGTACAAGGCGGCGAACGGTATCGCCGTCTGCGACCCGAAGCGCGAGGAAGAAATACTCTGCCGTCTTTGCGCCGGAGAGAGCGGAACCGCCGAAGAATATATAAAGGAAGTATATTCGTCGATCCTTTCGGCGTCGAAGAAGGCGCAGACACCCCGTTACGGGCTGCTTACGGGGCACTCGAAGGGCTCGCTTTCGCCGTTCATACATTCGATCCTCGGGAATGATGACTACCTCATCTATCAGGTGCCGTCAGACGGGCTCGAGCGCTTCGCGCGGTCGGGCATCCTCGGCTTCAACGTCACCATGCCGTATAAAAAGGAGATAATGCGCTTCCTCGACGTGATCTCCGACGAGGCGAGGGAGGTCGGCTCGGTCAACGCGGTGAAGAACGTGAACGGCGTGCTTTACGGCTGCAACACCGACGTTTTCGGGCTTTCCGACGCTCTCGACAGAGCGGGCATGGCGATAGAAGGCAAAAAAGTGTGCATCCTCGGCAGCGGAGGCGCCTCAAAGGCGGCGCAGTACGTCTGCAGGATGAAAAACGCGCCTTACGTCGTGGTCTCGCGTATCGACGGCGTCACCTACGCCGACAAAGAAAAATACCGCGACGCCGATTTCCTCATCAACTGCACCCCCGTCGGAATGGGCAAAGGCTGCGCCGACACGCCGATAGATCTTGAAGTTTTTGATTCTTTGGAAGGCGTTTTCGACGTCATTTACACGCCGTACGTCACAAAACTCGTTTATTGCGCGCGCAAAAAGGGAATAAACGCCGAAAACGGGCTGTATATGCTGCTTTCGCAGGCGGTGAAGACGCACGAGTTTTTCTTTGACGTGAAGGTCGCAAAAGAAAAGACCGAGGAGATATATTCGCGTCTTCTGTCGCTCCGCCCCGCCGCCCTTGTGGGTATGCCGGGATGCGGCAAGACGACGCTCGCGTCGCTTTCGGGCGTTCCTTACGCCGACACGGACGAACTCATTGAAAAGAAAACGGGGAGAAAATGCGCCGATATCATCAACGAAGACGGCGAAAAAGCGTTCAGAAGTCTCGAGACCGAGGTCATCCGCATCCTTTCGGCGTCGTCTCCCGACGTCGTGTCGCTCGGAGGCGGGACGCTGACGGATGAGGAAAGCGAGTTCCTCGTCAGAAGCAATTTCCGCACCGTGTGGATAAAGCGCGGAAAAGAAAAACTCGTCTGCGAAGGCCGTCCGCTTTCGGTGCGCATCGACGAGCTTTACGAAAAAAGACGCCGTTTTTACGAAATGAGCGACTATACGCTTGAAAACGAAGGAAGCCCCGCGGAAGGCGCGGAAAAACTGCGTGAAATCATAACGGAGGGAAAAAAATGAAAATAACAGTCATCAACGGACCGAACATCAACCTTATCGGCGCAAGGGAGCCCGAGCTTTACGGAAACAGATACTATTCCGATCTCACCAACTACATACTCGAAAACGCCGCCCGACTCGGCGTAAGGTGCGAGGTCTGGCAGTCGAATCACGAAGGCGAGATAATCGACAAGATACAGCATTGCATGTATAAATCTGACGCCATCATCATCAATCCGGCGGGATACACCCACACTTCCGTGGCGATAGCCGACGCGGTCGCCGCCGTGAACCTGCCGACGGTCGAGGTGCACCTAACCGACACCGACAAGCGCGAGGAGTTCAGAAAGATCTCCTACGTTTCGGCGCGCTGCGTGAAAACGATAAAAGGCAAGGGCTTCGAGGGCTACCGCGAAGCGCTCGAATACCTCGCGGAAAACTTTGATAAAGCGAAAAGCAAATGACTTTGTCAGCGCAAATAAAATAATCGGAAATACGGTCGAAGCCCGTCGTGCGATAGTGGCTGCGACCGTGTATGCGTATATTGAAAACTTCTCCGTTTCCGTGGTAAAATCGTATCACAAAAACACGAAAGGGTAGGAAAAACGGATATGGAAAACACAAGAACAAAAGCAAAGGTCATGATAATCGATTCTTCGGCGGATTTTCGCATGAAATGCGCCGACCAGCTCAGAAAGCACGACGTGGAGATCGTCTGCGAATCCGCCGATACGTCGGATTCGTTCGGCAAGATCGCCCGTTTCAAACCGCAGGTGGTCATTGCCGAGCTCGGTTTCGGCAAGTCCGACAGCGTCATGCTTATCAGAAACTGCAAAAAATCACTCGGCGACGCGTTTCCGTCGTTCATAATGCTGTCGTCGTTCAACAACCAGAACCTTTTTGAGGACTGCTGCGAAGCGGGCGCTGCCTACTGCATGATAAAGCCCATCGACTACACCTATCTCGCGGAGCGCGTCATCCGCCTTGCCGAAAAGGGAAGACGCGGCATCCCGTCGGCGTTCCCGCAGGACTTCGACCTCGAAAGCCAGGTCACCAAGATCATCCATCAGATCGGCGTTCCGGCGCACATCAAGGGCTATCAGTATCTCCGCACGGCGATAATCCTCACCATCAACGACTCCAACGCCATCAATTCGGTCACCAAGGTGCTCTATCCGACCGTCGCCAAGCAGTATTCCACAACGTCGTCGCGCGTCGAACGCGCCATCCGCCACGCGATAGAGGACGCGTGGGACAGAGGCGACCTCGACGTGCTCAACGGCTTTTTCGGCTACACGATACAGAATTCGCGCGGCAAACCCACGAATTCGGAATTCATCGCCATGATCGCGGACAACCTCAGGCTTAAGAACAAAGCGGCGGCGGTGTGAAAATTCGAAATTCCGAATTATTATTAATGCTCCTTCTACATCTTGTGCAAAGCGTAATTTGACGCACAACATATATTATCCATACGCAAAGGCGCAAAAAAAGCTTGAAAATACTGAAAAATTTTGAAAAAAACTCTTGCAAAACGCAAAAACGCGTGGTATAATACGTTGTCAATTTAGGGCGGTCCAATGCGGCTCTGTACGAACGCCCGGTATTATAAGGAGGAAAAGCCATGAGTGAATTATTGAAGGCTTTTACAGAAGAGCAGCTTAAGAAGGAAAACGTTCCTTCGTTCAACGTAGGCGACGGCGTTAAAGTTTACTGCCGCATCGTCGAAGGCACCAGAGTCAGAACCCAGATTTTCGAAGGAACCGTTATCGCCAAGAGAAACGGCGGTATCAGCGAGACCTTCACCGTTCGCCGCGTATCCTTCGGCGTCGGTACCGAAAAGACCTTCCCTCTCCATTCTCCCAACGTTCAGTCCGTTGAGGTAGTGAGAAGAGGTAAAGTCAGAAGAGCAAAACTGTTCTATCTGCGCGACAGAGTCGGCAAAGCCGCCAAAGTCAAAGAAAAGATCTGACAACATTAAAAACCACCTCACGGTGGTTTTTTTGTCAACAAAAACAAAATTTTTTGTAAACTTACATCGGAAGGCGGCGAAAAAATATGGATGAAGAAAAGAACGTTTCGGTCGAAAATAACGAAGAAGAAACCGTTGAAAATAACGAAACGGAAGAAATAGAGCTTTCGAACGCATCTGCCGACACCGGCGTGTACGGCGAGACCATGAAGCGGAAGGAAGAAGAGGAGAAGAACAAGCCTCCCCGTTTTCTCGGCGCCTTTGAATGGCTCGAGACCTTTGCCGTCGCTCTTTCCGCGATGATACTGATCTTCATATTCCTGTTCAAATACGTCACGGTCGACGGCCACTCGATGGACAAAACGCTCGCCAACGGTCAGAAGCTGATAATCAGCCGCGTTTCCGATTATGAAAACGGCGACATCATCGTCGTTTACGAGCCGCATCTGAAGAAGGCGCTCGTCAAACGCATCATCGCTCACGGCGGTCAGACCATTACCTTCGACAGCGCGGAATGGAAAGTGTGCGTCGACGGAGTCGAGCTCGACGAGCCGTACGTCAACCATACGTCGGGACCGATGAAGCTGCTTGACGTTGACGGACCGGTGAACGTTCCGGAAGGCTGCGTTTTCGTGATGGGCGACAACCGCAACGGCTCACGCGACAGCCGCGATATAACCATCGGCTGCATCGACGAAAGAAACATACTCGGCAAGGTGGTGTTCCGCATCACTCCGTTTTCCAAATTCGGAAGTGTGGAATAAAAGGGAAAACATGGACGAAAACGTAAACAACATCAACTGGTACCCGGGGCACATGGCGAAGGCGAAGCGCAAGATCGCCGAGGTGCTGCCGCTCATAGACGTGGTGGTCGAGCTCATCGACGCGAGACTCCCCGTGTCGTCGCGAAACCCCGATTTCGCGTCGCTTTTCAAAAACAAACCGTCGGTGGCGATATTCACCAAGTCGGGACTTGCCGACACGGAGCGGACAAGAACGTTCGTCGAGTCCTTCCGTGCCGAGGGCAGGACCGCGCTCTGCATCGACTGCCGCGAAAACCCCGATATGAAGCGCGTGACCGCCGCGATCAAGGAAGCGGTCAGTGAAAAACTCCGGCGAAACGCCGAAAAAGGCGTCACCAAGCCCGTCAGATGCCTCGTCGCGGGGATCACCAACGTGGGCAAATCCACGTTCATCAACACTTTCACGGGCACGAAAAAGGCAAAAGCCGAGGACAGACCCGGTGTCACGAGGGAAAACTCGTGGATAAGCTCGCCTTACGGGGTCGAGCTTCTCGACACCCCGGGACTTCTGTGGCCCAAGTTCGACGACAAAAGCGTGGGCGTGAAGCTTGCCGCCATCGGCTCGATCAAGGATGACATCCTCGACATCAACGAGCTCGCCTGCGGAACGATCGGCATTATCCGCCGTTACTATGCCGCGAACATAGAAAAAAGATACAAGATCACCGTCACGGACGAGGACACCGACTACGAAGTGCTCGAAAAGATCGGGAAAAGCCGCGGATTCCTCATATCCCGCGGAGAAATCGATATCGACCGCGCGTCGGCGGTGCTGCTTGACGAATTCCGTGGGGGAAAGATAGGAAAAATGACGCTTGACTGATTTGATGTTTGTATAAAATGCACAAATTCGGAGCTGATTTTTTTCTATGGCGCAAAGTGAATTTAATAGATTTCCACTTGATAATTCTTTTGTTATAAAGTATAATCTTTATTTGACGGATAAGTGTTTTTATGCACTTTTTTGATTTTTTGAGGCGGACGCAAAACGTAAACCCCGACGGAAACCGCGTTTTCCGGCACGGACGCTTTGACGAAGCCTGTTATCTTTAAGTTAAAAATAATTATTAAGGAGTTAACGACCTATGGCAAAATTTCAATCCAGCCAGATAAGAAACATCTGCTTACTCGGACACGGCGGAGACGGCAAAACTTCTCTTAACGAAGCAATGCTCTATCTCGCAAAGGCTACCGACCGTCTCGGAAAGACCGCCGACGGCAACACCGTATCGGACTTCGACCCGGAAGAAATTTCCCGCGGAATCTCCATTTCCACCTCTCTTTCCAACCTCGAATGGAACAAGACCAAGATCAATATCCTCGATACCCCGGGCTACTTCGATTTCGTAGGCGAAGTCAAGCAGGCAGTTTCCGTTGCCGGCTCCGCGGTCATCGTCGTTGACGCCAAATCCGGCCTCAAGGTAGGCACCGAGCTTTCCTGGGAATACGCCGAAAAGATCCCCAAGGCTTTCTTCATCAACAAGATGGACGATGAAAACGCAAAATTCGAAAACGTTTTCAACAGCCTGCGCGAGACCTTCGGCACCAAGGTATGCCCTCTGTTCGTTCCGTTCCACGAAGGAACTCCCAACATCGGTTATTACAACCTTCTTACCGAAAAAGCATATAAATTCGACAAGAACGGCGCCGCTTCCGAGTGCCCTCTTCCCGGCGACGTTGCCGACCAGATGGAAGAATACAAGGCTCTCATCAATGAGTCTCTTGCCGAGACCAGCGAAGAACTCATGGAAAAATTCTTCGCCGAAGAGCCCTTCACTCACGAAGAAATGGCAAAAGCCCTCAACACCGGACTTTTCACCGGCACCATCGCTCCCGTATTCGCAGGTTCTTCCGTGAACCTCGCGGGCGTTTCCTTCCTGCTCGATACCATCGCCGCTTCCTTCGTTTCGCCGCTTGACAGACGCAGCCAGACCATCATCGACGACGCCGGAAACGAAAAAGCTTTCGAAGCCGCCGAAAACGGCGAGACCGCTCTCTTCATCTTCAAGACCGCAGTCGATAACTTCGGCAAGAAGTCCTTCTTCAAGGTCATGAACGGCACGCTCAAAAAGGACACCGTTCTCGTCAACAAGACCACCGGTCAGTCCGAAAAGATCGCCCGCATAGTCACCTGCGTGGGCAAGAAAGAGACCGAAGTCGACGAACTCGCTTACGGCGATCTCGGATACACCGTCAAGCTCGTCAACACCAACACCAACGCAACGCTCACGACCTCCGGCTTCGGAGCAAAATATCCCGTCATCGATTTCCCCGTGCCTTACCTCTTCATGGCTGTCATCCCCAAGGCAAAGGGCGACGAAGACAAGATCTCCACCGGTATATCCAAGCTTCTCGAAGAAGACCTCACCATCAGATACAACACCAACGCCGAAACCAAGCAGATGTGCCTCTACGGTATCGGTGATACCCACCTTTCCGTCATCACCTCCAAGCTCAAGAACCGCTTCGGCACCTCCGTCGACCTCGAGACCCCGAAGGTCCCGTACAGAGAGACCATCAAGAAAAAGGCTTCCGTCGAAGCCAAACATAAGAAACAGTCCGGCGGCCACGGTCAGTACGGTCACGTAAAGATCGAGTTCGCTCCCGGCGAAGAAGAAGGCCTCACCTTTACCGAAAGCGTATTCGGCGGCGCCGTACCCAAGAACTTCTTCCCCGCGGTCGAAAAAGGACTTCAGGAATCCATGGCGAAGGGTATCCTCGCGGGCTACCCCGTCATCCAGGTCAAGGCAAACCTCTTCGACGGTTCTTATCACCCCGTCGACTCTTCCGAAATGGCGTTCAAGATCGCCGCTAACATGGCGTTCAAGGAAGGCATGAAGCAGTGCGGAGCCGTTCTCCTCGAGCCGGTCGGCACTCTCAAGGTCCTCATCCCCACCTCTCTCTCCGGCGATATCATGGGCGACCTTCCCAAGAGACGCGGCAGGATCATGGGTATGGGCGAAGCTTCCAAGAAGGGTTACACCGTTATTGAAGCCGAAGTTCCTCAGGCAGAAATGCTCACTTACGCAACCCAGCTCCGCGCAATGACTCAGGGCAGAGGCAGCTACACCTTCGATTTCGCAAGATACGAAGAAGCTCCCTCCGAAGTTGCCGAAAAAGTCATCGAAGCAGCAAAGAAAGATAACGAAGAAGACTGATAAGGCTTTTTCCGTCATCGTTCCGCGTTTTCCGCTCCGCTTCCGACAGGGCGGTACACCAACCCAACAAAAGCGAGGTATTTTTATGAAAAACTACAAGGTTCTTTTGCTCGTAGCAGCGATGCTTCTCGCAGCCGTTCTCACGGCGTGCGCTCCTCAGGGAAACATCGAAAACGGCTTCCTTGACAACATCAGCTTCGAAACAAGCGACGAAGTCAGCGGAGAAGTAGACGTTTCCGCCGAAGAGCCCAAAGCTCCCGAAGGATACGCCAACAAGCCGGTCATCACGTCGGTCATCAACGTCACTCCTCAGGAACTCGTTATCGTAGGCAAATGTGATGAAGGCTGCACCGTTACCGTCACCGACGGTATCGTCGACGCTTCCGCTGAATCCATCGAAGGTCATTTCGTTATCGAATACACCATCGATTCCACCACATTCGTCGTGCTTTCCGCCACCGCGGAATCCGATAAACTCAAAAAGAGCGATATCACTTCGTTCCGTGTTGATTACGACTCCACCGCTATGAAGCGTATCGACGGTTACGGCGTCACGGTCGGCGCAAACTCGCATTTCTATTACGACTTTGACCTTGCGGCCTACACCTCCGTCATCCATAACCTTGACGGAACGACCTCGTCCACTCTTCTCACCCAGACCCAGATAAAGAAATTCAAAGAATCCGTCAACCTCAAGGTAAAGAACCTCAAGAACAGAGCCGGCAACGCTCCCGTTGAACTCATTTACGTTCTCATTCCCAACTCTCTTTCCATCAACCCCGAAGTCCTCAAGGAAGGTACTGTCAGAGAAACTTACAAGACCAGATACGAACAGGTCGTCGAAGCGATCGGACAGACCGACGCGAGGGTTCTTGATATGACCGACGCGTTCGTTGCCGAAAAAGAAGCCGGCAACAAGATCTTCTATGATACCGACAGCCACCTCACCGAATACGGCGGATACGTCGTTTACAAAGCGATCTGCGATATTCTTGCCGAAAAATTCCCCGAAGCAAAGGCGCGCGATCTTTCCAAGAACTTCACCAAGAAGACTGTGGTCTGCAACGGCGGCAACACCGCGAAGAGCCTTGGGCTTGACACTTCCGTCGTGACCGAAGAAGCGGATTTCTACACCCCGACCTTCTCGCTCAAGCTCGGCAAAGAAGACAAGGATATTTCCGGCGCCAGCACGTACATCGCCGATTACGATAAGTACGACAGTGAAAAATCCATGGTCCTCGCAAGCGGAAACGGCACGCTGGCACAGCGTATGATATTTGCGACCGGCAACACCAAGCTTCCCTGCGCTCTTATTTACCGTGACGACAGCTCCGTCAACTTCACCGACATCCTCGCCGAAAGATTCAACCGCGTTATGCTCTCCCTCACCGGAGACTTCACCATCAACATGACCGACGCTCAGCGTTACCCCGGTTTCAACCTCGAAAACGGCAAAAAACGTTCGACCGTTGACTACATCATCGTCATCGTAGGCGAGTCTAACCTGGACAAGATCGTCGGCTGACTTCCGTGAACGTGTCATTTGGCACAGACCGCGTGAAAAAGAAAAGAAAATAATTATTTTGGCAGAAATCGTGAGCAAAACGCTCACGATTTCTTTTATCTTTAGTTTATATTTTTCACGCTTCGGACGAGCAGCCCCTCTCGCAGTACGAACGTACAGCTTCGGGGGCTGTTCGCCCGATCTGCACTCAAATGCCGCGTTCACGGTTTTGCGGACAGAGATTTGCTGCGGTGCAAGGCTTTGAACGTGTCATTCGGCACAGACCGCGTGAAAAAGAAAAAAGAAATATTGATTTTAGCAGAAAATGCAGACTTTTGTCGGCATTTTCTTTTATCAAAAAAAGAGCGCGTGTGGGACTTGTTCTTAAGGACAGTTTCATAGCCCAAGTACCGCTTTGTGGTGAGTAAGTGCGCACTTAACGAAAAACAGGCTGACAAAAAAGTCAACCTGTTTTTTTCTATTCAGTTGGTTTTTACAAAAGGCACGTAGTGATGTTTGCCCTGACGGGCAAGTGATGTTGCTCGCTATGCTCGCAGTGATGTTTTTGCTTTGCAAAAGTGAT
>JAZRXG010000046.1:0-3575 GCA_045600105.1 Eubacteriales bacterium
TTATCTGAGTGGATAAGAGTACACTTTTTAATAGGAATATAAGATTTTATCAGAAATTTCAATGGCTTCGACGAAAAACTCGACTGCCGTAGTAATCTACGCCGACGCTCGTTTTTCGCCGAAATCAACTTCGTTTGTCTCAGTCTGCTCAGATTGCAGACTTTGTCTGCAATCTGAAAAGAGTGCGGGTCCGCACTCTTTTTTCTGTTTATCGGTTTACAATGTCCATCAGACGGCTGATGATCTGCGCCGTTTCCTCACGGTCAAGCGGATCATCGGGACGGAACAGACCGTTTTCAGCTTTGAATATGCCTTTCTGCACTACCGTCGACGCGGCTGCCGCTTCGGCGGAAGAAAGGGAGGAAACGTCGGAAAACGCGGAAAGATTCTCGCTCTCTCCGATGATCGCCGTCACCCACATGGCGGCGTCGAGCCTCGTCACCGTGTCGGACGGTCTGAATTCGCCGCTCTTTTCAACTATCCCTTTTTCGTCCGCTTCGGCAAGATATGACCTTTTCGCACTCGATAACGAGGAAGCGTCCGCGAAAACGGTGACGTCGTCTTCGGCGGGAGCGATCCCGCAGCCCGTCATCAGCATTACCAGAAAATCAATGCGCGAGACCTCTTTTTCGGGCTCGAAGTAATAACTGCCGCCGCGTTTGATATAGCTCACCACGTTGTTTTCGGCAAGCTTGATCGCGTCGGCGTGTGCCAAGGACGACGCCATATCGGCAAAAACGAGTGACGAATCCGATACCTTTACGTTGAACGTGGCTTTTGCCGATTCGTTGCCGTATTCATCGACCGCGTGCAGAACGAATTTGTCGTTTCCGGTAAAACCTTCAACTGGGAAATACACGATCTCACCATCCGACGCGTCGATCCTGCCGGACGCGGGGTACTCGTCGATGACGATCCCGACCTCGTCGCCGTCGGGCTCGAAGATATCGAGGTCAAAAACGCCCCTCACGTTCTTTCTGCATTCCAAAGTGCTTCCGTTAATAACGGGAGCCATATTTGTGCTTTCGCAAAAGTCGACGACGCAGCGGATATTTACGTTTTCCCATCCCGCGGACGACGGTCGGAACTCAAACGACGCCGTTTCCCCGTCAGTCGGGGAAGAAAGCTCAAGAAGGTCGAGCGATGACGAAGATACCGTCTGACCGTTTGCCACCTTGATGCCGCCGAGCGTCAGAACGGCGTTGTCGGGGAGGGAGGTGACCGTCACGTACTGTATTCCTTTCCCCACAACGCTTTCGTATTCGCTTTTAGTGAACGACGCGCCGCTGCCGACAACTGCCGATTTGTGCATGACGGTCTGACGTCTGAGCACCTCAATGGCGGGCGAAACGTCGTTTTCGGCGGACGCCGACGCGAAAACCGGGAAAATCGTTAGCGTAAGCAGCAATGCCGCGATAAGTAAAGCTTTTTTCATATCCCATCTTCCTTTCAGATTTATATTTAAATTTATGCAAAGGCGGCGGGATATATTATTTTTTTGTTTTCCGTTATTGACACCCGGCGGAAATATGTTATACTTGAAGCATAAAAAGAAACGGAGTCGTTTATGGAAAAAGTGCTTGTCGCAATGAGCGGAGGCGTCGATTCGTCGGCGTCGCTCGTTTTACTTTCCCGCATGGGGTACGCGCCCTACGGCGTGACGATGGAACTGCTGAACGGAATAAAAGGCATAACGCCGTATACCGAAAAGGACGCGGCGTCGGCTTGCGCCGCAAAAATGGGCGCTCCGTTCGAGGCGGTCGACTATTCCGCCGATTTCGAGCGTCACGTGGTCGCGCCTTTCGTGCGGTCGTATCTTGACGGCGAAACGCCAAACCCCTGCCTTGAATGCAACAAATATATAAAGTTCGGCAAGCTTTTTGAAAAAGCGGACGAGCTCGGCATAAATTACGTCGCCACCGGGCATTACGCGAGAATAGAAGAAAAGGACGGAGTCTTTTATCTGAAAAAAGGCGTCGACCCCAAAAAAGATCAGAGCTATGTGCTGTGCAATCTCACGCAGGCTCAGCTTGCGCGTCTCATTTTTCCGCTCGGCGGAATGACTAAAGAGCAGATCCGTGAGATCGCTTCCGAAACGGGGCTGCCCAACGCGGACAAAGCCGAAAGTCAGGATATCTGCTTCATCAAGGACGGCGAATATCATTCGTTCGTGTCGCTTTATTCGGGCGTTTCTACGCGCAAGGGCGCGTTTCTCGATATGGACGGGAAGCCCATCGGCGTGCATCTCGGCAGCATAAGATATACGATCGGTCAGCGCCGCGGGCTCGGCACCGGATTCGGCGAAAGGGTGTACGTTGTTTCGAAGGATGTCAGAAAGAACACGGTCACGCTCGGAAGCAACGCCGACCTCTTCTCGGACACGGCGATACTCAAAAGGGTAAATATAATTTCGGGCGTCTTTCCGACCGAGCCGTTCAGAGCGAACGTGCGGATAAGATATCAGCACAAGGAGCAGCCCGCGTCGGTAATTCCGAACGCTGACGGCACATTGAAGGTCAAGTTCGACGAGCCGCAGCGTGCGATCGCTCCCGGACAGTGGGGCGTCATCTACGACGGCGACTACGTCATCGGCGGCGGCGTGATAATGTGATGAAAGAAAACGCGATAACCGAAAATATCAGCTATATCGAGTCGAGCCGCGAACCGCTTTCGGCAGACATCGGCATCATCCGGACCGAAAACGCCGTGTGGCTGTTTGACGTCGGGAACGGCGACGGTTGTATATCCTCGCTTGACGGTGATTACAACGTCGTACTGTCGCATTTCCACGCGGATCACGCGGGCAACGTCGGAAAAATACGGATAAAGAGCCTTTACGTGACGAAAGAAACGTATTGCCGCGTGAAAACGGGGAATATAGTCGACACGGACGTATACGTTGACGGGGTGCATATTTTCCCCATTCCGTCGAGCCACGCCAAGGGCTGCCTCGGACTTGAAGCCGGTAACTTCGCCTTCGTCGGCGACGCGCTTTACGGCAGGGAAAAGGACGGAAAATACGTCTATAACGCCCAAAAACTGAAGGAAGAGATAAATCTTCTGAAAACATTGAACGCCGAAAAGCTGCTTGTGAGCCATTTCGGCGGAATGGTGCGCGAAAAGTCCGACGTCATTTCGGAACTCGAGGCGATATACCGGAAAAGGCTGCCGTTTTCTCCGTTCATTGAAGTAAATGAGGAATAAAAAGGAATAGACAGTGATGTCTATATTGATAAATACGGCATTTCTCGCTTTGTGTCGTGTTAATCAGGCTTTGCGTTTTGTATCATTGCAGCGAAAGGAGGACATACCGAATATGGATCAGGTGAAAATCGGATTATTTCTGAAAGAACTGAGAAAGAGCAGTGATCTCACTCAGGAACAGCTTGCGGAGCATCTCAACGTTTCCGCAAGGACGGTCTCTCGGTGGGAGACCGGTGTTTCCCCAAGTTAAAGAAACTGCCACAAAACCCACGCTTACGATGCTTCCAGAATACAAATATGGAGGCACAACCTATGAAAAGACTGATTTCCTGTGAATACAATATAGATACCGCGTGCGTAGAATTGAAGTA
>JAZRXG010000047.1:0-7272 GCA_045600105.1 Eubacteriales bacterium
CGCTCGTTTTTCGTCGAAATCAACTTCGTTTGTCTCAGTCTGCTCAGATTGCAGACTTTGTCTGCAATCTGACGCGTGACCGAAAGGCACGCGTTCGTTCTGTTTTATTTTCGTTTTTCGAGGAAGTCGTTTAGGAGGCTGTTCCTGACGTCGGTGATGAACATATGTCCCGGGGAGTGAGTGATGACGATGGGCGGTTTGGCGTTTTCGACCGCTGCCTGAGGCGTTACTCCGCAGGGCCAGAAAACCGGCACCTCGCCGTCGTAAATGTCAACGGCGTCGCCGTAGTCGGGCTTCATCACGTCGGAAACGCCTATCTCCGACGGGTCACCGATATGCACGGGAGCGCCGTGGACGTTCGGCATTTTCACCGTTATGTCGTACGCCTTTTTCGCGTTTTCGGGCGTCATCGGACGCATACTGCATACCATCGGGCCGAAGAACGGGCCCGCTTTTTTCGTCTGTATATTCGTTTTGTACATCGGCACGTTCCTGCCCTGCGCGATATGGCGCACCTCTATCCCCTCGCGGATGAGGGATTCCTCAAACGAGAAGCTGCAGCCGATGAGGAAGCCGACGAAATCGTCCTGCCAATAGGCGGAAGCGTCGTTGACCTTCTCGCAAAGCACGCCGTCGCGGTATATATAATACTCGGGGATATCGGTGACGATGTTGCCGCCTTCTCCCATCGCGTGCGTTGTCGGCTCGCCCTTCACAACTTCAAGAACGGGGCACGGGAACGGATTGAGGGAACAGTATTCCTCAAAATCCTTTGCCCATTTTCCGGGAAGGATGACGAGGTTCGCCTGAGCGTAGCCCGCCGCCATTCCCGCGGTGGGAAAGTTTATGATACCTTTTCTGATGTTTTCGCGCACGTCGCGCGGCGTCATATTGACGTACGGTGTTATATCGAATTTTCCCATATCATTCCTCTTTCACGCTTTCGACGTCAACGACGAATCTCCTGCCGTTGACGTTCACGGCGTATTTTCTTTTTGCCGGTATATATTCGTCGAACGAACGCCTCAGTTCGCGGTAAAGCTCCTTACGCGCGATATACGCCTCCTCAGCGCTTTCTATATCGGTCTTGATGAACCGCACGGTGTCGCCCGCTTTGCACTGGGCAAGAATGGGCAGGCAGACCGACGTTACGCAGGCGATCTTGGTATATCCTCCGGTGGTCTGTCTGTCGGAAAGCATGACTATCGGCTCTCCGCTCGTCGGTACCTGTATCGCTCCGAAAGCGATACCGTCGGTGATGATGTTGCCGTCGGTGACATGCTCTATTTTTTCACCCGAAAGGCGGCAGCCCATCCGGTCGGATTCGTTTGTAACGGTATAGACGGACGAAAGAAACGTTTTAATTCCCTTTTCGGTGAATCTGTCATCGTTCGGTCCCATCAGGACGAACACCGCGTGGTTGTTCGAAAGCTCCGGAATACCCATAAAACGGCGTTCGAGGTTTTTCGGTGTCTTTTTGGGGTCGCGCAGTCTTATAACGTCCCCGTCCCTGAGTTTTCTGCCTTCGACTCCGCCGAGCTTCGCTTTGACGTAAGTCGAGCGGCTGCCCATAACGGGCTCGACGTCAAGGCCGCCGGCAAACGCGATGTATGCCCTGCAGCCCGAAACGACGTCACCGAACGACAGAACGTCGCCCTTTCTCACCTGTACGGCGCGGTATCTTTGAAGTTTTTTTCCGTTGAGGCACGGCGACAGATCTCCGCCCGTCACGGCGATGACCGTATCGGTCGTGAACTGTATTTCGGGTCCCATGAGCGTCGCTTCAAGCACGGCTTCTCCGTCGTCGTTGCCGACGAGAATGTTCGCGATGACGCACGAATATTCGTCAACGGCTCCCGAAACGCTCACGCCGTAACGCTGATAGCCCTTTCTGCCGAGGTCCTGAACGGTGGTCAGAAGTCCGCCCTTGATGATCCTGATGCTCATTTCAGACGTCCTCCCTTATATATGTTCTGCATACGTAAGTACCCTTTTCGACTTCCTTCGCGATGCGTTTATATTCGTCATCTTTTATCGGGACGAATCTGACACGCAGTCCCGCGTCGAGCAGGATCGGCACGTCACGCGACGCGTCGTAAAGTCTGACGGGAGTCCTGCCGATGAGCTGCCAGCCGCCCGGAGAATCGATCGGGTATATACCCGTCTGTTTTCCGGCGATGCCTACCGAGCCTGCCGGGATAAGCACGCGCGGCGTCTGAAGGCGCGGAGCAGCTATACGGTCGTCCATTCCGCCCATATACGAAAATCCCGGTGTGAAGCCGAGCATATAGATGAGATATTCTTTTTCCGAATGAATCTTTATCACTTCGTCCTCGGTGAGCGACGCGTTTGACGCCACGAAGCCGAGATCGGGGCCGTATTCCCCGCCGTAAAGCACGGGGATCTCGATGACCTTGTTCTCGATCTTTTCGGCGTCGCCCGACACGTCGAGCAGGGACAGCAGCTTTTCTTTGAGGGCGGAGCAGCGGATGATTTCGGGGTCGTAATGGATCATCAGAGTGCAGTAGGTCGGCACGGTCTCGCATACGCCGTCGACGGACGCGTCTTTCAGAGCTTTGTCGAACACCCTTATCCTCGTGTTGATCTCCTCGCTGATGTCGTCGCCGAAAACGACGGCAAGCGAGGTGTCGCCCGTGATTTTTATGATGGGATACGTCATTTATACGCGACCTTTCAGCCTATTACGTCAGCGATGCAGGTGACTTTCACGCCTTCGCTCTGCAGTCTTTCGCGGATGTTCTTCACGAATCCGACGGCGTCGGGGTTATCGCCGTGAACGCATACGGAATCGGCTTTGATGGGTATCAGCTTTCCGCTCACGCTTTCGACTACGCCTTCTTTTATCATTCTGACGGTGCGCGCCATCGCCTCGTCCTTGTCTTTTATCATCGCGCCCGGCATGCTTCTCGGCACGAGAGTGCCTTCGTCGGTATAGCCTCTGTCGGCAAATACCTCGCTCGCGCATCTGAGACCTGTCTTTTCGGCGGCTCTGATGTGCGCGCTGCCCGCGAGCCCGAGCAGAATGAGGTCGCCGTTGACCTCGTAAATGCCTTTGCAGATGGCTTCGGCGAGTTTATCGTTGACCGCCGCCATGTTATAGAACGCGCCGTGCGGTTTGACGTGCTGCAGCTTTATGCCGTTTGCCGAGGCGAACGCCGAAAGCGCGCCTATCTGATATTTGATATACGCTTCCGCTTCTTCCGGAGTGACGTTCATATTGCGTCTGCCGAAGCCCATGAGGTCGGGGTATCCGGGGTGTGCGCCCACGGCGACTCCGTTCGCGGCGGCAAGTGATACGGTCTTCTGCATAACGACGGGGTCGCCCGCGTGGAAACCGCAGGCAACGTTTGCCGAGGTGATGTAACGGAGGACTTCCCCGTCCATACCTATCGTATAAGCGCCGAAGCTCTCACCGAGGTCGGCGTTGAGATCCACTTTGTACAATGGAAACATCTCCTTTTTATATGCTGAAAAGCGGCAGCGATGTCCTGCCGCTTTTGCTTTTTACGATTTGAAAAGTGCTTTTGCGCTGTCGATGAACGCGGTCATGTTGCGTACCGCGATGAAGACGAACACGCCGATGACGATTATCGCAAGTGCGTTGATGACCATGCCGTTCCTGTATTTGCCCATAAGCTTTTTGTCGTTGCAGGCGAGCAGCAGGAGTACGCCCGTGATGGGAAGCAGGAAGGCGTTGGCTGCCTGAGCGAACAGGATTATCTCCTGCGGAGATTTTCCGAGCGTGCAGGTGGCAACGATGCCGAACGCGAGAACGATCATCCATATTATCTTGAAACGCCATTTTTTCATGTCCTCGCCCCAGCCGAGTATGCCGGACGAAGCGAACGCCGCCGCGAGAGGCGCCGTGATGGCTGACGAGAAACCAGCCGCGAAAAGCCCGATGCCGAAAATGACCGTGGACCACGAGCCGAGAAGCGGAGTGAGCGAACGCGCCATGACTTCACCGTTGGCGGTGACACCTTCCATTCCCTGAAGAACGGAAGCACAGATGATTATTGCGAGAGATATGACGCCGCCAAGCCCTATCGCGAGGATGGAGTCGAGGTTTGAGGTCTTTATGTCTTCCTCGGGATTCTTCCACTTTTTGGCGGAAGACGAAGCGTGCAGATAAATGTTGTACGGTACGACCGTCGTTCCCATAAGCGCGGCTATCGTCATCCACGACGAGCCTTCGGCGTTTTCGGGTGCTCTCGGTACGAAAAGTCCCTTGAACACTTCTCCCCAATCGGGTTTTGCGGCGAACGCGCATACGAGGAATATGAGCCCCATTACGACGACGAGTCCGGTAAGGAATTTTTCGATATACTTATAGCTGCCGCTGAAAAGCAGACCGAACGAGATGAGACCGATGACGAGAGCGAGGATTATTTTGAACGTGGTCGTGTCGAGCTTGGAGCTGACCGCCTGAAGTCCGAGCACCGCGCCCGAAAGGTTGCCCGTTTCGTAAGCGACGTTGCCGATGAATACCGCGGCGATAACGAGAACGGCAAGCAGGATGCGCGTTCCTTTGCCCGTGTACTTTGTGCGGAGCGCCTCACCGAGACCCTTCTGAGTCACGATGCCGAGGCGTGACGACATGCTCTGCATGATGATGACCGAAATGGTCGAGAAAAGTATTGCCCAAAGAAGCGTGGTTCCGTAGCTTGCGCCGGACGTGAAGCACGAGGTGACCGTGCCGGGACCGATGAAAGCCGCCGCGACGACCGCTCCGGGACCGACTTCCTTAAGCCGCTGCCAGACAGTTTTTTTCATTTTTTCGTCTCCTTGTCGTTGATTTTAACGATTATGAATAATTATACCATACTTTTTTCGGTTTTGCAAGAGATTTATCCAAAAAATTCATTTTTTCGCTTGATTTTTGAATTTATCTGTGCAAACATGAATTTTTTTATTCACCTTGTTTTATCGACAAATCAAAATATGAAATTATTCAGTTTTATCCAAAGCCGCAGACGGCGTATGACGCGGCGTGTTTCCATGCCGGTTTGCGCGCAAAAACGTGCCGTTGTGTAAATGTAACGACGTTGTTTTCAAAATAAATACCATTATTATATAAATTTTATCAAAAAGTGTATTTACATATTGAAAATAGTGTGTTATAATGCTTTTTTGAGGAGTATGGTTATGAACAACTTCAAGAAACGACTTTCACTGTTTTTGGCGTGTCTGCTTCTGCTTCTCGGCAGCTGCAGCGTAGAGATCCCCTATGAAACCAGCGGGGAGAATTCCGCCGAAAATTCTTACACGGAAATAAGCGTATCGGCAAGCCCGAGTTCGGATCCTTCGTCGGATGAAACATCCGAGGAGTCGGTCCGGACGATCTCTTCGGAAGAACCCACGGTATCCGAGCCATCGTCCGAAGCCGGCACCGAATCTTCGGAAGAACCGGTCAGCGAGGAGCCTTCGGAAGGATCGTCCGAAGAAATATCCGAGGAATCCTCCGAAGAAATATCCGAGATCCCTTCTGAGGAACCGTCTGAGGAACCGAGCGAGGAACCGTCTGAAGAGCCTTCGGAAGAATCGTCCGAAGTGCCTCCCAAAAAAGAGGTCCACGTATACGAGGTTCCCTACGTGAGCGGCGTTCACGTCAAGTATTACGACGACGCGCTGACTCCCGGCGGAAAATTCCCCGAAACGGTCAGCCGCAAATATATCCACAGCGAAAAGAACACGATCGAGATACACGGCAACATCGACGTCATCTCCAAGGACTGCATCACCTATATCAAGCACATAGTCGACAACTTCGGTCACGACATTTCCATCGTCATGTACAAGCTCGACGGCTCGCTTTCGGTGACCTACAACTCCGACGCCGCTTACTTCTCCGCCTGCACCATCAAGGCACCGTATATCCTCGTGCTCTGCCGCTACCTTGATTCCATCAACTACGACGAAAACACGCTGATCGAATACAAGGAAAAGCACTATAAGGAAGGCACCGGAAACATCAAGTTTGCCGAATACGGCACCAAATATACCGTCAAGTATCTTATCGAGCAGGCTCTCAACATCAGCGACAACGTTGCGTACTATATGCTCATCGATACATTCGGCAATGACAGATACAACAATTACATGGAAAGCATCGGGTGCAATTCCCTTACCAAGTGGGGAATGTTCTCCGCGCTTGCGAAGCCCGAGGATTTCGTGGTCGCCTGGAATGAAATTTATAAATATTTCCAGACCGGAACGAAATATTCCAAGATAATGAAGAACGCCTGCACCAATTCCCCCTACGCCTACGCCTGTGCCGACGTTTCCGCCTGGAACTGCTCGCACAAGTCCGGCGACAACCTTGACCCCGAGAAACCCGTCTGCTGCGACGCCTGCATAGTCTGGAAGGGCACTCCTTACATCCTCGTTCTGTTCTCCAGAACGCAGCGTATCGAAAACGATACATACAATACCCTTCATACCATCGCCGATCTGTTCCATTACACGATAACCGAAAACCGTCACTACCTTGCCGAAGACGCCTGGGTCGATTCCAACGGCAGCGGACTCAGGCTCCGCTACTTCCCCGGTTCTCCCGAGGGACATCTGATCCTTGAAGACGGCGACAAAGTCAACGTGCTTACCGTCAACGAAGACTGGGCGTACGTCCAGTACGGCAATCTTTACGGATACGTCAAATCGAAGTATGTATTCGGTGCCGACGGTCATTCGATGCTTTACAAGTATTCATACAAACCGCAGAAGGAAGAAGTTCACGTCATTCCCAAGAGCAAAGACGTTCCGCCGGAGCCGTCCGAAGAACCTTCCGAGGAGCCTTCAAAGGAACCCGTCAGCGAAGAGCCAAGCGAGGAACCGAGTGAGGAGCCGAGCATAGAGCCTGTCAGTGAAGAGCCGAGCGAAGAACCTTCCGCAGAGCCGATAAGCGAAGAGCCGAGTGAGGAACCTTCGGAAGAGCCGAGCGAAGAAGCCTCGGAAGAACCGAGTGAAGAACCGAGCGAGGTTTCCGAAGAGAGCTCTGACATCGAAGAGCCTTCGTCGGAGGAAGTTTCCGAAACGGTCTCCGAAGAGCTCCCGGTAGAAGCTTCAGCGGAAGCAAGCGAACAGACCGAAGAATAATCACATAACAAAGCGAAGGGGCTGTAGCAAAACAATAATTGCTACAGCCTCTGTTTTGATTGATAAGGATACGAAAAAAAGGCAAGAATTTCGCAGAAAAGGTGGATATTTCCAGAAAAAAGGCGAACAAACAAGGCATCCGCCGAAAACGACGCA
>JAZRXG010000048.1:0-7160 GCA_045600105.1 Eubacteriales bacterium
GTGCCGCGCCCACAGAGAACATATCTTCCTTTTTGTAGTTCGGGAAGATAACCGGAAGCGTCGGTGTTTCATTGTCGGCATACACTACGATGACCGTACTCTGGTATTCCTCATAGATGTTTCGGGCAAGTTTGGTGGCGAAGGTGGTTTTGCCGGAGTCGGGCGTACCCCATACTGCGATCAGCTTACTCATCGTCGCTCACCTCGGTTTCGTTTCCGGGGAGATAATAGTCAACCTTTCCGTTGATGATGTCATTGGCGTAGTCGATGATATCCTTTCTGCCGTCATCTTCGTCGGTTTCATCGGTATCACCGTCTTCGTTATCGGGTTCGGGAAGGTTCTTGAAATACTCGTCCTGAGCATCGAGGAACCTCTGTGCGGTTTCCGCATCGCCTCTGTAAACAAGGTCGGCGTGAATCTTTCCGCTGTTTTCGTACTCGACGAGGAGCTTGATCTGCGCAGAGTTGGCCAGGAGCGTAATCGTGGACGGGAGCTCGACGGTTCCGTCATCGTTGACCGGGACTTCATCTTTATCGAAGCCGCCGTCGGTGGTCGTGGTGATGACCTTCATATAGGTGAATGCTCCGGGGAGAGTTGCTTTACCCGTATCGTTGTCATAGACCGCGAGCTGCACGATGTCGCCGTTTTCGAGTTTGCCGGAAAGACCGCCCGCGAAGGACTGGATCGTGACGCTGATCGCCTGTTTGGTACCGTCGAGAGTGCGGAACACGTCATCCGCGCTGTCGGACACCGAGGTGACCTTGCTCGGGAGCAGATAGTCGCCCTTCTTCAGATCCACGGCGGCGAATTTGCCGAGAACGTCTTCTTTCTTTGTGATTACATCGGTCGGGAGGTTGTATGAGCCAACCGTCACGACTTCGATATCGGTGTCGGAAATCATGTGTCCTCGCACTACGTCGCCGGTGAGTCTTACGATGTCGGTCTTGGTGTCAGCAATCCTGTTGACGAGCGGTGCGACGGCAAACGTAACGACGAGTGCAAGGACGATACAGATGATTCCGATAATAGTTCTGTTTTTCATAGTCAATGGTCCTTTCTGAAAAAATAAAAGGCGTATGCTTTTTCACATACGCCCGATTGAGGGAGAAATATTCAGTTTCGGATATATCTTGCCGATCTGTCGGTTCCGATCTTCCTGACCGTTCCGTCTTTGACCATAGCACCGAGAACCGCTTCCACGGTGGTCGGACTGACATCCGGAAGTATTTTGCAGATATCCGCTTTGGACATCGGTGTCAGACTGTTCAAAACCGTTGCTTCAACTCGCGCTTTCTTCGTAATCTTCTTTCCGTTGACAACCGCGAACCGCTTGTCGAGTTCCTTATAGCACATATACAGGGTTGAGAGGAAATTCTCAATAAACGGCGCGTAGCTGTTTTCTCCGGTTTCCCATCCGCTTGAGGACTGCTTCAAGGCATCGTAATAATATGCCTTGTAATTGTTGATCTGTTCCTCGAAGGAAACGTATTTTCCGGCATCGTAACCGTTCTTGTACAGAAGAAGCAGAGACAAAAGACGTGACATTCTGCCGTTACCGTCTCTAAATGGGTGGATACAGAGAAAGTCGAGAATTACGCACGGAATCAGCAGAAGCTGATTGATGTTTGCGTTGCTTCGGGCTTCAAGATAGGCAAGTTCAAGCTGTTCCATTGCCGCAGGAGTTTCTGCGGCGGAAATCGGGCGGAAACGTACTTTACGGTTTCCCGCTGCATCCGTTTCGAGAATGACGTTATCATCCGTCTTGTATTTCCCGCCGTACTCATATCCTGTTTGCGACATCATCGTTTCGTGAAGAAGCAGGATATCACGTTCACGGAAATCAATACTGTCATAATTCAGATGAATGATACCCAGCGCATCCCTGTATCCGGCAATCTCCGCTTCATTGTGATTAAGCGGTTTACTGTTACCGTTGACGATCTCGGCAATTCTTTTGTCGCTCGTTACGATACCTTCTATGGCGTTGGAACTCTTGATAGACTGAACGCGGGCAATGGATTCGAGTTCGGTAAAGATTTTGGCATGATCCTCTTTTCTTACTCCTGCCATTGTTTTTAGTTCGGCTATGCTTGCCGTGAGATTAACAAGTCCCGCCGGGAGCAATCCGTTATCCAAAAAAGAATAATCAAATTTTCTCATAACTGCACCTTCCTATCGATTATCTGCATATATTATATCGTATTATGTGCAGTTTGTCAATGGCTGATGCGGATTATCTGCACATAATTCAAATGTTTATATGCAGTTTTAATCGTCCGCAAGATTGATAATCGTCTTTCCCTTTACGAGGGACGCTCCATCAACGGACAGATCCTGTATCTCGTCCGTCAGTGCATCAAACAGTTTGAAGCCGAGAACGAAACGATTCCCGTTCCCAAAGAAGAAAAGGAATGAACACCAAAGAAGCCGTTGCGAAGCGTATCATTGACCTTTGCAATGAGAAGAATATTGCGATCAACGCTCTTGCCAACAGTTCCGGCGTATCACCGTCAACCGTTTACAGTATGCTGAATGAGAAAAGTCAGAATCCGGGTGTCGTCTCGATCAAAAAGCTTTGTGACGGCATGAATATCACCCTGCGTGAGTTCTTCGATTCCGACCTGTTCGACGATATCGAGCAGGAGATCAAATAATACCGATTGGATACTCTGTCCGCGAGTTTTCTCGCGGGCTTTTTCTTTGCCTATTGCGTCGCGTCTATTGCACTTAGAAAACGCGTCTTGCCGTTATCGGCAATATTCCGCATTTTTGTTGTATTCAATTCTTGATTTTTTGCCGATAATGTGATATACTATTAGCGTACAGAAAGTGAGGGCGGGGCTATGAATTACATTTCCGTTGCCGAAGCGGCGAAAAAATGGGGCATATCCGAACGCAGTGTCCGAGGATACTGTGCCGACGGAAGGATCGAAGGCGCTTTTCTCACCGGAAAAACGTGGAGCATCCCGGAAAGTGCCGAAAAGCCGGACCGCGCCAACAAGCACACTGAAACACCCAAGACTCTGCTTGATGTGCTGAAGGCAGAAAAAGCAGCTAAGCTTCACGGAGGCATCTATCATAAGCTTCAGATCGACCTGACCTACAATTCCAATCATATTGAAGGCAGTCGGCTTACCCACGATCAGACCCGCTGTATTTTCGAGACAAACACCATCGGTATTTCCGAAGGAACCGTAAAAGTGGATGACGTGGTTGAGACAGCCAATCATTTCAAGTGCGTCGATATGATCATTGACGCCGCCAATTATGCGCCGAGCGAGACGTTCATCAAACAACTGCATGCGGTTCTCAAAAGCGGAACGTCGGATTCCCGTATTGATTGGTTTTCAGTCGGAGATTATAAGAAAATTCCAAACGAGGTCGGCGGTATGGACACCACTGCCCCGGAGGACGTTGCTTCCGAAATGAAAAAGCTGCTTGCCGATTATAACGCCATCCAAACCAAGACCCTCGATGATCTTCTTGATTTCCATTACCGTTTTGAACGCATCCACCCCTTTCAGGACGGTAACGGCAGAGTCGGACGGCTGCTTCTTTTCAAAGAATGTCTGCGGAACAATATTGTTCCCTTTATCATTGAGGATGATATCAAGCTGTTCTATTATCGCGGTCTGAAAGAATGGGAGAACGAACGCGGTTATCTGCGTGACACCTGCCTGTCCGCGCAGGATAAGTTCAAAAAGTATCTGGACTATTTCCGGATACCGTATGAGGGGTAATGAGATGACAGTTGTCTGTTTTCATATCATTGCGCGTATTTGTTCCGTGCCCACTTCATAGACCCCGCGCCGGAAGTCATCATAAAACCACAGCCGACACACCGCTGCCCTCACAAGATTTTTCTCATCGTCGGAACGATATTTGTGCTCCCGGTCGGGGCCGAAATAACAGCGCTCGATATCGGATATGAAACTTTTGTATTTCTGTTCGTCCGTCAAATACTCGCCCCCTCACGCAGTGACCTTCCCGGTCGTGTGCCTGTCCACCCACAGGATGAAGTCCTCCTTCGGGACGACGTAGCGGGAGCCGAGTCGGAGCGTCGGAAAGTCTTTTGTCTTCATCAGCTCGTAGGCGGACGATTCCGAGATCCCGAGCGCCTCCGCAAGAATCGGGACGTTCAGAAACAGCGGCAGTTCTTCATAGCTTTTGATTTTTGAGTTTCTCAATAGTGTTACCTCGTTTGAAATCAGATTCCGATCGTTTTCGATACGCCGCGCTCCGCGAGATCGGTGTTCCGCGGTCACGGTGACATAATTTTTGCTCAACGATTTCACCTCCATTTTGAGCGGATTTGATTATGTATGCCCGGTGGAGTTCCCGCAAGAAAAACTTACAAGCGTGGTTCTGAGATCTCTTGAAAAAATCGGGGTTATGTGATAAAATATCAGCGAACAAAATGACGGAAGATAGGTGTGAAAAAATGTTCAGACCGATTCGGAAAAAGAAAAACGAAATTCCCACGGAGGAAGCAAAGGAACTGCTCCGTACCTCCCGCAGGGGCGTACTTGCCGTGAACGGTGACGACGGATACCCTTACGCGATCCCGATCAACTATTTTTACGACGAAGCGAACGCGAAAATCTATTTTCACGGCTCGCGCGTCGGGCACAAGGCCGATGCGCTGAAAAAGTGCGACAAAATCTGCTTTACCGTGGTAGGAAACGAAACGGTGAAAGCAGAAGCATGGGCGCCTTACGTTAAAAGTGCCGTCGTTTTCGGTCGATGTCATCCGATCGAAGACCCGGAAGAAACGCTGACGACTCTCAAGCGCTTTGCGATGAAATACTACCCCGACGAACAGACGGCGGACGAGGAGATAACGCTTTCCGCGAAAGCGGTCCGGATGTTTGAGATCGAAATCGAGCATATCAGCGGAAAAGAAGTGCAGGAGCGGTAAATCCATTCCTCGCTATTGACTTTTCACAAAAAATGTGTATAATACCCGAATGGGAATGAAGTTCTCCCCGGGGTCGCCCCGAACCGCTTATCAAAGCTGATGACTTCTGCAAAAATTCTTGCAGGAAAGTCATCGGCTTTTTTGCATCTCAGAAAGGATAAATTATGCTTACTTCCCTTGCCCTCATTTTTTTGGTCGGTCTTTCAATGGCGTTCATCTGCCGCAAGATACGGCTCCCGCGCATCATCGGAATGCTCGTCACCGGCATCGTGCTCGGGCCTTTTGTTCTCGATCTTCTCGATCCGAAGATCCTCGGCATCTCGTCGGAGCTGCGTCAGATGGCGCTTATCATCATCCTCATCAAGGCGGGCTTGTCGCTGAATATCTCCGACCTCAGAAAAGTCGGTCGTTCCGCCGTGCTGATGTCTTTCCTTCCGGCGCTCTTTGAGATCGGCGCGTTCGTCGTTTTCGCCCCGCTTCTGCTTCACGTGACGCTTCTTGAAGCGGCGATCATCGGCGCGGTGCTCGGTGCCGTCTCCCCCGCCGTCGTGGTCCCCCGCATGGTCAGTCTGATGGAAGAGGGGTACGGAACGGACAAGCAGATCCCGCAGCTCATTCTCGCCGGGGCGTCGCTCGACGACGTTTTCGTGATCGTTCTGTTTTCCACCTTCGTCGGCATGGCACAGGGCGGAACGGCAAAGGTCATGGATTTCGTGAGCATCCCCGTTTCGATCGTTCTCGGCATCCTCGTCGGCGCGGTCTTCGGCTTCGTCCTTGCGTGGGTGTTTGAGTTCGCGCACAAGAAAAACGATTCCATCCGGCAGAGTCTGAAAGTGATCCTCGTTCTCGGCTCGGCGTTCCTGCTGATGGCGATCGAAGGGTGGCTTGACGGCATCGTTTCGGTTTCGGGGCTGCTTGCCGTGATGAGCATGGCGTGCGTGATCCGGATGCGTACACGGAAAGAGGTTTCAGACGATCTTTCCGCCAAGTACGGACGTTTGTGGCTCGCCGCCGAGGTGATCCTGTTCGTGCTCGTCGGCGCGGCGGTCGATATCCGCTACACGCTTAACGCGGGCGTGATGGCGCTCGTGATGATCTTCCTCGCGCTCGTGTTCCGTTCGGTCGGGGTTCTTTTGTGTCTCATCGGAACGAAGCTGAACGCAAAGGAAAAGCTCTACTGCGTCATCGCCTATCTGCCGAAAGCGACGGTGCAGGCGGCGATAGGCTCGGTGCCGCTCTCGCTCGGGCTTCCCTGCGGAAATATCGTGCTGTCGGTCGCCGTCCTCTCGATCCTCGTCACGGCTCCGCTCGGAGCGATCGGAATGGACGTGAGTTATAAGAAACTGCTGAGACGTTCCGAATGAAAAACGTTCGCGCCGCAAATCGAACCCCCGATGACTTCGTCGAAAAGTTTTTTGCCGAAATCGACTTCGTTTGTCTCAGTCTGCGATCCGAAAAAGACCGCGCAGGCGGTCTCTCAGACCAAAGACAAACTCGTTTCTTGCGCCTTTGAAGAGCCAAAAGAATAGATCAAAAGAGAAAAGTGTACCTTTATCCGAGTGGATGAAAGTACACTTTCTTAATGGGAATACTTGATTTTATATCAGGTTTTTCAGTCAAGCGGCATGAAATCCTTTATTGCCTTCTGGTTCTTCTTGAGATCCGGGACGAGCACCATCATGCCGCGTATGACGTCGTCGTAATACGCGCCCTTGACGGGTATCTGACCTTTGGTGAGCTTCATCGAGCTGAGATGCGGCACGACGTCCCACAAAAGCGACATTATCTGACCGTTCGACATATTCGTCTTGATGTACGGCATCATATCGTTGATGAGGCTGTATATCGTTCCCGCGCCGGCGTTCTTGACGGACTCGAAAACGGAGGTGAGCAGCTTCTGCTGACGGCGCGTTCTGTGGAAGTCGGAGTCGATCTTACGTATGCGTACGTACGCGAGAGCCTCATGGGAATTCAGGTGATTGACCCCCACGTGCAGGTCCTTGAAATCGGGGCGGTTCTTTCTGAAATACTCGACCTCCTGCTCGGTAAGCTCAACGTCGACACCTCCGAGCACTTCGATGACCTTACGGAAGGTGTCGTAATTGACCTCGAAGCCGCCGTCTATCTTGACGCCGAAGTTCGTTTCGAACGCTTCGTAAAGGTACGGGAATCCGCCGAATCTGTACGCGGCGTTAAGACGGTTATCCTTATATCCCTCGTGCTGCTTCACGTAAAGGTCGC
>JAZRXG010000049.1:0-65104 GCA_045600105.1 Eubacteriales bacterium
TTCCACCCACGCCCGCAGGCGCATCACTCGCCGCCGGCGAACATCACGCGCGAAGCGCACATCACATTCCACGCAGTGGAATACATCGTTTTCGGCGCGGGACGGCAACATTAAAAAACGTCCTTATTAACACGCGCCGAAGTACGGAAACCGTTTTTTATTATCTTTTTTTCTCAGAAATCGGCTATCATTTTGAAAAGGTACAGAAGCAGCAGCGCGATCGCGTAATACAGTATGATCTTGGGGATTATCATCTTTTTGTTGTGTTCCTTGCGCCGTTCGTCCTCGGCGATGTTGTGGAGCACCTTTTCGTAATCCTTTATCTTCTGCTGTATCTGTTCGTTGGTGAGTTCTTTTTCGTAGCCCTTGAAATTCTCTTTGTTCTTCAGATGGTTATCGCTGGAGCGCTTGAGTTCTTTTACGGTGGATTCGAGTTTTTCCTCGTTTATCGCGCTGAACTGCCATTCCTTGTCGCGTCCGCATACCTCGCACTTGTCGTACGAAATGAGGTTCTTGTGGCCGCAGCAGCAAAGCCACGCGCTCTCGGTCTTTTCGGGAACGACGACGGTCGGATGGTACTGCTCAGCCTCCTGATATATGTTGAGCCTGCTGTAAGCGTACTGCTTTTCGTCGTCGAAATCGGACATTCTCTTGCTCTTGTTGACGACTACGATATCAAGCCTTTCGGTCGTTCCGTCGTTGTATTCGACCGAAAGAAGCTCGAGCTCGATCTTTTTGAAATAGCTTTCGGGAAGGCTTATATACGTGGCGTTTCCGAAAAACTCGGTGGAACGTATATAGTCCGGCTTTTTATTGCGCGAAAAGCGCTTCTTCACTTCCCCCGGAAGGTTCCGAATGCCGAGCGACGCGTTTTCCGCCGAATAGACGAACGGCACCTTGACGTATGGGATGTTCATGTCACGGTAAAGCAGCAGTCTGATGTTCAGCGTCTTTATTTCTTTTTCGGAAAGGTTCTGAAAGGTGAAGCACGCGAATATCTCGTGCGTTTCGGTGTCGGAAACGACGTAGCCGTTCTGCACCTGAACGGGAGAACCTTCGATTATGGAGGTGAATTCAAAATATTCGACTATTCTGAATATCCTCTGCCGGTCACGGCGGAGCTTCTTTTTCTGTTCACGGGTATATCTGACCGTTTCTTCCATAGGCACACGTCTTTCAGAAAATACGTTCGGGATCGTCGAGCGTTCCCTTCACGGTATAGGCGTCGGTACGGACGAATCTGCTGCCGTCGCGTTGAACGAGACCGCACGATTCGGCGTATTCAATACGTTTGAATCTCACTTCGTATTCAAAGACGTCGTCAAAGACGTAAGGTTTATAAGTGTCTGCTTTCTTCGCGGCGTCAAGCGCTTTTTCGTAAATTTCACGGCAGACCTGCTTGGGATGGACGCAGACGCAGCTGTTCCACGCAAGCGCCTTTTTGGTGACGACGGTATTGATGCCGCCGAACGATGAAAGGGCTTGAGAGACGCATACGTCGTCTGACGACGCGAAAATGACGGGGCAGCCGTATTTGCCGGCAATGGCGGCGTCTATCTGCATTTCGCCGACGTCATTACCGTTTATCTTCTGATACTGATAGGTCATGGACGAATAAACGTGAGCAAGCACGGCGTTCACGGTGTCGTACGCGTGGTAGCCGATGAAAAGCACGCCGTCGAAACCGCTGTCAATATCGGGAAAACGCTTTTTGCTTCCGGCACCCATGACGATCTTCACTCTTTCGTCGAGCTCGTCGTAATTGAGGTTATACCCTTTTCCGTGGCAGTCCCAAACGTACACCTCACGCGCACCGGCTTCAAAAAGAGCCTTTGCGGCGGAGTTCGCTTCTCTCGTTGCCTGCCTGCAGGCGTAAGCGTAGCCCGGCGTGTCGAACGCGAGTCCCTTGCCGTATTCGCCGATGGTGCAGGCAATGCCCTCAAGATCGACGCTTATATAAAATCTTCCGCCATTCTTAAACATTAGTTTTATACCTCCGTTCGATTTATATGATAACATATATACTTTGTTTTTTCAATATATTTGCGAATTTTGTTGCAATTTGCCGCGGATTATTATATAATAGGGCGTAAAAAACACAAAGGAGACCCGTAATGAGCGGAAAACTTGCAAACAAAAAGCTTTTCGTCCTCGATATGGACGGAACCATCTATCTTGACGAAACTCCGATAGAAGGAGCGATCGAATTCGTATCCTACTGCAAAAGCCACGGGATACGCATAATCTACTTCACCAACAACGCTTCCAGAAGCATAGATATGTACTACGAGCGTCTTCGCCGCATAGGCTTCCCCGTTGACGACGGCGACGTGTATTCGTCCGCCGACGTGACGATCGATTATTTGCTTCGCAACCATCCGGGACAGAGCGTGTACCTCGTAGGCACTCCCCCGCTCGAGAAATCGTTCAGAGAAGCCGGCATCACGCTCACCGACGGTTCTTACGCCGACATCGTGGTGTCGTCGTTCGACACGACCTTAACTTATGAAAAGCTCAACAACGCCTGCAGGCTCATCCGCGAAGGCGCGATATTCTACTCGACGCATCCCGATTTCAACTGCCCCGTAAAAGGCGGCTTCATCCCCGACAGCGGCGCGATATGTGCCCTCATCACCGCGTCCACCGGAAAAACGCCCAAGTATTTCGGCAAGCCGCATTACGAGACCGCCGAATACCTCGCCCGCAGCGTGGGAGTCGATTTTGATTCGACGGCAGTCGTAGGCGACAGGCTTTACACCGATATCGCGCTCGGCAAGAACCACGGCATCACCTCGATACTCGTGCTTTCCGGCGAGAGCACGCCCGACGATGTCAACGACGGAAACAGACCCGATTTTATTTATGAAAGCATCGGAAAAATAATTCCCGATTTACAGTAAAACATACGTAAAACGCCTGACCGAAAACCGTTATTCGGGCAGGCGTTTTCATATTCACAGTATCTTTTCGAGGCTGTTGTTGTATTTGAAAATGACGAGTGTGAAGCAAACGTAGGAAGCGGTCTCGAGGATGACGAGGATGAGGCTGTACGGGTCCGAAGTGCCGATAGACTGAATGATCATCGCAACGTCGGAAAGCGCCATGACGATATACAGAACGGCGATGATAACGGGTATCTTTCCGCAGTTTCTGCCGTAACGAAGCGAATTGGCAAGTCTGGAGCACATCACGATGACGAAAGCGTAGCGCAGGACTATCAAGGCGGCAGCCACAAGAACTACGCCGAAGAGGACTCTCGGGTCAACTTCGAAGCCGACGAGCGCGTTCAGTTGTTCAATAAGCGGCATTATCATTTCGGAATACGCTTCGTCTTCGGCGAGGCTGCCGGCTGAAATCAGCAGATAAAGAGCGGAAGCCGCGACGATAGCGCCGGCGACGACCATGATTATAGAATACGTTTTGAGTATGGTGAATCCCGATGTTCTGACTCCTGGGTATCTCGACGAGTTGCACGAAGTGACGATCATCATCATTGCCACGGCGCCCAGAAGCTGGAGTGGGTTGCTGCTCATCGGGGCGATCACAAACTGTATCAGCGGCAGCGCGATATATACCGCTGACGCGAAAAGGAACGTCTTCAGACATCCAGTGTCTTTGATGTTGTTGATTATGGGATTGCCCGAAACGAGTTCGGGATTGGCATAGTTTTGGTTATTTTGTCCGCCGTTCATATTTTTCTCCTTGTGTTTGCTTCATTTTTTCAGCTCTTCCGCAGCATTTTCATAAAGCGGAAGCAGCTCTGATATTATATCTTCAAACGCTTTTTCCGACGTCAGCGAATACGGGTAAACGCGTGCCGGCGAGGTGTCGCCCGACGACGCGTCGAGATAAAGTCCGCCGATATCGAACGAAAGGCCGTCCTGAATTATGGAAAGCATTTTCAGGTCGTCGTTTCCGAGCCGAAGCTTCTGCGCGATCTTTTCGTTGTATGCCTCCCTCACGTCGTGCCTGCCGTAATAGTCGAGCAGCTCGAGCGCGGCGCAGGCTTCGCGAAGGTTCGACGTGTTCGTTTTCGGTATCCCGACGACGGTCAGCGAATAGGTGTCGACGGGGGTAACATAGTCGGAGGAAACGTCTTTTTTCGGCATCGGAAGTATTCCGACGCTTTGCCCGAACGCCGCGTTTTCATTTGCGAGCGAAAGCGTGTACGGCATGAAAAGCGCTCTGCCTTCAAGGAATATCTCCTTTTCCCTTTCGTGCGTCGTTTTCCAAGTTCCCTGATTTTCGGCGATCACGGAACACGAATTATCAGAAAGGATCGACTTCAGCTTTTCAAAAAACGTCACGTTGGAAGGCGTTCCGATATTTATGACGGGGTATCCGTTCTGATCGGCAAAAGCGACGCATTCGCCGCACGACGTCATGAACGCGTTTGCGTCGTCGGTGCGTGAAACGATGCCGAAAACGGGGTCTTCGGAAGAGAAGGACATTTTTCCGTTCGACGTCTCCTTGGCAAACTCGTGCATTTTGTCGACCGTCCATCCGCCCGAAAGAACGAGCGAATAAAGGTCTTCGAGGTATCCGGCGGCAAGCGCTTTGTCGTAAAAGACGGCGTAAGCCGAGTCAAACGACGAAAAGCAGGCGTCGCCCGTGACGAAATACACCTCTCCGCAGACCGAAAGTCTGTCGGCAAAGCCGAAATCGGCGTCAAATCCGTCGATCCCGTTCAGATCGTAATAAAGTCCCGAGGGAACGTGTTTCGCGAAAGACGAAGCGCCGTAAAGCACGAGATCGGTTTCGATCCCGCTTTCGGCGTAAGACGCGAGTTCGGTCGCGACGTCGTCGTTTTCGGCAACGACTCCGACCAAAAAAGTGATCCCGTGAACGGATTTTATTTTGTCAAGCCGTGCTCCGAGCGCGCTTTGGAGATCGCTTTCGGTCTCGCTGTCGGCGGAAAAATCCGATCTTCTCGATCCGTCGCCGACCAGCACCTTGAGCGCCGCGCCGTTAAAAACGTACGTCGGCACCGGTTCCTCGGAGCTTTCTTCGGTTTCTTTGCTCTCTTCGCCTTTTTCATCCGACACGTCAATGCTTTCGTCCCGCGGTTCTTCCGACGTTTCGGAAGAGCTTTGTTCTACGGGGTCCGAAGAACAGGCGCAAAGGAGCATGAAAAACGCGAGAAGGAGAGATATGAATATTATTGTCCGTCTATTCATAAAGCAGCATACTCTTCAGTTCGGCATAGGTCATAGCCATCGGGCAGCCGAAGGACCTCACGTATTCGAGCGGCTGATGTCCCCAACCGACCGTTATGCAGTCGATGCCGATTTCCTTTGCGGCTTTTATCTCCTGATCGGTGTCGCCGATTATGACACACTCCCCGGGAGCAAAGCCGTATTTTTTTATTATATCCGTCACCCTTTTCGCTTTCGGGGGCGCGTTTCTGTCGCCCGAGCCCGAAATTTCGGCAAAATAGCTTTCAACGTTCCACTTTTTCATAAGGCGGATGAGCTCCGTATGTTCGTAGCCCGAAACGACCACCTGCACCGCTCCCGCTTTGTCAAGCCCCTTCACGGTGTCTGCAAGCTCGGTCGGCACGGGAAGCTTTTCGGCGTAAGCGCGGTATATGCGGTAGTATTCGTCGGCAAGGGACGCGAAATCTTCTTTCGCAAGGTCGAAAGCCTTTTCATAAAAGCGGATTATGGGCGTGTCGATATAAGACAGGAACGTGGGCAGGTCAAGAGCAGGTTCGTTTCTTGCGGCAAGCATATCGTTGACCGCGCCGAAGGATATGTCGAGGTCATCGTAAAGCGTTCCGTTCCAATCCCATATCAGAAATTTGTATTTTGGTTTCATATTATTCCTTTAACTGAAAATCGTATATATTCCGTTTATCGCAAGGCACATGACCGCACCGACAAGAGTCGGCAGAATGAACGAAACGAGCGTCCACCTGACGCTTTTTGTTTCCTTTGCCACCGTGATGAGCGTCGTCGAGCACGGCCAATGGAAGAGCATCATTATCGTCACGCATAGCGGCGTTATCCCCGTCCAGCCGCAGTTCACAAGCAGGGCTTTGAGTTCTGCCGCGGGCGGTATCCGGCTCATGCCGCCCGACGCGGTATACGCCATAAGCATTATCGGCAGCACTATCTCGTTTGCCGGAAGTCCGAGAATGAATGCCGCGAGTATCACGCCGTCGATGCCGAAAAGTTTTGCAAACGGGTCGAGAAAGCCGGTAAAGCGTGCAAGAACGCTCATCCCTCCGACGCTGATATTGGAGCAAAGCCATATCACGATACCGGCAGGCGCGGCGACAGACGCGGCGCGCGCAAGTATGAACAGAGTTCTGTCGAGCAGCGACCGCACGAGCATTTTGCATACGTCGGGTCTTCTGTAAGGCGGAAGCTCGATGACGAACGACGACGGAACGCCCGAAAGCAGCGTCCTTGAAAGTATTTTCGACGACGCGAGCGTCACGAGCACGCAGAACGTCAGTATTGCCGTGAGGTAAAGCGACGACGCGAGTTCACCCGCGGCGAACGGAAAGAAAAGCGTGACGAGGAGCAGCAGCGTCGGGAATTTGCCGTTGCACGGCACGAGGCAGTTGGTGAGGATGGCGATAAGCCGCTCGCGCGGTGAATCTATGATGCGGCAGCCGGTCACGCCGACCGAGCTGCATCCGAGCCCCATGCACATCGTAATCGCCTGCTTTCCGCAGGAGGTGCATTTTCTGAACGGTTTATCGAGATTATACGCGACTCGCGGAAGGTAGCCCGAATCCTCGAGAAGTGTGAACAGCGGAAAGAATATCGCCATGGGCGGCAGCATGACCGCCGTGACCCAGGAAAGCGAACCATACATACCGTCGACGAACAGCGAGCGGCAGAATCCACCGACGCCGAAGTAAACGAGCGCCTTGTCAATGAGGTCTCCGAGACGGTCGAACAGTTTTGTAAGCAGTTCGGACGGATAATTCGCGAGCCGCACGGTGATATAGAGCAGCAGAGAAAGAAGAAGCACCATTATCGGGAAGCCGAAAACACGGCTCGTTACGACGGAATCGATCTTCTTTTCCTTTTCGTTCACATCGCCGATGACGTTTACCGTTTTCAGTGCCGTTTCATGAGCGCGTGCGGAGCGCTCGTCGGCGTCAAGCGGCGGGATCGGGACGTTCTGCCGTTCCGACACGGTGAACGCGGCTTTTATAAGCTCGGCAAGTCCTTTTCCCTTTTTGCTTATTATCGGTACGACGGGGATGCCGAGCTCTTTTTCAAGCGCTTCAAGGTCAAGGCTGATATGCCGCTTTTCTGCCTCGTCCATCATATTTACCCCGAGCACGACTTTTGACGTGATCTCGAGGATCATGAATACAAGATAAAGATTGCGTTCAAGGCAGGTCGCGTCGGCGATGATGATGACGGCGTCGGAGCCGCCCGAGCAGATATAGTCGCGCGCAAGCTCTTCCTCGGGCGAACGCGACGACAGCGAATAGCAGCCCGGAAGGTCGCACAGTATATAATCGCCGTATTTTTTGCCTTTTCCGCTTAAAGTGTCCACCGTTTTGCCTGCCCAGTTGCCCGTGTGGTGCCTGAGCCCCGTGAGCGAATTGAAGACGGTGGATTTCCCCACGTTGGGGTTGCCGGACAAAGCGAAAACTTTTGTTTTTTCCTTTTTCGTGCACGTGTCGGGCTTACGCATCAATCAGCCGTCACGCCGATACGCGACGCGTCTTCGTCACGCAAGGCGATGACCGCTCCGCGAACAAGGTAAGCCGACGGGTCTCCGAGCGGAGACGTGCCGATTTTTTCGACTGCCGTACCGACGGTAAAACCGAGGTCGTTCAGCCGGCGCTTTATTCCGATTTCATTATTTATTTCATATATGACCGCGCTTTCTCCTCGTGTGAGCTCGTGCAGCCGCATTTGACGGTACAAATATATCTCCTCCCGAACGAGTCGTCACTGTCATTATATGACAATATGCGACTTATGTCATTCGGAAGAAATGACGTCAGATGCTTTCGACGCCTCCGTCAAGGGATTCGATATAGGCGACTATGGTCTTTACGGCGTTATCGATGCCGCTTTTGGACGTGTTGATAATGAGGTCGTAGTTCTCTGCGCTTCCCCATTTCTGCTGAGTGTGGGTGTTATGATAGTCGGAACGTATCTTGTCGGTCTTGCGGATGAGTTTGATCGCCTCGGATTCACTGATGTCGTAAAGCTTTTCGGCTCGTTTGACTCTCGAATCCATATCGGCTCTTATAAACACTCGGACGACGTCTTTTCTGTCCTGAAGCAGGAAGTTGCCGCATCTTCCGACGATGACGCACGAATGCTCGGACGCGAGCTTCTTGACTGTCTCGAACTGAGCGTCGGCTATCTTTATGCCGATGGGAAGCATGAGCGACGGGTCGGAAGCGTACCACGACGAACCGTACTGGAAGCCGTAAACGCCCCACATGCGCACGGGTTTTTCGTCGTATTTGCTGATGGTGTCGGGTGAACAGTTGAGCACCTCGGCGGTATGGTCGATGAATTTTTTGTCGTAATACGGGATGCCGAGAGCGTCGGCGACTTTTTTGCCTATCTCGGCGCCGCCGCTGCAGAATTGACGTCCTATCGTGATGACGAATTTGTTTTTCATTTTTCTTCCCCCTTGGTCGGTCTTTGTAAACGCAAAACCTCGTTTGCGTTATTTGCCGCTTTTTTCGAGAATTGAATTTATGACTTCCCCCGCGAGTATTGTACCGGCGGCGGCAGTCACGCACGAAAGTGAGCCGACCGTTCTGCCTTCGCCGACCTTTGACGGCAGTTCGGAAGAACAGACGGTCTTTAGTTTTTTTACCCCTTCTTTGCGGAGCCTTTGTCTGAGCGCTTTTGCGAGCGGATCGTTTGACGTTGAGAATACGTCAACGACGTCGAAGCACTGCGGTTTGCGGCGGTTGCCCGCCCCCATCGACGATATGATACCGACGCCGAGCGACGTGCAGTTCTTTATGAGCAGCGTCTTGCAGTCGAGCGAATCGATGGCGTCGACGACGTAATCGTAAGACGCAAGGTCAAATTCGCCCGCAGTTTCGGCGTTGTAGCGCATTGGGCGCGACACCGCGGCGCAGGACGGATTTATCGAGCGGATGCGTTCCGCCGCCACGTCGGTCTTGTGCCTTCCGATGGTATCAAGCGTTGCGTACAGCTGTCGGTTCAGGTTGGTTTCGGAGTAAACGTCGTCGTCGATCAGTTCGATCCTTCCGATGCCCGCTCTCGCAAGGCACTCGACGGCATACGATCCCACCCCGCCCACGCCGAAAACGGCAACGGTCGAGTTTTGAAGTATATTTACCGCGTTTTCGCCCAAAAGGGTCAAGGTTCTTTCATTCCACATAATTTACCGTATAAAAAATCATAAAGGGCCGCCGTAAAACGACAGCCCTTTTATTTTGCGTTTATCAGTTATCGCTTCTTCTGTTATTGCTGAGCATGGAAATTATGCTGTCGATCTCATTGCCGGAAGCGTTTTTCTGAGGAGCAGACTGAGCAAAAGAAGTTGCCGCAGCGGGAGCGGAAGTGGTCGCTTCGGCTGCCTTTCTGTATTCGTACGAGCCTTTTTCTTCCTCAAAGCCGGTAGCGATGAGGGTGATGTGCATTTCGTCCTCGAGCTGAGTATCGAACGCGACACCGAAGATAACGGTAGCGTCGGGATGTGCCTCGTTGGTGATGAGTGTGACGGCTTCGTCGATCTCGTCAAGACCGATATCGGGAGACGAGGTGATGTTGACGATGATGCCCTTTGCTCCCGCGATGCTGGTTTCGAGAAGCGGAGAAGACATTGCCATCTTGGCTGCCTGCTCGGACTTGTCCTTGCCCTTCGCCGCGCCTACGCCCATGTGAGCAAGGCCCGCGTTGGTCATGACGGTGGAAACGTCGGCAAAGTCGAGGTTGATATAGCCGTTGGTGGTGATGAGTTCGCAGATGGACTGAACGCCCTTGCGGAGGATGTCGTCGGCTTCCTGGAAAGCGTTGAGGAAGGTAATCTTTTTATCGGTGAGGAGCTTGAGTCTTTCGTTGGGGATAACGAGGAGAGAGTCAACGTACTGAGAAAGCTTTGCGATCCCCTCTTCGGCGTTGACCATTCTGTTTCTGCCTTCGAATTTGAAGGGCTTGGTAACGATGGCAACGGTGAGGATGCCGAGAGATCTTGCGACCTTAGCGACAACGGGAGCAGCGCCCGTTCCGGTTCCGCCGCCCATACCCGCGGTGATGAATACCATATTTGCGCCCTGGATCGCCTCGGTGATCTGTTCGAGGGATTCTTCGGCGGCTTTTTCACCGAGTTCGGGGTTGGCGCCTGCGCCGTGACCCTTGGTCACCTTGTCGCCGATGGCGATCTTGGTGGGAGCAAGAGACTTGACGAGGATCTGAGTATCGGTGTTGACGTTGATATAATCAACGTTGTCGGCATTGATGTTCATGGAAACCATACGGTTGACCGCGTTTCCGCCGCCTCCGCCTACGCCGATGACTTTGATGCTTACGTTGGTGTTGTAGCCGTTTTCGTTAGACATTTATTATTCCTCCGATTTATTATCTATATTTTATCTTCTGTTGAGGAGATCAAAGATCTCGTTTATGTTCTGTTCCGCTTTGGGAGCTTCTTCGGTCTTGGAAGGCGCGGGTCTTTCGGGCATAGAAGGAGCCTGAACGGCTGATCTGCCGTTCTTTTCGAATCCGGTGGCGATGAGGGTTATGCGCATTTCGTCCTCGAGGGTGGGATCGAAAACGGTACCGAAGATGACGGTGGCATCGGGATGTGCTTCGTCGGTTATCATGGTAGCCGCCTGATCGATCTCGTCAAGGCTGATATCGGGCGACGCGGTGATGTTGACGATGATGCCCTTCGCGCCGTTGATGTTGGTCTCGAGAAGAGGAGAAGACATTGCCATCTTGGCAGCCTGCTCGGATTTGTCCTTGCCCTTTGCGGCGCCGACGCCCATGTGAGCAAGTCCCGCGTTGGTCATGACGGCGCATACGTCCGCGAAGTCGAGGTTGATGTAGCCTTCGTTGAGGATGAGCTCGGAAATGGAACGGACACCCTTGCGGAGTATGTCGTCGGCTTCCTGGAAAGCGTTGAGGAAGGTTATCTTTTTATCGGTAAGGAGCTTGAGTCTTTCATTGGGGATGACGATGAGAGAATCGACGTATTCGGAAAGCGCGTCGATACCGGCTTCAGCCTGAGCCATTCTGTGCTTGCCTTCGAAATTGAAGGGCTTGGTGACGATGGCAACGGTGAGGATGCCGAGTCCCTTGGCGATCTGGGCAACTACGGGAGCAGCGCCCGTGCCGGTGCCGCCGCCCATGCCGGCGGTGATGAATACCATATTCGCTCCCTTGAGAGCTTCTTTGATCTGTTCAACGGAATCCTCGGCGCTCTTTTTGCCGAGTTCGGGATTGGAGCCTGCGCCCTGACCTCTCGTGACTTTGTCGCCGATGGCGATCTTGGTAGCAGCGATAGTCTTGTAGAGTGACTGAGTATCGGTATTAACGTTGATATATTCAACGTTTTCAAGGTTATCGGCTATCATTCTGTCGACCGCGTTGCTTCCGCCGCCGCCTATGCCGATGACTTTGATTATTACGTTGCCGTCAAATGTTTCCATATTTATTCCCTTTCCGACTTTATATGATTATTCTATATTACTTTATCGTAGTATAAAACAAATCCGTCGTTTTTTCAATAGTTTTTTCGAAAAAATCGTTCATTTCCGCAGATTTTTTCTTAATTTTCGCCGCTTGGCGAGAATACCGCCTCTTTTTTGTCCGATATATCGAGCGTTCCCGTGTAATCGTCGTAAAGATGCTCCATTATCTTGATGAAAAAGCGTATCTTGTCCTCGCAGTCGTCGACACCGCCGAAATACACTCTGAGCCTTCCCTCGTAGCCGAAGCAAATATCGAATCTGTTCGGTGCCTCGATATAGTCGACCTTGTCGGTCAGCTCGTAGAGCTCGAGCATCTGCCAGAGCTCGTCCAGAGAGGTGAGCAGTTTTTCTTCGTTGAACGACAGTTTTTCACCGACGACGCATTCCCTGACGTATCCGGTCTTCAGCGGAAGCGCGTCCTCACTGTAAGCCATTTCGAGCACGTCGAAATCCTCGGAAAGCAGGTATGTGTTGTTTTTGACGTCGATGCGGAAGCGAGCCTTTTCTTCCTTCACGTTGATGATGACCGTGGACGGCAGCTTTCGCGTAACGTCCGCGCTCTTTATGTACGGGAAGAGCGAGCATATCTCATCCTCGAGCGAGTCGGCGTCGAACGCATAAAGCGAGCCGCCTGTTTTGAGCGATATCGCCGCCTTTATCTCCTCGTCGGTGTACCTCGTGTTCCCTTTTACGGTTATCGTGTTTATCTTGAAAAACAGAGCTAAGACAACAGCGAAAAAACTGACGGCCGCCGCCGCGATGATGACGAGATAAACTATCATCCGCATGCGGTTCTTTCTGCCGAGCGGTTTATCGAGGAGTTCCTCTTTTATTAAATTGTTCTCGGCAAGCCGAAGTTCTTCGTCGACGTTCTTATTTTTGTTTGACAAGCTTCATTACCTCGTCGGTTATTTTTTCGAGTGCGTCGGGTTTTCCGTATTCTTTCATTTTTGCTGCCATCTTCTCACGCTTTTCGCTGTCGGAAGCGAGAGACATGACACATTCGGCAAGCAGTTTGCCGTTCAGCTCGCTTTCGCGGAATACCTCAGCGGCTCCCGCGTCCTTGAGGACGGCGGCGTTCTTGTACTGATGGTCCTCGGCGACGTTGGGCGACGGGATGAACACCGTTGCTCTGCCGAGGCAGGCGAGTTCGGAATAGGTCATCGCTCCCGCTCTGCATATCACTATATCGGCGGCTGCCTGTCTGAGCGGCATATCGTAGATATATTCCCTTATTTCAAAGCCTTCGCGTTTGTCAAGACCTTTTTCGTTTACTGCCTTGCTGAACTGTTCCCAGCCGATATGTCCGATGGCGTGGAGCTGCTTGATCCTCTTGTCATCCTTGTATATCTCCATCGCGTCGATGCAGTATTCGTTGACCTTGTCCGCTCCGAGGCTTCCGCCGTAGGACAGAACGTATATATCGTCGTCGGAAAGTCCGAGCTGTCTTCTCGCTTCACTGCGCGTGAAGGTGTTTTTCTTGACGGGGTTGCCGGCAAGAACGAGTTTGTTCTGAACGGACGGGTCGAAAAGCTTGTGGCTTTCGATAAAGCTGGTGCAGACGGTGTTGACGCATTTTGAAAGCTTTTTGGTCGTGACTCCCGGGTAGGCATTCTGTTCCTGGATGAGGGTGGGGATGCCGAGAGAAGACGCCGCTTTTACGCAGGGCCAGCTTGCGTAGCCGCCCGTGCCGATGACTATGTCGGGGGAGAACGCCTTGACGATCTTCTTGGCGTTTCTCACCGAGGTGAGTGCCTTGTAGGCGACCTTGACGTTTTTGAGCGTAAACGAACGGTGGAAGCCGTAGACCTCGACCGTATTGAGCTTGTAGCCCGCTTCGGGAACGAGCTTGGTCTCGAGTCCGCGTTCGGTCCCGACGAATTCTATGACCGCGTCTTTATCGACGTTTTTGATAGACGAGGCAATGGCAAGAGCGGGGTTGATGTGTCCGCCGGTGCCGCCTCCGCAAAGTAGATATCTCATTCTATCTCTCCTCTTTCGGTATAGGAATATTTGGATATTGAGAGCACGAGTCCCATCTCGGCAAGCGAAATGAGGAGCGCCGTTCCGCCGTAGCTGAAGAACGGGAGGCTTATGCCCGTTGAAGGGATCGTATTGGTGACGACCGCGATATTCAGTATCACCTGAAGCGCGAGCTTGGTCATAAGTCCCGCGACGATGAGCTGACCGAATCTGTCTTTGCAGTTTTTGGCGATGATGAATCCGCGTATGATGAGGGCGGCGAAGAGCGCTATCGCGGCGAAAGCGCCGACGAATCCGAGTTCTTCACAAAGAATGGCAAAAATGTAGTCGTTCTGCGGTTCGGGCAGATAGCCGTGCTTCTGCATCGACTGTCCGAGTCCGACTCCCCAGAATCCGCCTGAGGAGATCGCGAAAAGTGACTGCGAAGGCTGCCAGCCTCCCCATCCCGTCGCTTCATCGCGCATATACTTTATGGGGTCCTGCCAGATAAGAAGACGCTTTGCGGCGTGTCCTATGTTTTCGCTTTTTGAAAGCAGGTCGATTATCTTCTGAATATGTGTGACGACGTAGGTCACGGCCGCTCCTCCGACTGCGCTGAGGAAGATGAGAAGCTTGCCGTTGGTGCCGCCGAGTATCATCATGCAGAAAACGAGGGTGAATGTGATGATCGCCGCGGAAAGATGGTTCTGGAGTATGAGTATGCCGACGCTCACCGCCATCATGGCGGCAAACGGAAGGAATCCGTATCTGAACGTCCGCATCTTATCCTGTTTCAATGCCGCCCATCTCGCGCAGTAGACGACCGTCATTATCTTGAGTAATTCGGACGGCTGGAAGTTGACGCCGCCTATCACTATCCATCTTTTGGCACCGAGTCCGATATAACCGAACACGAGAACGGCGGCGTTCAGCAGGAGCACGGCGTAGTAGACTATCGGCGTGAGCTTCATTACAAGCTCGCGTTTGCCGAATTTGATGACGCACATCATCACGAGAAGTCCGAGAGCGATGAAAAATATCTGACTTTTGGAGAAATAATAACTGTCACCGAATTTGCTCTGCGCGTAAGCGTAGCTCGATGTGAATACCATGACCGTGCCGAAAGCAAGCAAAACGAGAAGCAGATAAAGGAACGGTCTGTCAACACCGCCCATCCAACGGATGATGATGGTCTGCTTTTTGGCAGTTGTCTTATTTGCCGTCGGCTTTTTGACGGTTCTGCCGGTTTTTTCAGAATCCATGATTATCCTTTCCCGTTTGACGGTGTTTTATATTGTTCAGAGTTTGATTATTATCAGATACGACAATGCCGCGATCACCACGGTGAAGGCGAGGAACATTCCGACGATCTGCACTTCGGTAAGTCCGCAGAGCTCGAAGTGATGATGTATCGGCGCCATTTTGAAGAATCTCTTCTTCCCTTTCGTAAGCTTGAAAACCGCCACCTGGATCATTACCGAAATGCCTTCGAGAACGTAGACGAGACCGGCAAGGATCATGATGAGGGGACGTCCGACGCGCATCGCGCAGCAGACGAGCATCGATCCGAGGAAGAGGGAGCCCGTGTCGCCCATGAATATCTTTGCGGGATGGAAGTTGAAAATGAGGAACGCGGCAAGAGCGCCGAGAAGAGCCATTTCAACGAACGCCATATTGTGCAGCGATTCCCGGCAGGCGACGAAGAGGAACATTGCGGCAAGCACGAAAGCCACGCTTCCGGCAAGTCCGTCAAGTCCGTCGGTGAGGTTGGCGGTATTGATTATATAAACCATCAGAACGCCGATGATTATGTAATAGAATACGCCGAGGTCGACCATCGAGGATGTGAACGGTATATTCACCGACGTGGTGATGAGTCCGCATTTCGCGAGAGCGAAAAGATAACCGGCTGCAGCCGCGGACTGAAGAACGAGCTTCTGTATCGCGGTGAGCCCCTGATTGCGTTTTTTGAAAAGCTTGACGTAGTCATCTATAAAACCGATGCCCGCGTTGAGAAGAGCGAAGCAAATATTGATGACGAAAAAACTGCTGCCCGCGTTGATGTCGCCTATGATCGCCATGACGGCTATCGCGACCGCGCTGCCCGTGATGAAGAAGAGTCCGCCCATAACGGGGGTGCCCTCCTTGCACTTATGCCAGTTGGGTCCGATTTCGAGTATTTTCTGACCGAGTTTCACTTTTCGAAGGAGCGGAATGAATACCTTGTAGAGCGCGAAAGAAACGGCAAACGACGTCAGAAAAGCTATAACGAGATGTAATGTGTTCATAATCCGGCTTCCTTTATTGTTTCATCAAGTCCCATGCGGTTGCTTCCCTTGAAAAGCATCACATCGCCGTTTTGAACGATGCTTCTGATAAAGGACGCCGCCTGACTTTTTTCTTCGATGCTGAAATAACGAGAAGTGCATTTTCTCGGTTTCTTTTCCCAATTCTCACCGACGAACAGAACGATATCGGCGATATCCGCCGCACAAGATGCCACTTCCTCGTGATAACGCCGCGTGTCTCCGCCGAGCTCGAGCATATCACCGAGAACTGCGATCCTGCGTCCCGTTTTGGAAGCGAGCACCGAAAGCGACGCTTTCATGGATTCGGGAGCGGCGTTATAGCAGTCGGCAATGACGGTGACTCCGTTCTTTTCGTAAATGCGCTGTCTGTTTCCGGTGGGAACGAAGTTTTCAAACGCTTTCGCCGCGTTTTCGGGGGAAATGCCGCAAAGGACGCCCGCCGCGAACGCGTAGAGCGAATCCTTGACGGTATGAAGTCCCTCGGCAGGCAGGCTTACGCTTATCCTGCCGGACGGGTAAACTATGTCGTAATTGGTATTTCTGCCGTCAAAACCGATATTTTCGGCTTTGAAATCGCATCTTTCGGAAAAGCCGCAGAACATGACTTTCTGCTTCACCTTGTCACGCATAGCGTATTCGGCATCCGAATCGCCGTCGGTGACGAGATATCCGTCGTCTCTTTCGCCGACGGTTATATCGAATTTTTCGGCTCTGATGTTTTCCCTGCTGCCGAGATACTCCATGTGCGAAGTGCCGACGCAGGTGATGACCGAAAGGTACGGCTTTGCCATATTCGAAAGGCGGGATATTTCGCCGCGAAGCGACATTCCCATTTCGAGTACGGCGTATTCGTATTCGTCTTTTTCAATGGAGCAGACGAGCATCGGAGAGCCGATGACGCTGTTTCTGTTTCCGCCCGAAACGAACGTCCTGTGCTCGGACGCGAACACGAGCCCGCACAGGTCCTTGGTCGTCGTTTTGCCGACGCTACCGGTGACGGCGATGACCTTCAGGTCGTAAAGTGCCTTTTCTTTCCAGTATCCGGCGATCTCGCACAGTGCCTTTTCGGTGTTTTCGACGAGGATATTGTTTTCGTTGAAATACTCTTCTTCCGAAACGACACAATGATATCCTTTGGCGTTTAGGTCGGGAACAAATTTGTGTCCGTCTACCCTTTCACCTATCAGAGCGGAATAAAGTCCGCCGTCACACGGTGTGCGTGAATCGGTGAAAAGCCCTTTGACGACGGCTTTTCCGTCGCCTTTATATTTTCCGTGAGCGGCATTTGCCGCCTCTTCGAGCGTGATATACATTACTCTATATCCTCATCATAAATGAACGTGACTTCCATAATAGTGCCCACGGTGACTTCCGTGCCCGGTTCTATCGACTGGGAAAGCACGAAGCAGTTGTCGTATTCTTTGTTATAAACGCCTTCGACGATAACGTTGAGGTTGTTGTCGGTGATCCATTTGAAGACCTGTTCGGGGGACATCTTGTTGAGGTTTCTTATCTTGACCTGCTGTTTTTCCATGCCGGATTCGGTATAGAGGATGACGGTGCCTTTTTCGGATATCGTGGTGCCGACTCTGGGAAGCTGGTCGACGACCTTACTGCCGTTGCCCTTGATGACGCATTTGATGCCCTTGCTTTCGATGTCGTATTTCGCTCTGTCAACGTCGGCGGTGATGTAGTCGCTGACCTTGTATTCCTTGAGAGCACCGTCGTGGGACGGATATATTTCAAGATAAGGGAGAACTTCGGAAAGCACGTTTGCGACTACCGGAGCGGCGCACTGGCTGCCGTAGTATTTTCCGCCGGTAGGCTCGTCAACCACGATGAGTATGGCGATCTCGGGGTCTTCGGTGGGAGCGAACGAAACGCAGCTTGCGATGTAGTATTCTTCGTCGGGGAGCGCGTCTTTTCTGCCGAGCTTCTGGGACGTACCCGTTTTGGACGAAATATTATAACCCGAAACGGACGCGTTTTTTGTCGAATTTTTGAGTGCGTCGAGAACCTGCTTCGCGGTGGAGGCGCTTATTACTGCGCGTTTCGACGAAAACTCTGTGCTTTCGGTGTAGTTGCCGTTGGGATCGACGAAGCCTTTGATAAGGTGAGGCGTCGTAAGATAACCGCCGTTGGCGATGCAGGAGACCGCCGCGATATGCTGCAGCATGGTGATGGACATAGACTGTCCGAACGCGCAGTTCGCGAGGTCGAGCTGATTCGCGAGGCTTTCGTAATATATGCTTCTCGCTTCGCCGAGTACGTCGGAACCCGTCTTGTCGGTATAGCCGAAGGCGTCGAAATATTTCATGAACATATCTCCGCCGATGTCAAGACCCATCTGAACGAACGCGGGGTTGCACGAATTGACGAGCGCCTGGGTGACCGTCTGATCGCCGTGCACGTTTCCGGTGTGGCAATGGATGGGAACGCCGAGAACGTTATAGACGCCGCTGCAGGTATAATGCGAATCAAGCGTGAAAACGCCCTCTTCGATGCCTATGGCGGTGGTGATTATCTTGAAAGTGGAGCCCGGCTCGTAAAGCTCGGTCGCGACTTTGTTCTTCCACATTTCAAAGAGCAATTCGTTTTCGTAATTCTTCTTTTCTTCGTCGGTGCCCTCGAACGCTTCGTATTTTTCGAGATATTCGCCGGTGAGATGACCGTAGGTGTTGAGGTCGAATTCATCGATGCTTGCCATCGCGAGTATTTCGCCGGTGTCGACCTGCAGCACGATGCCTCTCGCACCGAAGGTCGGTTTGTGTTCTTCGACCGCGTCCATGAGGTATTTGGTGAGTATCGACTGTATCGTTTTGTCGATGGTAAGCACGGCACTGTCGCCGTCCTTGGAGTCGATGTAGCTTTCGTACTGGAACGGGAGCTCGTTGCCCTGCCCGTCCTGACCCTGGATCGCTTTGCCGTTGATGCCGCTGAGGATGTCCTCGTAGGTCTTTTCGATGCCGTAAAGTCCCTTGTTTTCGCCGCCGACGAAGCCGATGATATGGCAGGCGAGGCTGTCGTAGGGATAATAGCGCTTGGTGGATTCTTCAAGGCATACCTGACGGTAGAGGTCGTTCTTTTCGATAAATTCGCGAACCGCGTTTTCTTCGCTTTCTTCGACGTTTTTCTTGATTATCTGATATTTCGAGTATTTTCTGCCGGCTCTTTCAAGAACGTCGGCTTTGTCGGCGCCGAGTATTCTCGCGAGCCCCGACGCGATAAGCTCCGCCTGAGCGTCGTCAACGATGTCGTACGGAGAAATAAAGACCGTCTGCACCGTGGAGCTCGTGGCGATTATTTTCATATTGCGGTCGTATATGTTTCCGCGTTTCGCGTATATGGTCAGTTCGGACGTATACTGATCGAGTGCGGCGTTTCTGTTGCTTTCGGCATCGATGAGCTGTAGGTCGGCAAGGCGGTATACGAGCGCACAAAGACATAGCAAGAGAAGCGTCATAACAACGCATCCTCTTGCTATTGTTGATTTTCCTGTTGTTTTGTTGAATGTATTATTCCTGTTCAATTCCGACTCTCCCGACGATCGCCTTTCTTCCCTGCATTATACTGCGTCAAAGGCGATAATATGTTATCAATCGATGAAATTCTTGAAAACTTCGCCGAAGCCGCTGAGGAGAATACCGATACCGGATCTGTCGGAATCGTATTTGTAAGTCGTTCCGCGGTCTTCGGGGAGCGCGGTGATATTTATGCGGGTGAGTCCGCCGGACTTGACCATGTCAAGCTCGTTCACGGCGTATTCTTCAAAGTCAACGAGGTCGTTCTTTTTGTCAAGTCTCTGTCCAAGCTTGACGGCGCTCTTCTGAAGCTCGGTGAGCTCGTCGCGGAGCTCGGCAATGTCACTGTTGTAATTGTCGATCTCGGCATAGTTCATTACCACGAACACGAGAAGGAGCGTGATGGTAACGACGGCGAAAAGAGCCCCTATGGAAATAGGAGTTTTGGGCTTTCTTTTGCTGTTGACGACGGTGACGCGGGTGGAAAGCGCGTTATCTTTTTTGGCGACGGCAAGTGCTTTATTCTGAGCGTTTGTCTCTTTTTTCGACGCTGCATTTACGTTTTTTTCTGTTGTCTTTTTCATGTTCGTCCCTCTTTTCGATCATGTGCGGAAGTCTTTCAGAGTTTTTCCGCTATCCTTAGCTTAGCCGAATGTGAACGGCTGTTTTCTTCATTTTCCTTTTCAGAGCAGGTGACGGCCTTTCTGGTCAGCACCTTCACCACGGGTTTCTTTCCGCATACGCAGACGGGAAAGTTCTTGGGGCATTCGCAGGGGTTTTCGAGCTTTGCGAGCGTTGTCTTCGCTATTCTGTCTTCAAGCGAGTGGAACGTGATTATCGCGAGTCTTCCGCCGGGATTCAGCATATCGGCGGCGGTCCTGAAGGCATCCTCGAGGCAGTCAAGTTCTCCGTTCACGTATATGCGGAGCGCCTGAAAGCATCTTTTGGCGGGGTTGCCTTCTTTTTTATAAAACGCGGGGCAGGCGGAAGCGATGAGTGACGCAAGCTCCGACGTCGTTTCTATTTGCTTGGTTTCGCGGTAAGCGACTATTTTTGCCGCTATCTTTTTTGAATACTTCTCTTCGCCGTATCTGAAAAATATGTCGGCAAGGTCGTATTCCGACATCGAATTTACCACGTCTTCGGCGGTCTCGCCCTTGGTGGTATCGAATCTCATGTCGAGCTTCGCGTCGCGTATATACGAGAATCCGCGTTCGGCGGTATCGATCTGATATGAGGAAACGCCGAGGTCGAACAGAACTCCGTCGACTTTTTCGAATCCGTATTCCGCGGCTGCCGTCCTCATTTCCTTGAAGTTGCCGTGCCACAGAAGAAGCCGAGGGTCCTTGACCGTTTCCCTTGCGTTCGCGAGAGCGTCGTTATCGAGGTCAATGCCTATCACCCTGCCGTTTTCATTAAGCAGAGATAAGATCCTTTTGGTGTGACCGCATCCGCCGAGGGTGCAGTCGATGTATACGCCGTCGGGTCTGACGTTGAGCCCTTCGAGCGTTTCGTCGGCCATGACCGAATAATGTCTGAATTCCATATCAGAATCCGCAGCTTATGAGGTCGTTCGTGACGTCCTCGGAGGTCATGAATTCCTGCTCGCTCTCCCAGACGGAGGCAGCCCATATCTCGATGTGGTTGTCGTTGCCGATTATGACGACGTCTTTTTCGAGAGAGGCGAACTGTTTGTAGGCGGGCGTGACGGTGATGCGTCCCTGAGCGTCGAGCACTCCGTCGACAGTTCCGGCGAAGAAGTAACGTCTCGCTCTTCTCTGGCTCGTTTCGGGAAGCGATTTGATCTTCTGCGCGAATTCTTCCCATTCGCCGAGCGGATAAATGTTGACGCATTTGTCGAAGCCTTTGCATATCTTGAACTCGTCGCCGAGCAATTCGCGAAGCTTGGCAGGTACGGAGACACGGCCCTTGCTGTCCATGCTGTACCAATATTCGCCTGTAAACATTGCCGTCTCCCCTTTCCTTAAAAATTATCGCAAGATCGCGTTTCGCTGTTTGGTTTTCTTTGCCCGACCTTGGTCTTGATTGTCGATTTTTGGGCGGCTGCCCGATTTTGTGGGAAAATTTGGAGTATTTTGCCACAATTCCCCACCGATAGGTCTATTATAATATAAGATTTCTCAAAATGCAATACCTTTTTAAGAATTTTTTCAAATAATTATGTATACTCAGTAAACAAAAAAAGCCCCGTGTTCCCGTTATGGGAGCGCGGAGCGTTTTGCCATATCTTTTCAGTTTTTATTTATCGTCGAGAGGATATTCGTCGTAGCCGATGAGGTAGTCGGCAGGGTCAACGCAGTCGGTGTATTCCCCGTCGCTGCCCGGTACGCGTATCTCAAAATGAATGTGCGCGCCATAGCTGTTGCCGGAGTTTCCGATGCGGCCTATGACGTCGCCCTGTTTCACGTAGTCGCCTACCTTGACGAGTATCTTGCTCTGATGTCCGTAGTAAGTACGCAGACCGTTTGAATGTTCGATGACGACGTAATAGCCGTAGCTGCTGCCGTAGCCCGCAAACACGACCTTGCCGCTGCCCGCGGCGTGGATGTCGTCGCCGAAGCAGTCCGCGCGTTCTATCTTTCCGGTGCTGTTGTACTTCTGACGGTTGATCCCCGCGATATCGATGCCGCGGTGATTGGTGTATCCCATCAGATACCGTCCGCCGAACTGCGAAGTGATGCGTCCGTCGTACGGGAAGATGAATATCTGAGTTGACTTTTTATACTTCGTACCCTGCTCGATGACCTTGTCGACGGGGTAGGAAATGACTTTTTCGCCCGTTTTTTCGGTTTCGATCAGCTCGCCGTCGCGGTAAACGACGCGGTATATCTCTTCGTTGACGCCGTCACTTCCGTTGGACCTGACTTTTTCGTATCCGATATATTCGTTTGCGTTATCGACATATTTCGTGGAGAACGGCACGCTGACGCGCTTGACGCTCGTTGAATACACGTTGATCGAAAGCCGCGGCAAAGCGTTTTTTTCGCTCACAAGGAGCTCGTCCTCGGTCATCGTGACGTCATAAATGTCGTAAGTGCTGATTATATCGTAGCCGTCGTATTCGTCGTATTCGGCGCTGACCTGTCTGTAAGCGGCGTTCTCGACCGCCACCACCGCGTCATCAGCCGTGGGATAATAGCCGATGAATCCGCCGTCTACCGAAAGCGAAACGCAGTCGCGCCAAACGATCTCGGGCTCTTTGACTATCATTGCCGAATAATCGTTTTCGGGTACTTTCCCCGTGTTCTTCGGGGCATTTGAAGGAAGCATTGACGATACGGCAAAAGACGCCGCGAGAATACCGACGCACAATAACGTGCTGCCGCCCCTGCCGATCGACATCGCCATATACCCCCTTATACTTTTCAGATGACATATTATGTTAACATAAAATCAAACGGATTTCAAGTACTTTTGAAAAATTTTATCATTTTCGGCTTTTTTGAGTTTTTTTTGCCTAAACGGTTGAATTTTTGAAAGCAATGATTTATAATAAGTTAAATATTTTTATTGCACCATCAACAAATTCGGAGGTATTATCAATGGAAATCAAAATCACCAGAACCACCGCTCCCAAAGCAAAGCCCACCGACACTTCCAAGCTCGGTTTCGGCAAAATTTTCACCGACCATATGTTCGTATGCGACTATTCCGAAGACAAAGGCTGGCACGACGCGAGGATCGAGCCGTTCCACGATATAGCCCTTTCTCCTGCCTGCATGGTTTTCCACTATGCTCAGGAAATGTTCGAAGGACTCAAAGCTTACCGCGCTGCCGACGGCAGGGTTCTGCTTTTCCGCCCCGACAAGAACATCGAAAGAATGAACAACACCAACGAACGTATGTGCATCCCTTATGTTGATCCCGATTTCGCTCTCGAAGCGATCAAGACCATCGTTAAGGTCGATGAGGACTGGATCCCCTCCGCTCCCAACACTTCCCTTTACATCCGTCCGTTCATCATCGCCACCGACCCGTTCCTCGGCGTTCATCCCTCTCACACCTACAAATTCATCATCATCCTTTCTCCGTCGGGATCCTACTACGCCGCGGGCCTCAATCCCGTCAAGATCGCCGTTGAAGACGAATACGTCAGAGCGGTCAGAGGCGGCACCGGCTTTGCGAAAGTCGGCGGAAACTACGCCGCTTCCCTCATCGGTCAAAAGAAAGCCGAAGAAAGCGGATACGCTCAGGTCCTCTGGCTTGACGGTATCTACCACAAATACATCGACGAAGTCGGCGCGATGAACGTCTTCTTCAAGATCAACGGCGAGATCGTTACCCCGAGCCTTGAAGGCAACATCCTTCCCGGCGTTACCAGACGTTCCGCCATCGAGCTCCTCAGAGCCGAAGGCTACACCGTTACCGAACGCCGCGTTTCCATCGACGAAGTTTGGGAAGCTTCCCAGAACGGCACTCTTGAAGAAATGTTCGGCACCGGCACCGCAGCCGTCGTTTCTCCCGTAGGCGAGCTCTATTGGGGCGACAGGAAGATGACCATCAACAATTTCGAGATCGGCGAGGTTTCCGGCAAGCTCTACAACGATCTTACTTCCATTCAGTGGGGCAAAGTCGAAGACAAATTCGGCTGGACTGTGGAGATCAAATAAAAGCGGAGACTCAGAATGGATCGTACGGAAAACACAAAGCGCGGCTTTTTCACAAGGCTGCGTGACCGCGGCGTTTTCAAGCCGTTTTATGTGACCTTATACGTCCTTTTCGGGCTCAGTCTCCTGGTTTACATAATCTCGCGTTTCTCTTCCCCGTTCGCGGAATTCTGGGCACGTTATCCCGGAAACGGCATAAGATATATTCTGTCGCTTCTCACGACGTGGATTCCGTTTTCGCTCGCGGAATGTCTCATCGTTCTTATCCCGCTGTTTTTGTTCGCGGTCATCGCTTATACGGTCAGAGCGTGCAGGCGCAAAAGCGCCGAAAGCGCGAACCGCGTCGTGATGACGCTGCTGTCGCTCATCCTCTTTATTCTCACGACGTTCTTTTCGGCGTTCGCGCCTTCGTATTTCCGCTATCCGCTTACGCAGAACATCGGGCTCACAGACGCGCCCGTATCGGGTGAAGCGCTGTACGAGACGGCTGTCTGGCTTTCTTTGCAGCTCGACGGCGTTCTCCCGGACGTTTCGTTTGCCGAAAGCGGCGAATCGCATCTGCCGATGACCTACGACGGACTTTGTGACGAGATCAACGACGCCTACGCAAGCCTCGCGCGTGATTACGACGTGATCCCCTCGTACCGTTCACGACCGAAACCCGTCGCGCTTTCGGAATACATGACCTACACTCACATTTCCGGTGTCTACACGTTTTTCACCGGCGAAGCGAACGTCAACATCAACTACCCCGATTTTATTCTTCCCTACACGATGGCTCACGAGATGGCGCATCAGCGCGGTATCGCAAAAGAGGACGAAGCCAACTTCGTTGCTTTTCTCGTCTGCATACACAGCGATGAGCCATATATCGTTTACAGCGGCTATCTCAACGTGCTGCGTGAAGTCATGTCGGCACTGAACAAGTCCGACAAGGATTTGTACAAGCAGTTCGTCCGCGAGTATTACCCCGGCGTCATCGCGAACGAGATGTCGGCATATTCGCGTTTCTTTGACAAGTACCGCGAATCGACCGCGGCAAAGGTCGTTTCCGCCACCAACAACGCTTACCTCACGTCGCAGAACGTGAAGGCGGGCGAAAAGAGTTACGGACTTGTGACCGACCTCACCGTGGCATACTATTACACAAACGTCAAAGACAAATAATGTCAAAGGCAAAAAATCCAGAAGCCTTCGCTTTAACGCGAAGGCTTCATTATTTAGATCATACCATCCGTAGTCATCAAAGGCATTAAAAAGGCACTCCAAGCGGAGTGCCTTTTTTGATGAATTGTCGCTTTGTATCAGCCGGTGATACCGCTGCGTTCGACGCCTTCGATGAGGGTTCTCTGAGCGAAGAGGTAAACGATAACGAGCGGGAGAAGGATCAGCAAGCCGCAGGTATTGCGGATAGCCGTTTCGTACAAGGTCTTTGCAGCGTATTCGGTATCGAGCGATTTCGGGATCGCAACGATATTCGGCAGAAGCTTGATCTTGTTGGTATCCTTGAAGAAGAGGCTGGTGTAGAAGGTATCGGTCCACTGCCACGAGAACGCGAACATGAAGATCGTTACCATCATAGGAACGGACATCGGAATGATTATTCTGACGAAGGTCTTGAAAACGCCTGCGCCGTCAACGTATGCGGCTTCTTCGAGTTCATCGGGAACGCCCTTGTAGTACTGACGCATAATGAAGATGAACAGACCGTTCTTGAATGCAAGACCGCAGAACGAAAGGATTCCGAGAGGCCAGTAGGTGTCAAGCAGGTTGGCGATCGCCGGAGTTGCCTCCGTGGACCCGAACAGCTTGGCAATGCCGCCGTAAATTCCCCAGATATCGAAATATCTGAATTTCATGAAGAGAGACATCTGAATCGACTGATGAGGGATTATCATGGTGATGATAACGAAGATAAAGATGGTCTTCTTGAACTTGAAATTGAATTTGGCGAAGCCGTAACCGACTACGGACGCAATGAGCATCTGAACAACACCGCAGAGCACGGAAAGCGTGGTGGTGTTGAAAAGCGCCTGCCAATAGTGGTTGTCGTTGATGATCGCCTTGTAGGTATCGAGCGTAGGATAACGCGGGATAAGGTGGACGGATACGTCAACGAAGTCATCACGGCTCATGAACGAACCGGAGATCTTGGAAATGTACGGGAAGATGATGACGTAGGAAATACCTATGAGAAGTACCAGACGGAAGATGGTCCAAAGAACCTTTCCGAGGAAGTAGGTCGTAAGGTATTTATAACGCATCTTGACCCAAAACGGGGTCTTTTCGTCAAAGACGAGCATAGAGGGATCGCTTTTTTTGCTGTATGTTTTATCCATTGTATTCCCTCCTTAATCTCTTCTCTGATAGAAGATGTAAGCCGACAGGATACCTGCGACGAGCGCGAGTATCAATGCTACGAGCAGGAAGTATACCCAGCTCATTGCCGTGGCTCTTACCATACCGCCGGATCCGTTGAAGATGCCGTCGATGAATTTCATAACGGTGTTGGACTGAGACGTGAACGCGTCGATGACCGTATAGATAGTGTTGACGAGGATCATCGGAGAGATCATCGGGAAGGTTATCTTCCAGAAGGTTTCCCAAGCGCTGGCGCCTTCCATCTTACAGGATTCGTAGATGGCGGGTGAGATGGACTGAAGACCCGCAAGGAATATAAGCATCTGAACACCGGACTTATTGATTATATCGTAAACCGAGTTGACGATATCGACAACGTAATTGACGAGTTCCGTACCTACTTTCATGCTGCTGAAGAATCGCTGAACGTCCATTACGTTCAGTATCTGCTGTCCTGCGTTAGCGGCGTTTTCCATTACGTCCGAGTCCATATTCGTCATTGATTCCTGAACAGACGCGAGTGTGTTCTGGAGGTCGATGGATTCGACGATACCGGTGGAAACGATGACGGGGATGAAGAATATTGCTCTGAAGATCGCTCTGCCCTTCATTTTCTGGTTAAGAAGAACCGCCATGAAGAGCGAGAAAATAACGATCGCGGGAATGTTGAAGAGGAGCTCTTTAACACTCGTGATAAGCTTCTGAGTGAAGTCAGCGTTTTCGAGGAACGCGTATCTGAAGTTGTCAAGACCTACCCAGATCTCCTCGTAACCGCCGCCTTTCATTGCTTTGGTTTCGATGAAGCAATACTTGATGGAGTCAAGTATCATGGGCATATAGATAAGCACGAAGCCGAGAAGGAAGGGTGCAATAAAGAACCAACCATAACGAGCTTTTTTCTTATCGAGGGATTTGCTCTTACGTTTCTTCGCCTTAACGGGCAATGTTTTTGCATTATCCATTTACGACTTCTCCTTTCTCTTCGGTATCTTCAACGGTGGTTTTAACGAAATCGTTTGCTTTGATCACGATCTCTTTGTCGCCGAAAGTTACTTCATAATCGGTTTCGAGGTAGTTGATGAGGAATACCGTGCCGTTGTCGTAAGTTACCTTGACGACCTTCTTGTTGGGATCGAGGTACTCGTGACCTACGATGAGCGAATACTTGACATCCTTAAGAGCATTATTGAGGGTGTTGTAAGTATTCTTGATATCGTTGAACCAAATGGAATACTTGACGGAATAATACTTGGAAAGGAGGTAATTGCTGTTGTAGTTCTTGAGTTCGGAGGTATTTTCATAAGCGATCACGAAGAACGGATCCGCGCCGTTTTCGATCGTCTTGAGGAGCTGGTACTGATAGTCGCCTGCGAGGTTGATCGCGGTGCCGGCGAAATCGATGTAGCCGTGGATGACCATTCCGTAGAAAGGAACGGATGCGCTGGTGTATTTGTAACGGGAGTCATCGAGAGGAACTTCAATGATATCCGTTACGTAGGGCCATACGTAGTAGTTACCGCCGGAAACAAGTACCTTGACATTGTCTTCTCTGATCTTCTTGATGAGTCTGGTAACGATCTTCTTGGAGTCTTCTCTGTTGAGAGGATCGTCTTCATTGAAGTCGGAGGAGAGGTACTGACCGAGGGTGGTGACCGCGATGCCGCCGATGTCGTACTTCTTATAATCCTTCATTGCCTTTTCGTAGAATTTTTCTACTACGTTGCTGGAGATTATACCAAGTCTGGCGTTGTTGTAGCCCTGATAGAGAGGATCGTAATAACGAAGTCCGGTAGAACGGTCATCGATGGTCTTCGCGAGATCGTCGCTGTCGAAGCCGTCGAACATTTCGTCTTTGGCTGCGAGAACGAAATCGAGGTTCGGGAAGAGCTGGATGTTTCCGTTTGCCTTATCGGCTGCGTAAGCAATGAGTTCTTTGAACTTCTTTTCGCCGCCGAGTGCGTCACAGATCTCGATTTCGGAAGGAACGAGCGGGATCATACCGTCGTTGCACCAGCCTTCCATAAGTACCTTCACGTTGGTGATGCCCGCCATTTCTTTGAGGTTGGTGAGTATCGTGATGGTATCTTCGAAGCTGGTAAGAGGAACACTCTTCGTTACGGGAACGCCGAGGAACGTCTTCTTGGTGTCGATGGCGCCGAGCGTCTGGATATAAAGAGGAATATCTTCCGAAGAATCGTTATCTTTTTCGAGTTTTGCGAAGTAGCCCTGATTTTCGAGGTAGTTTCTGTAGGTGTTTGCCATACCTGCGATGGAAGCGTTTTCACCGTCGAGGATGAAAATTCTGAGTCCGTAGTCGCCGGTATATCTTCTCTTGGATTCAACGGTCCACATTGCGTCGGAGCCCGCGGAAATACCGCCGTTCAGTCTGTACGTGTCGCTGGGACGCGGGTTGAACGTGGTATACGCGGAAGCGTACATATGGAGCGAGCCGCCGTTGTTGACGGTGAGTTTTGCAAGAGAGTCGCCCGCGGTGAGCATTGCGAGATAACCGTAGTTGGTTTTGATGTCGCGGGTCTTTGTGATTTCGGTGACGATTTCTTCACCGGTTTCGGGGTCGATGACGACATCTTCGTCTGTGTATTCTTCATACGTTACGACGGTTTCGACCGCACCGAACGCAGGATATCTCACGACTTCCTTGCTGGCGCCCGAAATGGTGTGATACGCGAAGTCCGCACCGTAGATCTGGCTCGTAGTGGTGAACTGCTTGCCTGCGATATCCTTGAGTGAGAACATTGTACCGGAACCGTCCGGAGAGAAGATGAAGCCTTCATCGTGGGTATCCACGGCGCCTGCATAAGGCAGGAAGGAAATGGACTGGAGAGTGTAGTTGGAAGAGTCGAATCTGATCTTGCCGGCGTTGAGTCTGATGTAAAGTCCGTTTTCGTCAAGCGTGTATTCAACCGCAAGCTTGAACAGAGCGGGGATCTTATCGTTTGCGGTGTACTCGGTTTCGGCATGGTCTTCTTCAAGACGTTCCTTGGAGTAGTCGGTATAAAGTTTGACGTACTGCTCGACCTTGCGGAGTTCGGCGGCCTTTGCGGTACCTTCGAATACCATTATCGCGAAGTTCTTGGTGCAGGGGAATTTTTCTTCGTTTTCCTTGAGGGTCTTATTGGATTTATCGCGCTGAGTGACTACGTAGCTTTCGTAAACACCGGCGTAAATACCCCAGGCGCCCGGATCGGGAGGATTGGTCGCGAGGTAATCCTTCTTGGACTGGAAGAGATATTCCCAGGTAACGTCACTGATCGAATCTTTTCTGGTGGACTTGAAGGTGTCGCCCCAGGAAGTAAGCTGTTCTACGCTCGTAGCTCTGAGAGTGTAGTAAGCCATGAAGGTTCTGGTGACTTTGGATTTGGCGGAGTTCTCGGATATCTGAATGAGAAGCTCCATCCATTTGTCGAATCTGATCTGACGGGGAACGAGGTAGGTCGTTTCTTCACGTCCGATTGTGTATTCGACTCTGAGACCGCCGCGGATCTTCTTGCAGGTGATCTGATCGAAGAGAGCGGAGCTTGCGTAGGATTCAAGAGTGGTTTCGTTGGTGTTTTCCTGATATTTGATGACTATCTGGGAGAGGAGGGTCTTCTTGACGGAGACCGAAGTATCCTGCTCTTTTTCAACGGATTTACTCTGACCTACCTTATAGGGGTTAGTGCAGTAGTAGCCGACGTATTTGTATACGCCGTTTTCATCCATTTCGTATTCGCCCTCGGCATTGGGAGGAGCGAGCTTGAGGCAGATGACTTCGCCGTTGAGGGGGTCGTTGTAAAGTGCGTAGCCTTCGTTTACGAGGATGAGCTCCATCTTTGCGATATTGGTGTCGCCGGCGATCCTTGCTTCAACGGAGTTGAACTCGGCGGAAGTATAGGCAGGATCGAGGGTGTCCCAGATATTGACGTTGGAGGAATCATCCGCTGCAAAAGAAACGGTGGAAAGGACGGACGGTGCAACGAACGTAAGTGCGAGGACAAGCACCAAAAGTGTTATAAGTGATTTTTTCATAATACTTTTTCCTTCCTTTCTTTATGATACGCGGAACGAGATCTCGGCGTAAATGTTGTAGAAGAACGTGTAGACCTTGGTAAGAAGCGTACCGAAGAGGATTATGATGAACATAATGAACGCGGCGCCGACTATCGTACCGATGGTCGTAAGAACGTTTTTACCGAGCGTGTAATCGTGAATGACCATCATTCCGAAGAACACGAGAAGTCCGAGCCAGAAGAACGCAACGGAGTTGACGAGGGAAAGAATTCCCATTTCTTCAATAGTGACGATGTTGGAAAGCCAGATGGTGGGGAGAATGAGGAGAGGAAGCGGAGTCAGCGAATAGCAGGTCGCAATGTAGACGTCCTTATAGGTTCCTTCTCCGTCGAACAGAGTGGTAAGGCACCAGTTTGCGGTGACCCAGAGGAACAGAGGAAGCAGTACCGAAAGGATCTCGGTTACATAGCTTACGTTTGCTCCGTAGGGGTTATAGAGATAGCCGCGGCCCACTGCCTGGTAGATGAACACGAGTACCGTGGTGCAGAGAATGATGGTCGCACCGCGGACACCGCCGCGTTTTTCATGTTTCAGATCCCAGAAACCGTCGAACGGGTGGAATATGACATGGAACGCGTAAAGAAGTTCTTCTTTGATGGTTCTCTTCTCTTTGTAAACACGGCCCTGTGCGTTGACCTTGTTTGCCCATTTGAAGAGGAGGCTGACAGCCACGCAGAATACTATGACTACGAGAGGAACGATAAGGATCCACTTCTCTACCCAGTCTTTTCTGTATTCGGCATAGGCTTTGGAGTAGTTTTCGGTATCGTACGCGCTCTTGTAATAAGTCATTGCTTCGGTGAATTTGCCGTTTCTGTAAAGGGTATCACCGATGCCGACGTACGCTTTGTCGTAGTTGTTGTTTCTCTGAAGGATGGACTTGTAGTAGTTGACTGCTTCGTCGTAGTTCTGATCTTCGGTATTCTGAAGAGCGGCTGCGAGAAGGTCGCCGTAGCTCGTACGTTTGAAAACTGTAACGGAGTTTGCGGTGGAGTCAACGAGAAGGAGATTGGTTCCCTGATATGCGATGGCGATGAGGTTCTGTACGAGACCGACCTGGTCGCCCTTGTCACCGAACGCGAAGAGGAGGTTGCCGTTGGAGTCGTAAGTGAATACGCGGCTTCTCTTCTGGTCGGCGATGGACCACATACCGTTGGGGCCGAGTGCTACGTCCACGATGGTGGAGCAGCCGTAGGAAGCATAGGAGGAGTCGGCATAGCTCGTAACGTCCACTTCGCCGGAAGGCGGATAGAAGCCGTTTCTCTGAAGAACGTCACTTCCGCTCGGGTTGAGCTTCTTGACGGGAGCTTTGTCGGAAAGTTTGGACTTGCCGTTGATGGCAGCCTGCTGTTCGCCTTCATCGATGGAAGAAAGCGTTACGTAGAGGAAGCCGTCGGGGTCTATCGTGATGTTGTTATATTCGGTAGGAACGTAACGGATAGAAGCGGCGAGCTGTTCCTGAGTCTTGAACTTTCTCCAGAAGAGGTCCAGAAGGCTGTAGGTAACCTTCTGAGGTCCGATGAATGCGTTGAAGGAACCGTCACGGTTCATGGAGATGACACCGTAGTTGGTGGTGGAAGATACGACGTAGATGGTTCCGGCAGAGTCGGTGGCAACGGCGATGGGCTTGTAAACGTCGCTGAAGAGGTCACCGGTAGGCTGAGGAACGATCATCTTGAAGTTACCGATCTTATCGAAGATGACGATACGGGATTTTTCGGTATCGGCAACGATTATTTCGGTATCGGAAACGTAAACGCCGGAGGGAGAGGAAAGTGCGTCGGGAACGCCCATCTGGTTGACGAAAGTGCTGATTATCAGACGAAGATTGTAGTTTTCGTCAAGGCAGATGACTCGTCCGTTGGAGCCCGCGGCTCCTTTATCGACGATGTAGATGTAGCCGAGACCGTCTACACAGATATCGGAAACGGCTTCGATGTCGGTCCAGGTCTCGGCGTAAAGCTGAGACGCCATTTCGTTGACCTTGGACGCAAGGCCTTCCTGAATGGAAGCCGAGGTGATGACTTTGACGGGGACGTATGCGTCGGGACTGGTCTGCTTTTTGCCGTTGACGTCGTAGGTGTAGCTGATATACGGGATAAGAGCGTTAGCAACGACACCGCCGAGCAGGATCATAAGGCAGACAGTCAGAAGCAATACTTTTGTAAATCTTGATTTCATTCGTATTCCTCCTTAGTCTTTCATGCCCGATGCAGACATTGTCTGAAGTATGTTGGATTGCGTGATGACGAATACCAGGATAGGTACGATCATCATTACAACGGTGGAAGCAGCGCTGACGCCGGTACGGGAAATACCGGAGTTGACGAGCTGGCTTATTGCGTAGTTGAAGGTCTTGAGCTGTTCGCTGTAGATGTAGGTACTCGAACCGGTGTTCCACAGATCCTTGAACGCGAACACTATAAGAGTGAGCCACGCGGGTTTGACCATCGGCATTGCGATGACCCAGAAGATCTTGGTTTCGGAAGCACCGTCAAGTCGTGCGGATTCGAGGACCGCGTCGGTAACGGAGGTTTCCATGAACTGCTTCATGAGGAACAGACCGTAGGTCGTGCAGAACGCGGGGATGATGATTGCGAAATAGGTATCTACCCAACCGAGCCAGGACATGAGGATGAAGTTGGTGATGCCGGCAACGGTGGAGTTGAACATGAGGGAGTAGGTGACCATCTTGAAGAGGCCTTTTCTTCCGGGGAACGGGATCTTGGAAAGCGCGTAAGCCGCGTAGGAAGCAAGAAGAACGTTGCCCGCGGTACCAACCACGGAAATGAGGATGGTATTGAAAATGTATCTGGAGAAAGGCACCCAGCTGTCGCCCATGAGTCTGAACAGGTCGGAGAAGTTCTTGAGGGTCGGGTTGGTAGGAATAAGACGCGGCGGGAATACCCAGAACTCTTCAAGAGGCTTGAGCGACTGACCGATAGCGTAGATGAGAGGCAGTACCATCAATGCGCCGAATACGCCGAGTATGATGTATATCGCGATATCGCCCTTGACGGAGCGGTTGACGGAACGTTTGAACTGTTCCTTCGGCTGTTTTGCTTTTTTGCTGAACAACGCCATATCATGTACCTACCTTTCTGAGGAGTTTATTGACAAGCATGTTGCAGCCTATCATCATTAGGAAGAGTATGGTAGCGATGGCGGAAGCGTAGCCCATTTCGAATCGTGTCCAGCCATAGTCGTCCAAATGGTGCATTATCGTGTGCGCGCAGTAGTTCGGGCTCGGGAAACCGACGAGTGCGGTAATGACTCCGCCGAAGCTGAACGAACCGGTAATCGCGAGGATAGCGGAAAGGAGAAGCTGAGGACGCATATACGGAAGAGTGATGAACCAAAGTTCCTGCCAGCGGTTCTTGACACCGTCGACTGCGCCTGCCTCGTAAAGCGACTTATCAACGACCTGGAAGCCGGCGATAAGGGTAAGGAACGAGGTGCCCAAGCTGGTCCAAAGAGCTATCGCTATGATGAGAGGTACGATGTATTCCTCGTTGGAGAACCAGAGTATCGGTTTGTTGATGAAGCCGAGCTTCATGAGCCAGGCGTTTGCGAAACCGTACTGGTCGCCGGAGAAGAAGACCGTCCAGATGAGGTATACGTTGCCGGAGATGGAGGGTGCGTAGTAAAGAAGAGTAACGACTGCTCTTACCTTAGGTCTGAGTTCGTTGATGAACCACGCGAAGAACAGGGACAGCAGATAGGAGCCCGGACCTGTTACGGACGCGAACACGAGGGTGTTCTTGATCGCGGTAAGGAATATTTCGTCGTCGAGGAAGAGTCGGATATAGTTATCGAGGAAAACGATATCGGGTGCTTCCAGAAGGTTGAAGGTTGTGAAACCGAGGAGGAACGAGAACACGACGGGAAGAACGGTGAACATGAAGAAGAGTATGAAGAAGGGGGCGATCATAAGATACGCGACCTTATATTTCTTCATTTCCCTGAGAGTCCACTTGAACTTCGACATGTCTTTTCGTATGACTACCTGGTCTTTTTCTTTCTTTGACACTTTTATATCCTCCTCTCTCAGTTATTTTCCTTAGCAGAATCCGCGGCTCTGATATCCTCCTGAGTGGGAAGACCGAACTCTTTACGTTTTCTGGTAAGTTCGTTGTTTATATCTACTATATAGGAAAGCATTTCGGTAACGGGATCCGCGTTATCGTTGTAAACGTCGAGGAACGCGAAGTTGGTGTAACGTCCGATGATGTAGCTTCCCGGGAATTCGGGGGTACATTCAACGGCGTTGAACTGTGCCATGAGGTTATCCATTTCATCCTTGGACCAGGACATCGTGGTGAGAGCTTCGATGTTTGCGGTCGCCTGTTTTGCGGACGGTCCGAGGAGGGCTTCCATTTCGTTGCCGAAGGCTGCCTGAACTTCCGCGTTCGTGAACCACTGCATGAAGATCCAAGCGGTGAACGCGTTTTCGTCGGTGACGGAACGCATGAGGATCATGGTGGAAACGGATGCCACCGTGGTATTGTCGATGGTCTTGCCGTCTTCAAGCACGGTGCCGGGAAGCGGAGTGAATTCCCACAGACCTGCGATCTCGGGAGCGAATACGATCAGCGTGTTGTAGGTGCCGGAGTAATCCGCGACCGCAAGAGGCATCGTACCGTCTCTGAAACGGTCGGCAAACGTGTAGCTTACCGGGAAGTCGTACATCGTGAAGTACTGGCAGACTTTCTTGAACGCGGAGAGCGATTCGTTGGAGTCGAGGTTGATCGTCATACCGTCGGTCTTCGGGCGGATCACTTCATTGCCCTCGTCGTCGACTACGGTGTAAACGTTCTTGGTGTATTCACCGGTCGCTTCGTCGTATCCGAAGAGCTCGGGATAATTCTCGAGGTAGTAATCGTAGTTGCCCATATCGTAGAGGGGTTCGCCGATCTGATACATGAGTATCATGGATCCGCCGGTGCCGGTCGGGAAGCCGATGTTGAGGTTGTTCGCCTGAAGCGCGGAAATGACCTCTTTGAACTGGTCCCAGGTATTAGGCACATTGAGTCCCATTTCTACGAATATGTCTTTGCGGTAGAAGAGCATCGGGAAGGACATCGTGACGGGGATCGCGTAGGTTTCACCGTAAAGAGTGATGGGCGTGATGGCCGCCGGAGCGAAACGCTTGAACGTCTCGTCAAATGTGTCAACGTAACCGGATTCTATCGCCTGCTTATAAGCGGGGTTGTTCTCGAACTTGGAGAAGTCGTTGAAGTTGTAGCCCCTCTTGGGATCGTCCGTGTTGAGCGCGTATACCGCGGAACGGATGGCGTAGTTGACAGGTGTCGACTGGTCGATGTTCATCGCTATATCGGGTCCCGTGCCGGCAAGGGTCGCAGGCAGAAGCGTACTGCCTATAACGAGCTTGACGTTGACCGGAACGTTGTATTTTTCCATGAAGTCGTCATCTACGAGCTTTTTGATGATCTGAGCCTGGTCACGGCTGGAAGCGGTCCAGACTTCGATTCCCGCTTTTTCGATCGCTTTGAGTTCTTCCTCAGTCAGGTTGCTGGTAGAGCTGATGGAGTTGTAGTCTGCAACGAAGGAAACGAAGAATTTCTTGACTTCGTTGACGACCTTCTTCCAGAAGCCTGCTTCTGCCTTCGGGATCTTGGCGTCAACCGGCTGAACGAGGATGTAGTCGATCTCAAGCGGCTGGCTCTGCGTATCGGTGAGCCAGGAGCCGAGTGCCGCGAGGTAATCCTTCATCTGAGAAAGGAGAGCGGCGATCTTGTTGGGATGGGTACCCATTTCTTCGATGGTGGTCGCGACTCTTTCGAGAGTACCGTTGTTGCTTCCGCGGACGCCGGTAACTTCGGTAAGTCTCGCGGAAACGTCCTTCAGTTCCTGAGCGCTCTTCTTGAGGCCTTTGAGAACGTCGGGCATGATCTTCTCGAACTGATAGTCACGGTATTCATCGGGATCGGGACCGGTGAGCATCAATATCTTTCTGTAATACGCGTTGCAGTTGGTAAGCGTGTTTTCAACGCTGCTGAGGATCTCGGACATATCGCCGAGAACGACCTCGAATCTGACGGTGTTGACACCCTTCTCGAGATAGAACTTGAAGTCCTTTCTCTTGGTATCAAGCTCTGCTTTGCCGTCGTACATGCCGCCGGTCTGCCACGAGTCATCGTAGTTGAAACGGCAGTTGGCTGCCTCGGCAAACGGAACTTCACCGTTTATGTAGATCTTTCTCGAAACGTACATACCTTCCATGATGGACTGCTTGTATCTGAGAACGATGTTATAGAAGCCGTCTTCGGGGACGTCGATCTCGTATTCGATCCACTGACCGACGTAAGTCCACTTATCGCCGCCGATGCTGTTCAGTCTCTGGAGAGCCGCGTCCTGCGGTTCGCTGATGGCGGAAGTTCTGTCGTTGAGCTGATAGATAGTCTTATCGGAAGTGAGGGTCGGGTATTCGCCCTGGACCTTGATCGCATTTCCGGAATAGTCGTTTGCGCCAGCGTGGCTTGCAAGATACTCGGCGTAAGTCGGAAGCGCGGCGGAGGGGCAAAGTCTGATGCTCTTTACCGCGACGGGCTCACGAATGGTCGAGAAGGTGATGACGTGCTCGCCTTTGGTAAGCGCGAAGCGGAGCGGATCGGGATAGTATCCGGCGGAATCGCAGAGATACTTGGTGTACCAGTTGTCGCGAAGCTCCTTGTTGGGCTTCATTTCGTTTCCGGCGTTATCGCGCTGGAAAATACGTACGTTGGCACTCTGATCTCTCGCGGCGTCGGTGAATCTCGAATCCGAAGTATCGAAAGTGACTTTTCTTTCTTTTCCGTCGGCACCTTTTTCGTAAACGGCTTTGTAACCGTTATCCTTGTCAACGACGTTGTATACGTCGGTCCAGCTTCTCGTAAGAGAGATGGAACGCGCTTCCTTGTATGGAACGGCGCCGTCTATGAGGATGATCCTTTCGATGTCGGTGGATTTGCCTTCGATCACGGCTTCTCCCGATTCGTCGTTGATAACGATGTTGCCGGTCCAATATTCGAACTCGATGCAGTAGAACGCATCTTCGGGAACATTGACCTTGAACGATACCTTACCGTCGTCGCCCATAAGAAGGACTTTGCCGTCGGTACCGTACTTGCTGCCGTCATCAACAGCTACGGTCGCAGTCGTTTCGTCGGCGAAATACTTGGTAACGTCGACGTCAAGGCTTGATTTCGCATTTCCGAAAACCTCGGCGTTTTCTTCAATGTAGTCGGCATAACTCTTTGAAGTCAGAACGCTTTTGATTTCCGAGAGCGAGGTTCTTACCAGCGAATCCGACCCGTTTACGCTTTCAACGAGTGCATTCGCCGAGATGTCGGCCACGGTGAGGCAGCTTGTCAGTACGAACAAGAATGCCAGACAGAAACCGAGCATCCGCTTGAGTGGATTTTTCAGTTTGCTCATAGTGATCCTCCTGCGTGAGATTTGGCAGTAAAACGGCGCATTTTCCGTCACGGATATGCAATACACCGAATTTAATTACGCTAAATTATACCCTGCGTCAGTCATTTTGTCAAGTGTGCATATAATATATGAGGCTTTTTTAGGCACTTTAACTTGATTCGGTCCCGTTTCGGCGGTCTCTTCCCTTTTCGGGCAAAAAAGACGGTATGTGCAATTTGACATTGTCAAAATCGCCACACTTTTGCGTCTGTATTTTCCAACCCGAAAAATGCCGTACGGCTCCCCGTATTTTCCGCCCCGAAAAGTCCTTGAAATATGGGAACGCAAACGTATTATTATATAAATATCATATCCGAATTTGACGGTGCGGGCCGCGGTTGATAAATTTCGTTAAATTTTAATTTTAGACAAAAATATACAACCCCGTTTCAGACGGAGTTGTATGTGAATTTTTTTATTTGATTTTTTGTCCGAATCCGTCGATTTTCGTGGTAATGTTGCACAAAAATCGCGGAGATATTTCTACCTATCCAAAATTTCAACAAAACATTTGTTCACGGTGCTTTTTTGCACGTTTTTTGTCATTTTTGACACGTTTTGCCGTTTTGCGCGATTTTGCGGTCTTATCAGTCGTTGACGAGTCCTGCCATAACGGTCACGATAAAGCCTTCGGAATTGTCGCCCGAGATGGTGTAATCGCAGTTTTCGGGTATCTTGATCTCGGTATCTCCGGACGTATTCGCCTTTACGTAATAGATGTAATAGCGTTTTCCTTCGGAGTTTATCGAATAATAATTGTCGTAAGTAAAGCGTTTGCAGAAGTCGATGTATTCTTCAAGGCACTGGTTGTTGAGCTTCATAAGGAAGGCGTGCGGTCTGCCGACGTATCTGAAAAGCGAATCAGAACCGTCGTGAAGAGTAAGTGATTTTCTGCCGTTGGGGTATCTGAGGATAAAGCCGTATTTGCTGCAGTTCTCGGCAAGCCAAGTGAATTTTCCGTCGCTCAGACTTCCCTCTTCAGCCGGGTAGACGGTGCACATGAACGAAAGACCGGTATTGAGGTCGCTGCCGCCCGCCATATCGGAATCTTTTCCCGACGAATAGCGTTCAGCCTGATCGGATTCGCTCCTGAAACCGTAGGTGACGGTGAGCGCGTTGCTTCCGGTATAGGAATTGAGCGCCGCCATCATCGAATTGAGGGACGGAAGAACATCGAAAGATATCTGCAGTTCGAGGTCGCGGAGCTTGAAGACCTTGCTCGTGTACTCGGAATAATTGCTGAATTTCATCAGCTTGGGGGTATTTGCGAAATCGAATTTCCGGTCGTTGTTGACAACGATGAGGTCGCCCTTGTGGATATCGGAGTACGGGACCTTGACGGTATCGTACTTCAGCACGGGTTTTGGCGCGTCGCCGGAAGTTTCGGCGGGAAAAGATTCTTCGGACGTGTCGCCGAACGGTTCCGACGTATCGGAAGACGTTTCGGAGGACTTTTCCGCTTGTTCGGAAACGTCACTGCTGTCTTCCTCGACCGATTTTTCAAACATGAAATTCGCGAGTAATACCGACAGTATTACGACGATGACGCCGAAGCAGGCGACTACCGCTATAAGGTTTATGAAGCTGTAACTGTTTTTTGCCTGTTTGCCCATTGGTGACGTTCCTTTCATATATAATAATGATACGTGAATAAATCACCGCCGCGCCAAGCGCGGCGGTGATTACCGAAACCGGGATCAGTTCTGTTCGGAAAGCTTCTTGAGTTTGAGATATTTCTCTTTCGCTTCGATCTCTGCTCTGTCGAAGAGGACTTTCGCTCTTTCGGGGAAGAAGAGGTTGAGGGAAGAATATCTGGACTCGGTGTTGATGAATTCCTTGTAATCGTTGGTCGGTTCCTTGGAATCAAGGGTGAACGGGTTCTTGCCTTCAGCGGTAAGACGAGGATCGTAACGGAAGGTGTGCCAGTAACCCGCGGCAACTGCTGCCTTGGTTTCGAGCATGGAGGTTCCGAGGCCCTTCTTGATACCGTGGTTGATACAAGGAGCGTAACCGATGACGATGGAAGGTCCGTGATAGCTTTCGGCTTCGCTGATGGCCTTGACGCACTGGTTGTAATCGGCGCCCATAGCCACCTGTGCGACGTAAACATAGCCGTAGCTCATTGCGATACCCGCGAGGTCCTTCTTCTTGACGGCTTTGCCGGCTGCAGCGAACTGAGCAACGGAGCCGGTAGGAGTGGACTTGGAAGCCTGTCCGCCGGTGTTAGAGTAAACCTCGGTATCGAAGACGAATACGTTGACGTCTTCGCCGGAAGCGAGAACGTGGTCGAGACCGCCGAAGCCTATATCATAAGCCCAGCCGTCGCCGCCGAAGATCCACATGGACTTCTTGACGAAGAGATCCTTCATCGCGAGTGCCTGCTTGTAAGCGGCGTCACCGTTATCGGCGTTCTTGATAGCTTCTTCGAGAGCAGCGGAAGCGGCAACGGAAGCCTTTCCGTCGTCCTTGACTTCGAGCCAAGCCTTGGAAGCAGCTGCGAGAGCTTCGTTATCGGAAGCGGCAAAGCCTTCGACGAGCTCGATGAGTTTGGCACGGCGCTGTTTGACGGCGGTAGCCATACCGAGACCGTATTCGGCGTTGTCTTCAAAGAGGGAGTTAGCCCAAGCGGGTCCTTTGCCTTCCTTGTTGACCGTGTAAGGAGTGGAAGGAGCGGAGCCGCCCCAGATGGAAGAGCATCCGGTAGCGTTGGCGATGAACATTCTGTCGCCGAAGAGCTGGGTTATGAGTTTTGCGTAAGGAGTTTCGCCGCAGCCTGCGCATGCGCCCGAGAACTCGAGCAGCGGCTGTTTGAACTGCGAACCCTTGACGGAGTCGGGTTTGAATTTTGCAAGCACTTCGGGGTCATCGGCATATTTATAGCTGAGTTCGAAGTACTTCTGTTCTTCCTGCTGGCCTGCCGCGGGCTGCATGGAAAGAGCCTTTTCGCCCTTCTTGCCCGGGCAGATCTGTACGCAGCTGCCGCATCCGAGGCAGTCGAGTACGGAAACGGTAACGCCGAACTTATATCCGGGCATAGCCGTCATGGGAAGAAGCTTCATTTCGGGATATTTTGCGGCGTCTTCGTCTTTCATCGCAACGGGACGGATGGTAGCGTGCGGGCAGACGAGAGAGCAGAAGTTGCACTGAATGCAGTTTTCGGGGTTCCAGACGGGAACGTCGACCGCGACACCGCGTTTTTCATAAGCGGCAGTGCCCTGAGGAGAAGTACCGTCGGCTCTGTCGAGGAAGGTGGAAACGGGAAGGTTGTCACCCTTCTGAGCGGTAACGGGTTTGAGGATGTTATCGACGAAGTTGACTACGTCGGCTCTGCCTTCGGTAGCTTTGACTTCGACTTTTTCGTCAACGGCGTCAGCCCAGGATGCGGGGATCTCGACCTTGACGGCTGCGTTTGCGCCTTCTTCGATTGCGGCGTAGTTCATGTCAACGACTGCCTGCCCCTTCTTGATGAAGGACTTGTAAGCAGCTTTCTTCATATATTCTATGGCGTCGTCAGCGGGGATGATGTTGGCGAGCTTGAAGAACGCGGACTGGAGAACGGTGTTGGTTCTGCCGCCGAGACCGAGCTTCTTGGCGATGGAGATGGCGTCAACGATGTAGAAGTTGACTTTCTTCTTTGCGAGGTCGCGTTTTGCCTTTGCGGGGAGGACGGAATCGAGTTCGTCCGCGCTCCACTGGCAGTTGAGGAGGAACGTGCCGCCTTCCTTGATGTCGGCGGTGATGTCATACATGTGGATGTATGCGGGGTTGTGGCAGGCTACGAAGTTCGCATTTGAAACGAGGTAGGTGGAACGGATGGGGGTGTCGCCGAATCTGAGGTGAGATACGGTGATGCCGCCGGACTTCTTGGAGTCGTATGCGAAATAAGCCTGAATATATTTATCGGTATGGTCGCCGATGATCTTGATGGAGTTCTTGTTCGCACCAACGGTACCGTCGGAGCCGAGACCCCAGAACTTGCAGGATACGGTGTCCGCGGGAGCGGTGTCGGGTTCCTCTTCGATGGGAAGAGAAAGGTTGGTGACGTCGTCGGTGATGGAAAGGGTGAAACCGTTGACGGGTTTCGCTGCGTCGAGGTTCTTGTATACGGAAACGACTGCGCCGGGAGTGGTGTCCTTGGAGCCGAGGCCGTATCTGCCGCCTACGATGAGAGCCTTTTCGAAGATGGTGCCGCGGACCGCGGAAACAACGTCGAGGTAGAGAGGCTCGCCGAGAGCGCCCGGTTCCTTGGTGCGGTCAAGGACCGCGATCTTGGTAACGGTCTCGGGGATGGCGGAGATGAAATGCTTGACGGAGAAAGGTCTGTAAAGTCTGACTTTGAGAAGACCGACTTTTTCGCCTTTTGCCATAAGGTAGTCGATGGTTTCTTCGGCGGTGTCGCAGATGGAGCCCATGGCGACGATGAGCTTGTCGGCCTTGGGATCGCCGTAGTAGTTGAAGAGCTTGTAATCGGTGCCGATCTTTTCGTTGATCTTTGCCATGTAATCTTCAACGATGGCGGGAACCGCATTATAATAACTATTGGAAGCTTCTCTTGCCTGGAAGAAGATGTCGGGGTTCTGAGCGGTGCCGCGGAGAACGGGATGATCGGGGTTGAGGGATCTTTCGCGGAAAGCCTTTACGGCGTCCATATCGACGAGATCTCTGAGGTCCTCATAGTCCCAGGTCTCGACTTTCTGGATCTCGTGAGAGGTCCTGAAGCCGTCGAAGAAGTGCATGAAAGGAACTCTGCCTTTGATGGCGGAGAGATGTGCGACCGCGCCGAGGTCCATGACTTCCTGGACATTGGAGGAGCAGAGCATTGCGAAGCCGGTCTGACGGCACGCCATGACGTCGCTGTGATCGCCGAAAATGGAGAGGGCGTGGGAAGCGATGGCACGTGCGGTGACGTGGATGACGCCGGGGAGAAGCTCGCCGGCGATCTTGTACATATTGGGGATCATGAGGAGAAGACCCTGGGAAGCAGTATAGGTGGTGGTGAGGGCGCCTGCGGAAAGCGAGCCGTGAACGGTGCCGGAAGCGCCGCCTTCGGACTGCATTTCAACTACCTTGACGGTCTGACCGAAAAGGTTCTTACGTCCTTCTGCCGCCCATTTGTCGGTATACTCCGCCATCGGGGACGACGGCGTTATGGGGTAAATACCGGCAACTTCGGTGAAAGCATAGGATACATGAGCGGCAGCGTTGTTGCCGTCCATGGAAATCTTTTTTCTTGTTACCATAAAAACAATACCTCCGTTTTTTTCATTGCCATTTATTCTATCACAACTTTTTCAATATGTAAATATGCTTTTACAAATTTTTCCCGATATTTTTATTTTATTTGCGTTTTCCGCGGCGCGGCGCACTCTTTTTTTGTCACAATGACATTTTTTGTTTCAAAAAGACTTGAAAAATGGATATTCTTGTGGTATTATCATTGTGTATCGTTATAAATTGCATTAATTTGCGTTTGAAAAAGCGTATTTTCCGTACCGGAGGAAGCCATGGTAAGAGTGATAACCACGTTTGCCCTTAACGGAATAGACGGCATCCCCGTGTTCGTCGAGGCGACCTCGTTCAAATCGAGCGACCCGAAAATCACGCTTATCGGTCTTCCCGACACCGCCGTCAAAGAATCGCTCGAACGCGTCCACGGCGCCGCCGTCGCATCGGGCATCAAGCTCAGGACGGGGCACGTCACGGTCAACCTCGCTCCCGCCGACGTGAGAAAAGAGGGCTCGTCGTTCGACCTGCCCATCCTCCTTTCGATGCTGGACGAGTCGATATCCGAACGTTTCGACACGGCGGGAAAAGCGTTTGCCGGTGAGCTTTCGCTGACGGGTGAACTGCGCCCCATAAACGGAGCGCTTTCGATGGCGATAGCCGCCCGTGACAGCGGGATAAAAGAAATATATCTTCCCGACGCCAACGCCGCCGAGGCGTCCGCCGCGGAAGGGATAGACGTATTCCCCGTTTCAAGCGTGAATCAGCTCTGCCGTCATCTGACCGGTGACGAGAAAATCGCAAAGACCGTCTTCTCGGAAGAGGCGTTCACGCGCGAAGCGTTCCTGTCGGCGCTCGATTACCGCGACGTGAAGGGTCAGGACACGGCGAAAAAAGCGATCGAGCTCGCCGCTGCCGGTAGCCACAACCTGCTTATGATCGGGCCTCCGGGCTCGGGCAAAAGCATGCTCGCCTCCCGCATACCGTCGATACTTCCGCCGATAACGCTCAAGGAAGCGATCGAAACCACGAGGATACACTCGATAGCCGGCGCTCTCGGAAACGGAGTGTCGCTCATCTCCTCCCGTCCCTTCCGTTCGCCGCATCACACGATGTCGACCGCGGGGCTTGCCGGAGGCGGAAAGAATCCGAAGCCGGGCGAGATCTCGCTCGCTCATCACGGAGTGCTTTTCCTTGACGAATTCCCCGAGTTCGACAAAAGCGCGATGGAGGTGCTGCGTCAGCCGCTCGAGGAACGCCTTATAAATATAACGAGAGTAAGCGGAACGGTGTCGTATCCGGCGTCGTTCATACTCGTCTGCGCCATGAACCCGTGCAAATGCGGCTGGTTCGGTCATCCCACCCACCCGTGCACCTGCTCGGAAATATCGCGCAAGGCCTATGTTTCGAAAATTTCGGGCCCGCTTCTCGACAGGATAGACATCCAGGTCGAGGTACCGTCGCTCGACTACGCCGGCGTTTCGATGACGAAGGAATCGGAGCCGAGCGAAGAAATAAGAAAAAGAGTCGTTGCCGCCCGTCTTTTCGCGGCGGAACGCTTCGGCGACCCCGCAATGGCGAACGGACTCATGACGCCCTCGCAGATACGTAAATTCTGCGTCGTCGACGACGGCGGGAACGAGCTGCTCAAAAAAGCGTACACGACGATGTCGCTTTCGGCGCGAAGCTACGACAGACTGCTCAAGGTAGCGCGCACGGCAGCCGATTTCGACAGATCGGACGACATAAAGAAGCGTCACATAGCGCTTGCGCTTCAGCTCCGCACGCTTGACAAAAAATACTTCGGTTGACGGTTATCCTTCACAACTTAACATAATCCGCCGGATTTTTCCCCTATTCCGGCTCACGGATGTGGATAACTATGTGGATTATGTTGATAACTCCCGCGATTTTCAATAGTTTTCCACATACCGGGCGATTTTCCGGCGTGTGGATAACCGATTTCATAATGTCCGGAAGCACGTTATTATGTCAACACGGCGTTACCGGTCCGTTCTTTTTGAAGGATACGGAAGGTCGTCCGTATGAATAAACAACACGTTTTGACCCCTTAACGCGGTTTTGCGTTTGCCCCCTTACGAAAGGAAGCGATTACATGGATTTCGACGGAAACGAGCTCCCCGAGGAAATACCCGCGGAGCGTCCGCCGCAGAATAAAGTGACGAAAATAATAAAAAAGGTCCTCAAATATACCTTCATAGCCATCGTGACGGCGGTCTGGGTCTTCATCCTGCTTTCGATATTCCTTCGCCGCGACGACGCGATACTCGAAACTCCCATCCTTTCCGAAAGCGCGAGGAACGCTTTCAAGGAAGACAAAAAAGGCTTCACGACCTACGAAGTCCACACCAAGGAGCACATGAACTACGACGGCACGTTCCAGCTCGCCGGAAACGTCTACGCCGAAAAGGCGAACGAGCTTGAGGTGGGGCTGAGGATAGCGTGGACGCAGCTGAGGTACTGCGAGGAATGCGGCAGGCTTTACACCACCGAGCAGCTCGACAGTCAGAAGGCTGACGACAAGCCCGATAAAGGCATACTCGCGAGCTGCGAAGCCAAAGGTCACCATGTCGTGAGGGCTCCCGAGTCCGACAGAGGCATCGTGTGGACGCTCACCGACTCAGACGGAAACGTCTATGAAAAGGTGAACGAAAAAGGAAAGACCAAGAACCTCAATTTCGGTTTCTTCAAGATCAGGTACGAATATATCCGCAGCTGCTTCGGCAAGGTATATTTTGACATCGAGAACAATATAATCAATACGGTAGGCAAAGAAGTCACAGATCAAGGCAAAGGTACCCTTTACTATTTCCGCATATACGACGAGGTTACCGGCGACACGCTGTTTTCAACGTGTCTGTACGATAACCAGACCTATATCGAGGAGTTCGAGTACGAGCTTCCCGACAAGGACTATATCAGTTGAATTCTGAAAGGACGCGCCAAAATGACTTATAACATTTTTCAAAAAATGATGTACGTGATACTCGCCGTCACGGTAGCGTGCGCGGTAGGTGTCGCCAACTACATCTATCTGCCCTCGGATTCCCGTATGCCGAATACGAAGAAGACCGCCGCTTTTCTCGACAGGTACTATGAAACGAACGAGAAGGTGCTGAAGGAGCTCTTCCCTTACGAAGAACCCCAGTACACCCTCGAGGTCCCGTACAATATGTCGTACACGACCGCCGAGTTCCAGCAGTTCGTCGGTACCTATCTCACCAAGACCGACGAAAAGAGAGCCACGAGCTACATGAAGAACATCTGCTTCTGCGGCGACTCGCTCAGCTGGCACATGACCTGGGCGGGAAACAAGCCTCTTGAGAATTACGACGTCGTGGGTATGATGGGTCTTTCGGTCGGCGACTACGCGACGTGGCTCGACCCTCAGAATCACTATTCGAGCTATAACCACTCCGACGATACGTCCAAGACCACGCTTTACTGGATCAAGAAGCTTCAGCCGCGCATGATATACATAATGCTCGGCACGAACGGCGTCAACTATTACGACAACGACACCCATATAAGACTTTACAACGAGCTTCTCAACAAGATCACCGCCGCTTCCCCCAACTCCATAGTCGTCATCTGCGCGGTTTCTCCGTGGAACAAGCTCTGCGGCGAATCGATCTCGACCGTGTCGGCTCTCAACAACAAGATCGACCACTTCAACATGATGCTCCTTGAGCTCGCGAAGAAGAGGGGACATTATTTCCTCAACGTCGCCGAGGATCTTCAGGCCCGCAAGACGAGCGGAAACGAGATCGCGGGACATCTCAAATACGACTTTACCGTAGGCGACGGTTACCACTGGAGCGATGCGGCGAGAAGCGCATACATCAATTACGTTCTCACTCATCCCGTCCCCGGTTTTTGATAAACAGTCAGATGCCGTCCGATAAACGGACGGCATAATTGATATTATATGAAGGAAGACGCAAAAATGGATAATACTAAAGAAAAAGGAAACGAAATTTTCAGGATAAAGAAAAGCAGGAATCTGACGCCGCTGCTCGCGTTTTTCGCGCTGCTTCTGGCGTGTGCCTCGGGATATCTCCTTTATCTGTACTTCACGCTCGACCTCAAAATGCCGTTCGAGATACTCTTCCTCGTGGTAGGCGGCGTCGGCGCGGTATATTTCACCGTGTGTTTCTTCAATCTCCTTTATCAGGTGATCTCTCCCAAGAACGCGCTGCTCATTTCGGAAGACGGTTTTCTTGACCTCATCAACGGCGACGCGGGCGCGGGATTCGTGAGCTGGACGAACGTCAGCAGAGTGGAAATGCTCGGAGACGACAAGCCCTATATCGGCATCGGTCTGCTTTCGGTGTCTAATCTTGAAGAAAGTCCCACTAAAAAACTCACGTCACAGATGGAAGAAAGAGCATCGAAAGGGCTTCCCGAGCTCGTCATCCGTCCGTTTGAGATCGCGTGCGGTCTTGAAGAAGCGTTTTCGGCGCTGCGCGATTTCCGCAACAGATATTACAGCCACCTCGACGCGGGCGACACCAACGTATTCGATGCCCGCAAGATACCCGGTCTTGAATCGCTGAACGAATTCGACGGTCTGTTCAAAGAAAAGGAAAATGAAAACGACGAAGATATCGAAAGCGGCGAAAAAAGCGGCGGCATTGCCGGCGCGATAGGGACCGACGAGGATACGCCCCTTGCCGACGACGACATAAAGATCGCCGAAAGCACCGACGTCGATGTTCCCGCCGAGAAAACCGACGACACCAAAAAATCGATAGACGAGCTGCTTGCCGAGCTTTCGGAAACCATAGGCAAAAAACGTGAGGAAACGTCTGAAAGCAGCACCGACAAAGCGGTGAACGACGGCATCGAGGAGCTTATAAAGCTTTTGAAAGAGAAAAAATGAAAAGAATAACGGGAACATTCCTTGCCTTTTCCCTTCTCGTTCTTATGTTTTCCTGCGGTGAAAACGAAAACGTGTCAGGCGTTCCAAGCGTTCCGACCGTGTCGGAAATATCGGTCCCGTCTGTTTCCGAAGAGATATCGGAGGAATTTTCCGCCGACTTTTCTGCCGAAGAAACGAGCGATGTATCCGAAGAAACGTCTTTTTACGACGACCCGACATTACCCGTTTACGGAAAATACGGAAAAAAATATTTTGAACTGATCGATGGCGGAACGTATTGCCGCAGAACGGTCGAGAGCCGCACCATCGGCGGCGAAGCCGTGCCTTACACGGTCACGGTGTACCGCAGTCCGGAAGCAGTCAACGTCGTGATCGAGGAAAGCTACGGAATGAAAACGACGTATATCATCCGCGACGGCAGGCTGATAACTCTCGACGGGTTTCAAAAGAAAGCGTATATCACCGAATACGACGGCACGGTATACGAAAAGCCGCTCTGGAACGGCGTGATAAAGCTGAAAAGCGAAGGAACGCAGACTCTGTTCCAGCGCAATTATCAGTACGAAACGTACAGAGATTCCGACGGATTCGAGTTCACGGTGTTTTATTCCGAAGGCGTTCCCGAAAGATACCGCAGCTTCGACAAGGACAAGCTCGACACCATCGTGATAGATTTCACGGTAAGTGACGATATGTCGGGAGCCGTGTTCGACATTCCCGAAAATTACAGTATCGCAGACTATACGAAATAAGCCTGTTTTAAGGACAGTTATGAAAAATAAGTTCAAAAAACTCATTGATTTTGTCATTGATTTTCTCAAAGCGCGTCCGTACAGCGCCATCCTGCTTTTCTGGATACTTGAATGGATATGGTACGGGATCCTCAATCACCTGCAGACCGCCGAGACGAGCCACATAATGCATACCGCTCTCGACGACAGTATACCGTTCTGCGAATGGTTCATAATCCCCTACTGGATGTGGTATTTCTACATAGCGGGCGCTACCCTCTACACGCTTTACAAATCCAAAAAAGATTTTCTGCGCACGGTAACGATGATATACCTCGGTATGTTCGGCAGCATGATGATCTGCACGTTCTACCCGAGCTGGCATCTGCTCCGGCCCGAGACGATGCCCGACAACATCCTGTCGTGGTGGGTGCAGTTCACCTACACGCTTGACAACCCCGCCGTCATATTCCCGTCCATGCACGTTCTCGTGGCGTTCCTCATAACGATCTCGCTGACTTTCGCCGACTGCATGAAGGGCAAAACGCGGACGAAAGTGCTGTGCTGGATATACGCGGTCGTCGTTTCGGCATCCACCGTGTTCGTAAAACAGCACTCGATAAAAGACGTATGGTTCGCGCTCGTATTCATCATCCCCTACACGCTGCTGACCTACTTCGTGATATGGCCCGCAAAGAGATTCAAAAAAGAAGATCAGGCAATTACCAAATAAAGCAAAAGAGAGGCTCGTCCTCTCTTTTTTGATAAAAAATATGATAAAAACGAAAAATTTTCCGTTTTCATGTCCGTTTTTCGCGATGTGAAACGTATTATAAGCAGAAGACCGAAAGGAAGTGAATGCCGTGAACAAGCTGATATGCGAAAAAAGGTGCAAAGCCGCGCTTGAAGGTATAGCGTCGGGCGACAAAACGAAGCTCACCGTCATATACGACTGTCTCGGACGTCAGATATTCACGCTTTCACTGTCCATCCTCGGGTCGGCAAGCGACGCGGAAGACGCGATGCAGGATACCTTTCTTAAAGTGCTTAGTCACATCGACACCTACCGCAAAGACGGCAGCGCAGCGTCGTGGGTGCTTTCCATCGCACGGAATTCATCACTCGACATCATGAGAAAAAGAAGGTACGATCTTGACGTAGACGAGCTTCCCGTTTCGGACGAACCGTCGTACACCGACGGAGGACCCGACGTGAGCGACATGCTCGCGTGTCTTGACGAAGCCGACAGAGAGATAGTGACACTCAAAACAGTCTCGGGGATGAAGTACAGGGAAATCGCATCCGTCACGGGGCTCTCGGTCTCCGCTGTCCAGAAACGCCATCAGCGCGCTCTGGAAAAACTTCGCGAATACAACAGAAAGGAAAACAGAAAATGAAAGCAGAAAAGCAAATAAAAAAGTATCTGAAATCCGTTCCGCTTCCTTCTCAGAACAGCGTGCTGCCCGACGAAGCGTTTGAAGTCAAAGAGATCGCGCGCCCCGCAAAGAAAAGCAGCGTGAGCAGACGCGTCGTCAACGGAATCGCCTACGCGGCGGTCGCTCTCACCCTCACGGCGGTCATCGCAGCCGCCATCTTCATTCCGTCCGTGACGACCAACACGGTCACGCCCGGTGACGGGACGGATGGATCCAAAGAAGCGGTGGCGGAAAAAAGCGGATCGGAAAGCACCCCTGCCTGGAGCTGCTGGCTTCGAAAGACCGGCGAGGAAACGGTCGACGGACTCACCTATAACTTCGACAAGCTCGACTCCGGCATCCTCAATATGACTGCCAACGAAAACGGCAAGCGTTACGTACAGGTCTTCCGTTTCAACAGCGACGATGAGATAATCGGAAACAACGAATTCCACACCGATAAAGAACTTTCGGCGCTGTCTTTTGACGAAAAAGTCGCGGCGATCGTTCCGGCTTTCTGGCAGTACAACGTGGTCTCGGCAGACGACACAAAAAGGCTCTGCATAATCGACCCGCTTGCGGGATATGATATTCCCGCGGAAGCCGAAAAGTATTTGTCAGAATACTCCGCGCCTCCTGTCGTGACCGAACAGAACGAGGACATTTACCTTGACGGCATACCCGCTTCGTTTTCGACAATGCTCGCCCTGCTTGAAGCGTACGGTATCGACGACGCCGACTACGTGGGCGCGTACGAATACGCTCCGCTTTTAGGAAGCCATCCCGAAAACGGCACGCGCTGGCTTGGCTACTTTATGATCTACGCCGACGAAGACCTCGTGAAGACTCTGCTCGCGGACGGCCGTCTCGTCGCAAGACTCGATCCCCTTCCCAAACCGGCGTCACAGATCGGCTATCTCTATACACCGGCGGAAGAAATCAAATTTGCCGAAAAGGATCCGCCGGCAGACGATATCGATTCCCTTAAAAGCAAGATAGCACACGATTATTACGGTTTCTTAGGCGACTGCAAGCTCCTTTATCCGATCGTCGAAGAAGACGGCATTTACGTGCAGAAATATTTCGGCACATTCAACGGAAGCTCCATCGTATTCATGGGCGGCGACTGGCTGGCTGTCACCGAGGCTTACCGCGACGTGACTCTCGGAGAACACACCATTACCTTCCCCGACGGGCAGATATGCTGGGTATACAACGACGGCAATTTCCGCAGACTTGAGGAAGCATACGAAATCGGCCTTATCACCGACGCCGACGTCGAGGTATTCGGTCCCGAGGTCGGGATCGCGTTCGACGGTGTTGAAAAATACGCCGATCAACAACTCGTTCCCAAGCATCCGCTTGACACCGAGGATATAGACAAAGCTCTCGCGTCCGATATAAAATACTACTATCGCGAAGCGTTCCGCAGTTCGTGCGATATTACGACCATGTATATCCCCGTATATTATGAGACGGAACAAGGTGATTCGGTCGTTCTTGTCTGCGGTGAAGATTGGGTGCACGATGATGTGTTCATAACACAACATCTCTGTGGGCATGATCTTTATTTCCCTAACGGCTACGTTCCGGATTTTTACTGCGGCGGTTCGTTTATGAGTCTTAAAGAAGCATACGACAAGGGACTTCTTACCGAAAACGACTTTGCGAATCTCGAAATGATTTTCCACGAATAATAACAGCAACCCGGGTCTGCGCAGCGCAGACCCGGGTTTTTAATGGCAAATTGAAAATTGATGAAGATTTCCGCGCGAAAAGCGCGGAAAGTCGACCTTAACGCAAGCGATATTCCACAGCCCTAAAGATTATTTCATCATTCGTTTACGGGACGTCGAGGACGCCGTCCCCTACAAGGCACGAATTCTGCCGTCATTATCTCTGTAAACCGAAGCTGTCAGACAGAAGGCTCCACTTGGTAAGGGGAGCTGGCGCCGACAGGCGACTGAGAGGTTTGTAGATGAAGGCAAAAGCCAAAACGAAGGTTCGCGGATGATGAAATATCAAATTAAAAGGATTTCCGCAAAAAAGCGGAAATCCTTTCCTATTCGCTTAAGGCTTGATGCTTTATTTTACAACGCACATTTCGAAAATGATGTCCGACACCTTTTCGAGTCTTTCGACGGTGACGAATTCGTATTTGCCGTGGAAGTTCTCGCCGCCGGTGCAGATATTCGGGCAAAGGAGCCCCATGTACGAAAGTCTCGCGCCGTCCGTGCCGCCTCTGATGGGGACGATGATGGGCTCGACGTCAACGGCTTTCATCGCGTCGATGATGCGCTCGACGATGAAATACGACGGCTCGATGAGCTCGCGCATATTATAATAGCTGTCGCGCAGCGTGAGAGCGACGATGTTTCTGCCGTACTTTTCGTTGATGAAATCGCAGGCGGCCTGCATCTGCTTTTTCTTTGCTTCGAACAGAGCCTTGTCGTGGTCGCGGATGATGTACTTCATCTTCGCGGATTCAACTCCGCCCTCAATGTTGTTGAGGTGGAAAAATCCTTCGCGCTTTTCGGTGTGTTCGGGACGCTGCCACGCCGGAAGCAGCGAGTTGAGCTCGAACGCGATCTGGCAGGCGTTTATCATCTTGTCCTTGGCGCTGCCCGGATGGATGGAGCTGCCCGAAATGGTGATGGAAGCCGAAGCAGCGTTGAAGTTTTCGTATTCTATTTCGCCGAGCATACCGCCGTCAACGGTGTACGCGTAGTCGGCGCCGAAGTTTTCGACGTCGAACAGGTCGGCGCCTCTGCCTATCTCCTCGTCGGGAGTGAAGCCGATGAGGATGTCGCCGTGCTCTTTGCCCGATTCCTTGAGACGGATGACGGCGTCCATTATCTCGGCGACGCCCGCTTTGTCGTCGGCTCCGAGGAGGGTCGTGCCGTCGGTGGTTATCATCGTTTCGCCGACGTAGTTCGCAAGGTTCGGGTAATCGGCAGCGGTCATTTTTATGCCGAGCTCTTCATTCAGCGTGATATCTCCGCCTTCATAAACGAATACCTTGGGGTTTATATTTTTGTCGGACATATCGGGAGACGTGTCGACGTGAGCGATAAAGCCTATCTTCGGGCATTTTTTGTCGGTATTGGCGGGCAGCTTTGCGTAGACGTAGCCGCGTCCGTCGCTTCTGACATCGGAAAGTCCCGCTTCCTTCAGCTGCTTTTCGAGCAGTTCGGTGACGTCAAGCTGCTTTGAAGTGGAAGGAGCCGACTCGGAGTATTCATCGGAATTGCTTGAAATACGGGCGTATTCGAGGAATCTGTCTTTTATGTTCATTTTCTTTTTTCCTTTCGTTATACTTGATTCGTTTGCCGTGACTTCATTATAAACGTCTTTCAATCATTTTGCAAGATTTTTTCGCTTTTGCTTGCATTTTTTGTAAAAATAAAGTATAATGCAGAAGAACTAAAAACAACGGAGGTTTTATCATGATCAAAAAGATAACCGGTACCTGGTTTGAATTCACCCATCACAACGTTCCCGAAGGCAAATACTGGAACCCCATCTGCCGCCACTTCTCCGCCGAGCAATGGCGCGAAAAGGTAAGGGAGATCAAAAGCCTCGATATGAAATATATCGTCCTCATGTGTACGTCGCTCGTATACGAGGACAAGGCAGAAGCGTACTTCAAGACCGATATCTACCCCGCTCCCGTGGATTTCGCCTGCGAAGACCCCATCGAAGCCCTGCTTTCCGAAGCCGACAAGTGTGATATCAAGGTATTCGTTTCCACCGGCTTCTACGGCGTATGGACCCATACGATGGAAAATATGACGAGCGACGAAGTCACCAAACGCGCTTTCAAGGCGATGGAACAGCTCTATGCCCTTTACGGACAGCATAAGTCGTTCTACGGCTGGTACTACCCCGACGAGACCTGCATCAGCGGTCACTTCCACCCCGATTTCATCACTTACTGCAACAGATACACCGAATTCGCACGCACCATCGACAAAACGAAAAAAGCCCTCATCGCTCCCTACGGAACCAACATACTCAAAGCCGACGACGAATACGTCCGTCAGCTCGAATCGCTCGACGTTGATATCGTGGCGTATCAGGACGAGATCGGCGTGAGAAAGTCGACCTACGACCAGACCGGCGCTTATTACGCCGCTCTCCGCAAGGCGCACGACAAAGCAGGCAGAAGCGCTCTGTGGGCAGACATGGAGATCTTCGAGTTCGAAGGCGACGTTTACCGCTCCGCGCTCATTCCGGCAGCCGTCACGAGAGTTGAAAAGCAGCTCGAAGCGATCTCGGAATACTGCGACGAAATCCTCTGCTATCAGTACCTCGGTATGATGAACAAGCCCGGCACGATCGCGTTCTGCGGACATCCCGGCTCGATCGAATACTACCGCGGCTACAAAAAGATGATCGACGAAAAGGTGAAATGACATGGAGACCGAAAACAGCGTGAACGTAAACGATATCCCCATGATGGAGCGCATCAGCAAATACGCCGAAAACTGCTCCAAGGGTCACAAAAAGATAGCGAAATTCATTTCCGAAAGCTACGTTTCCGCGTCGTATATGACCGCGTCAAAGCTCGCGAGCGAGGTCGGCGTTTCGGAATCCACCGTGGTCAGATTCGCGATGGAGCTCGGCTTCGAGGGCTACCCCGAGCTTCAGGCATCCCTCAGAAGCATGCTCAAGAACAAGCTGACTTCCATTGAAAGGATCGAGATCGCCACCGAAAGAATGGGCAACGACGTTCTGTTCGCCACCCTTTCCGCCGAGATCGACAACCTCCGCGCAACGCTCGCAAACACCGACAAGGACAATTTCGAGTCCATCGTCGATATGATAATGTACGCCAAAAACGTATACATCGTGGGCAACCGTTCCTCGACGTCGCTCGCAAACTTCATGTATTTCTATATGTCGCTCATTTTCGACAAGGCGCGTCTCGTCCAGTCCGTCAGCGGCAGCGACATTTTTGAGCAGATGTTCCGCATCGGCGAAGGCGACGTCGTCATCGGCATCACGTTCCCGCGTTATTCCAAGCGCACCGTCGACGCCATGACCTTTGCTCACAAGAGCGGCGCTTTCACCGTGGCGATAACCGACTCGCCCTCCTCCCCCGTCGTACCCATCGCCGACAAGGTGCTTTACGCCAAGAACGAAGTCTCGTCGTTCGTCGATTCGCTGGTAGCCCCGATGGCGCTCATCAACGCGCTCGTTTCGGCGCTCTGCCAGAAGAAAAACAAAGAAGTCGTCAAAAACTTTGAAAAGCTCGAGAGTATCTGGGATGAATACAGTATCTACGACAAAAACGCAAAATAACATTGTCATCATAGGTGGCGGCGCGGCAGGAATGCTCGCCGCCGTTTCCGCGTCCGGCGGAGACTGCGACGTCGTCGTCATCGAAAAGAACGACCTCCCCGGCAAAAAAATAAATATCACCGGCAAAGGCAGATGCAACGTCACCAACAACTGCACCGAGCAGGAATACCTCGCGAACGTCGTTTCGAACCCCAAGTTCCTGCTTAAAGCCATTTACCGCTTCCCTCCCGCAAAGACGATGGAGTTCTTCGAGTCGAACGGCGTTCCTCTCAAAACGGAACGCGGCAGACGAGTCTTTCCCGTCAGCGACAAGGCGGTGGATATAACGAGCACGCTCCGCAAAGCAGTTGAGAAAAGCGGCGGCAGATTCGTCCACGGCACGGTATTTGACATTGAAAAAGACGAAAACGGTGTAAAAAGCGTGCTTTACCGCACTCCGAACGGCGTAAAGAAGATAGACGCCCACGCCGTCATACTCGCGACCGGAGGCAAAAGCTATCCGCTCACGGGCTCGACCGGAGACGGCTACCCCATTGCCGAAAAGCTCGGCCACACCGTGACTCCGCTGCGTCCGTCGCTCGTGCCGCTCCTCGCCGAGGAAAGCTGGTGCAAGACGCTTACGGGGCTCTCGCTCAAGAACGTCAGCGTGTCGCTCGAAAGCGGCGGCAAGACCGTATATTCCGATCAGGGCGAAATGCTGTTCACGCATTTCGGCGTGACGGGTCCGCTCATACTCGCGGGCTCCGCGTATATCAAGTCGTTCCCGTGCAGAATGTTCATCGACATGAAGCCCGCACTCTCGTTCGAAACGCTCGACGCGAGACTTTTGTCGGATTTTGAAGAATTCAAAAACAAAGATTTCATCAACTCGCTCGAAAAACTGCTGCCCAAAGCGATGATACCCGTTTTCGCGTCGCTTTCCGGCATCGACGTCCACAAAAAGACGAATTCGATAACCAAGGAAGAACGTCACAGACTCGTGAGCCTTCTCAAGGCGATACCGCTGACGATAACGGGGACCCGCCCCATCGAGGAAGCCGTAGTCACCGCCGGCGGAATAAACGTCAAAGAGATAAATCCGTCCACGATGGAGTCGAAGATAGTCCCGAATCTTTACTTCGCGGGCGAGATAATCGACGTCGACTGCTACACGGGCGGCTACAGCCTGCAGGAAGCGTTCTGCACCGGCTACCTCGCGGGCGACAGCGCAAAACAAAAATGAAATATTTTGAATTTCCTCTTGCATTTTTGCTCATAATGTGATATAGTTTGTATAATCTTTTTTTAGGAGTTGTTTTATTATGGCATTAACAAACGAATACCTCAAGTCGGTCTATGAGACCGTATGCAAACGCAACCCCGGTGAACCCGAATTCCACCAGGCAGTACGTGAAGTCCTCGAATCCTTCGAGCCCGTCGTCGAAGCACGTCCCGACATTGAAAAATGCGGCGTTATCGACAGGATCGTCGAACCCGAAAGATTCATCACTTTCCGCGTTTCGTGGGTCGACGACGCCGGAAAAGTCCAGGTCAACCGCGGATATCGCGTGCAGTTCAACTCCGCGATAGGTCCGTACAAGGGCGGCATCCGTTTCCATCCGTCCGTTTGCTCTTCCGTTATCAAATTCCTCGGATTTGAGCAGATATTCAAGAACTCCCTCACCGGTCTGCCCATGGGCGGCGGCAAAGGCGGTTCCGACTTCGATCCCAAGGGCAAATCCGACGGCGAAGTCATGAGATTCTGCCAGTCCTTCATGACCGAGCTCGCAAAGCACATCGGTGCTGATACCGACGTACCCGCGGGCGATATCGGCGTCGGCGCAAGAGAGATCGGCTATATGTTCGGTCAGTTCAAGCGTCTCCGCAACGAATTCACCGGCGTTCTCACCGGCAAGGGCCTCACCTACGGCGGCTCTCTCGTCAGAAAACAGGCTACCGGCTACGGTCTGCTTTACTTCACTGCCGAAATGCTCAAATGTATGAAGAACGATTCCATAAACGGCAAGACCGTCGTCATCTCCGGTTCCGGCAACGTTGCCACCTACGCCTGCCAGAAGGCTCAGACCCTCGGCGGCAAGGTAGTCGCGATGTCCGACTCCAACGGTTACATTTACGATCCCGACGGAATCAAGCTTGACGTTGTCAAACAGATCAAGGAAGTCGAACGCGGCAGGATCAAGGAATACGCCGAACGCGTTCCCGGTGCCGAATATCACGAAGGCTGCAAGGGCATTTGGACCATCAAATGCGACATTGCTCTTCCCTGCGCTACCCAGAACGAGATCGACGGCGAAAGCGCTGCCATCCTCGTAAAGAACGGTGTCATCGCCGTTTGCGAAGGCGCGAATATGCCTTCCACCCCCGAAGCCATCGAAACCTTCCAGAACGCGGGCGTTCTCTTCGGACCGGCGAAAGCCGCAAACGCGGGCGGCGTTGCCACCAGCGGTCTCGAAATGTCCCAGAACTCCATGCGCTACTCCTGGACGGCTGAAGAAGTCGACGCCAAGCTCAAGGGCATTATGGAAAACATCTTCCACAACGCTTACGACGCGGCAGAGAAATACGGCAAGAAGGGCAACCTCGTAGCAGGCGCCAACATCGCCGGATTCCTCAAGGTGGCGGACTCCATGATCGCACAAGGTATAGCTTATTAAGTGACGCGTTCATTCGGCGAAGACCACACGAAAAAGGATCATTATATATCTTTTCGGAAGAAAGAGTGCTGAAAAGCACTCTTTCTATTATTTTTGGTGTTTTCGTATTTCGAACGAACCGTCCCTCTCGCAGTACCTTTGTACAGCTTCGACCGATCTTCATCCGAATGCTCCGTGCCCTTATGCTCTCGGCATTATGTAAACAAAAAAGAACTTCCGTGAGGAAGTCCTTTTTCATTAGTTATCAGTTATTGGTTTACTCTCATTCTTCGAACAGAGGAGTGGAGAAATAGCGTTCGGCGGTATCGGGAAGGACGGTCACGACGGTCTTGCCCTTGCCGAGTTTTTTGGCAAGCTTAATCGCCGCCGCCACGTTGGTGCCGCTCGAAATGCCGCACATTATGCCTTCCTTGGACGCGAGTTCCTTCGAAACGCGGATGGCTTCGTCATCCTTGACGATGCAGATATCGTCGTAAATATTCTGATTGAGGATGACGGGGATGACGCCGTCACCGATGCCCATCTGAATATGCGTGCCGATCGAGCCGCCGGAGAGTATCGCCGCGTTCTCTGGTTCGACCGCCCAGATGGTCATATCGGGGTTCGCTTCCTTGAGCACTTCGCCGATGCCGGTAATGGTGCCGCCGGTGCCGATGCCGGAGCAGAAGCCGTGGATGGGACCGTCGACCTGCTCGAGTATCTCGCGCGCGGTCTGCGAACGCTGGATATCGGGATTCGCGGGGTTTTCGAACTGCTGAGGAACGAACACGTTGGGGTCTTCGTCACGCATTCTCAGCGCGAGATTCAGACATTCCTCGATACATTCGCCGATATTGCCCGCGTCGTGGACGAGGATGACCTCGGCGCCGTAGTGGTTGACGAGCTTTCGCCTTTCCTCGCTGACCGAGTCGGGCATGATTATTTTGGTTTTGTAGCCGCGCACCGCGCCGACCAGCGCAAGTCCGATGCCCTGGTTGCCGCTCGTGGGCTCAACGATGACGGTATCCCTGCCGATGAGTCCTTTTCGTTCGGCGTCGAGTATCATATTGTAAGCCGTGCGCGTCTTGATCGAGCCGCCGACGTTGAGCCCCTCGAATTTGACGAGTATTTGGGCGCTGTCGGGCTCGCATATACGGTTGAGACGGATGATGGGCGTGTTGCCCATCGCGTCGAGTATGTTTGAGCAGATCATTTTTATTTGTTATATTTAGCGTCGATGACTTCAGCTGCTTTTTTGCCCGCGCCCATGGCAAGTATGACGGTTGCCGCACCCGTTACGGCGTCGCCGCCGGCGTAAACGTTTTCACGGCTGGTCATGCCGTTTTCGTCAACGATGATGCCGCCCCATTTTTCGGTATCGAGTCCTTCGGTGGTGGACTTGATGAGGGGGTTGGGGTTGTTGCCGAGCGCCATGATGACGCCGTCGACCTCGATGGTATGTTCGCTTCCCTCTTTGACGATGGGGCGTCTTCTGCCGGAAGCGTCGGGCTCGCCGAGTTCCATCTCGACGCACACGATGCCGTTAACGAATTTCTTATCGTCGCCGGTGATCTCGACGGGGTTGGTGAGGAACTTGAAGACGATGCCTTCTTCCTTTGCGTGTTCGATCTCTTCACGGCGCGCGGGAAGCTCGGCTTCGCTTCTGCGGTAGATTATGTAAACCTCGTCCGCTCCCATGCGCTTTGCGCATCTGGCAGCGTCCATAGCGACGTTGCCGCCGCCGACGACAGCGACCTTTTTGCATTTGAGGATGGGGGTATCGGAATCGCGGTATGCTTTCATGAGGTTGATGCGGGTGAGATATTCGTTGGCGGAATAAACGCCGCTGAGGTTTTCGCCCTTGATGTTCATAAACTTGGGAAGACCCGCGCCGCTTCCGACGAAAATGGCTTCGTAGCCTTCGTCAAGCAGCTCGTCGACCGTGACGGTCTTGCCGATTATTACGTTGGTCTCGATCTTTACGCCGAGTTCCTTGAGGATCTCGATCTCTTTTGCGACGATGGTCTTGGGAAGACGGAATTCGGGAATGCCGTAAACGAGAACGCCGCCGGGAACGTGGAGCGCCTCGAAGACGGTGACGTCCCAGCCTTTGGAGGCAAGTCCGCCGGCGCAGGCGAGTCCGGAAGGACCGGAGCCGATGACCGCGGCTTTATGTCCGTTGGAAGCCGGCTTTTCGGCTTTTGCGGAAGTATTTGCATTGTGCCAGTCGGCAACGAAACGTTCGAGTCTGCCGATTCCGACAGGTTCGCCGTTTTTGCCTCTGACGCACTTGGATTCGCACTGGGTCTCCTGAGGGCAGACGCGTCCGCAGACCGCAGGAAGCGCGTTGTTCTGCTTGATTATGGAATACGCGCCCTCGTAATCACCGTCAACGATGGCTTTGATGAACGAGGGGATGTTTACGTTTACGGGGCAGCCGGTGACGCAGAGCGGATTTTTGCAGTTGAGGCATCTTGCCGCTTCGTCAAGCGCGATTACTTCGGGATAGCCGAAAGCGACCTCATTGAAATTGGTGCATCTTATCTCCGGCTTTTCGCTCGGCATGGGGTTTTTGGTCTTTTTAAGGTTTGCCATTTTATTTTACCTCCTGCTTGAAGAGATTGCAGGTGTCTTCGTGAGCCTTGCGTTCAAAGGGCTTATAGATCGCGCCTCTTGAAAGCGCTTCGTCGAAGTCGACCTCGTGACCGTCGAAATCGGGACCGTCAACGCAGGCGAATTTTGTTTTGCCGCCGACGGTAAGTCTGCAGCCGCCGCACATTCCGGTGCCGTCGATCATTATGGGGTTCATCGAAACGATGGTCTTCACGTCGTACTGCCTGGTGAGCAGGCAGACGAATTTCATCATGATGAGCGGTCCGATGGTGATGACGCAGTCGAATTTTTCGCCTTCGTCAAGCAGCTTCTTAAGAGCGTCGGTAACGAGTCCCTTTTCGCCCACGCTGCCGTCGTCGGACATGAGGACGTATTTGTCGGAAACGGATACGAATTCGTCCTTGAGGATGACGAGGTCTTTGTTTCTGAAGCCGACTATTGAGGTGACTTCGCAGCCCTGCTCGTGGAGCTTTTTGGCTACGGGGAACGCGATGGCGCAGCCGACGCCGCCGCCGATGACGGCGACCTTCCTCAGTCCATCGGTCTCGGTCGGTTTGCCGAGAGGTCCCGCGAAATCGTGGATGTAATCGCCTTCTTCAAGACGGTTGAGCTTTTCGGTAGTCGCGCCGACTATCTGGAAAATGATCGTTACCGTGCCGGCGTTTCTGTCGTAATCGGCAATGGTGAGCGGGATGCGTTCGCCGTCGGCATCAACGCGGAGGATGATGAACTGACCGGGTTCCGCTTTTTTCGCGATGAGGGGGGCTTCCACCTTCATCAGAGTGACGGTGGGATTGAGAGATTCTTTGTAAATAATTTTATTCATGAAAATCACCAAATCAAAAAATTCATTTTTATGCATTATATCACCGTTTATTCCTTTTGTAAATAGTTATTTTGAAAAAATGCACTATCATAATGCCCATTTTTTGTTATAAGCAAGACGTTATTTACACAAATATTGACAAATGCCCCGTTTTGGTATATAATAAATCAATGTTTGCAAAATCCCCTTCTTGAAACGGAGGAATATATAAGTATGAAAATCGTAATTATCGGCTGCGGGAAAGTCGGCTTTACCCTTGCCGAGCAGCTCTCGCGCGAGGATCACGACATCGTCGTGGTGGACGAAAACCACAGATATCTTGAAGAAGCTCAGGACACGCTCGACATCATGACCGTCGAAGGCAACGGCGCATCGCTCGAGGTTCTCCGCGATGCCGGCACCGCCGACGCGGACGTTCTAATCGCGACCACGAGCGCCGACGAGATCAACCTGCTTTGCTGCATTTCGGCGAAGAAGCTCGGCTGCCGTCACACCATCGCAAGGGTCAGGAATCCTCAGTACACCCAGCAGATCGCTTTCCTCAAGGACGAGCTCGGTCTTTCGCTGTCGGTCAACCCGGAGCAGGCTGCCGCTCAGGAAATATTCAAAATAATACAGATACCCTCTTTCCTCAAGCGCGACTCGTTCTACAAAGGACGCGTGGAGCTCGTTGAGCTCAAGCTTGCGGAAGGCGGAAAGCTCGACGGCAAACGCATAATGGACGCCGCGAAGCTGCTCGGGCTCCGCGTGCTTATATGCGCCGTGGATCGTGACGGCAAGGTATTCATCCCCAACGGACGTTTCGAGCTCAAGGGCGGCGACAGGATAACCGTTACCGCCGCGAGAAGTCTGCTCGCCAAGCTCATCCACAACCTCGACCTCGAGCATCAGAAGATACGCGGCGTCATGATAATCGGCTGCAGCCGTGTCGCCGAATATCTCGCCGAGGAGCTCATCAAGAGCGGCGTTGACGTGAAGCTCATTGAAAAAGACGCCGAAAAATGCCGTCAGTTCTCGATAAACTTCCCCGAAGCCGTCGTCATCAACGGCGACGCTTCCGAAAGAGGCTTCCTTGAAGCCCAGGGGCTTGAGATGGCAGACGCGGTCATCACCCTCACCGGCAACGACGAAGAAAACCTCATCACCTCGATATACGCCAACCACCTCGGCGTCACCAAGACCGTCACAAAGGTGGACAGAAACGAATACGCCCGCCTTTTCGACGACCGTATCGGCAGTATCGTATGCCCCAAAGACCTGACGTCAAACGAAATACTCCGTTACATAAGAGCAATGGGCAACAGAGGCGACGGAACGGTCAAGGCTCTCCACCGCATAGTCGACGGAAAAGCCGAGGCGCTTGAGTTCGCGGCGTCGACGCCCGCAGCATACCTCGGCGTGCCTCTCGCAAAGCTCAACATCAAGCCCAACACGCTCATCGCCTGCATCTGCCGCAGCAACCAGATAATCATTCCCAAAGGCGACGACGAGATCAGGCTCGGCGACACCCTCATCGTGGTAACCGGTGCCGAGCAGTCGTACAGCGATCTCAACGACATATTTGAAAAGGAAGCGGTAAAACAACAATGAACCTGCGACTTACGGGAAACTTTCTCGGAAAGATACTGCTTCTCGAATGTGCCGCGATGGTGCCGTCGCTGATACTCTCGATCTGTGAAACGAATTGGAGCTCGGTCACGGCTTTCCTCATCACGATGGCGGCGCTTTCCGCTTTCGGGGGCATGCTTTCCCTGATAAAAGCCAAAAAACAAAAACTTTACGCCCGCGAAGGCTTCGTCATAGTTGCGCTTTCGTGGATACTCATTTCGCTTTTCGGTGCGCTTCCGTACACGATTAGCGGCTATATCCCGTCCTACGTCGATTCCCTGTTCGAGACGGTATCGGGCTTCACGACCACCGGCTCGTCCATACTCTCGGACATCGAAGCGCTTCCGATGGGGCTTCTGCTCTGGCGAAGCATAACCATCTGGCTCGGCGGTATGGGCGTGCTCGTGTTCATACTCGCGCTCGCTCCGCGCGGCAACGGCAACGGCATGAATCTTCACATAATGAAAGCCGAAAGCCCGGGGCCCGTCGTGGGCAAGATAGCGCCCAAGCTTCATTCGACAGCGCGCATCCTTTATTCGATGTACATCGCGCTGACAATACTTGAATTCATCTTCCTCATCTGCGGAGGGATGCCGCTTTTCGACTCGGTCAACACCGCCCTTTCGACGGCAGGCACCGGCGGATTCGCCATAAGGAACGCGGGCATCGCCGCGTATTCGGCGTACAGCCAGGTAGTCATCGCGATATTCATGATGCTGTTCGGCGTGAACTTCAGCATCTATTATCTGCTCCTCATCCGTGATTTCCGCAGTATATGGAAAAACGGCGAAGTCAAGGTCTATTTCTCGATAGTCATCATCGCCACCGCGGTCATCGCGTTCAACACCGCGAGTCTTTTCTCGAACGCGGGAGAGACGATAAGACACTCGTTCTTCCAGGTAAACGCCATAATCACGACGACGGGATTTTCGACGGTCGACTTCAATATGTGGCCCGTCTTCTCGCAGACGATACTCGTGGGCCTTATGTTCATAGGCGGCTGCGCGGGTTCCACCGCGGGCGGTCTCAAGGTCACGCGCGTCATCATTCTCCTCAAATCCTTCAAGAACGAAGTGCGCCGCATGCTTCACCCGCAATGCGTCACCACCGTCAAGGTAGACGGCAAACCGATCGACGACGACACCGTCAATCAGGTCGGCATCTATTTTGCCATCTATATATTCATCATGATCCTTTCGGTGCTCGTGCTTTCGATCGCCGGACATTCGTTCACGACCAACGTGACGTCGGTCATTTCGTGTCTCAACAACATCGGTCCCGGTCTTGACGAGGTCGGCCCCGTCTGCAACTTCAGCTTCTTCCCCGCCTACGGCAAGGTGGTGCTCATCGTGGATATGCTGCTCGGACGTCTCGAGCTCTTCCCGCTCCTCATGCTGTTCTCACCTTCAGTCTGGAAAAGAATTTAACATTCAAAAGTCGTGAGTGCATTATGCACAATTCACGGCTTCAGACCAAAGCCAAACTCGTTTCTTGCGCCATTGAAATAAAAACAGAATAGAGCAATAGAATAAAGTGTACTTTTATCCGAATCGGATGAGAGTACACTTTTTGATAGGAATACTTGATTTTATCAGAAATTTCAATGGCTTCGAAGAAAAACTCGACTGCCGTAGTTATCTACGCCGACGCTCGTTTTTCGTCGAAATCAACTTCGTTTGTCTCAGTCTGCTCAGATTGCAGACTTTGTCTGCAATCTGCGGTCGGCTGATGCCGACCTTTTCGTATACGTTAAGGTGAATATAATGGAAAAAATAAGGATAATGTTCGTCTGCCACGGCAATATCTGCCGCAGTCCGATGGCGGAATATGTGATGAAGCATATCGTGTCGGCAAATAA
>JAZRXG010000050.1:0-27760 GCA_045600105.1 Eubacteriales bacterium
CGTTATGTCGGAGAGGGTTTTGACTGCCCAAGACTTGACACGCTCTTTCTTGCACTTCCGATCGCATGGAAGGGAAAAGTGGCACAATACGTCGGGCGTCTGCACAGAGATCATCCCGGAAAAAAGGAGGTACTGGTTTACGATTATGCGGATATTCATATCCCCGTGCTTGAAAGAATGTATCAGAAACGGCTGAAAAGTTATGCGTCGCTCGGATATCTTGTAAAACCGGAAAGGAAAGAAACCCTGCAGCCGGATTTGATCTATGACGGGAAATCATTCTATCCGATATTCTGCCGGGATCTTGAAAACGCAGTACGGGAGATTCTGATCGTAAGTCCGTTTATGCGCAAAAACAGATTGACCTCGCTTGTAAAACAGCTTTCTGCCATGATCCTTCGCGGGGTTTCCGTAACGGTGGTTGTCCGCCCTCCGGAGGATTTCAAAGAATCGGAACGGGAGATGGTCGTGCAAAATGAAGCTTATCTGAAAGAATATGGGATTACCGTCCGTCATAAGTCGGATTTCCATCAGAAATTTACGATTGTCGATCAGAAAACCGTCTGGTACGGCAGCGTGAATTTTCTGAGTTTCGGAACGCATGAAGAAAGCATCATGCGCTTTGAGAGTGATGAAATCGCGGGGCTGCTTACGGATACCGTAATGTAATACGATGTTTCGAAAACGGATTTTTGTATGATTTAAAATGACGCACAATAGTTCCGAAAACGACGCATGAAAAATCATTTTCTCATCCTACCATTTGTGACGCAATAGACAAAGAAAAGGTCTCGCGGGGAAATCCCTCGCGAGCCCGATTACGTTCTTGAAATTCTTTTCTGAAGACTGCCAACCACCTCCGAAAACCCCGTATGTGGTCAGCGTCTATGGTAGAACATGTGGTCAAAACATTTCGGGGGAGGGAGGCAGCAGACGATTGCATCGCATTTGCCCCGATTTTTCCGGAATTTGCCTCAAAAAAAGAAATAAAGCCGAACGAGACGAGCTCATTCGGCTTTATTTGGTCTGAGTGACTGGACTTGAACCAGCGGCCTCTACCACCCCAAGGTAGCGCGCTACCAAACTGCGCCACACCCAGATATATTCGTTTTTCGTTCCCGGAGGTGCTCTCCGTCACGAACGTGATGTATTATAGCACCGCGGTGATTGAAAGTCAATACTTTTTTTGAATTTTGTTGAAACATTTTACGCCTTTTTGCTTTTTTGCGTGTATCGGGTGCGGTGTTTGCGTCCGCCGGCATTCGTGTCGGGAGGGGGAGCGGCGGCATATATTGCGCGTATCGCGTATGGCGTGCAAAACCGGGTTTATGATCGATGACATTCGATAACGGCAAATAATGCACGTATGGGAATGCATTCGAGGCGGGCAGCGTGAAGGCATCGGGGCAGCGTGAAGGTGCTGGGGCGGCGCTGTGCGGCGTGCGCGGAACGTACGCGCGGGGAGCGCTGCGCATCGCGCGGGGGAACGTCGTGCTTTGCTTTGACGCTTATATATGAACCGCGGCGGAAAAACTATTTATTCTTGACAAAAAAGCCGGCTGTTGATATACTTGAAACGTAATACGGACGCACAAGGTCCGACGCGGCTGAACGCCGCTTCTGTCGTCCGGCGGAAAATGCGGAGCGGCGGACAAGGCGCCGAAGGCTTCGCTATGCGGGAGAGGACTTATGAACAGAACGAAAAGACGTTTCCTTTATATAATATGTATCGTTATATCTCTTTTGACGCCGCTGATCGTGTCGGCGTTCGGTGCTTGCGCGGACGGCGGAAGCCGCGTAGTGACTACGGTCGAAGAACTGACCGACGCGATAGCCAACGCGTCCGACGGCGCCGTCATCCTCGTGGGCGACATTGCCTTCAAGCCGATGCCCGGCGGTATGATGGCAGTAACCAAAAGTCTTACGATAAAGAGCGGAATCGGGAAAAGAGCCGTCTTTACAAACGCGACGTTCGCGGTGTCGGGCAGCGTGTCCGGCGCGTCACCGACAAAAGTGACGTTTGAAAGCATTGATTTCCGCGGAGACAGATACGGCGTCCCTGCCTCGGAAGCGCGTCCCGGTGACGTCAGCGGCGAGCTGCCTGCCGCCATGAAGACGATGTGCGCCGCGATATTCAAGCTGGGCGCCGACGTCACGTACAAAAACTGCGCTTTTTCGGGCTATCATTACGCCTACGGCGGCGTGCTGAACTGCATATACACGTCCGACAGCGCTTCCAGCACGCTGCACCTCACGCTCGAAGACTGCGTTTTTGACGGCAATATCTCGAAATACGGCGGAGCGGTCTATATTGACGGCGAAGACAACGTCACGCTTGACGCGAAAAGATGCGCTTTTTCGGACGGTGCCTCATCCGCGGGAGGCGCGATCTGGGCAAAGGACGCAAAGATCGGGCTGCTCGACTGTGTTTTTACGAACAACGCTCATCTTCCTGCCGAAGGCATTTCGTCTTCGGGAGGCGCGATATATCTTGACGGCTGCGACGCGGTCATAAACGGCTGCCTTGTGTCGGGCAACACGGCGGGTGACGCCGGAGGCGGCATATACTGCGTTTCGCATCCCTTCAAGGCTCTGACCATGCTCAACTGCACGGTGAGCGGAAACGACGCGCCGCGTGACGGCGGGATATGCGTGACGCGCGGAGAGACGAACCTCGATTCTTCGGCGGTGACGCACGTATACTTTTCTTCCATAGTCGACAACGCGAACGGAAGCGGAGCCGCGGGGAACGAAAACGTGTCGCTTTACGGCTGCCTGCTTTCCGACGGCGGATACGACGCGCCGAAAGAAGAAAACAATCATTGCCTGACCGCCGAAAAGGGCGGCGGAGTATACGAAACCAAAACCGACGGTCACGTGTCGTTCAAGGGAGACGCCGAGGTGCCGCTGCCGGAGCCGTCGTATTCCGCGTCGGTGTCGGTATTTGACGGAAGTATCGGAAAATACAAACTCGGCGACAATTACGAGAGTTCTCTTGCTCTCATCGTGAAAGAAGACCCGTACGGAGCGAACAAAATGATTTTCCGCTACGGCGACGAAGTGGCGCTCGGAAATCCGAAAAGAGACGGCTATGAGTTCCTCGGCTGGAAAATGGGGAGCGAAATAATGCCCGACGGTCTCGTGTTCCTCGGCGGAAAGGTCGAGGACAACGGGGTGAAGTCCGAATGGAAAAAGGCTTTGCCTGAGCATTCCGATCCTGTTCCGTCGGATCATACCGTCGTTTGGATAGCCGCCGCCGTTCTTGCCGCGGCAGCCGCGGTGATCGCCGTCGTTCTCATCGTCAAAAAGAAGAAAAAAATTCCGTCCCCCGATACTGCCGGGATCCCGACCGACGTGAAAAACGAAACGAATGACTGGATCGACCGCGTCTGCTCGGACGAGGAGATCACGTCGCTCATCTCAAAGAGGGAAGCGGACGTGCTTCGCGGACTGCTTGAGGGAAAAAAGCGCGAGACCATCGCGTCGGAGCTTTTCATCAGCGAGAACACGGTCAAAAAACATTCGGCAAGCATTTATTCCAAGCTCGGTGTCGCGAACAGAGTCGAGCTGATAACCAAACTTTCGAGAAAATAAAATAACGGCGTTTCTTTTCGCGTTTCCCCTTTGGGGTGACGGCAAGGAGACGCTTTTTTCGGGCAAATCACCCCGTTTTTACCCCAAAAGTACCCGCAGGTGTAATTTATTTTTTGCCTTTTTGAGTGTATAATCCGGACAAACGCAAGGAAAAATGAATTATGAAGATCCGAGACCGTATCCTATAATATTAACGGAAAGGTATCGGCGGAGGGGCGAAAAATGGAAAAACACGAATCCAGCGAATTGAATCCCGTGTACATGGAAATATGCGACCAGCTCGGCTACGATACCGCGCTTGAGATATACCGTCTTTTCAGGGGACAGCAGATAAGCTTTCCGATACGCTTTTTTGCCAAGGAGGCGCTCGGCGAAAAGATACGTTCCGAGTACGACGGCACCAACGTACGCGCTCTCGCGTCGAAGTACGGATATTCCGAAAAAACGGTCAGACGTATTCTGAAGGATAAAAAAGAAGTAAAATAATTATTTTTGCTCCGTACGCCGTACGGAGTTTTTTTGAGGCAAAAAAGCCGTTTCTGTTGACTTTTCGGTTTGGTTGGTGTTATAATTCAAAAAAACGGAGGAATCAGCCGATGGGAATACACGACGGACACCGCGAGAGGCTCAAAGAACAATATACCGCAAGCGGGATAGGATCGTTCAATCCTCATCAGGTGCTCGAACTGCTGCTCGGCTATTCCATACCGCGGAAGGACACGAACGAGCTTGCCCATACGCTGATGTCGATGTACGGCTCTCTCGACGGAGTGCTCCACGCGAGAGTGGAGTCGCTTGAGACCGTCAGAGGCGTGACCGCGCATACGGCTATCCTGCTCAATCTCATCGGCGACATTTCGGACGGTTACGTCGCGAAAAACGACAAAAAAGTCCGTTTCGATTCGGTAGACGCCGCGGGCGAATATCTGCTCAGGTTCCTTTCGTACGCCACCGAGGAGCAGGTGTTCCTCATGTGCCTCGGCAAGAATATGGTGCTTAAGTACTGCGCTCCGATATATTTCGGCGATATCAACTCGGTGAGGTTCCGCATACGCGACGTCACCGAAACGGCGATAAAATGCGAGTCCGAAAGCGTCATCCTTGCCCACAATCACCCCGACGGAAGCTGCTATCCGTCGTCATCGGATATCGATTCTACGCTGAGGATACGCGACTCGCTTTCGACCAACGCGATCGAGCTCACCGAGCATTTCGTAATTGGCAGTCATCGATGCGTTCCAATACTCGCAAACCTCGAAAACCGCAGATAAACGCGTTTTTCTCAAAAAAACACAAAAAATTATCAATTATTCAATAAAACTTCATTTGACAAACACGCTTTGATGTTATATAATATCGTGTCAATATCCGAGGAGGTGACGTGATGTCGGCAGCTTTCAGAAATTTCATATTGACTCTTGTCATAATGCTTGCCGTTTTCGGCTACATAGCGATAAAGGCGCTGCCCGAGATCGAGGACGCGGTCTTCGGAGCCGAGGAGAGCAGCGCACCGGAAGACGCGTCGCAGGCGATGAACGAATCCGTCGACGACGAACGCTCTTCGTCCGAGGAAACGTCGCAGCCAGCCGTCACCGAGGAATTTGATTCGTTCGGCTGCATATTCGCGTCAAAGAACGCTTCCGGCGACGTCTGTTCGATGGTTTACGTCGGAATAAGCGAGGAAAACAAGACCTACGTCGTTTGCTCCATCCCCGTTGACGTGTCGCTCGACGTCGGCGGCGTGCCCAAAAAGCTCTATTCGCTCATCGGCTCGAACGGCAGCGACTATATGCTGAAGAAAATTTCGCCGCTCATAGGCAGGGACGTCGATCATTACGTCGTCTGTGACGCGGATACTTATAAAACGCTTGCGTCTCTCGCGGCAAAGAACGGCTTGCCGCTCACGGTGGACCTTTCGTACTCCGTGCGTTACCTTGACCCCGACTTTGCGGGGATCGCGAACCCGTCGGAGGAATATTTCATCACGATACCTGCGGGCAGGACTACGCTCACCGAGCAGAACGCCGCCCAGATATTCGGCTCTTCCAGGGAAGAGGGAAGTATAAACTACACCTTCCAGGAATCGATGGGACTTTCCGTCCTTCGTCAGCTCGCGTCGTTTGCGGGAGGAGCCGAAAACGTGGGATTCCTCGATTCGCTCCGTGCTTCCGTCTCCACCAACGTGCCCGTGTCCGACCTGATGAAGTACGCGGCTTTGTTCTTCTCTTACAATGATTATAAAGTAACGAATATAACCTACCCGACGATGCAGGATTACAACAATCCGGGAATGAGAACGCCCAACTGGTCGGCGGGAATAAATCAGATAAATAACGCGGAGGCAGGAAAATGAAAAAGGAAACCCAATGTATCCACGCCGGTTACCGTTCCGGCAACGGTCAGCCCATGGCTCTCCCGATCTATCAGTCCACTACCTATACTTACGATTCCACAGAGGAAATAGGCAAGATATTCGACCTTTCCGAAGACGGACATATGTATTCGCGCATATCCAACCCCACCGTCGAGTTTTATGAAAAGAAGCTCGCGTCTCTCGAAGGCGGCGTTGCCGCGGTCTGCACCACGAGCGGACAGGCAGCCAACTTCCTCGCGCTGTTCAACATCGTGGGCTGCGGCGAGCATTTCATCGCGGCTTCCAAGATATACGGCGGCACCATCAATCTTTTTGCCGTCACCATGAAGAGAATGGGCATCGAATGCACCTTCGTCGACCCCGACGCGTCCGACGAGGAGGTGCAGAAGGCTTTCAGACCCAACACCAAGGCGGTCTTCGGCGAGACCATCGCCAATCCCGCTCTTGCCGTTTTCGATATCGAGCGTTTCGCGCGTCTCGCTCACAAAAACGGCGTTCCCCTCATCGTTGACAACACGTTCGCGACTCCGGTGCTCTGCAATCCCATCAAATGGGGCGCCGACATCGTGACCCATTCCACCACAAAATACCTCGACGGCCACGCCATCCAGGTGGGCGGCGCGGTGATAGATTCGGGCAATTTCGACTGGAACAACGGCAAATACCCCGAGCTCACCGAGCCGGACGAGTCGTACCACGGAGTCATCTACACCAAGTCGTTCGGACGTTCCGCGTACGCCGCGAAGCTCAGATGCCAGCTCGTACGTGATTTCGGCGTCTGCCCTCCGGCGGTCAGCACCTTCCTCACCGACCTCGGCACGCAGACTCTCGGCGTCAGAATGAAGGCACATTCCGAAAACGCGCTCGCGGCGGCAAGGTTCTTCAGCAAGAGCGACAAGATAGAAAAAGTCATTTATCCGGGACTCGAAGGCGACGAGTATTACGACCTCGCGATGAAATATCTGCCGAAGGGCCAGTCCGGCGTCATTTCGATAATCTTCAAGGGTGGCAGAGAAGCGGGCGTCAGATTCATGGATTCGCTCTCTCTCGCAAGGAACGTCGTCCACGTCGCGGCAGTCACCACCATGGTGCTCCATCCCGCGTCCGAGACGCACCGTCAGCTCACCGACGAGCAGCTCGTGGCAGCCGGAGTATCTCCGGGACTCGTCAGAGTGTCTCTCGGCATCGAAAATATCGACGATATCCTCGAAGATTTCGCAAAAGCGCTCGAAAAGGTTTAATATTTCAAAAAAACCACTTGAAAAAACGATAAATCTGTGATATATTATCTACATCAAATATGGAGGTGTTGCTTTATGGCATATGCAATCGACAAAGACACTTGTATCGGATGCGGTACTTGCGTAGACGAATGCCCCGTCGGCGCTATCACTCTCAACGATGACGGCAAGGCTGTTATCGATGCTGAGAAATGCGTTGAATGCGGATCTTGTGCAGGCGCCTGCCCCGTAGAGGCTCCCAAGGCCTGATCGACCGGTCAACAAAACACAACGACTTGCCCATAGATCCCGTATCTATGGGTAAAGTTTTTAATGGGACGTTTTGCGTATGGAAAACGAAGTCATCACCACCCGCATCAATTCCGATATCCTGCTTTCCGAGTACAAAAAGGGGATACGCTTCGGCACCGACGCCCTGCTGCTTTCGCATTTCTGCGGCAAAGGCAAACGGGGCTGCGACCTCGGGTCGGGCAGCGGAGTCGTTTCGCTGCTGCTGCTGTCGCTCGGCAAGGCAGATCACATGACCGGCATAGAGCTTACCGAGGGATACGCGTCTCTTTCGCGCCTCAACGCCGAAAACAACGGCTTTGCCGAAAGGTTCGGATGCATACGCTGCGACGTGAAGGACATAAAGGAACACGTCGGAGCGGGCTCAATGGATATCGTCGTCACGAATCCGCCGTATCTTCCCTCATCGTCGGGCAAAAAGAACGAGGACAGACTGAAATACTCGGCTTTTCACGAGACGACTTCGACGATAGATGAATTCGTCGCGTCAGCGGGGTACATACTTAAATACGGCGGAAGCTTCTTCTGCGTTTACCGCCCAGAATATATATCAAAGCTGATATGCGCGATGGAGGCGAATTCGATAAGCCTCAAAAGACTGCGCTACGTCAGCCCGTCGGTCGGCAAACCGCCGTGCCTCGTGCTCGTTGAGGGCAAAAAGAACGGAAGGACGGGAGCAAAGACAGAGCCGACCCTGTACCTTTATTCCGACGCTTCACATACGCGCTGCACCGACGAAACGGAGGAAATTTACCGCTCGTTCGGCTGAACGCGGCTTGTCCGTTTGCCGAAACCGTAAAAAGAAGAAAAAACGTCAAAAAAATAAATTGGAGTAAAAATGAAAAAACAAAGGATCGTTTCGATATTGCTTGCTTTCGTGCTGCTTGTTCCGGTGTTTGCGAACGCCGTGGTATGCGGTCTGGCTCTTTATGCGGAAAACAACGATCCTTTTTCTTATTATGATAAACGCCGCGACGCGATACTCGACGGGAAAACGCCGACACCGCTGTCGTTTTCGCCTTCCGCGGGCGGAGACGCCTATATCGTGGCGTTTGAAAAAGATACCGACAGAAACGCGGTCTATAACGCGGTCAGGGACTACGAGTTCTCGCTTCCGGCATATTCGTCGGAGCTCGTTTTCGTCGTGAATATCTCCGATATCGACGCGTTTTACAGAAAAAACTCGTCTCTTCTGCGCTATGTCATTCCCGATGAAGCGGTTGCCGGGTGTGCCGAATTCCACGCCGAATACGCCGAAAACGCGCTTATCGGCGCGTCTGCCGACGTTACCTCGGGCGGCAGCGGAGCAGTCGTCGCGGTCCTCGACAGCGGCATCGACAGAGCAAACGAGGCGTTTGCCCTGTCCGATATACTCGAAGGCTGGGACTGTGTGAACGACAAAGCGGGCGTTGACGGTGACAGCGAGGGACACGGCACCCGTGTCAGCGCGATAATCGTGTCGTCGGAGACCGGCATCGCCAGAGGAGCGTCGCTGCTCCCCGTCAAGATAACCGACGACGCGCACAAGATAATGACGAGCGACCTCGTCGAAGGTCTGTATTACGCGGCGGACTACGGCGCCGACGTCATCAATATGTCGTTCGGCGGATACTATGAAAACATCGCCGAAAAAGAGGCGGTCGCTTACGCGGCGTCAAAAGGCTGCATACTCGTCGCTTCCGCCGGAAACGAAGGCGGCGACCCCGAGCTTGCGGGCAAAAGATCGTATCCCGCGTCGTTTGAGCAGGTCATAAGCGTCGCGTCGGTCAACGCGTCGGGCAAGGTCAGCGCGTTCTCGCAGTTCAACGACATGGTCGACATCGCGTCCCCGGGCGAAATGCTTCATCTGCTCGGCAAGGACGAAACGAGCCCGTCCGAAGAGCTCAGCGGAACGTCCTACGCCACGGCGTACGTTTCGGCAGCCGCGGCTCTCGCGGTATCGCAGTCACAAAGAAAACTCGGGCACGACGGCTTTGAAAAGCTGCTCGAATACGCGTCCGACGTACAGAAAAACGACAGCACCGGCTACGGCGTGCTGAATATCCCGAGGCTGCTCGAAAGCCTCAACAAACCGACGGTCAGCGGCGTCAGCAACGGAAAAGTATATTTTGAAGAAGTAAGAGCCTATTTCGAGAACGCGTCGGCGCTCCTCGACGGCGAGGAATACGAGTCGGGCGACCCGATATTCTCACAGGGCAGCCATACGCTCGTCGTCACCGACGAGCTCGGCTCCGTTACGATAAAATTCGACGTCGATACCGTTCCGCTCACTTACGAGATCGAATACGGCGAAAAATGGGCGGCGATAACGTTCACGACGGGAAGCGCGACGCTTGACGGCGAGGAATATATTTCCGGCACGCGCATCACGGGTCACGGAAGCCACAAGTTCGTCCTCACGGGCAAATACGGCAACAGCGTTTCCGAGACCATCTTCATTTCCTACGATCTTCCCTCGGTATACGGCGTCAGCGACGGCGGCGTTTACGACAGAGGCATATATATCACCACTACCGGCGGAGGCCACACCTATCTTGACGGGACCGAGTTTTTCGGCGGCGTGTTCGTCGGCAAAAAAGGCGATTACGTTCTGCGCGTCACCGACGACGGAGCGCTGCTCGAAAAGACGATACGCTTCTCGCTCAGCCGTGACGCGGGCGACGCGGTTTCGAAAGCTCCGTATTCGCGCATGACGCATACGGGGACCGACGGACTCATCGCGTTCTGGGACAACGGAGAAAAACAGTTCTCGGTCTGCAATGAGGACGACCTTTCAACGCAGAAAGTCGTCGAAACCGAAAGCGCGATAGTCACCATCGGCGCGTACGACGGCAGGCTCTGCGTCGTGACGACCGACGGCTGGTATTTCTACGACGCGGCGTCCCCCGAGCTTCCCGTCGGATCGCACGTTATCGAAGAAGGAAACGCGATAGTTTCGGCGTCGTATCATGACGGAAAGATGGTGTACGTTGACTTATCCGGCAGCGCGGTCTTCACCGACGGCGTTGAAACAAGCGAAAAATACGTCGGCGGAATGAACACCATCATCGAGTACGGCGACGGTGAATTTTATCTCTATTCGGCGATGAACCCGCTCGTCGTCACCATATTCGACGGCGAATGGAGCGAAAAACAGCTTCCGAACTATCCCATGATGTTCCGCATCAAGGCGGGCGACGGCGTCGTCTGCGTGGGCAGCACGGTCTACGGCACTTCGGTTTCCGAAACGCTCTGCGAGCTCACCGATACGAGCCGCGTGCTCTGGTGCGGCGACGGCATCGTCATCACGTCCGACAAGCTCTGCCTCACCGACGGAAACGTCGTGGGCGTTTATCCGAATGAACTTTCCTACGTCTGCCGTAACGGCGAAAAGACGTATTTCATCTGCTCCGACGGCGGATTCTCCTATACCGACGACACCGTGAACTACGGCTCGTTCGCGTCGGAAGACACCATCACGGGCAGTATGCAGAACGTAAGAGCGTTCGAATACGTCATCCCGATAGTCAGCGGAAAAACGGTCAAGGATGCCTGCTTCGACAGACAGAGCGGAAACCTTGCCGTTATATGCGCAAACGACAACAGACTTTACTATATCGATCCCGAAAGCGGCAGCAACGTGGGCAGCGTCATACTCAGATACGCTCCGTCGTCGCTGCGTGAGCTCGAAAACGGCACCGCCGTGGTGTTCATGAACTCGCCTTCCGTTTATCTGACACAGACCGGCGGCTATATGACCTTCCCGTCAAGGGTCAGCGACGTCTGCGTTTCGGACGGCAGGATATTCGCGGTATGCGGAAGCAGGCTCTGCGAATATACGCCCGACGGCGGGACCGTGTACCTTCTTGAAGACATGACCGTCGACGCGATAGTCGGCGGAAAAGGCAGACTGTTCGTGTCTTCCGACTACGACCTTTATTCCTACGACGTTTCGGATATGTCCGAAAACGGGAATACCGAGCTTTTCTTCAGAGGCAGACTTGCCATCTCCGACGATTACGTCTACGCCGGGAACGGCATTTATTCCGCCGAGGACCTTTCCGATGTTTCGACGACTGACGGCAACGTGCTTGCCGTCAGAGGATATTCCGCGGTGACGGATACAGGACTTTATTCGGTGCGCGAAGGGAAGACGGTCTCTTCCAGGACTTACGGCGACATTGCCGTCATCACCGACGGATTCGATACCTTCTTCTTCGGAAAAGATTCCATCTCCGTCATACGCTCCGACGGCGATATGTGCGGCGACGTCATTATCGAAGGCGTTTCCGACGGCGCGAGCTACGACAACGAGGTGACGTTCTCCGTCAGCAGAGGAACGGTATACCTTGACGGCGTTCATTGCGAAAACACGTTCACGGCAGCCGGAAACGGCAGACACGTTCTTAAAGTCAACCTTCCGTGGGGTATGACGAGAGAACTGACCTTCACCGTCGTCACCCATCCCGAGACGCTTTCCGTCACGGAAGAAATAAATATCGCGTCCGGCAGAAGAGTAAAACTGAACCCCAGGGTAACGCCCGAAAACGCCGACGTGAAATACACGTTCAGAGTGGTGTCGGGTGACAGCGCGTCGGTGGACGCCAAAGGATACGTTACGGCGCTTGCCGAAGGCAGCACGGTCATCGAGGTCGGTGTCGAAGGGACAGAACTCAAAGCGGCTGTGACCGTCAACGTCAGCGACATCGCGATAAACTGCACCGACGGCAGATACGTCATCGACCGCGAGAACGAGCTGATATGCGGCGTCGAAGCCGGAACGGACGTCAGCGACTTCCTCGGAAGCTTTGAGGGATTCGAAAACACCCACGTCGTGACACTGCCCGACGGAACACCGGTGAACGAGGGCATCATCTGCACCGGCATGAAGCTGAACAAGTACACCACGTCCGGTGCACTTACCGACAGCCTTACCGTGACGGTAAAAGGCGACCTTGACGGCGACGGCAGAAACACGCTCAACGACGCAAGGATACTTTACGAAAATCTCAAGACGAGCAGATATACCGACGACGCGGTCAGAAAAGCCGCCGACGTCAATCTCAACGGCAATATAACCGTTTCCGACTTCAAGACCCTCCGCTCCCTCATCGAAAACGACAGCGTGACCGAGGAAAGCGGCGATCACGGCCACGTCACCTGCCCCGCGTTCGTTTATAAGGGCAGCACGTTCTACGTCACGTTCAGAAACGACGGCATCACGGGGGCTTCCGCCGTGTCAGGCGAATTTACCTACGACGCGACGGCGTTCGAGCTCGTGAAGACCGAGTATTATTACGGTGAGATATACACCGAAAACAAAGACGGAGTCGTGAAATACAGCGCTTACGGCATCGACAGGGTGCAAAGCGGAACGAGGCTTTTCAGAATGTATTTCTACGTCAAGCCCACGGCAAAGCCCGGCAGAACGACTATCGGGCTCACCAACACGGTGGTCAGCCGCGGCAAAGCGTACAGGGCGGTCGACAGGTTCACCACTCCGCTCATCAAGAACGACGCGAAGGACGTTCTTACGGTCTCCGCCATCGATTCCGACCTTGACTTCCGCGAGGGCGTCACGGAATACGACGTCACGATACCGCTCACGTCCGAAAAACTCGACCTCACGGTCGATTGCCCCGCGCATCACTACGTTTATTATTCCGAGGACATCATCGTTCCCGAAGACGGAAGTGTGAGAATGGTGCTCGAATACGTCACGCCGACCAAGGTCGTCGACTACGTCTTCAACGTGCGGCGCGGAATAATCAGAACGCCCGAAAGCGATCCCTCGCTCCATTCGGTCAGCGTATTCAACGGCAGACTCAAAACGCCGTTCTCGCCCGAAAAAACGTCTTACACCGTGATCCCCGAAGGGGAAGTTACCTATTCCGCCGTTCCCGCCGGAAGCAGATCGTCGGTCGAATACGTCTATTCCGATGACGGGAAAAACTGCACCGTGAAGTGCACCGCCGAAAACGGCAGCGTCCGCGAGTACGTCTTCACGCTCGAGGAGCCCGAGCCCGAGGTCTCGGAGGACGAATCGAAAGAGCCCGAAAGCTCCGAGGAAAGCGAGCCCGTAAGCGAGGAGAGCGTGCCCGAGGAACCGTCGGAAAGCGAGGAATCGGCTTATGAGTCCTCCGCCGCAAGCGAGGAAAGCAGCGAAACGGAAGAGAAGAGCAGCAAAGCGCCGCTCATCATTGCCGCCGCTTCGGTGTTCGTCATCGCCTGCGCGGTGATCGCGGTCATTCTCGTGAGACGCAAAAAGAAAAAATAAAGTCGAAAAGCAAGAGACGAAACGATAAATCTCTTGCTTTTTTGACGCAAAAAATGATTTTTTTTGCAAATTTCATTGAAATCGCCTGCGCGATATGTTATCATAACAGTCAAGAACAAATTTCGTAAGGACGGATAGTATGAAAGTCGAACTGCAGCACGTCACCAAAATATTCCCGAGCCGCGAAAACAAGACCGAAAAGGTCGTCGCCGTGAGCGATTTCACGTTCACCATCCCCGACGGCAAGCTGATAGGTCTTCTCGGCCCTTCGGGCTGCGGAAAAAGCACCACCCTCAATATGATAAGCGGCCTCGAAAAGCCCACCGAGGGCAGGATATTTTTCGGCGACGACGACATCACCGACCTTCCTCCCGAAAACAGAGGAGTGGGGCTTGTTTTCCAGAACTACGCCCTCTATCCGCATCTTACCGTCAGAAACAACATACTGTTCCCGCTGCAGAACCTCAAGGGCAAGGACAAGCTGACAAAGGAACAGATGAACGAGCGCGTCCTTCAGGCGGCGAAGCTCGTGCAGATAGACGAACTGCTCGAAAGGAAGCCCAACGAGCTTTCCGGCGGTCAGCAGCAGCGCGTGGCGATCGCCCGCGCGCTCGTCAAAATGCCGAGAGTGCTGCTCCTCGACGAGCCGCTTTCCAACCTCGACGCAAGACTCAGGCTCCAGACGCGTGAGGAACTCAAACGCATACAGAACGAAACAAAGATAACCACCGTATTCGTGACGCACGATCAGGAGGAAGCGATGAGCATTTCCGATATGATAGTCGTCATGAAGGACGGCGTTATGCAGCAGCTCGGCAAGCCGCAGGACGTTTACGACGACCCCGCCAATATGTTCGTCGCCAAGTTCCTCGGCACGCCGCCCATCAATATGTTCGACGGCAGAGTCGAAAACAACAAGCTTTATATCGGTTCCGACGATATCCTCGATATTTCGGGCGTAGAAGACAAAAAAGTCAAGGTCGGCATCCGTCCCGAAGGCTTTATTTATAAAGAAGACGGCAGACTTTGCTGCGATCTCGTCAACATCGAGGTCATGGGACGCGACGTCAGCGTCATTTTGAAGAACGCCTCGTGCGAAGCGGTGAATATACGGTCCATCATAAATTCGGATATCCGCGTCGACACCTCAACGGGCAAGGTCAGATTCGACGTCAAGCCGTATAAAGTCCTTCTCTTTGACCCTGAAACGGGAGAAAGAATAAAATAATTGAATAAAAAGACGATTTAGGGGCACCTTCCGTTCGGAAGGTGCCCCAATGTGTTTTATATCGCTTATTTCACGTTCACGGTTATGAACGTTTCTTCGGAGTAGTCGAGGGCGACGGAGAAGGTGTCGCTTCCCGTGTAGCCGTCGAACGGGGTATAGGTGACTTCGCCGTTCGAGTCGATCGACGCTCTGCCGTGGAGCGGAGTCGTGCGTATCTTCGCGCCGATGAAGTTGGGTATCTTTTCGGTCTCGAGCTTGAACGTGTTCTTCTGCGAAGCGTTCACGTCGAACACGGTGGTTTTGATGCCGCCGATGTCGGTGCGGTAGCGGTGACGCGCGTAGAAGAACGTTCTGTCGTAGATGTCGCGGGCATCCGCGCTCTGCGATTTCGCGCAGTCGTAGATGAATCCGGGTCCGCCGTCCTGATAATACATCTTGACGGTGTTCATATAGCCGAGCCGTGCGCCCTCGTCGATGTAGGCGAGGAATCTGGAGCGGTAGTCGTCGTCTTTCAGTATGCGGCCGTCCATTTCGATCTCAACGCCGATGCCGAACTTTTTGCATATCGCGGCGCAGACGTCAACGCATTCCTTCGGCCAGTCCGGCTGATACATGTAGTTGGGCTGCATCGTGACGGCGTCGAATCCGAGGTCGTCGCAGGAATTGAAGCCGGTCGATTCGGAATAGGGGATCCATACGAAATAATAGCCTTTTTCGTGGGCGTAGTCAACGGCGGAGCCGATCATTTCCATCACGTCGTTGCGCGACGTGTCGATCTTTTCGGACTGATAATAGAAGCCGCCGAGAACGACGTTTTTGTAATTCTTTTCCTCGAACTTCTTTATCAGATAATCCATGCTCCATTTTTCGGCGAGTATGCGGTTCTCAAGGGATTCGAGGCTTTCACTCACGCCGTCGCCGTTGATGTCACCGAAATCGGTCTGCGTATACGACGGGCTGCATATCGGGATGGATATCTTTATCTTGAAGTCGTCTCCGAGAGACAGCGCCTTTTTGACGGTCTCGGCAGCCTCTTCAATGGCGTCGGTGTTGTAGCCGTCGACGAATATCTCGTCATAGAAGCACATCCAGTCGTTCATGTTTGAAGGCTTGGAGTCGTCGAGGTGGAAAACGCCGCCGGACGGCGTGTCGCCGTAGGGAGGGCTGATGTTGAAGCCGTCGATGAAGGTGTCGAGGATGCTGCCGTCCTTGTCAACATAGGCGATGAAGGGTATCATCTGCTCTGCCGTCAGACGGAATCTCGCCATATCGTCGGGCTTGTAGGTGACGAGAAGAACGACGTTTTCGGGGATGCCCTGCTTCGCATACTCCTCAACGGGCTTGTAGGCGTGGGAGTAATCACATTCGTCGGTGTCGTAAACGAGCTTCTTCGCGCCCTCGGCGGTCTTTCTGCCGAAGACGGATATCTCGTCTATCCAGATGAACGCGGAGACGGTGAACGTCACTCTGATGAACCGCGCCTCGTATCTTTCGCCGAGGTCGTAGGAAAATTCATAAAGCTTGGGGTTTATCTCGTCGCTCGAGGGCATCGTCTGATGAACGCAGTCCCAGTTGACGCCGTCGGTCGAAAGCCACAGCTCGATCTGATCGGGGACGTAAACGGCGCTCGAGTGCTCGTGGAGCCCGCTGAACGAGTATCCGCTCACCGAGCCGATCTTGCCGAGGTCATAAACGAAATCGCGCTTGTAACCGCGGTTCGCGTGGAAGAACGCGGGATCGTTGAGATCGTATTTGCCTCTTTTGCCGTCGGTGAGTACCTTTGAACGCGACGCGGGAGAGTTGCTCCAATCGGTCTGATACTGCGCGTAAAGCGGCATCTGCGACGAAACGCGGGCGTAAAGCCCGGAAATGAGGTTTACGACCTCTCCGCTGTCTTCCGAGCTGTCAAAATACACGTTTTCGGTGACTTCGGGGAGAGGTTCGGGCGTGTAATATGTGTCTTTGCTTATCAATTCCGTTTCAGCTCCTTCGGATATTCTGTTTACCGACACTTCGGATATCAACATCCAGTTGAGTTTTACGTCGTCGAATATGAATTTCGCGTATCGGCAGTCGACGCCCTTCGGCAGGGTGACATCATAGACGTAATCGGTGCCCGTGCAGTCGGAAACGGCGCATCCCACGGAAGCAACGTGAACGAAGCTTTCGCCGTCGGTCGAGATCTCAACGTCAAAGCTTCGCGGCAGGTTGCAGCTGTACTTTTCGCTGACGAGGAAGGAGGCGGTGAAGTTCGAGACTTCTTTGCACACGTCACCGAGGTCGACGGTTATCTCGAGCGGCTTTTTGCCGACGAATCCCGCGAAAATGCTTTCGTCGACGACGCCCTTGCTGTCGACGGCTCCGTCATACACGACGCCGTCGGTGAGCAGTCCGCTGTCGGGGTAGGAGGACGACGCCTCACGCGATACGGTGTAGGTCCTGCCGAGAGACAGGTTTTCTTTTATCCGGTCTTTTCCGCGGTAAACGTCATAGACGAAAACGCCGCTTTCTTCTTTTGATTCTTCTTTTGAACCTTCGGTGCTTTCGGTGCCGGAAACGTCGGGTTTTTCCGACGAGGTCTCTGACGCGGCGGTGCTTTCCTCGGGCTTGTCACTTCCGCAGGAAGCAAGGGACAAAAGCAGGGAAAGCGTGACTAACAGCGCAATGAATCTTTTCATGGTCATTTGTTCGCCTGGATGGCTTCAACGGTGGCGCCGAGCGCTTTTTCGTAAGCTCCGCGGTGCGATTCGATGAACGAGGAAAGGGTATTGGCTTCGCGTACCGCCATCTGGTTGTAATACTGGATACTGTCGTCCCAGTTGTAAACGACCGAGAGGTCGATAAGACGGCTCTGCATGATGAGGTCGAGCATTTCGGGGGAGTCGTCATCGTCGAATCTCTTGTTTTTGAGCGTCTGGGTGTAGTAGGTGGAAGTAACGTACTGTCTGCCGGTATATGCCATTGCCTCAAGCGCGAACGTGGTGAAATCAAGGTCCTGCGTCGAAATGGGGATCGAGAGAACGAAGAAAGCGTAGGGTTCCGCGCTGTTGCGGTAGTTATCCTGCTCCTTGTTGTACTTGGGGAACGGGAGGATGCCGTAATGGATGTCCGAATTGCGGAGGTTGTCGGAGTTGACCGCCTCGAGCGAGTTCACGAAGAAGAGCGACTGACCTTTGTAGAAGTTGTCTACAACAAGGTGCGCGTCGGGGTTGTTCCACGCGTAGTAGCGTTCGGTGTAGGCAACATGGTCCTTGTCGGTGATGAGGTCGTGAGCCTTAATGAAGGCGTTCGCGGTGGCTTCGCTGTCCATGGCAAGATAGGGGATATCGTTGTCGTCTTTGAGAGAGATGGGGCAGTTGCAGCCGAGCACGAAGAAATACTGCATGAATACGGGGCCGACGAGTCCCCAGACGTCATCGTCGGTGGCGTCCATTTTGCCGTCTCCGCCCGGATGCGCCACTTCTTTTGCCATTTCGTGGAACTTGTCTATCGTCCAGTCGCCGCTTCTGACGAGGTCGTAGGGATTGTCGAGATTGTTTTCGGTCACGATGTCCTTGTTGAAGAAAATGACTTTCGTCTGTTCGTCGTCAAGGACGAAAATATCGCCGGTGGTATAAAAGAGGGAATTGTCTATCGTGATGTCGTTGTTGACTTTTTTGTCCCACCATTCGCCTTCAAAGTTGAAGTGCGAGTCTTCTATGGAATAGAGGTCGTATAGCAGCCCTTCGCTCGCGAGCGGCGTGAGGTAATAAAGTCCCATCGCGATCACGTCGTACGCGTCGGCTGCGGTATCGCCGAGAACGTCGGTCCTGACCTTTTCGGTGAAGGCGTCCCAGCCGTCGGTGAATATGGCTTCGATATCAAAGCCGTACGCCGCCTTGAGCTGTCTGTTTCTTTCGACGAACGCGTCGTGAACGGGCTCGTCGGTGGTTTCGTACGATCCGAACTGATCGGCGCAGTATGCCATGTGGTCCCACGCGGTGAGTATGCGGAGAACCTTGCCGGTATAGTCCGCGTCACCGAGATGAGGAACGAGATAGTTGTTTTCTTCCTCAGACGATTCTTCCGCAGCCGAATCGTCGGCCGGTGCGCTTTCGGCGCTCGACGGCGCGGTGTCTTTCGAAGACGTGTCATTTGCCGTGGGCTCCGAGCAGGCGATGCTGCCCGTCATTATGAGGAGCGCGAGTAAAACGAGAAGTGCTCTTTTCATGATTTTCTCCTTTTTTATCGTTTTTTGTGCCGGGGCTAAACGAATTATACACAAAATTCCGTCGGGTGTCAATGACAAACGTCTTTTTTCCTTGACAAACAGACGTTTCGGTAGTAATATATAAAAGAACAAGTATATGCGTTACGGTGATACGATATGAAAAAATATTTCAACAGCAGAAAAAAAGAGGCGCTCGAGCTCGTAAACGATCCTTTTTATTATTATAAAAGGGTCACTTTTCTGTCGCTCCTGCTCGCCTGCCTGATAATCGTTCCGTTCCTTTTCGTCGAGCTCAAGGAATCGGGAGCGTTCGTGTTCCTTTATTACGGCGACTACAACGTGCAGCAGGTGCCGTTTTATGAGCACTGCGTCCGTATGGTACACAGCGGCAACATCGGCTGGGACTGGATAACCGACCTCGGAAGCAATTTCGTCGGCAGCTATTCCTACTACCTGCTCGGCTCTCCCTTCTTCTGGATAATGTGTCTGTTCCCCGCGTCGTTCGCGCCCTATCTTATGGGACCGATATACATCCTCAAGTTCGTTACCGCCGCGGTCATCTCCTACGCGTTCTTCAAGCGCTTCGTAAGCAACAAGGAATACGCGGTCATCGGCGCGCTGCTCTATTCGTTCTGCGGATTCCAGATATACAACGTGTTCTTCAACCAGTTCCACGAGGTAGTGGCGCTCTTCCCGTTGCTGCTCATCGGCATGGAGGAGCTCATTCAGAACAACAGACGCGGACTTTTCGCGGTCTCCGTCGCGCTCAACTGTATGTGCAACTACTTCATGTTCGCGGGTCAGGTCGTGTTCTGCATCCTCTATTTCTTCATCCGCTGCCTCAAGCCCTCGTTCAGGGTCAATCTCAAAAACTTCATTATTCTCGCGCTTGAAGCCGTCCTCGGCGTACTGATGGGAGCCGTGCTGTTCCTGCCCGCCTGCCTCGGAGTCCTCGGCAACTACCGACTCGGCTATTCGTTCGACAGCCTCAAGGATATGCTCGTCTGGGAAAAGAGCGGAAAATTCTATTTCGAACGCTACGGTCACATACTTCAGTCGCTGTTCTTCCCGCCCGACATCCCGTCGAGAGTCAACTTCTTCTTCGGCCACACGGCAAGATGGTCCTCCAACGCGGCGTGGATACCCGTTTTCGGGCTTTCCGGCGTGTTCGCCTATCTCAGACAGCGCAAAAAATCGAGCCTTGCGTGGTTCGTCATCATACTCATCGGTTTCGCGCTCGTGCCAGTGCTCAACTCCACTTTCTTCCTCTTCAACACCAACTACTACGCAAGATGGATGTATATGCTCGTCATCATCGGCATCGTCGTCACTCTTATGGCGCTTGAAGACAACCGCATAAGCTGGAAATTCGGCATACTCGTCAACACGGCGGTCATTGCCGTCATCTCGATCTTCTGCGGACTTATCTGGAACGAGAACATCAACGACGTCGACTACACCGTCTATTCGCTCGGCCGCGAGCCGTTCTCGGCGCGTCTGTGGGCGTCGGTCGCCATCGCGCTCGGATGCATGGCGCTGCTCCACATATTCATCAAACGCTTCCGCGGCACCAAGGTGTTCACCAACGTGATACTTCTTACCGTCTGCGTGACCACCGTGCTTTACTCCATCGTACATATCGCCTGCGGCAAGGAACATTCTACCTCCACCGCCGCCATCGTCAACGACGCGATAAACGGAGAAGTCGACCTTCCCGAAAAGGACGGCGAGTTCTACCGCATCGACTTCCTCAGAACGAGCGACTCCGGACTTGAAAAGAAGACCGGCGGCACGCTCAAATACACCAACGTGTTCGATAACCTCGGCATTTCGTGGGAGACCCCGTCGGTCGAGTGCTTCCATTCGGTCGTTCCGCCTTCCATCATGGACTTCTACGAGGCGGTCGGCGTCACCAGAAACGTGGCAAGCCGTGCCGAATACAACAAATACGGACTTATCGGCTTCCTGTCAGTCAAATATTCGTTCGTCAAGGTCGGCTCCAAGGGCAAGCACCCCACCGACAACGTCAACGGACTCAGCTTTGAATATATCGGCGATCAGATACGCGATCACGACACCGAAAAGTTCGATTACAGCGTGTTCGAGAACCAATATTATATTGATATGGGCTTCTATTTCAACGAATTCATCACCAAGACCGAATTCGAGAAGGTCGCCAAATCCAACCGTCATACCCTGCTTTGCAAATATCTCGTCGTTCCCGATGAGGACGCCGGATACTATTCGCGGTTTATGAAGGAAGCGGTCGCGACCGAATCCGAAATAAAGAACGCCAATCAGGTCGTCAGAGAAAAAGCGAACTATAATACCTACGTCAGCTCAGTCGAAGAACGTCAGAAATGTACGGCTTACAACTTTGAGTACGACAGCGGCTCGTTCAGAGCGGAAATAGACCTCGCGTCCGACAACGTCGTGATGTTCACCGTACCGAGCGAAGACGGCATAAGCCTTCCGTTCGGCATCGAGCTTCCCGATTTCCTTGCCGGAGGCTGGACTGCAAAGGTCAACGGCAAGACCGTTGACGTCAGAAAGGTCGACTACGGATTCATGGCTGTCGAATGTTCGGGTGCCGCCGACGGTCACTACGTCATCGAATTCAGCTATTCCACTCCCGGGCTTATCCCCGGCGTCATCATCACGGTCATTTCACTCATCGTGTTCGTGCTTTATCTGGTGATCTGCCGCAAAAAGGGCGTGCGCGCGACCTATCGCTTCTTCAAAGAAGACTACGTTGAAGTCGAATGCCCCGAATACAACGGACTTCCCGAAGTCTCTTCCTCCGAGGTTCCCGCCGAAAAAGCGGTGTCCGGCGGAGATAAGACCCCGACCATATGCCCGACCGCCAAGACCGCAATGATCCTTTCGATCATCGGCGTCCCGCTCTGCGGATTCCTTTTCGGAGCCCTCGGCATCTTCTACGCGTTCAAATCTCTCAAGGAGATCAAGGCAAACAACGCGTATACGGGCGAAGGGATGGCTAAAGCGGCTTTTCTGCTCGGTGTCTGCGATATCGTTCTATACGCCGTGATGCTCATACTTTCCCCGTCGGTCATGCACGTTTTCACCGCGTTCATTTCGTAATAATTGAAGAATAACAAAAAGGAACTGCCCGCCGCAGTTCCTTTTTAATTTGCAATATGCCGTTTTGTCAGTCGAGGAAGTGTTCTTCTATCCTGCCGCAGATGTCCTTTATCGTTTCTTTGGCGAACGGGTCGGAAAGGGAGGTGTTCTCCGCGAGGTCGCAGAAGCCTTCGGCGTCAACGGTGTACTTCATTATCTCGTTGTAAAGGTCTGTCGCTTCCTTCTGGCTGTCAAGCGACTTTACGTATATCTCGAGCGTCGGGATGAGCGACGTGCCGTAGCTGATGTAATACATCGGCACCTGATACAGGTGATGTATCATCGTCCAGGTGAACCCGCCTCCGCCGACGAGCCCGAAATCGTAAAACGCCTGCTCGTAAAGGTCGTTGACTTCCTCTGTCGTCTGCGCGTACGACGAATAGACGAGCTGCTCGAAGTGGTCTATGACGCAGGCGAAGATGATGTTTTCAAGGTCGATCGCGATGTATTCGGCAGAAATTTTCTTGAACGCCTTGTCGCCGAACAGTTTTTTGTATTCGGGAAGGAAGAGTATCTCGTTGCCCTGAGAGTGTATCTCGTCGATGTCAATGTTATAGGCGAGGTCGGGGCCGTAGAGATAGAACGAATAGAAGTGACCGAATTCGTGGATGAAGGTCTCGAGGTCTCTGTAATTGCCCTCGGTGTGGATGAATATGAGCGGAACGTCGTAGGAATCAAGATAGGTGGTGTAGGCACCGGGCTGCATTCCGTCATCACTGCCGATGACGTAAAGACCGAATTCCTTCATATAATCGTAAGCCTCGAGCATTCTTTTGTCAATGCTCTTGAAATAGGCGCGGAGCTCTTCCTCGTGGTCGAAAATGTTGAACTCGTCGTCGTTTTCATAGCCTTCGGCTTCGGAAGCGAGACTGAAATAAAGAGGAATGACGTATTGTTCAACGTACTCCGAAAGCTCGTCGGACTGGGACGGAGTGAAGTCGCGTCCGTATTCTTCCTCATAGGCGTATTCCGCGAACGAATCGAAGCCTTTCTTTGCGGCTATGCGCTTGTTGACGTCGACGAGCTCAAGGTAAACGGGACCGCAGACCTTGTTAAGCTCCTCGTAATACGTCATTTCGTCGTATTCGTCCAGAACTTCCTGAAGGGTCATCGTTTCGCCGTCGATAACGGTCTCGAGGGTGAGGTTGGAGGTGTATTTGTTCACGAGCTCGGTACGGCGCTTGGTGAGGGAAACGTATTCGTCATCCTGCGCTTCGGCTTCGTCACGTATCTCCTGCTTTTCCTCGTCGGTGTAATCGGCGAAAACGGTGTCTTCGTATTTGCTGTCAAGCAGCTTCGCCGCGAGACGGAAATATGCCTGCTGTATAAGCGCGAGCGGTTCGGCGATCTCGTCTATCTCGGAGTTGATCTTTTCGTTTGTCGTGTCGGCAGACTGCTTGAACTCGAGCAGACTGTTCTGCGTGTACGCTTCGATCACGGCGTCGTCGAGCTCCTCAAAAGCATCGTAAACGTCGTCTTCATCTTCTCCGTTGTCCGCCATTTCTTCTATCGACGCGGTGAGCGCGATGATCGCGTCAAAGTCGGGACGCGAGTATTCAAGCTCGTCGTAATGTATTTCGGCGCGCAGATACCTGCCTCTGCCGCTGTTCCTGCGGCAGGACGTGAGCAGGGAAGCCGATATAAGTACGATGCAGAGCAGAATGGATACCGCGGATTTGAGTTTCATGCGTTATACCTCGTTCTTTCATTATAATTAAATGTAGTTTATCACGCCGCGCGAATTTTGTCAATATTGCGTTTTGACTGAAAATGTACAAAATATTAAAAACCGTATTGACAAATGTGAATCGATGTGGTATAGTAGTGTTCGATGAATAATCATCAAATTTTTTAGGAGGAAACAGAACAATGAAAAAACTTTTCGCACTTCTTCTCGCTCTTGCTCTCGTTGCTTCTCTCTGCTTCAGCGTAATGGCTGAAGGCGAAGAAGACGACCCCGCAGACGAACCCGAAGATCCCGAAGCTTATTTCTGGATCAAAGACGAATCCACCGACGCTGACGTAAGCCTTACGTTCTTCGTTCCCGGATCCAAACTCACCGACGCTGTTTACAAAATCAAAGCTTCCGTTAAATTCGAAGGCTGCGAAGGCACCGTTGCCTATGTAAACTGCTACATCTACGACGTAAACGGCAATCTCGTTGCTTACAGCGATTTCGCTTCCGCTATGGATGAAGCTGTCGTTGACGGCGCTTGGCAGGACATCACTTATGAATTCAACCCCTGCGACGGCTCTTACGGCGATTTCGCCGGCAAGCATCTCGATGCTTCCGAAATCGGCAAAGTTACCTTCGGCGTAGGCTTCTATCAGGCTACCGGTAAAGTTAACCTCCAGGACCTCCAGCTCAACAAAGACCTCGAAGTTATCTGGTCTAAAGGCTTCGCTGCGGGTCTCGACATCGACGAAGATGCTGATATCGACAGCAAATACGGCATCACCGCTGATGACGAAGGCATTTCCTGGGGCGTAGTTCGTCCTGAAGTTGAAGACAACGGCAACATCGCTATCGGTGCTGAAATCGACGCTCCCATCGGCGGCGGCGCTTATACCGCTTCCCTCAATGACGGCGTTGCTTTCGGCCAGCAGGCTTACAACGACAACTGGTACGGCTTCAACAAGAACCAGAACGTTGAAACCGGCGTTGACTATGAAGGCGCTGCTCTCAACCGCGGTACCGTTATTTATGACTTCGGCAAATCTCAAGAATTCGTCGCAGTCCGCGCTCACATGTGGGACGGCGCCGGCTCTTCCGGCATTGCTACCCCGACCGCTATCGTTGCTTACTCTTCCGCTGACGGTGAAAACTGGGAAGAACTCGGCAACCTTACCCTTGGCGAACCGGGCGACATTTACTGGGCTGAACTCAACCTCGAGGCTGCTTCCGGCCAGTTCGTCAAAGTAGAATTCTACTATGAAGGCACTTGGCTCTTCTGCAACGAAATCGAAGTTATCGGCGCCGGCATCATTGACGACCCCGTATATCCCGACGATCCTTCCGAAGAACCTTCCGAAGAGCCTTCTGAAGAACCCTCTGCAGAACCTTCCGAAGAACCTTCCAAACCCGCTCCTACTCCCAAGACCGGCGACAACGGCATGATCGCTCTCGCGGTTGTTTCCGTGATCGCTCTTGCAGGTGCGGTTATCGTTAAGAAATCCAAATAAGCAAAGCTGAATAGGCTATGATAAAGAGTGCGTTCGCGCACTCTTTATTTTTATGTTTACGTCTTTTTGAAAAAGCATTGACAAACCGTTTCGGAAGTGGTATATTTTATATACGCATATTATTGCAACAATAAAATGAAAGGAAAACAGAACAATGAAAAAACTTTTCGCACTCATTCTTTCCCTTGTTCTCGTCGCCTCCTGCTGCTTCGTCGCAACGGCTGACGATGAACTTCCCGAAGGTGCTTTCGTACTTGACTACGCAGGCTTCCAGTACGCAAACGATCTTGCAGAAGTTCTTTATACCGCTGATGAGACGACTATCGAAGAACTCACCGGCAAAGACCTCAACTACTTCGCGGTAGCTATCGTTGACGCCGAAAGCATGCTGGTCACCTGGACCATGCACGAGCCTCTCGGCAGACCCGACGGAGTAAAATCCGACATCCTCGTTCCCGCAAATTCTTATCTCCTTCTCGTTCACGGCACCAATGCCGGCTACGCTGCCTTCCTCCCCGAAGTAGGCAACGAAGTCATCCTTTACAACGTTGATATCGACGAAGCTGCCGACATCAGCAACCCCACCGCTCTTTCCAACGCCGGCTTCACTTATGGTGAACCCGAAGTCCTCGTCACCATCGACGTTGACACCACCGGCTGGACCTGCGTTGACGGCGAAAACGTCGGCGCCTGGCAGAATGACGGCGATCCCGTAGGCAAATATTATTACAATGCAGGCATCGAAGACGGCAAATACGTAATTGAATTCGTATTTGAAGGCGATCTTTCCGGCACCGCTGAATCCTTCGGCAACGGCAACGGCACCAACGTACGCGTATGGTTCCACACCGCAAAGAACGAAGCAGGCACCGAACAGCTCACCTATAACTCCTTCATCGACGTTGCTTACACCCCGAACGGCATCGTAAACCGCTTCATGGTAAACGAAACTGCCGATGCCAACACCGCAGCCGCAAAATACGGCTACGACGACGCTAAGCCCTACACCGTGGAAACCATCGTTCCCACCGCTCTTGACGGACTCTACGTCAAACTCGTATTCGAAGATATCCCCAACTGCGATATCAACGAAGACCTCGAAGCCATCTTCACCATTTCCAACAAACCCGGCGAGCTTTCCAACAACGCTCTTTACAGCGGCAGCTTCCTCAAACCCTACAGCGGTTGGGAAAGCGCTGAGGCTTTCAGCTTCTATGAAAGCGAACAGCCCGAAGAACCCTCGGAAGAACCTTCCGAAGAACCCTCCGCAGAACCCTCCGAAGAGCCCTCTGCCGAGCCTTCCGAAGAACCCTCCAAACCCGCTCCTACTCCCAAGACCGGTGACGCAGGCATGATCGCTCTCGCAGTCGTTTCCGTTATCGCTCTCGCAGGCGTGGTTGTTGTTAAGAACAAATAATTAAGTTTATTACCGCAAGCAAAGGGTGCGTCCGCGCATCCTTTGCTTTTTGTTGTGAAAATCATCGAAAAGTGTTAATAAATTTCAAAAGAAATATTGACAATTGCACGAATCTGTGATATCTTTAATTAAGATGTATAAGCATCAAAAAAATATGGAGGAAACACAATGAAAAAACTTCTTTCTCTCGTAGTTGCGGTCCTTCTCGTTGCTGCCTGCTGCTTCACCGCGTCGGCAGAAATCCAGGAGACCGAAGCTCCCAGCACTTATCTTTGGGTCAAGACCGAAGATCCCAACAACTGCACCGTCATCAACTTCAAAGTTACCGCTGATGATCTCAAAGGCGCTGGCGGTGTCTACAGAATTTTCGCAGACATCATGTTCGAAAACGTCGTAGTCGACGGCGGTCTTGCTTACGTCAACATCTATTTCTATGACGAAGCAGGCAATCTCCTTTCTTTCAACGACTGGGCAAAAGAAACCACCGAAGGCGTTGAACAGGGCAAATGGGCTAATATGGACTATGAATTCTCCTGCCCCGACGGATTCTCTTATGCGACCGTAGGCGTAGGCTGCTGGTCCGCTACCGGCACCGTTTCCATCGGCACCATCAACATTTCCGAAAACAAAGAAATGATCTGGAACGTCAGCTTTGCTGCCGGCCTCGATCTCAACAGCGAACAGATCGAATCCCTCAACAACGTATCTCTTGATAACGAAGAAATCAACTGGGGCGTTGTAAGACCCGCATCCGAAGACACCGGCAAAGTCAACCTTGCTCTCGGCAAAGAAGTCTTCATTTTCGGCGGTAACCTCGAAGGCAACGAA
>JAZRXG010000051.1:0-8623 GCA_045600105.1 Eubacteriales bacterium
TCCTGTTAATATAATCCTGCTTCTTTCTTTTTCTCTTCTTTGAAAAGAAGCAGAAAAAGAAACAAAAAGAGAAGAAACTTTAGAAAGGAAAAATGTAGTCATCACACTTTGATTGAAAGTGGATAACTACATTATACGTGATGACGATGATAATGAATAAGGATAAACTTAAGGACAAAAGCGAATACGTCAACGGATTTCTGCTTGAAGACGATTCGCCGTATAAATTGGAATTGATCGAATGTCCGATATGTGGGAAGATGTTGTTCAATGAACCCGCATCGTATGAGTCGTGCGATGTTTGCGGATGGTACAACAACGAAAACGCAGAGTATTATCTCGCGGTCAAAAAAGGCGAAAAAGTCGGGAACGGATGGGACGAAGCGTTCGCGGAGATGCTTGACAATTACAAAAAGACGGGTAAAGTCAAATAAGAGAAAGGAGTGCTGATACAATGATTGTAAACAAGGATGAATTAAAAAGCAAAGAAGAATACGTGAACGGCGGGCTTATCGGTATGATGGCGGAATACGGGCTCGGACCGATCGAGTGCCCGATATGCGGCAAAACGCTGTTTTCGGAAGAGGCGACGTACGAGGAATGTGAGGTGTGCGGCTTTTTCAACGACGAAGACACCGAAAAAGTGATCGCGGTAAAGAACAACGAAAGCGAAAGCGTGTATTGGAAAGAAAAATACACCGAAATGGTTTCGAATTACGAGCGCTGCGGAAACGTCCGCGGAAAGAAAAACGAAACGCCCGAAACGAAATGAAAAACAAAAAAGGCTCGGATGAGCCTTCGGATTGCAGACTGAGACAAACGAAGTTGATTTCGGCGAAAGACGAGCGTCACCGCAGCTTACTGCGGCGGTCGGATTTTTCGTCGAAGCTATTGAAATTTCCGATAAAATCAAGTATTCCTATTATAAAAGTGTACTCTCATCCACTCGGATAAAAGTACACTTTTACTCTTTTGCTGCATTTCAATTGCGTAAGAAACGAGTTTGTTTTCGGTCTGATCCCGCAACGAAAGGTTCGGGACGGCGGAATAAAAACTATTTGCGGCTTTCGCTGTCGAGCGCGCGGCGATAGTCGCGTTCGAGTCTGTCGAGAGTGCGGCGTATGTCGTCGTTTTTGCGTCTGTAATCAGCTGCCCTGCGTTTGTGCGGCTCTGCCATACGCCTTTGATCTGCTGCCATCCTCTCGTAATTCTGCGCCTGCTTTTCGAAAGACGCGGCGTTCTTTTCCTCAGACGCGATCTGATTTTCGTTCCGCTTCATTTCGTCGCGGTATCTGTCCATCTCTCTCAGAATACTTTTGGAATCCATGCTTTTCCCTCCCTTCGTACCCAATGTACCACGTTCCGCGTCCCGTTTTCGGTACGTTTTGGCTGAAAAGGGAAAAATGTTTGCGAATAAAAAGCGCACTTCCGCTGACGGAAGCGCGCTTTTGTGTATTCGGTTGAAATAATCAGAATCCGTTTCTGCCGAAAGATGCTTCGGACTCGTTTTTCTGAAGGTCGTTTCGCGCTTCTCCTTTGACGAGACCTTCCTGTCCGGGAGCGTTGACATTGGCGGCAGGCTGCGCGTTCTGAACTCTGTATTCCTTAACGCAGCTCTGATAAACGCTGTCTTTTCCCGCAAGAAGTCCGTTGATCTTTTCGGGGTCGCCGCTCATGAGCGTTTCTCCGTCTTCCGAAGACGTCATTTTTTCGACCGCGTAAACGAATTTCGGGTCTTTGACGCGTTTAAGAGCCTGGGCTTCTATCTCTTCCGACGTTTTGACGGAAGGAGGATCGGCGTTGAGAGCGGGTCTGTTTTCGCTCGATATCAGAAGCTTCGCAAAAGCGAGATTTTTCTTTTCGGCGCTGATCGGGACCCTGCCGCACACCTTTTTCAGTTCCTCGGAATACTGTTTTACGTGGTCGTTGTGCGCGTCTTCGATTTTCCGCCGGCTGTATGCCGCCGCATCGGTGATGGCTTTTTTTGCGTCTTCGCAGCTGCTTCTGAAGCTGTTGTATTTTTCGATGGCGGAGTCATATCTGACGCATTCTTCCTGCGTTTTGAAGACGTTCATTATCCGCGTCCAAAGTCCGGGACGTTTGGGCTTGGGATAACTGTCGAGAACCGCTTCCGACGGATCGACGAGCATTCTGCCGTTCGGATCCACGACGCAGATCTTCTTTTCGCTGTAAGGGTCGTTCGTTTTCGTGACCGAAAACGTCGTACCGGGCTTCGACGGTACGTCAAGAAGGTCGATGTCGGTCAGTTCGTTGCCGTTGTTATCGGTGAATCTGAGACCTTCGCCGTAATTCGGGGTCATGCCGAGGGCAGTGGCAGCGTCGAACTGCAGTCTGTTGAGCTTGCTGTGCGTGGCGACGTTCATGCGGTTCAGGTACAATCCGAATTCCGTATATCCGTTATCAAGTGCAATTTCGGAGCCGCGTGACAGATCGGTGCGCGATACGTTGTCGATGAGCTCGGGATTTACCAGAGAATAATACGGGCTTGAAATGAAATCCATGCGGTAAGCAAGCTGTCCTATTTTGGCGTTTATTTCCTGATATCTGACGTAGTAATTATCGTATTCGGCGTTTACGGAATCGAATTCATCCTCGAACGCGTCCTTCAGGTCGTTCGTCGTCAGGCTTTCAAGGTCAACGTTCTGCTCTTTTCTGCCGAGCCTGTCCCTGAGTACGGTGTCCAGATCATCCTTGTACGTTTCGCGTATCTTGTTTTTCAGATCGAATTCGATGAACTGGTCTCTGAACCCGTCGAGTATCTTTTTGTGCTCTTCGCGGAGAGCGGCTCCTTTCGAAAATTCGCTCCAGTTTTTGACTATATCCTCGTCGGAGATATCGTCGGAGTATTTCCTCAGCACGTCGTCCGAGGTCGAGCGTTTGAGCGCTTTTTTGAAGCCTTCGAAAAACTCTTTTTTCGCATTTTCCGATTTTTCCCTGTCGTCGGAGCCGATGTCGTCCGCCAGAGTCCTGAGATTTTTGTTCCCGAACGTTCCGTCGGCGGAAAAATAGTTGTAAAGCGCGTCGAACTGGCGCGGAGTGAATTTGTCGCCGGTATTGAAGGCTTTGTTCAAGGGCGAATAGTCTTTTTCGTCCGAATATATCCCGTGCAGACCGAAACTTGCTTCGATTATCGCCTGCTGCGCTTTTTTGGTGAGCTCTTCACGACTTTTTCTGTTTTTATCAGTTACGACCGCACTTGGGTCGAGGCTCTTCGTGATCTCTGATACGACGCTTTTTTCGGCTTTGCTTATCTTCGAGGGAGAGAGGTCGTCTTCCTCTTCGTATATCTTTTCGTGGATGAAAACGGAGTACGCTTTTGAGATGACCGTGCCGTTTCCGCCGAGCAGGCGGGTGTCGGTGCTGCCGTCGCAGAGCTTGAGCTCTTCAGCCGCGTTCTTCTTCCATTCGGCGTAGAAATTCTGAAAATCCGGGAAAAGGGTAGTGTAATACTCTTCGCGCAGGCGGTTGTAAGATACCGTCGGATCGGCGTGACGCTTGTAATTTATACAGAATTCTCCGAAACCGTCTTCCGAAGGGATCGCGAACCCCAGGGTCTTCCCTTGATTTTGCAGCTTGTCTTTCATTTTACCGAGATCCGGCATGGCATTTTCCTCCGTTTATTTTGTCTTTCATACGCAATACGTCCGAAAGGCGCGAAATATTACGTGTTATCGCGTTTTTTTCGGATCATATCACTTTTTTGTGTCAGATGACGCTCTTGATGACTTCCGCGAGCCTTTCTCCCCAAATCGCGTTGCCTTCGGCGTTGGGATGACCGCCGAAACGCGCCTTTTCTTTGTGACGATCACTTTCGGAAAGGAACTCCGTGACGTCGAGGAAGCCGTCGGAAACGCGGGAAATCACGTTCTTTATGTAGTCGTTCGTTTCTTCCCATATCTTTTTGTGGTATTCGTCGTAGTCGAACGGCGGAACGGTCTGAACGATGACCTTTGAACCGCTTTCTTTTAAGAGCCTTACGGCTTTTTCGATCTCGTATTTCGGCGAAGAACCGGTCTTGAAAATGTCGTTGACACCGAAGCAGACCGTGACGATGTCGTTCTGCTTTGCCTTGAACGCCCACGAACCGTCCGCCGCCGCGTCCGACGCGCGTCCGAAGCCGATGCCGATGTCCCAATACGCGTATCCGTCACCGAGGAGCTTTGAAACGACAGACGCGTAATGGGTGTACGAATCGGGGACCGTTCCGATCCCCTGGGTTATCGAGTCGCCCCAGAACGCGATCCTTTTTCTGACGTCAAGGTCACAGCCTATCATCGCGGGGAGAGGCATGTTTTTGCTTTCTTCAAACACGTTCCCGTTTTTCACGAACACGGGAACGAGAGCTTCGGGGTGGAAGGGTATCTCGTTTCCGCAAAACGAAAGCTCAACGCAGATATACTGCCCGACGCGAGGGGAAAGCACGGCTCCGTCGGTGTGGAAAAATTCCCCCGGCAAGACCGTTTTTTCCGTTTTTCCGCCGAAGGTGAGCGTCAAAAAGCCGTCGGCGTCGAAAGGATCGCAGACGCAGACCCGCGCCGAGTCTATATGCCATTCGTCGGGTATCTTTCCGCATCTGCTGTGGCTTCCGTCGGAATAGGTGCTGTCGATCACGTTGGAAAACAGAAACGAATATTCGTGCTTTCCCGTGACCGTCGGCTTGAAGAACGCTCTCGCGGTGTACGTTTTATCGCGTCCCTCGGTGACGAAGAAGCTTTGATTTCCCGTTCCCGCGGTGCAGTTCGATACGTATTTTTCAAAAAAATCCATTATTTTCACCATCAGTCTTTCAGAGCCTCTCCGAGGAACGCGAGGCAGGCGGCGCTTTCGAGCATACAGTTTATCCAGAACGGAAGGTCGGTCATTTCACGCGTCATCCAGTGCGTAGGGATAAGACCGTCGTCACGCTGAGCGTTCGTTATCGAATCGGCGAGAGCCTTTGCTTTTTCAAGATATATTTCTCCGCGGCCCGCCTTGTACATCGCAAAAAACGTCAGCGCGATACCGGCGGTGCTCGCGTCTATGGGAACGTACCAGTTATACTGCTCGAGCCCGCAGGGCGTATGGAACGCGGAAGTGTCCGACGAATCCTTGTTCCACGGAGCGGGACGGTGCCAGACGACGAACTGATCCTCGACGAACCGCGCGAGGTCTTCGGCGACCGCCATCTTTCCGGCGTCGTCGGGATGGTATTTCGCGTAGTGGCGTATGAGCGAGGACGGACCGTAGTGCGAAAGGTTGGAATAGTTCTCGGAGCAGACGCTGTCTTCGAACTGACCGCCCCATTCGTAGGTGGCAAGCTCGTTTTTCTCAACGAAAGCGATCCCGCCGTCGGCGAGAGATTTCCATTTTTCGTCCCCCGTTATTTCAAAGAGCGACATCAGGAACGGCACGATGCGCTCGAGCGGCGAGCAGCAGGCGTCGGAAAGGACCTCTCCCGTCCGTATGTCTTTTATGAGATGCCACGAGCCGTTGGGAAGCACGTTTTCTTCGTAGTGCCTGCCTATCTTTTCGGCTTCGGCAAGGTATTTGTCATCCCCCGTCGCTTTGTAAAGCCCGGCGTACGCGTGCCCGACGTGAGCGGGGTAGAGCATCATGACCCAGTTTATGCGGTCGTCGGCGGTGTAGTTGCAGTTTTTTTCGTCGTCGGGGCGGAAATCCGTCTTGAACGTGGGCGGCACGTCCTTCATGACGCCGCTTTTCGGCGTGACGGATATGAGATAATCCGCGGCGTTCTTCGCGATCTTCATGGCGTCGTCCGCGTCGGCAGGGCTCGTGCGCGCGCAGAATAGCATGGCTTCGATTATGGACGATATCATTTTCGACGGATAAACGTACAGATCGTAATCGGGGTCGGGTGTTCCGTCGGTCAGCCAATGGCGGATGTAAGGCTGACTCAGCACGTGGCGGAACGCCGCCTTTGCCGCGTCGGTGTAGGAACGCTTTGCGGGCGCAAGGTCGGACGTGAACGGAGACAAACGGAAAAACGTTCTGACGCCGACCGTTTCACCGACCTTTCCGCCGTCATCCACGCCGTTTACGGTGAGCCTCACGACTCCTTCGGGCACGTCCGCCCAGATGGGCGAAAGGTCCGAGGCGGACGAAGCCGCTTCAAAGACGTGCGCTTTTCCGTTTTCGTCGACGGCGGTGTATCTGTATCTGTTGTAGCACGGTATGTGCGGAAAACGGAAGACGGGAGGATACATGAACTGTATCGCATAGTCGTTCCATACGGGTCTGCCCTTTCCGATTACGCTTTCCGCCGAAGAAGCTTCGGCTTTTGCGATAGCGGCGAATCTTTTATCTGTCATGATGCTGTCACTTCCTTGATTTTATACGTATATGTTAGCAAATCGCGCCGCCAAAGTCAAGAGTCAAGCAACAATGTGTTGACACTTTCCGCGGCAGATGGTATAGTATAAAAGAGAAGATCCGGTTTCGGGAAGGAGTGAGGACGTGAAGTATCTGTTTTTCGATCTTGAATACGCGTCGACAAGGGGCAACGTCAAGAAAATATGCGAGTTCGGCTACGTTGTGACGGATGAAGACTTTGCCGTGACCGAAAGCGGCAACATGATAATCGACCCGTGCATAAAAAGATCCGAATGGGACCGCTACGTCATAAAAAAGATACTCACGCGTCCCGTTGACGAATACCTGACGCATCCCGATTTTCCGTCGTATTACGGCGAAATAAAGCGCCTTTTCGATTCCGCCGATCTCGTGCTCGGTCATTCGGTCGACGCCGACGTCAGAGCGGTCAACGACGAATGCAAACGTTTTTCCCTCCCCGCGATCGATTTTGATTTTTACGATATCAAGCGTTATTACAAAAAACTGACGAACGGCGAAAACGACACGGGACTCGCGAAAATGCTCGACGAGCTGAACGTCCCCCGTGCCGACGGCGAACACGACGCCGGTATCGACGCGTACAACACGATGCTCGCCGCCAAGGGGATGCTCGCGTCGTGCGGCATGAGCCTCGAAAGGCTGATTTGTTCCTTTCCCGATTTCAGCGACCGCACCGAGGATTTCGTGATAACTTCGATAAGCCGGCGCAAAAGAACGCCTTCCGCCGCAAAGCACGTGAAAAAAGCGGTAAAGACCGTCTGCCTCAGATACGGCAGCACCAACACGTTCCTCGTCGGGGACCTGCTCGTCGACACCGATATGGCGGGGACGATGAAGGATTTCAGACGCGAACTGAAAAACAATGATATGAATATGCTGAACGTGAAGTACGTTTTCGCGACGCACTATCACCCCGACCACATGGGGAACATAGGCAAGCTGATGCAGGCAGGCGTAAAACTGATACTGCTTGAGAATCAGAAAGGATACGTTCATTCGTCGGACGGCATTTTTGCACGCAGCCCGAAAACGCAGTTCGCTCCTGTCGACGAGGACGCCGCCATCGTCGTCACGGCTGAGGAAAGCCGCGAGCTTCTCGCGTCGATCGGCATCATGGGGCAGATAGTGCCAACGTCGAGCCACAGCCCTGACGGAGCCGCCCTCATACTCGACGACGGGAACGCGTTCGTCGGCGACCTTGAGCCGCGTGAGTATATCGACGGCTACGACGATAACGAGGCGCTCGCTGAGGACTGGAAGAGGGTGCTCGGCTGCGGCGCCGAGGTGATACATTACGGTCATATACCCGAAAAAACGCAAAGCGGGGAAGAAAAATAATGGACGAAATAAAAAAAGGCGTGTACCGCCATTTCAAGGGAAACGAATACGAAGTCATCTGCGTCGCGCTCCATTCCGAAACCAAGGAGCTGATGGTCGTCTACCGCGCTTTGTACGGTGAGGGCACAGTCTGGGTGCGTCCCGTGTCTATGTGGAACGAGACCGTTGAACGCGACGGGAAAACTTTCAGACGGTTCGAATATATCGGTGAATAGCTTTTGATGAAAGACATTCTGATACAGGCGATAGGCTTTGCGGGTACCTTGACGTACTTCGCGTCGTTCCAATGCCGCGGGAATAAGGATCTGTTCCGCGTTCGGCTCGTGTCGTACGCGCTTTATACGGCGCATCTGCTGCTTCTCGGCGCTCTGACGGGCGGCGGTGCACGGAGAGACTTTGATTTTTTTGAATTGCTTTCAAAAAGCTGTTGCGTTTCCGCAGAGAAAATGCTATAATAAAAAACAGAGCGCAAAGCGCTCGGATCTAATGATTGGAGGATACGTATTATGCTCGTTCAACTTATCGTTGAAATTCTTCTCGGCGCTCTTGCCGGTTTCATTGCCGGAGAGATCATGAAAAGCAAAAACGGCTTGCTCATGAACATTATTCTCGGTATCCTGGGCGGCGCGCTCGGCGGCTGGCTCGGTTCCCTTATCGGCATCGGCGGCGGTTGGGTCACCGGTCTGATCCTTTCCGTCGTAGGCGCCTGCCTCATCATCTGGCTTGTCCGCTTTATCAGAAAGAAATAACGGCAGACCGAAAAAAGCACCCGCAACGCCGAGTGCTCTTAAGGACACTCGGCGAACGATGTGTTCCACTGCGTGGAACGTGATGTACCTTACGGCGTGATGTTCGCCTGCGGCGAGTGATGTGCGCCTCGACGGCGCGTGAGTGGAACACATCACATCACTTT